>CAWCXG010000005.1:0-30002 GCA_963799465.1 uncultured Phycisphaeraceae bacterium | reverse complement strand
TGTCGGGGCACCTAACCACCGGCTGCAGTTGACCGGCGACGCCCGCGATGGATAATTGAGTTGTCGGTGTTACGCCCCCTCCCGCGGGCGGCCGGCAACTGAGCCTTTTACGTTAGCCCCCTAGAGTCATGGATGATCCCGGCTTTCAATCCTGGGTTCCGCTTCTCAACGCTGGACGCAATCGTTCTCGTCATCGGTGCCGCGGCAGCAATTGGAGCTTCGGCGTGATTGAGCTTCTGGATCGGTGCGGCCATCGCGTTTGTTGTTCTCCCACTCCTTTCTGTTCCTGCAACATCCTTCGGCATGTCCACGGCCCCTCGACGTCAATCTGGGCCGCGATCTTCGCCGTTCTCGCTGTACTCGCCACTGCAACGATTATCGCCTGGCCACTCGTGTTCGGATTGCTCTCTGGTCGTAACTGTTATCGCGGCGTTGTATCGATGATGCGGCGTCCGTCGTAAATCATGGTATAGGGTGGCAAAGCCTGAACCCCGACTTGCCGCAGTGGTGGCAAGCGGGCTGCGCCGAGGGCTAACCAGCGGCTGCAGTTGACCGGCGACGCCCGCAATGTTGTAGTCCCGACTCAGACGCCACCCCCCGCGGGCGGCCGGCAACTGAGCCGTTTTACGTTAGGCGAAGCCAAGCCGTGGATTAGTCCGAACTTCATCGCACTCGATTATCTGGTGAGCTTCTCTACTTGGCATGCTCGAAGCTTGCCGCTCGCAATCGCCTCTCGGTTCAAGCGGCGACGTGCCGCGGCCGTTTCTGTCTTGTCCATCGGATCCACGGCTCGTGGTTGCGGCCCTCGCTTGCAGCTGATCTGGAAAGGCCATACAAGGCTCTCGCGAGCATCCGATCGGAGTTTGAGCAACAGCAAGATGTCGAGCGTTCGTCAGCAGTCGGGCTCGCTAACCAGCGGCTGCAGTTGACCGGCGACGCCCGCGATGGATAATTGTGTTGTCGGTTGGACGCCTGCTCCCGCGGGCGGCCGGCAACTGAGCCGATTTACGTTAGGGGGCAAGTGGCAATTCAAACGAACAACCCAAGCATGGTTCAGGCTCAACACCCTTTCCTGTGGAAGATCCTCTTGGATCAACCTATAGGGCATTCGCGATCCTTGGCCCAATCTTTTTCCTGCTCGGTGTCGCCTCGTTCTGGATCGACTTTGGTCTCATCAATATGGATGTTCGGTCAACCAGTAGACGAAAAGTGACAAGGCTATCTGGACAATGAGTACATTCACAATCGGTTGCCTTGGGCTCTTCTTTGTTCTGCGCCGCTTGCGGAGTGCCCCTCGCCGGCTGCAGTTGACCGGCGACGCCCGCGTTATGATGGTGTTGTCGGTTTGAAGTCTGCTCCGCGGGCGGCCGGCAACTGAGCCTCTTTACGTTAGGCGACTCGCCCGCAACCCTTGGAGGTGCCCGGTCCAAATATCAAGCCCAACCAATTTGACGACCACTTCTCCTTTCGAGCCGACCAGTAAACGCCGCAAGGGCTACCCGTCCGAGACCCGCGTCAAACGCGGTGTCCAATTCTGCACGGCAATAAGGAGACTCGTCGAGAAGCTCGGCCGCAACGATCCGTGCCCCCCCTGCGGTTCCGGGAGGCGTTTTTAAGAAGTGCTGCCTGAAGTCAGGCCGCTTTTGACGGCGTAAATAAGCAGACCTACTTCCGTGAACGCGAATGATCCAACGGCGCTCGCTTCGGAAACAATAAAGACACCTTGAGAGTCGCCTAACCAGCGGCTGCAGTTGACCGGCGACGCCCGCGAGTAGAATGGTGCGGGATCAGTTTGTACGCCCACTCCCACGGCGGCCGGCAACTGAGCCGATTACGTTAGGGGCAACATGCCGAGTGAAGGGATGGATCCTTTCCTGATTCTGTGGATCGTTGTTGGTGGGATCCAAGCTTTGATGTTGCTTGGTTTTCCGTCGGCCGCTCGCGCTATCTACATTGGATGGAAAGGCGTTTGGGGGCTCAATATTGATCCCCAAAGCCCGATTCTCTCGAACATCGCACTTCGTTTCTTCGGCTTGTTGACACTGGCATTAGTCATCTTTGGAGCCGTAATGTTCACTCAAGCTGACAATGAGCATCATCAAGAAGAGCGGCGACAACACGAACAATTCGACAATTTCTGGAATGATTCTCTTTCTTGAGTAGCTCGGCCCCTAACCACCGGCTGCAGTTGACCGGCGACGCCCGCGAGTAGAATATGTTGTCGGTTTGGAGCCTGCTCTCCGGGCGGCCGGCAACTGAGCCTTTTACGTTAGGTGCCTTTGAAGTCTCGACGCTTGCGTCCTGTTGGCTCTGATCCTCTCCGGACTCTACGTTCTTTCTTACGTGTCGCATTACGGGATTGGCTATCTCTTCTCAAGCCTGTACGACCACGAACAATTCGCAGCCATGTCGACACAGATGCATCTGATGGTCACACTGCGAGGTATTCTGAGTGGCGTGGTCTCGTTTGCAGTAGCCATCTGGCTCTATCGGCAGGCAAAGCGGGCGAACAGGAACGCTTTCGTATGGCTCCTCTTGGGCCTGTGCTTACGCCGCAATCGGGGCCACGTCCATGCGGCCTCCGATGACCACGAAGACGTATGGAACGACCGGTCGCAGACGTTCTTGCCCCGTCGACCCAGCACCTAACCACCGGCTGCAGTTGACCGGCGACGCCCGCGAGTAGAATGTTGAGGTCGGTTGAACGCCTGCTCCCGCGGGCGGCCGGCAACTGAGCCGATTTACGTTAGACGACATGGCCTCAGCCCTCTGGCGATTCTTCTGCCCCGACGACGCGGACAAGCGTTTGCGTGCTTCGGCACGCGGCGCAGGCTTTTGGCTTTCTCATTGCGATACCCCTTTGGATTCCCATACCTATCGCCGGCATGCGCGGATGCACCCTTTTCCGCGGTGGAATAATCCCCCTCACTTATCGTCTGGATTCGTGTCCGTACCCGATTCGAATCCCGGAGGTTTCGGCTTAGACCCGGCGTTGGGTTCAACTTGACACAATATGAGACGATCCGTTTTGACCTGCTAAGCCTGCTTCCCGGTGTCGCCCCTCGCATATGCTCGACGACGAGCAATTCGCATTTATCACCGCTCGATGTCGTCTAACCACCGGCTGCAGTTGACCGGCGACGCCCACGAGTAGAGTGGGGTTGCCGGTGTAACGCCTGCTCCCGCAGGCAGCCGGCGACTCGAGCCGATTTACGTTCGGGGGACCGGGTGGTCAGATAGTGAAGGAACCGCAGAGGCACGAGTTCGCGGAGGCAGAACGATGCCCCTTGGGGTGTCTCTGCGTATTCCGCTGCTCCGGTTCAACCCCTCCCGACTTCCCCAACGTCGGCCCCCTAACCAACGGCTGCAGTTGACCGGCGACGCCCGCATCCATGGTAGACTGCAACTCGAAGGTCACCCATCGCGGGCGGCCGGCAACTGAGCCGAATTCGTAGGGGGCTTCGTCAATTGGTCGGTCGAGCCGTCATCTTCATCGCTGGCTTTATCCTTCTCCCAGTGCTTCACGTACTGGTCGGCCGATCACTTTCCGGCTTCGATTGGCCGCCCGCAACACTAATCGTTTTACCGCTTTGCTTCGTCGCCGCGTACTCAACCGTGAACCCTGCCTGGCTTGCTCCCACCACTCGGTTTGATCACGCTTTACAGCGGGGAAATGCTGTTTGCTCTGTCGCAACACCAACAGCGGCTGGGCTTCCCATCGTCTCTTGAACGACTGCTGGATGGCAAGCCTGAGTTACCTTTTTATTGATCGCGGCACCGGCCGTAACTGGTTGGTTGATCGTTGCGGCACGGCGCTCGTCCAGCCCCCTAACCAGCGGCTGCAGTTGACCGGCAGCCACCGCGAGTAGAATGTTGTTGTCGGTTTGGAGCCTGCTTTCCACAGGCAGAGCAACTGAGCCTTTTACGTTAGGGGGCTTCGTCGAACCGCTCGCAATCGTCATCTGTTGTTCGTCATTGCCGTCCCTGTTGGTTGGTTGATAAGCGATTGTGTGCGCCAAGATCCGGCTCGATCATCGCTGGGGTGTTGGTGCGATCCTCATGAGTTTCGGAGTCGCCTATATCGCCGCGTCTCTACATCGGTTCAGTTACAACGCTTGGTATGGCCCGCGCAACTGCCGATATTGTTGACGACAATCGAGCGATTGGAGGCCGGACACGAGCAGCACGTGCCCTGACCAACCTTCGTTGAACTCCGCGGGCACTACCCAACCCCCACCTATGAAAATCGTGCGGACTACGACGACTAGTTGACACCACCGTTCAGCAGCTCCAAATCCCACTCCCTACCACCCCCAGTCTGCCCCCCTAACCACCGGCTGCAGTTGACCGGCGACGCCCGCGATGGATAATTGTGTTGTCGGTTAGAACCTGCCCCTCCGCGGGCGGCCGGCAACTGAGCCTTTTTCGTTAGGCGACCATGCCCAGGCAGGACACGAAGCTCGAATCCGAGGGTGCCGAGTTTCTGGTCTGGGTCAGCTTCTCATCAATCGCATCGCGTACCCTACAAGACCTACACCAATATGCCCGGCTACGACCTCGTTGCCACGCATCCGGAAAACAACACGTCAGCGCGGATACAGGTGAAAAGCCGCTGGCGTTCCGGCGCACCCGGTTTCCTGATCTCGAACTTCGCCTGCAACTTCGTAGCCGTCGTTCGACTTAACCGCGGCAACAAAGCGGGCACCGGCAAGGTGCTTCCGCCCGAATACTTCGTCTTCCCTGTTGACGTGGTCGAAGCTGCTCGCCGCGACAAGGGATGGCGAAAAGTCTTTCTTCAACAAGATTCCCGACTTCAAAGCTACCGAGAGAGATGGGATCTGATCGTCGATTTCCTCGAAACCGGGTCGCCTAACCAGCGGCTGCAGTTGACCGGCGACGCCCGCGATGTTCTAGAATGTCGGTTCACCCCTCTCCCGCGGGCGGCCGGCAACTGAGCCGAATTAACGTTAGGGGCCTTGCCATCGAACCGCTCGGCAATCGTAATCCACTTGGACGTCCATTGCCGAGATCACCTTTGGTCGGTTGGTCACCAATTCGCCGCACGCCGGATCGATTAAAAGCGTCATCGCTAGGGGCTGGTGCGATCCTCATCAGCTTTCGCGGTCGCTTCCTATATTCGTCGCACTTCTCTTCATCGGTCCCTTACGACTTGATACAACCACCTTGCAACATAGCGTCGGTTACTGAACGTGACATGAGGCAGTTGGCCAAGCCGGACACGAGCTGCACGATGCTATTGGTGCTCCGTGGCCTCCGCGATTGCACTTCCAACCCGGCCTGTGAAAATCGTGACGCTGACCATCTGTTACGTTTATGTGACACCACCGTTCGCGGCCTCGAAAGATGACCTACCACCCAGTGCGGGGCACCTAACCACCGGCTGCAGTTGACCGGCGACGCCCGCGATGGATAATTGAGTTGTCGGTTGTACGCCCCCTCCCGCGGGCGGCCGGCAACTGAGCCTTTTTCGTTAGGGGGACTTCATGGAAGTCGAACACAGCAAGGACTTGGGCAAGGGCCACAGCGTCGAGATCGGCAAAGCAACGTGGGACACCACGCACCACTCGTCGTGATCGGTGGCCCACTGCCAAAGGCGGCTTCAGCCCGCGTAGTTCAGCGAGATTCCCATGAAGTCGATGCCTGACGCATCAGTTCGTTGCCGAACACGACGAGCTTTCCGCTGATGAGTGCAAGCGATTAGGCATCCGCGCTGGCTGCTCGGCCCAACGCCGTCCCCTTAACCAGCGGCAGGGTGAAGACATTGACCGCCCGCCCGGTCAGCGTGCGAATAATTAAGCCGTGACCTGACCGTGTGGCCCCGCGAAGCAATTTCAACCCCTTGTACGGGAGCTGTGACATGGACGTCCGACCTTCGGTGGTCTGCTGCGCTATCTTGAGGCGGTGCCCGATCCCCGTCGCCACAATGTGGTCTACAGCCTGCCGCAGTTGCTGACGTTGATGCTCATGGCCGGCCTGGCGGGGGCCGACGATTACGACCAGGTGGCCGACTGGGTGGGTCACCGTCTGGATTGGCTGCGTGAGGTGCTCGGTCTGCCCGACGACCGCCGGCCGCATGCGACCACCTTCGAGCGACTCTTTCGCCGCCTCAAGCCCCAGCCGCTGCAGCGGCACCTCATCGCCCTGACCCAGAAGCTCGCCGACGCCACCGACGGCCGGCTGATTCCCATCGACGGCAAGACGCTGCGCCGCTCGTTCGACGACACCCCCGGAGGCCCTCGACGCGAGCACCCCCTGCACCTGGTGCACGCCTGGGATCAGGCCAACGGCCTGCTGCTGGGCCAAGTCGCGGTCGATCAGAAGAGCAACGAGATCACGGCGGTGCCCGCGTTGCTCGAATTGCTGGACCTGAGCGGCGCGGTGGTGAGCATGGATGCGATGCATTGCCAGAAGGACACCGCCGAGGCGGTCCGCGAGGCCGACGCCGACTACCTGCTGGCGGTGAAGGACAACCACAAGACGCTGCACGAGGACATCAAGCTGTTCTTCGACGACGCCATCGAACAAGCCGACGCGCAGCTGCTCACCCACACCGCCGAGCCCGACAACGACCACGGCCGACTCGACCAGCGCACCGTCTGGGCCACCGAGCAGATCAACTGGCTACGCCAACGTCACCCCGACTGGGTGGACCTCAAAGGCATCGTCTGCGTCGAAGGCAAACGTCTCAACTTCGCGACCGGTCAGCAGAGCGTCCAACGTCGCTACTACCTCACCAGCCTCGACCCCTGGCGGGTCGGAGCCCAGCGGCTGGGCGAACTGGTGCGGGGGCACTGGTCGATCGAGAACCACCTGCACTGGTGCCTGGACGTCAGCTTCGGTGACGACCACTCCCGCGTCCGCAAAGACCACGGCCCCGAGAACCTCGCCCTGGTCAAACGCCTCACCCTGGGCCTGCTCAAACAAGTCGATCCCCCCGCACGCACCCCCGCCGCCGCCCGCCGCACCAGCATCCCCAGGCGACGACTCGCCGCCGTCGTCAACGACGACTACCTGCTCCAATGCCTCACCGCAGGACTCCCCGCATGAGCTACATGCATTTACCCTGCGTTCGCGATGATTCGGCTTCCCCCCCTCGCCTCCGGCGGTTAGCATGGTGATCTTGAAGAGGCTGCAAACCATCCGGCGGGCCCTCTGGATGACCACCGCGTTGCTGGTGGTGGTGTCGGGCTGGGTGATCGCTCGGGCCTGGCAAGACCTGAAGATCCAAGCAGCGGCTGGTTCTCAAGGATCTGTGTCTTCCCCGCACGACTCGCAAGCCAACATAACAGTAGATCGATTTGTTGGTGAGGACGGGCACTCTTTGAAGAATGAACTTACTGAGTCGCTAGGTCGGCCCTTGCAGCGTCCACTTTTCGACCCACCACCGCCTGTGACGGTTGCGCCCCCCCCGCCTCCTCGTCTTCGCGTTCGGTTGCTTGGCACCGCCTTAGAAGCCGAGCGGGCGCAGGCCATAGTGGCTCTTGCCAGTGGAGAGACGCGTTTCGTCGGCGTCGGTGATGACATCGACGGCAGCCGCATCGTCTCTATCAACGATAATGCGATTGTTATTCATCATCAGGGCAGCGACGTGACGCTGACGGTGGAAGGTACGTGACGGCTTCACTATCTGATACTCCGCACGTTTTGCCTGACGAATTGCCCATTGGGCCATCGCAGGTACGCGACTTAAGGCAGATTGTCGCCTTGATGCCGGTGTCTTTGACCCGGTGGCGAGTGTGGTTCGAGGAATTCGACCAGGACGGCGGGTCTTCGTTTCGCTGCGACGAACTCAACGCGTCAGATGCCGGCCGAGAAAAACCGACTGCAATATTGCTATCGCGGTTGCTCGACGCTTGGGTCGGTCCACCCACGGACGCCAGACACAAGCGTCCCCGCAAGCAAGACTGGCAGAACTTCCGGGGGCGAGAAGTCTTGCTTTTGCTGCCGGCTTCTCGCTGCTTCGCGGCGGCCATCACGACTGACGGCCTGCCCAGACGCAACCGGCAGCAGGCGATGGTGTATCGATTCGAGGAGCAGTTACCTCTCGACGCTGAACAGTTGGTGGTGGCAGAGTTTCTCGGAGCAAGAAGTCCGGGCCTGGAGGGTTTGAGGGCAGGGAGCAAGGCCGACGAACACGGAGGACACCGAAAGCTCTTGGTGGGCGTTGATGCGGAGGCTATTGAGCCGGTGTTGCGAGAGGTCGAGCAGGCCGGGTTAAAGGTCGTCGGGATCACGCCCGAGCCACTGTTGTTACTGTCCGGCCTCCTAGACGTAATGGGCCAAGATCCGCATCACGTCCTGCTGCAATCGGGAACAAGCTCAGACCTGTTCCAAATCCAGTCAGGGCAAGTTCGTGAGTGGCAGCATTTCGCCTGCGACGCGCGTCTTGACGCTCACCTTCGGCTCGAAGGCGAGGACCGTGCCGAGATCACGCTGCACGACCTGGCCCCCGAGCGACGTATCGAAGTGGTCGGCCAGCAGTCTGTTGGCGTCCTTGACGGCAAGCAGTCGCTGGCGGTCAACCTGGCCAGCAGTGCGCTCACGCCACGCGGCCTGTACGACCGGTTGCGGTTCCCGCTCGCGGCTACCACAGTGGCGACCGCTCTTCTGTTGTCGGTCATCATCGGCATCAACCTGCTGACGCTCTCGGCTCACAACACGTCGATCACCCAGCATCAAAATTCACTCCGGCAGATTTTTACTGACACCTTCCCCGACCAACGTTTGCCACCCTCGGTGCTCAGCCGACTGGAGAGCGAAGCCAGACGTGTTCAAGCCACGCGGGGAGACAAGCAAACCAGATTCGAGCCAGCTGCGGATGTTCTGAGCAATCTGTCCGGGATCGTCGCTGTGCTGCCCGCAGACACACGGCTACAGATCGACGATCTGCGAATCGACGGCAAGTCGCTCTACCTCGCGGGCCAGGCGCGGAGCCACGCGGGGCGCAGCAGATCGCCCAGAGCCTCCGGCAACTGGACCACTACGTAGTCAGCCCAGCGCGGACCGAGCGAAGGGCAGACCGTGGCGTGCTTTTCACGATCACGGCCACTGCCGCACAGGTTAACGGCGAGACGAACGAAACCGCAGAGACTTCACGAGTTCGTCAAGTGCAGAACGTCGGGGTGACGCCATGAGGACTCCGACACGCGGTCAATCTCAGACGGTGGTCGCCGTGGCGTGTAGTTTTCTGGCCCTCGTTGTCGTCGCGGGATTGACCGGGCTGTCGGCTCGGGAGTCCGGTCGAGATGTACAGGTTGCCGCCGAAGAACTTGGCCGGGCCGAGCAACTCGCCCAAACCATCGTGGCGGCGAGAGAACAACCCGTAGTCATCAACGACGAAACGATCGCTAGCTCCGACCTAGCGGTGCTGGTGGAATCGGCCGCGGAGCAAGCGGGCTTCGACACCGGTCAGATCGTGCGCATCTGGCCCGAGTCTTCGACGCCCGTCGAGGGCACCGACTTCCGTCGCACCCGGACCCGTGTGTTACTTCGTGGCGTCCCGCTCCCCGAACTCGGGGCGTTCCTGGTCACGCTTACAGACACGGCTGGGGGGTTGAACGTCGACAGCCTTCGCCTAGCGGCGGAGTCCACCCAACCGGAATCCAGGTCCGAACGATGGGACGCCGAGATCGCGTTGACTCAGCTTTATTATGCCGCCGGGCGTGAGTCGGATGGATCCACAGCCCCGGACCATGCCGGGTCGGACACGCCCAGCCCGTCCTTCTGAGGGAGTGCTTCCGCCATGACTTTTTCGTACCGCTTCGCCTTCGTACTCCCGCTCATCGCCATTGCAGTCTCGGGCTGTGGGAGCGGCCCGCGTTTGGACTATCGAACCACCCAGAACTACGAGACAGTCACGCTGCGGTCCGCCCAGGTCACGGCCCGCGTCCAGCGTCTCAACGAGCAAGCCATCGAGCACATCAAGCAAGAGCAGTGGGACCAGGCCGAGGCGTTGCTCAAGCAGGCTCTGGCCGCAGACGTGATGTTCGGGCCGGCCCACAACAACCTCGGCCGGGTCTATTTCGCCAAGCGTCAACTCTACCTCGCCGCCTGGGAATTCCAGTACGCGATTCGATTGATGCCGCACCACGTCGAACCCCGGAACAACCTTGGCCTGGTCTTCGAGGCCGCCTCCCAACTCCAGCAGGCCGAGGACCAGTACGCTGCGGCGCTCGATCTGGCCCCGCAACATCCCGAGGTAATCAGCAACCTGGTGCGGGTGAAGGTTCGGCAGGGCGACAAGTCGGCCGACCTGGTGAGCCTGCTCGAAAAACTCGTGCTGCTCGACGACCGCGAACGCTGGAACGACTGGGCCCACCGCCAGTTGATCCGGCTGCGAGCGAGTCGGTCCACGCCCGATGTTGATCCGAGTGATACGCGATGAGTCCGGCGAGTCGCGGCGGGGTGGTCCAGAGTGCGGCGCGGCCGGGAGCTTGGCTCACGCTCGGGCTTGGCGTGATCGGCCTGGGGCTGAGCTTGGTGCTGGCGTGGTTGTCCGTCGCGGCACAGGCGGCAGCTCGCTTACCGGGCTGCGGCGAGGGCAGCAGCTGTACGGAACTACTCAGCGGCCCTTGGTCGGATATGCTCGGCCTGCCGGTGGCCTTGTTGGCGGTCGGGACCTACACGGTGCTTGTGTGGGCTCTGCTATTCGTCAAGTTCGGCTCGCGGCATCAACGGTTTTACCACGCGATCGCGATAGGGCTGGCCGGGGCGATCGCTGCCGCCGCCGTGTGGTTCGTCTTCCTGCAGGGTATGGTGATCGAGAGCTTTTGCGTCTGGTGCACTGCGACGCATGCGGTGGGACTTGTGCTCGCCGCGACGGTTGTCGTAACCTCTCGATGTCACGTCGGCCGGTGGATTTACTTCGTGGTCTGTGGTGTCCTCGGCGTCGCGGCGATGGCGGCAGTGCAGTGGCAGTGGCCGACCGCCCCCGTCGAGCCGATGCCCATCGTTTTCACCCCGGCCAGCCAGCCGGCTTCCCTCGCTGCCGATGAGCCCGAATACCCCTCCGTCCACCTCGAAGTCTTTTACGACTACGCGTGCCCGAAATGTGTAGTGCTCCACCGCAAGATCGATCAAGCCGTCGCGTCGAACCGCGAGCCGTGGGACAGCGTGCTCATCCACTGGCGACCGATTGCTGCGGGACGCGGTTGCGGCAGCCCGCTCAACCTGGACATGGCCCGCTTCAGCGCAAGTTGTGTTCGGGCCGAACTCGCCGAGCGACTGCGATCGATCAATCCACGGATGTTCGAAGCCTTCGACCACCGACTTCTTCAAGCCGAGTCCATGCCCGACGCGCTAACAGCCGAGCGATGGTCACGCGAAATCGCTGGCGACCGTCTCGACGACCCCGCCTCGATCGAAGCCGGCCGCACCCAACTCCAACGCAACCACCAAGAACTCAAAGCCATCCTGCAAGCACAACACCGCCGGGTGATCCCCGTCGTGCTCGTGCAGCAAGGCAACGTCACTCAAGCCGCCATCACAACGGACCTCAACGTTGTTGAGCGATTGATGGAAGCGTCGATGCCGTGAGCAATGAGTCGGTAGGGTCACAGGAATCGGGACCATGAGTTCGATGCACCTGTTATTGCAGCAGGGCCGCAGAAATCAGGTGGTAAGGCCAGTATTGTCAGTATGTTTTGAGGAAACCGCTTGGGCCTGTATTACCCACTGGCCTGTGTTGCATCTTCATGTCTGATCCTGCGGTCCGCCGTGTAAAATCGCACAGATTGTCGGGCGATGTGGCTTCAGGGGTGTGGGGTGTCAGAATGCAGATAGGTGCAGCACCGGCATATGCAGCAGAGCGTGCTGTTGTGATGCTTTGGGAGCGATCGGCGTGATCCCAAACAGTACCTTCTTCTCCGGGCTCGACAGAAGCAGTTACTGGACGTGCAGTCCGAGGCCGGTACTTCGCCCAGTGCGAAAATTTGCTGTTCATGCATCGAACCATGAATGCTCATGGACACAGGCTAGCCCAACCGATACACTCTCTACAACGTCGAGCTAACCTTGCTACCCCCACCCCCGGAAGCCCGTTCGATCCCCTCGTGGGGTCGGGCGGGTTTTTGAGTCAAGTGCATCAAGCCTTTGACAGCAATTCCGGTCGTGAATTGACGGCCAGCTTGCGATAGATACTTTTCACATGCACGTGAATGGTGTGACGCGACCGGTCAAGACTCGCGGCGATCTCACGTTCGCTCAATTGCTTCGTGAGCAGTTCATACACCTTGTGCTCGGTGGGGGACAGCTCTTGCCCACCAAGTTCGGTCTTGGCGAGATAACCGATCCGCTCGATCAGCTGTGCTACCACGGTATCGTCGCTCATACTGACGCTCTCAGACCCGAGGTTTTTCCATAGAAAGGTAGCCCAATGGTCGTGCCGCCCCGGAATACGGCACGAAAAGCCAGCGGAAGGTTCGCTGGACACATCGGGCCAGCCACACTCGTAGCTGGCTACAATCTCGCTACTTCTCGCATAGAACATGCGGACTGCCAAAATCCGACAACCTCTCGCTGAGACAAATGTCTCCGTCAGTCCGACCAAAGTCCACCAAAGCCGGTCATTGTCAAACCTGGGTTGGTTCGGTGCCGCTGGTGTATCAAGGCCAGTCTTCGACATTGGCTTCTCCTTCCGCTGGATCCAAGTTCCCGCTTGAATCCACCCCCTGATACGGACCGCGAGGGTCACTGGCGTTCGGGGTAACCTGTTTGAACTGCTTCGACGGATAGCACGGGCTCGATGGATTCGTATATTCGTAGATATTCACGGCCCATTGGGTAGCTGTACTCGGCCGTGCGACCTGAGCAAAGTCAAAGTTTCCGGAATTGCCCGCGTAGAAGGTCGGACCTTGCTGAGTCACGAGTTGCTGGCCCTGGCACGGAGTGATGACTTTTACAAGATAGGTCGTTGACATGTGGCTCCAAAAAAGTTGACGCAGCAGCGATAGCCCGGCTACCAGTTAAAACGTGACTAAGCTCGATGCGCTGCGCGGGACAGAGATTTTTTGTAGACTTTTTTATTGGAGGGATCACACCCCATGGTTCAGATCGCTGTAATCACCTTTTTGGTCGTTCTCGCTACCCCTATCTCCGCCGCTGAAGTGTTTACCGTCCAAGTTGAGAGTGGTAGCAGTGCTGCAGTCTCAGTTTCTGGACTTGGGTCACCGCTGTTCCTGCTTGATTTGGCCGACGAGGAGGACACGCTTCTTGCGGTCAACGCGGAGGGGTTTTCCGGATTCGAGCTGCTCTTTTTTCGAGTTGTCGATACTTCGCCGTTTGAGTCATTGAATATTGAGATCGGGAGTATCGCCGATGGGATTTTCATTGATGGCGGGGCACCGAGCATCGTTTTTGGCGATTATGAGACATTGTTTGGCAGCCCAACGCCGACCGGACTGATCTTTGGGCCCCTCGACGCCGAGGGAACGCTGGGGCTACTCATCGCGGGCCCGCCAGATCTTGGCAGCTTTGCACTGCGCTTTGACGCGACGTTTGTATCCGTGCCAGAACCTGCCGCCGTCGGCTTGTTGGCACTTGCCTCTTTGCTCGGCAGGCCTCGGCGGGCTTAATCCCACGTAAGCCAGCTAGAGATACCATCTGGGCCAGTCTCGACCAGATTAGCCCTTGTGACCGATGCAACGTGACCATCTGCATAGACCGCCACACCGGATTGACCTGTGGCATGATGAAACCCGACACGCCAGTCGGGAGCGGTGCCCTGACCAAACTGCAATCTCATTGTTGCCAGCGAACCTGACAAAAGGACCTCTGGATCGGACAGCCATGGGTAGTTCGAAGGATTTTTAATACTGTCCCACCGCTGTCCAAAACTTTCGCCCAATCCAGATGCCTGTTGCCACCATAGGTTCACCGCGTATCCGAAGTATCTAGTTGGTGGTCCACTTCTGGGATATGTTGAATCAATCTGTGGGCACATCAAACCTCGTTGTCGTCGGTGATGATCGGTCAGATCGATTGTGGGTTCGAGTTGCTTTTCAAGTACTTCATACCATGCCGGACCAGTCTGCCACGGGAGCGAGGCGGGAATTCGGTAGTCACGATCAATCATCGCTGACGACCACCCCGTCATGAGCTGGCCTTGCAGCGATGCACAGCGAACAGTCCAAGCCGTCGCACGGCTTCGATTCAGTACAGGAAGCAGAACTCCGATCAGCATCGCGATGATGGAGATCACCACGATCAGTTCGACTAACGTGAAGCCAGGCGAATGCCGGCATTGTTGGGTTGCCACCATCTCATCTCCTCGTTCGTCGCGGCGATGATTCCGCTTGCTTCCGAAAGCGAGACGCCGAAAGGCAGTCCGTTCAGTACCCCTGTTAAACGTCCTACAACCGTCGCCGTGGAAACGTTGATGACGGACACTTCGTCGGAAATGGAGTAGACATGATCACCGGATGCATCGGTGACCACGCCCCAGATCGGGCGACCGCCCTCCGTTCGGACTTCACGCCAGTCTTCGTTCTCTGTTCGACGCACGAGGCAGACGCCGGACTTCAAGCCGACGGCTGTAATGATATCCGAATCGTTCACCGAAACGCTTACCGGCGTTTCGCCGATTTCAAGAGAGATCGGCGCGTTCTCTTCGCCGGCGAGCCCGATGTGACTGCGCCCATCTTCTGAAATAGTGACGTAGGCAAGCCCGCCAGAAGAGTTGGGGAGAGGGCCTCCACGTTCAATGAGAACGGCCCACTCGTTGCCACTTATCGCTCCCAGACGCCGAGCGCGTGGCGACCAGCCGTAAAGTCCGCCGGCCGAATCGAAGCCGGTCATGCTGATGCCTTCACCTTCGGATGCGCAATCAAGCTTGCCTGACGCCAAGTCACCGAGCCAGACCGATCCGTCATCACAAGTGGCTGAGAATTGGTCGCCTTGACTGCTGACCGAAAGGTGCCGCACTGAGTGAAGACGAGCGATCATTCTGACAGATCGGTCCGTCTCCACCACACCGATCTCGCCCTCCAGTGTGACGCCGAGCACGCCCGAACCTTGCGGGAGCAGCACGCCGTGCAAGAGAGGTTCCTCGAAGCGGAAATGTGCTCCAGACATCTCTTGCGGTTCGGCGATCGTGGGCACAGCACGCCGTTCGATTGATCTTGCCAAAGCATCTTCTCCACCCCAGCCCGACATCGGTGAGGCTGATCGAATTGATCCAAAGGAAAGCATTGAAACCGCGGCAATCCCAAAGACGGTGGCGATAGAGGCGGTGTGAACTCTTATGTAGGCGGCCTTACCGCGTTTTCGTTGCAATTCTGTGGCGAAATTTTTCGCAGAACGGTGTCGCCGGGACGGATCGGCATCAACGGCTTGGCTGAGGGCAGCAGAGACACGAGCGTCAGAGGCGAGACAGTCCCGCAGGATGATGCCCATCGAATAAACATCACTCGCGACCGACGGAAGCAGGGCTGGCGACTCGGCTTGCTCCGGGCTGAGGTACGCCTCGGTGCCGCCCCGAATGCCGCGCAAGAACCCGGAGGGCCGCTCGGCTTGAACGAGTGCGGCCAGTCCGAAGTCGAGAAAGTGAATGACGCCGTGTCGGTCTTTGACAATGTGCTCGGGTTTCAGATCGCCGTGGATCACTCCGTTTGAGTGCACCTCCTCAAGAGCTTCGAGGACCGAAGCGGCCAGCTCGCGTCCATCATCTTGCGAAAGAGTCGAAATTTGGTCGACGACTGACGCCCCTTCGACGAATTGCATGACGAGAAAAGGCTTATCCGATGCGGTTTGCCCTACATCAACCAATCGCGGAGCGAAACGGCCTGCCAATCGATCGAGAACGGTCGCTTCCCAGCTGATCAGTTCCTGGGCGACCTCCGATGCGACCTCTGGTCGCATCATCTTGATGACCACTTCGCAGCCGCTGCGATCGTCCACTGCCCGATACACAACGGACTGTCGACGATCTTCGAGGATCGAAACTTGCGAATAACCAAAAGGTACTGCACCGCCGAAATCGGTGATTTCCTCGCTTGCCAGAAACTGAAATACGGACGAGATTGCCGAGGCGTTGAATTGCATCACGCCTCGCTTCCCATGATCGACGCTTGGTTCCGCCCCGATCCTGCATCGCAGAAAATCCGCATCAGGTCTCGAAGCTCTTCATCCACTTCAGCGGTTGATACGGCGTACTCGCGGACCGCATCTTCGAGCTTTCGCTGCAACATCCGCTTTGCGGTGACGAGGCGGTTGGCGATCTGCTTCTCCGTCAGTCCCAGCTTGTCTCCCAGTTCCTTACCCGAAAAAAGCGGCGCGCCAGTCAAAGCGGGTCGCAGGACACGGAAATCAAAGACGTCCCAGATGTCTTGCCGCCCGTGCTCGGCGCAATCGTCTTTCATCGCGAGCATGGCCTCGGTGAGCAATTGGTCCGCCCATGCGATGTCGAAGGACGTGGCACCAGGCTCGTCCACGGCAAGCTGTTCCTCGATAGATGCATAAGGGTCTGAACCCCCACGTTGCTCAAGCGGAGACTTGCGAAGCATCGAGATGGCAAAGTGATTCAGGCAAACACGCAGGAACGAGCGAAGGCGTCCCTTCGAGTCAGCCACGTGAGAGAGAATCTGTCGCTCCAGAATGCGATCGGTGACAAATCCCTGGAGTATGTCCTCACGGGAGTGCTCATCGACCGTCGGGAAGCGTTGACGCAGGTGCTGGCGAAAGACCGGTAGGTATCGAACCAGAAACGCTCCAAGCATCCGACGCTGCGAAGCATCGTCGGCCTGCTGAAGAGCTGTGATGAACGACCAGTGCGTTGTTGGAAAATCGACCACGTCACACTCCTTTAGAACCCATAAAGTACCAAACCGGTTCCCTGCTGCCCTTGAACTTGACTGAACGGATTAACGGTATGCAGAGGATGCGACACCTAGGCTACGCGGACAAAGACAGCACTATCACGCACATGCCGCTCCGCCCAGCCGCTTTGACTACAAGACGAGGACACAGCCATCGACGCGATGGACCTCGTAAGCTGCACCGGATTTTGCAGCAGGCTTAAGATCGACCTTTTGCTACTCTTTACCGCAACTACTGTTACGGGGGATCGTCTTGGTCCTGTATCGCCCATTAGTTTTTTTGTTGGTGCGAACCTACGCGCCATCTATCGGGTGTGACGGGTTGCGAAAGATGCTTTGACGCGCGTGAGACTTATCGCGATGCGTATTTGAGCATGATGAACTGAGGCACAACCCGCTCGATAATTCCGGGTATTGCTCTGCGATCGCATCGGCCAGGAATTGAGCTAGGGGTCCCAGCGGGGGCAAGGCCAGTTTGAGATTGCCGACTTCTTTGCCATGGGCATAAAGCGTGATTCGGCTTGGACCATGGAGCCAGACATTGGACAGGTCGGCTGGCAGGCCGTCAGTGATGTCCAGAACTGCGTGGGCGACTTCGGGCTGGTCGGTTAGCCATCGGCGATAGGCTCGTCGGCTGGGGAATGCGGTGCGTACCCCGAGGCTGTAAGCGATAAAACGTGACTTACCCAACAGCCAACGCCAGGCGTGCCAGAGCTGAAGCTTTTCGCAAACATCTAATACCCCACTCGCCACTTTTATCACGCCGTTAAACAAAAGGGGCACGCCCTGAACCAGGCGAGTTGCGGGTCCGGTTTTCACGCATCGCAAGTCGGCGAGTAGTTCGGGGTGCTTGCGGCCAAGCCTGACATCGTTGCATCCCTCATCGATCAGGTTCCGCAGGACCTGCCGGGTACTGCCGATGTGGTGGTGTTCTGCCTTGGCATTGGGTTCGAGATGGAACCGGGCCCCCGCCTTGAGCAATCGATAGCCCAGTTCGTAGTCTTCGCCGCCGTAGCCTTGGAACTGCGAATCGAAGCCGCCGACATCAAAAAATAAATCGCGGGACAGCGAGACGTGGCTTGAGCAGAAGTCGCGGTAGCTGCTATAAGGCTGCCGTTGGGCTCGTTCAACGTAATAGTCCTCCCACCACATCCGGGTGAGCATCGCGTAATACGACTCGGCCTCGGGCGCGATCATCCATGCATCACCCAGCACCACGCACCGGCCCCCGTCGCGGCACTTGTCTTCGCCATCACTCAAGCGATGGCGATGCACATGTATCTCAAAACACTCGGGCCCCGGGACGATGTCATCATCGAGAAACAACAGTACCAAGCCCCGCGCCAGCCTGGCACCATGCGAGCGTGCTGTGGATTGCCCGGCATTGCGTTGCTCGATAACCCGAAGATTGAACCCTGGATGTTGCGCTGCCCACTGCTCAAGCCAGGCCGCTGAGCCATCGGTGCAGCCATCAAGCACGATGATAATTTCGTAAACGTCGGGCGTCAGCGTCTGGCTTTCCACCGCTGTCAAAAACGCAACCAGCGAGCCTTGACGGTTGAAAGACGGAACCACCACGCTCAACGCCAGCGCCGATTGCGAGGTCAATGCCGATCGGGCGGATGAGGTCAATGTCACGCCTGCCTCCGGGAATACCGACGCTCCTGGCGACGGGTTTGCAAGTAGGCGAATGGGCCGACCACGACGCCTTTGCATTCCGCCATGAGCAAGTCGAGGGGTAAGCGATCTCGTTGCCGCAACACGCTGCGGAGCAGTTGGCGAAGATGATGTTTGCGAAACCAGGACAGTCCGACTTCGACCGCGTCGCCTTCGCGGTGTTCGATTAGGATGCGAGTGAGAAACGCAAAGACGCCAACGCTGTAACCGTTGAGCATCTTCCGCAGCGCCGCCCACTCTCGTCGGTCACGATGCCAGACCAGGGCGCGGGGTTGATAGTGAATTTGATAACCCGCCGCGAGGATGCGGTAGAACGCGTAGGCATCGCCGCCGGAACGGGACGCGGTCCCGCAGTCCATCTCGACGCCAAAGGCGTTGAGTTGTATCACCAGGTCCCGCCGAAAGGCCATGTTCGCGCCGCTACCCACGCCGCCAGCGGCCGCGGGGTAAAGCGTGTTGCGGTCATAGGTTTTCTCGTCGAACCCGCGGTCGTGCCCGCCGTAACGCTTGAACGTGTGCTGTGCAGGCGTTTCAAGTTCCAGCGGCAGGATCAACCCTGTTACCGCACCGACGCGCGGGCTGCTGAAACTCTGCCGCATTGAAGCTATCCAATATCGGTCCACCACCGTATCGTCATCGGTATAGAGCAGAACCTCCCCATTCGCTGCGCGAGCCCCGCCATCACGGGCCCAGTTCAAGCCCGGCCGATCAACCCGCAAATACCTGAACGGGTACCGCTCGACCAGCCGCTTGGTGGCATCGGTCGAGGGGGCGTTGTCCACGATTAAGACTTCGCCCGTTGAAATGTCCTCAAGCTGCACCAATGCGTCGAGGCCGCGTTGCAGGTCTTCGGAGCGGTCGCGGGTGCAGATGATCAGCGACCAATTGAGCTTTTGCTCAGTCTTTGGCGGGTGATGCTTCAACAGTCGTTCGTGCAGTCGGCAACGTCGGACCCGTTTGCGGATCTCCGGATGACGCTGCCAGGCCTCTTCAATTTGCTCTGCTTCAAGCTGCCCTTCAATCAGCCCAACCCGCACAAGGCCGACCGGTTGATGTTGTTCGCGTAGCAGCACATCCACCTCGGCATACGGCGATGCGAACGTTCGAGCCGTCGGCCAAGGCTGCGTGAGCTCCATCTCCGCCACGGCGATCGGCCGAGTCGTGCGATGATGCTCAGTCACCCTCCACCGCATCCTCTTCGATATCCGGTGCGTTGTATTCGTGCAGCACCGGCTCGGTGGGTCCTTCCATCGCGACCTTGCCATGCTCGAACCAGATGACATGCGAGGCGAGTCGGCTGACCTCGTCCAGATCATGTGTCGCCATGACCAGCGTCCCACCATCGCTGAGAAAACGCTGAAGCCTTTTGAAACACTTGTTACGAAACGCCTGATCGCCGACCGACAGCACTTCATCGAGAAACAAAATGTCAGGCTCCAGGCAGATCGTCACCGCAAACGCCAGCCGGGCCCGCATTCCCGAGGAATACATCTTGACCGGCGCGTCGATGTAATGGCCAATGTCCGCGAAGGCCACGATCTCATCGTAATGCTCTCGTATCTGCGCTCGTGACAGTCCCATCAACGTGCCATAAAGCTGGATGTTCGCGTTGCCGTTGAGTTCATTGTTGAATCCCGCACCCAGTTCGATCACCGCCGCCGATCGGCCGCGCAATTTAATCTGCCCGGAGGTCGGGGAGTAGATACCCGCAAGCAATCGCAGGGCCGTACTCTTGCCCGACCCATTGGGTCCGATCAAGGCAACGACACCGCCGCGCCGGACCGTCATGTCGAACGGTTCGAGCGCGAAGATCGGATCGCGACGCGTTGGCAGCTGCCGACGCACAAGCCGAATGAATGCCTCGCGAACCGACTGGATGCGGTGCCGCGTGTAATAAAACTTCTTGGCGACCTGTTCACAGGTGATCACCAGGTCGGGGTTGTCTTCAAAGGATTTCGGCATAGGACGCCTTGAAATGGTTGAAGAACAGGTAGCCGCCGTATAACGCCACTAGGCTGCCGCCGGTCATCACCAGACTGATACCGACCGACGGGAAGACGCCCTCATAGCAGGCCTGATGAAAAGCGGTGAGCAGCGGGACCAACGGGTTGCAGAAATACAGAATGCGAAACGGCCCGGTCACCAAACTTGCGGGGTAAAAGACCGGGCTGATATAGAAAAACATCATGAGTATCAGCGGTAGGCCGTGGTACACATCGCGGTAGTACACCGACAGCGTGGCCATCGGAAACATCACCGCCAGGACCAGGATGAACATGATCGCGAGCAGCCAGGGCACGACAAGGAAGCTTGCCGGCACGTGGCCTCCGTGATGAAAGATCGCAAGTGTCACGAGGATCAGCACCATCTCCATCGCGAACTCGATCAGGCGGGAAATCGCTGCCGCGATAATCGGCGCTTCCTGCGGATACGCGATGCTTCGGCTCAGCTCCGCGTGTTCCACAAGAAGAAACGTCGATGCGCCGATGGACTGAGAAATGAAATGCCAGACGAAATAACCGCTGAGCAGGAAGGCCCAGTAGTTCTCGACATCGAGTCGGACGATCCGCGAAAAGACAACCGTCAAAACCATCACGGACAACACTGGATTCAACAGCGTCCAGAAAAAACCCAGCATGGAGTCCTGATACTTCACTTTGAGATTGCGCGATACCAGCCCGGCAATCAGCTCTCGGTAGTTCCACAGCTCACGCAAATGCCCCACGGTGCTTCTGGTTTTGGGATAGGTTTGTATTTGCATAGTCAATTTGCTTCCGGATCGTGGCGGCGCTGCTGCGCGATGGCCTGGGCTCGGCGATAGATGGTCAGCCCTTCGATGCTGTACCGCCACATCTTTCCTAGCGTTGGCAGGTCGAGTGGATCGCGTCCGACGCATCGCTTGAGCATCCGCCAGCCGGGCTTCATCACCCGCCAAGCGGTGAAGACCGCAATGCTCAGCCGTCGCTTGCCGTGTGCCGCTTTGAGGCTCTTAACCAGAAACGCGACGACCGCGCGCTGGTGCGATGCCAACTGCTCGGCCATGGTTGGTAGGTCTTTGCGGTGTTCGTGCCTGACCCGAGCTTTGGGTTGATACATCAGTTCATGCCCCGCGTTGAGCATCCGCCAGAAGAGGTCCAGGTCCCCCCCGCCGTGCAGCACCTGGCCGAGTTCGAAGGCCTCATCGAATCCGCCGAGTTGCACCACTGCGGATCGTCGAAGCGCGAAGTTCGTGCCGTTGCCGATGCTCACGGACCACGCGATCAGCGGGACCCGCCGACCGTGCAGGCGTCGCTTTGCATCGTGGGGCAGATGGATCAATTGGTTACCTCGGCCGAACCCACCGTTGGCTTCGAACAGCTGCTCAGCAAGCGTTTCTTGGGACAGCGGCATGATCTGACCGGTGCACAGCCCGACGCCGGAGTGCTCCGCGAGTGTCTCAAACAGCTGGGCCGTCCAGTCAGCGTCGGCCACCGCATCATCGTCGATAAAAGCCACATACTCATGACCCGCCTCGGCCAGTGCTCGATTTCGCGCAAAGTCCAGGCCCAGCCGGGTCTCACGAACGTAGCGATAGGATGGGAAATCACGCTCGATGATTTGCCGCGTGGCATCGCAAGACGGCGCATTATCAACGATCAGGACCTCGTCTGGAGCTCGATCCTGGTCGCGGATGGACTGCAGCGCACGAGCGAGCTGCTCGGTACGGTTGCGGGTGCAGATCGCCACGGTCATGGCGAGGGCCGGCAAAGGCGGCCGCCGGGGATGGATCGGCGGGCAGGGGGCCATCATTCCCATCGCGGCCTTCTTTCCGCAGCGGGGTCGTTGACCGCCATGTATCGCAGCGTGCCGACGCACATCCCAAGGCCATAGACGGTCCGGACCAGCAGCACCATCGGGCTCAGCCACAGCGGCTCCCACACCCCTACGCGGATCCAGCAAGCCACGATATATGCCGCGTGCACCGGGATCAGCGGGATCGCAATCAGTGCCGCCAACAGCGGTGAACGGTGCAGCCAACCCCAACGGGTAATCCCCGTGCCGCGTTTACTCTCCACTGCACTGTACGCCCATCGGTAGCTGCGGCGAAGCACGTTGCCCAGACCCTTACGGTTGTGATGTCCGACACGCGCGGCAGGCTGAAACAGGATCTGCACCCCGCGAACATGTAGCTCGTGTTGCCAGGCGAGTTCTTCGTGGGCATACGCGATCGGCTGGGTTTCGGTAAAGCCCGACGTTTCGAGAAACAACGCCCTTTCAATGCCCAGGTTGCAGGGCGGATGCTGGGCGGTGTGATGCGCCGCCTGCTTTTCGTGGGAGTGATACCAGCCGCAGTAATAATCCAAACGGGACATCAGCGACAGCCCGCCAGGCATCGACAACGCACCGCCAACGCATCGCCATCCCGTATCATGCGATGTAAGGATCGCCTCCAGCCAGCCCGGCTCAGGCACACAATCGACATCCAGAAAAATCAGGAATTGTCCCACCGCCTCACGGGCCCCGAGGTTCCTGGCCCGGGCGGGATTGCCTGTTGAGTCAGGCACATCAATCACCCGCGCCCCTGCCGCGGACGCGACCGCCGCAGTCCGATCAGTCGACCCATCGTTGACCACCAGCACCTCCAGCGATTGATCCGCAGACCTCTGGGCGAAGATCGTTGTCACCAATCGACCAACGCTGTCCTCAGCATCGCGGACCGGGATCACGACTGAAACCGTGGGCCGATGTGATTTCGTGTCAATGGTCATCGACGTATCGGGTGGCGGTTGGACTCGCCCGAGCAACCTATGGATCGCCTGCTCGGTGGAACGGTAAAAATGTTGCCAGTCCAGATGATCACGGTAATACGCCAAACCCTGGTCAGCCAACTGCGCACCGCGCCGGGGGTCTGCCAGAAGCGAGACGATGCCTTCTGCAAACGCGGTCGCCGTTGGCGGCGTCAGTACCGCGGTCTGCGTTGTGAGCATGCAATGATGCGCCTTGATATCGGTGGCGACGATTGGGCGACCCGCAGCAAGGTATTCGATCACTTTCAACGGTAGATTCTCGCCAAAAGTCCGTGGCGAAACCAGGACATCAGCGATCTGCAAGTAAGCCGGAATTGAACGCTGAGGCTGCCGGGGAATCAATCGAAAGCTGGCTTGCTTCACCAAGGCCGACAGCTTTTTCTGCAATTGCATTTGGCACTGCAGATCAACACCGACCATCAAAAACATCGCGTCCGGGAACCGCTCGATGACCCCAGGCATTGCTTGCATCAGCAGGTCGAGGCCTTGATACCCCGCGCCGTTGCCGGTGTACACGATGACGGGTTGTTCATCGGCGATACACAGTCCCCGACGCAGGTTCTTAACGAGCTGCGGATCAATTTCGACCGATTGGTTGGGGTAGAACCACTTATGGATCGGCGTGGCAGGGGCCGACTGCTGAATGTAGTCTTCCAGGCCTTGGCTACATGCAACCAATGTACTACGCCGGATCAGCCAGCGTTGGCAGGCATGCCACACACGTGGCAAAGGCCCAAGCTTCAGCCAACGATGGCTGCACAGCTGCTCAGCCATATTGGACTGCATGTCATACAGCATCGGTGTCTGCTGTTTGCGAATCAGCAGGGTCACCAGGAACGCCGACTCTTCGATCGCATGGATAAATGCATACTTCTCGTTACGCAGAAGTTTCCTTAATTTAAAAAATAAAGAAAGGTCCAATATGAGTTTCCGAAACGAAAATCCAATGCATACATGTTTCAGCTTTAACGGATTGGCAGCGCGGATGTATCGCACGTGATCGAATGCTGGCGAGTTGCCGATGGGGTAGGTCAACAGGTCGATTTGGTAACCCAGCTGAGCGAAGCTTTTGAGAACGTGCTGCAACGCGATCGGCGTGCCTCGATCTTCATAGAACGGCTCTGGTGCCACCACTAAAACCCTGGGCCGATTCACATCGCTGGGTTCAACGGTTTTGGCTGCAGGTAACTCCATCATGGCTGAGGACATGGAGCCTCCCATGCATGAAGCGTCTGGGTCGCACGCACTTTCGGGACGGTCGCGGCTTCCTGCTCGATCAGCGCGGCGATCCGACCGTTCGCGTTTTCAAGGTTGAACTTTTCGCGGACACATTGCGTGACGCGTTGCCTGTAGCTTTCGATCTGCTCATCGGACAGTTGCGAGAACGCATCCATCGCCTGGGCGAAGCCTGTGATATCACCGGGCTCGACGACCCAGCCGAGACTCGGATCGTCTACGACTTCGGGCATTCCGCCTACGCGGAACACAATCGGCACCACACCCCCTGCCATGCCTTCCAGCAATGCCAGCGGCAGCCCTTCGAATCGGCTGCTGGCCAGCACGACGTCCATCATCGCGAAAACGGCAGGTGTGTCCCGGCGAAAACCCAGCCAACGTACCTGCTCCGAGACACCGAGTTCATCCGCGAGGTCACGCAAGGGCTGCTCTTCGGGACCGGTGCCTGCCACAACGAATACGCTTGGCCGCGTCGGCTCCATTGCACGGTATTGCGCAAATGCCCGCAGCGCGAGGTCCACGCCTTTCTCTTCGCTCAGTCGAGCCATCATCCCGAACACCCGCGTGCCTCGCGGGATGCCTTGGTCATGCTTCGCGTTTTCACGCTGCTCTGGGGTCACCGCAAAGCGTTCGCAGTTCACGCCGTTACGGATCGTCACGATTTTCTGAGCCGGGCAATCCCAGATCTTTATGAAATGGTCGCGAACTGAATCGCTCACCGCGACGATCTTGCTGGGGCACCGCATACGCAGCTTTCGCCGCAGCCGTTCTTTATGCCACCACAGCGAATATCCCGGGATGAGACCGCCGAGATATCGCTTGCTGGTCCGCGTCGGCATCGCTGGCGGTAGCGTGTGTTCGATATAAATGATGCGGTCGAACGTTTTACGGATAGCCTTCATAAATCCAAGGCTTCTACCAAAGTTGACATCCAGTGCAGGCAACACCAACACCCGGCTTTTAAGCGAGGCGAAATGCTCGAGCCATTGCGATTCTGTTTCCATTCCGTCATCGAAAATGCTGATCGGAGCACGCTGAATGTAGAGTCCGCAAGGCGGTGTCGTCAGACTTTCAAGTCCGCATACATACTCAAGCGGGAAGCCCCTGGCGTGAAGGTGTTCGATGAGTTGATAGGTGTGGTTCTCCGCCCCACCCCAGCCGTGGCTTTCTTCGAGGACGCAGACCGAAGGCTTTGCGGAGGTGTGGGCTGACAGATGATCTGCGGTTGGCCGAGGCTGAGCCGCTTCCGGTCTGCGGTGGGCATAAAGCCAAAGCCTGAAATAGTCCAACCAGGCCTGCCCCATGTCGCGGGCCTTGCTCATCAGGAAACGTTTGCGAAAGTTGGAATCGTTGTCGAGTCCCGCTGCCTTTTGGAGTTTCGCCAGCTGCTGATCTGCATCAAAGTGGCTTTGGATATGCGAAGCCAGCCGTACGCCAAAGTCTGCTCGCGCCTCCTCGGACAGATCGAACACACTGCCTAACGCCCCGGCGAACCCTTCGACATCGCCCGGCTCAACCAGCCAGCCCAGCGACGCATCGCGGATCACCTCGGGGATTCCACCGACGCCGAAGGCAATCGGGATCACACCCGCCGCCATCGCCTCAAGCAGCGCGAGGGGCATCGCTTCTTCCCGGCTAGGCAACAGCACCGCATCGATCCGCTGATAGACCGTCCGCGGGTCGCTTTCAAAACCAAGCCAATCCACCCGATCTTCAATCCCAAGTTGCTCCGCCCCTTTTCCGAGCTTGCCTTCCTCGGGCCCGGCTCCTGCGATCAGCAGTTTGACATCCGCTTTGGGCCGGGCTTTGCAGAAACTTGCAAAAGCCTGCAAGGCGATATCCACGCCTTTTTCCTGGCTGAGTCGGGTGACCATGCCGAAGACGAGTGTGTTACGACTGGTTTGTCCCTCGGCCACCGCCTGTTCTGACAAACCTGAAGTCGTTTCGCTCCAGGTCCGATCAACGCCGTTGTGGATCGTGGTGACCTGATTCGGCCTGGCTGACCAATCCGAAATGAGTCGCTGGCGAGCATTTTCGCTGACCGTGATGATGCAATCCGCGCAGCGCATCCGGTACCGCCGACGCAACTGTTCGATCCAATAAGCTCGCCCTGCAACACGCATCAGGTCACCCAGACTCGGCCGAGACATCCCCTTGGGCCAGGGTTCCGGCGTGCAGTGCGCGATAAAGGTTACCGAGCTGAACGATCGACGGACCGCCCGCAAAAACCCAAAGCTGCCAGCGCTCATCTGCGGACAGGGCAGCACCACCACATAACTTTTGACCGACCGCAGCATCCGCGTCCACGCTCGTTTGGAATTGGCATCGTGAATACTTAGCGGCACAAGGATGACCTCGAACGCCTCCGAAGCCATCGCCTCAAGCTCCGGTCCAGGCGGAGTCCTGTTTCCGCAGATCATCCGGACGTGATAACCCTTAGCCAACAGCGACTTGATCAGCTCGTCGGTGTGACGCTCGGTCCCGCCCCAGGCGGTGTTCTCGGCAATGATGCAGACCGCGCGGGGATCGCCGGTCGCAGGCGACTTTTTGCGATTGAAAAAAGCAAAGTGCCTTGAGACCTGTTCGCGCAGCGTCTCGGCCGGCGAACAGCGCAAGGCCAACTCCACCAGTTCACCCAGTTGCTTGGTGATCACCCGTTGGCCTCCGCCTGATGTTGGCGGCAGCGCATGCTCCGCAGCATCGCGGTCTTACCCAGCAAGTACAGCGTCGCCACCAGCGCAAGCGTCGAAACGACTGGCAGCACCGCTGCGGGTGACATGGAACGCATCCATATGAAAAGCAGCACCACCGTTACGATGCTGAGCGTCAGGAGCATTTTGGTCAGCCCCAGCGTTTTGAGAATCAAGCAGGCGATCGCGTGGAAGTAGATCTGCCGCAGGTAATGGCCGACGCTGAACAGGTAGTACCGCGGGTCGCCGGTGTGGATCGTCCGCACGTGACGGTTCACCGCCGCCCGCAGACGATGCAGCCACCATCGAAGCCAGACATAGCGTGCCACATGGTGCGGGATCTCTGCGATCTGGCTGGGCGTGATGAACGCAATCGCTTCACGACGAGTGAATCGTTCGAGGAAGTCTTCAAGCTTTCTTAAATCCGGCTCCTTAAGCATCCATGAATGAAATGACAGATGAACCAGGGCGGGTATGCCCTGATCCAAAGCGTCTTCGACCAGTTTGGTTTGATCCTCAATGTTCCAAGTGCAGCACCCGAGCACCAACATCCCCGGCACGCGGTGTTCCTCATCCCCGCCGGGCACGTATTCAAAACCCGCGTCTCGCAGGAGTCGCAGACAGTCATCGTTGTACGCATTCCAGGGGAAGATAAATGTTTTCAGGGTGATGCCGAAAAGGTCTTCGAGATAGGCTTTGCCGTTGACGATCTTTTCGCGTTGCTCGGCAATGGGTAAGCCGTTGAACTCGCTATATCCTTCTGGGTGGGCGGGGTTGAAAGCCAACCACGGGCCGGCGATACCGTCATAACCGGGCTGATCGCCGACCTCGTGCCGGCTGGGTCGATAGCGGTTGGTCTGATGGGTCTCGCCATGCTGGGCGATTTCGAGCAGGCCCCTGGCCTGGTAGGTCTTGAGCAAATCGACCATGGCCGGGTTGGTATGCAGCGGGTGCGGGTCGGCGGTGCGGTCATCATGCGGATCGCTCACGACACGCGGGATTACCGCCGCGACATGAGGCACACCGTACCGCTCGAATAATTCCAGCACCCGACGCTCATGATCGACGTCACTCAATGCGCAAGGATCATCGTTCCGCAGTATGACGTAGACGTTGGCTTTCCTCATCGCAGCGTCTCGTAAAGTCTTGATCGTCACAAGCGCATATCGAAGAAAGAGCAAGACTTAGCTGTAGATATCGGCAACATCACCCCAAGGTCTTAACCTGGAGAAACGTCGATATGAGACACCGCAGGTGGTCGCGGCATCGCCTGTGTTTATCAGGAGAGGTGAGCGCTTCCCCCAATCCTCACAGTAATCGACCAAATAACTCGGAAATGCACTATGAGGTTGTGGGTGGTGAGTCCACGACTAAAGCGGCTCACGATAAAGACCTGCTGCAGGCCGCGTTTTTCGACAGACCGATGAGCTGTATACCAGGTACGATGCTTATCTTCCGCTGCGTGTAAGTTCAAGAAGCTCGAAATCTCATATGGCGGCGAGACGCTTCGCTCGGTCTTCGGCAATTAATGCATCGGTCAGCGGCTTGAGGTCGCCAGACATGACGCTTTGCAGATTGAAGTTTTGGGTTAGCCGATGATCGACTGCGAGGTTGTCCTTGAAGCGGTAGGTTCGCACACGTTCGCTTCGCCCACCGGTGCCGATCATCTCGGCTCGAGCTTCGGCACGCTGTGCATCGGCTTCCTGACGTTGACGCTCGTAAAGCCTGGCGCAGAAGTTGCCAGGCTTTTTGCCGGTTTTGCTGTTGGCTTTTGGTTTCCTGCATGCGGACTTCCACGCCGGTCGGCTTGTGAATCAGATGCACCGCAGTGGCGACTTTGTTCACGTTTTGCCCGCCTGGCCCCTGGGCGGTGGTGATGTGCTCTTCGACGTCTGCGGTGTCGAGCTGTACCTCGACCTCCTCAGGCTCGGGCAAAACGGCCACGGTGGCAGTTGACGTGTGGACCCGGCCTTGGGTCTCGGTAGCAGGTACACGCTTGACGCAATGAACGCCTCCCTCGTATCCGAGCGACTGCCATACCCCAGGCCCTTGGAGGCTGATCGTGGCGTGTCGGATTCCACCCTGGTCGCCGGCCGAAGCATCGAGTGGCTCAAAACGCCAGCCGCTCGTCCTGGCGAAGGTTTCATAGGCGGCCAACAGTTCCCCGGCAAACAGTGCGGCCTCCGCCCCACCGGTGCCCGCTCGGACCTCCAAAATCACCGAGCCGATCTGCGCATCATCAGCGGTCACCAGCTCTGCAGCAATCGCTTCAATCTGCGCTTCTGCGGAAACCTTGAGTTCAGGCAGCTGCTCGCGGGCCAATTCCACAAGCTCGGAATCGTCCGCGTCGGCGAGGATCTGCTGGGTCTCTTCGAGGTCGATCTGTGTCTTGCGATACGCCAGGAACCGCTCGATGAGTGGAGCCGTCGCGGCGCGTCTTTCGCTGAGTCGACGGACCTGCTCGTGGTCGGTGGCGACGGCTGGATCAGCCAGCTGCCGGTCTAGCTCGGCATGTTGCGCGGCGAGCTGGTCGAGTCGGCCGACGAGACGTGAGGTGACAGCGGGGTCCATAGCGGCCCAAAGGCGAGCGATGCATAAAAGCAAAAAAACCCCGCGCCAAGATGTGCGGGGTGCAAAAATGCCCGTGACAGGATTCGAACCTGTACTCCCTTGCGGGAACTGCCACCTGAAGACAGCGCGTCTGCCAATTCCGCCACACGGGCTGTGGAGCGAGCCGATGAGTGTACCGCTGAGCCCTTCACGCGGCAACAGGGACCGCT
>CAWCXG010000004.1:0-289329 GCA_963799465.1 uncultured Phycisphaeraceae bacterium | reverse complement strand
CGGGACACCGCCTATCACATGCCGGCTATCGGGTTTGTGCATGAACACAACCATCAAGCTGTCTGCGGGTTGTCACGCCAAGACGCGGGAGTGATCTGATAGGTTCGCACGAACAGACGGTGAAAATGCTCGACGGAACCGAAACCCGCGTCCATCGCAACCGTCGGGAGTGGTCGCTGCGGATGAGCGAGCAGGATGCGGCGGGACTCCTCGAGGCGACGTTTCTGTAGTGCCTGAACCACGGTCTGACCGGTTGCTTCGCGAAAGCACCGAGCCAAATGAGCGGTGGAACAGCCCGCGGACAAAGCGAGGTCCGCCAGGGAGATGGGAAGGCGAAAGTCACGCTCGATGATGTGTTGAGCGTGTTGAACGCGTCGTAACGAGGCCGACTCTGCCAAGTTCGTCGACACGGTGCGTGAGGCCACCAGACTGGCAAGCTCGCAAAGCGTGGCGAAGGCTTGATCACGAAGCTGGGCAAAGTCGTACGCATTGAGGACCGCTTCAAGGACGCTATGACATGCGGCTGAAACATCGCGGTCATTGCGGAGCGGCCGGGCGAGGTCGATCGCGATTTCGACCAGACGCCGGCGTGCGGTTTTCAAGTGGTCAAGGTGGTGTACCAGCACCGCGTCCATCGTGGTGGACAAGGTCGGACGCCAGTTTTGGCCCCGTTGGACCTGAGCCAACATAACCTGCGTCAACGCCTGCAGATCCTGCGTCGCCACCGCCTTACCGGTACGAACTTGTCTTCGCCGCAGCGAGACGATCGCCGCCCGGACCGCATCGAGCAATTCACTCGCCGTTTCAAACGGCACCGGGCGACTGTGAATGGCACCCTCCCAATCGATCCGCCCGTATCGCGGTACCAAGGCATAGACCATGCCGGGATGAAGCTTCAAGGCTGGGCCGTTCCACGTCCTGGAAGCTTCAACACCACTTCGTTCGGCAGACTCGGCCAGGGCGACGACCCGTAAGGGCGGTGTCGTCCCGGAAGCTGCAAGCACGCTCGACGCTATCGCAAGCGACGCCAGCGGACCGCCAAAAACAGCATCTGCAAAAGCGACATGCGCCGCATCAAGATCAGTCATATCCATAGTCAAGCACGTTCACGCGGTGTGTGCAAATGATCGTAGATTTAGGACTGATCGCGTTATTCCTACACCACCAAAGGCCTTTGCAATGACTACTTCCAATCTGACCTCTTTTGACACAAGCTCCGCATCGACCTCCAGCATTGCAGCGGACTACGCTCGTGAGGGATACATCGTGCTTCGTGGTGTCTTCACACCCGACGAATGCAGCAACATCAGCCGAGAGTGCTGGCGACTTCTCTCGTTGCCGGTGACACATCCCAACAACCACCGCACCCCATTTCGCAAGGGCGCCCCGACATCGCTTGGGGTTCCTGAGCGATTCGATCCGGTCCTCGACGTTTCGCAAGCCTTGAGGGAGGTCGTCGCGGACGACCGTATTTTGCAGCCACTGCGAGCCATCTTTGATGTTCAAGGCGATGGTCCTGCAGCGTACCCTTTCAAAGACAAAATCATTTTCAAAGCTCCCGGTGTTCAGGGTTACGACCTGCATCAGGATGCAAGCTGGTGGCAAGGGATGGACATCCCGCTGGAACATTTCCTGTCAGTGAGCATCAGTATTGACGCGGCCACGCCTGAGAATGGCTGCCTTCAGGTCATCCCCGGCGTACACGACCGACTCGTCAGCACGCCGGGTGAAATTCGGAATCTCAATCGCGAAGAGGCGCAGGCAGCTCACTGGCCAGACCCTGTCAACGTGGAAACCCAGCCAGGCGACGTGGTGATTTTCCACGGCCTCACGCCTCACTGCAGCGGCGCCAACACCACCAATCTTTTCCGCCGCAGCTTCTATCTGACCTACAACCACCCCGCAGAAGGTGACCAACGCGACGCGTTTTACGCAAAGGATATTGCCTTCAAAATGGGCAAGGACAAGGCCAACAACCCGGACCTGTACTACGCGTAAACGTCCTCTCCCAGATCCAAGCGAACGTGTCAAGGCGAATGTATCAAGCCAACCCTCAGCCCCACACGACGGTCTCAGGCAGTTCGTGTGGGGCTGTCACTTGACTCCCTCACGCGGCAATTACTGAGCCTGGTATTGAGCAGCCAGGACACGACCAATGACATCGCGGGACTCCATCAGGTGCGCTCTGGTGGCGAAATCGATCACGTCCTGATGCTTCTCAAGAGCGGTATCAATCTCAGACTGCAATTCCCGCAAGGTCAAGCGAGCCATCCGGCTGATGTCGGGCGAGACGCTGGCGTTGTCAGGAGCCATCGCGTAGATCTTCATGATCGCGAGCCATTGTCCCTGCAGGTTTCGTCGGGTAGACAAAATCCCGGGGTCGCGGGAGATGGTCGAAACAGAGTCAGCAATGGGCTTACCGTCAGGCTGTGTCGCGGGCTGAGTTGCGGTGCGGGTCGGAATAACGGTCAGCGTCCGCGATTCATCAAGCGTTTTTAATTCGGACCACACTGCATCTCGGACGGAGGTCATGAGATCAGCCACAGTCAATGCATTGCCGTCTATAGCTTTGAGTTCGGCGTCGTAAATACGCTGGACCGTATCAGGGGACAGCAGGGGCATCAGTGCCATCGTCTGCATCCTCAGAATGCGGTCGTGAATGGGGTAATCCACTCTGAGCTCTCCGCCGCCCCACGTATCCCACCTGGCGGATGGGAGATTGTTAAGCAGGCTGGGATTCAGAATCGCAAAGTCTTCTGCAAAAATCGTGGCGTTGAGCTGGTCCAGGGCAGCGCGTTGCGTTTCAACATCCACTGGCACAAGGGCCGGACGAGCAGCCAGATCAGCCCGTCGACCGCGGTGGAAATACTGCCCACCCACCTGCCGACTCAAGAAAAAGAATCCTTGAGCCTGCTCGACCAGCAAAGCATCGACGATCCGTCGCAGGTAATGCACCGGCTCATCCTGAGCGACCGCCCACTGTTCAACGTTGGCAAGCAGTTCAAGACTCAGCGCCTCACGCGATGCCGCCCACGCTGCGGGGTCGCTCGAATGGTCCCAGCGATTGGCCAGGGGGTCAGGCGTGAGCGTGTACATCACATCTTCATCGGTCGCGTAATCCAAACCGGGTTCGCCAGCACGGGATGCAATCGCCTTAAGCGCGGCTGCGACCTGCGAAGGATTTTCAGGCTGGGTGTAGCCGTACTCAATGGCCCACCGGTCGTACGGCCCGATTTCAGGCGATGCAAACGTCTTGAGATCTTCCACTTTGTCGCCTGCGAAAAACAGCAGCGCGTTGTAGTCCATCACAGACGCTGAGGTCGGCTGATTGCCCGCCGCACGCCGCTCTTTGATTTCATCAATGGAGAGCCAGCTCGACGCTTTGAAGTTATGCCTCAGGCCCAGCGTGTGGCCGACTTCGTGACTGACCAGATCCTTGATGACCTGACCGAGCAATTCGTCCGTAACCTCTTTGCCCGAAGCCGTCTGCACAGCCGCAGCGTGGGCGAGCACCAGGTTGCCCATCATGACCTGACGCTGAAGTCCGGTCGCAAGCGTGCAGCCTGCATGATGCGGATCATGACTGCGGGTGATGAGCGAGTCTGTATGGCTTGCGTTGATATTTGGATTTAACCCCCCTGCCGCTCGGGACATGCCGCCAAACACGAGCCCTTCGTGGTCAGGCTTTACCAACGGTTGAGATAGCTGGCCAGCCGTCACTTGACCCGCCTGGGGCTGGACGGGTTGTCCGGTGAGCAACGCGGTAAATTCGGGATACTTCCGGGCATGTTCGGCAAGCCCAGGCCCTGCGATCGACGCCATGGCGGAAGGGCCGAAGACATCAATCTCCCGGGTGTAAAATCGAAGCAGACCGTCGTCAATAATGATGTCCGCATCAAGGATCTGACCTGTACGCGGGTCAACCCGACTTGGACCCATGGCAAATCCCCGGCCGCTCACAATCCAACGAATGAAGTTGTAACGCGCATCTTCAGGATCGACATCCGCAAATTCGTTGGTCGAAGTCTGCTGCTGCACGACGATGGCATCGACGTAGCCGATGTCTTCGAAAGCTTTGTTCCAATCCTCAATACCAGCCCGCACCCAACGCCGCCAGCGGATCGGCACCGTGTCTTCGATCACAAAAACGATGGGCTCTTTCGGGGGACTCAAGCGCAGGGAAGGGTCTTGCTTTTGCAGGTCCCACCGATGAATAAACCGGCGAACTTGATCACGATCGCTCGGGGCTGCCGTAAAATCCTGACGCTGACTGACGAAGTACCCCACACGTTCATCGGCAACGCGGGGCACAAATCCGGTGCTGTTGGGCAATTTGCGAAAGGCATAGGAGATGCCGACCGCTTCAAACCCGCCTCCGCCAATGGACATCGCCAGGTCCGCGTCCACAAGCGTGTTTTCCGGGAAATTCTTAATTTTGTGGTACGTCGAAAGCGACCGATTGATCTGTGCGCTGCTTCCGAAATACAACGCCATCATCCCCATTTGCGGGGCAGGCGGACTGGCGACGGTGCTGAAGACCAAGCGACCCAGATCGACGACCGGGTCCTTACCCGCCATGGTCACAATGGGAAGTGCCGCGAGATACCGCGGCCGATAGGTGCGCTCGATGGCCTCCCGCACCGGGTCGTTGGCCTTGCCTTGGACAAACGCGACGGGCGGAGCCTCGAGTACCACTTGTTTGCCGATGACTTTCCATCGCACCAGGCTGTCTGCCCATTGGAAGCCGGACAACTCGCCGCGCGAAATACTCGTGGCAAAAAGCAGGTCCTGATTGAGCAGCCGTTCCGGAATACGACAAAGCAGCTGGGTGTGGTCCTTGGATTGATCGTCCGGGTTAGACCGGTAAAGCGTCATGAGCCCGGGGATTTCAGTCAGGCCATCGACGGTCTTGGTGAAGTCGGGGAACGTTGGCTTCTCTGATGCGGCCTTGCCTGCAGCTCGTACGGCGGCGGCGGCCTGCTGAGGGGTGAGTGCATCCCCGCTGGGCGCCTCTTGAGCCAAAGCTCCGGTCGTCAACGCGGACGCCAACGCAAAAATCAACGGCTTCACGGTCCATCGCAGCGGGAGCTTAAGGGTCATGATCGGGTTGTTTCTCATAAAGGATCGCCACGCAGGCGGGGTTCACGCGAGAAAGGGCAAATGAAACGCTGGCCCAATCAACTCATAGTGCGTATCGCAGCCCCCGGTTCGCCATACACGCCATTATTCTATCGACCTGATACGTGCAACACGCCCAGCACAAGAGGTTTTGTGCAATCCTGCCGCTTGAACCCATGCCCCACAGCGCAGCCAAGCATGTTCACGCTTCGGTGGCATGAATAAACTGGCGGTACAGATTCGCATACACACGCTTCTTCGCCAATAATTCGACGTGCGTGCCCCGCTCCACGATCTTGCCCTGATCCAGCACGATCACCATCGAGGCATGGCGAATCGTGCTGAGCCGGTGCGCGACTACAAAGCTGCTTCGCCCCACCAGCAGCACCTGGAGGCGCTGACTGAATCCGGGCCTCGGTCATGGTGTCGACGCTGCTGGTCGCTTCATCAAGGATCAGGATGCGGGGGTCCGCAAGCAACGCCCGCGCGAAGCACACAAGCTGGCGCTGCCCCAGCGAGAGGTGCGTGCCCTTCTCGCCCACCGCCGTGTGCAAGCCGTCGGGAAGCTGCTCAAATAGATCAAGACATCCCAGCCGACGCGCGGCCTCGATGGCATCCGCTTCCGTGGCCCCCGGCTTGCCCAGGCGGATGTTGTCCAGCACGCTTCCGGTGAACAAAAAATTACTCTGCAGCACAATGCCCAACTGTTTGATGTACGACTCGGTTTCCACTTGACGGATATCCACCCCGTCGACCGTCAGGCGGCCGTGGGTCGGCAGATAAAACTTGCTGATGAGCTTGATGATCGTGCTCTTCCCGCTACCCGTCGCCCCGACCAGTGCAACGGTTTGGCCCGGCTCAGCCACGAAACTGATGCCGTGCAACACCGGCTTGTCCGGCACATAGGCAAAGCCGACATCCTCAAACGCGACCCGCCCCCGAATCGTCGGCAACTCCGCAGCATCGTCGTTCTGCAGCGCTTCGACCGGCGTGTCCAGCATCTCAAACACGCGCTGCGCCCAGCCATCGCGGTCAACGCCTGGTTGTACATCCGGGCCATGAACGCCACGCCCCCGAAAAACATATTGACCATGAAAAAGAACACGAACAGCGACGCAAACGTGGCTTCCTGGTCTCCGCCCCACCATGGCACCAGACTGCCCTGGTGAACCAGCACCTGATACCCGCCCACCAGGAGAAGTGCTGCAATAAAGAACTGATTATTGAGTTCGATCAACGGCAGATAAACCGACTGCAACCGCAACGCCCGCATATTCATTTCACCATGCAATGCGACCTGTTCGCCAAAGGCTGCCGCGTTGTGTTCCTGCCGCACGAAGCCTTGCGTGACTCGGATCCCGGTCATGGCTTCGGCCAGGCGGCTGGTGAGTCGGCTGAAACTCTCCTGCACGTCCTGCCACGCTGCGCCGATCTTGGGCCGAAAGTAAAGCGTCATTCCCATCAGGATCGGCGTCATGCACAACACCACCCCGAAGAGCACCGGGTCGTAATACAGCATGATCGCCGCCGCCACCAGCGTCTGCCCTAACTGCACGACCGACACGAATAGCACGTCCTGCACCCCAACGCGCATGGCTTCCACATCCGAGACCATGCGACTGATGATCGATCCCAGCTTGGTACGGTCATAAAACCGCATGGGCATGCGTTGGAGTTTGTCAAAGATCTCACGCCTGAGGTCATGCACCACCTTCTCACCGATTTCCGCACCCCACCGCTGGCGAAAGTGAAAAGTCACCTGCGTAAACACTGCCAGTGCTGCCAGCGCTACGCCGCACCACACAACGGCGTGATAATTTCCCCCCTCGATCGGGCCGTGCATGACGTAACTGATCAGCCATGCAAACGCAGGCACCTGTATCGCTCGAATCACGGTCAGGGCAATCAGGCCGTTGCGTTGCCGGCGGTGGGGTTTCATGTACCCCATCGCCCGCCACAACAGTTTGAAGTCGAGATCTCCGCGGTCCCCCGCCGGACCCCGCATCCCTTTTCCGCCGCGCATCCCGCCGCCGAACGAACTCATGCTCCACCCCGCTGATCTGCGTCGCTTAACGCCTCGTCAGTCCTGCGGTCCAGTGCGGGCAGCCCCAAGAGTTGCCTCGATTCATGGTCGGCCGACTGCAGATCCGCCGCGGTTTTGTAATGGCCGTCCTGCACATTCATGAGCGTGTCGTGCGTGCCCGCTTCCACGACCTGACCTTTCTCCAGGACCACCACCTGGTCCGCTCGGCGGAGCGTGCTCAACCGGTGCGCCACCACGAACGTCGTCCGGCCTTTCATCGCACGATCCATCGCACTGAGAATCTCCGCTTCGGTGTCCGGGTCAATCGCAGCGGTCGGATCGTCCAAAACAAGAATGGGTGGCTCAAGCAGGACCGCCCGCGCGATCGCCAGTCGCTGACGCTGCCCGCCTGACAAATTGCCACCCGCTTCACTCAGCACCGTGTCATACCCACGGGGTAGATCCTTGATGAAGTCATCCGCCCGCGCCACTTCTGCCGCACGGATCACCTGCTCCCGGCTCGCCTGGGGGTGACCAAAGGCAATATTCTCATGCACCGTGTGGCTGAATAAAAAGCTTTCCTGAAACACCACCCCAACACTCCGCCTCAGGTCGTCAAGACTCAAGTCCCGCACATCCACGCCGTCAATCATCACCCGCCCGCTGCTCACGTCATAAAACCGGGGGATCAGGCTGAGCAACGTGGTTTTTCCCGCACCCGTCGCACCCACCACCGCAACGCACTCCCCGGACGCCGCCTGCAGACTCACCCCTTCGAGCGCCGCAAGGCCGTCGCGATACTCAAAACTGACATCGTCAAAAACCACCTCACCCTTCGCCCGAGGCAAAGCCACCGGCTCGGGGGGACTCGTAATATCCACCGGCGCATCCAACACCTCAAACACCCGCTGCGCCCGGTCAGACTTCGCTGCATGGTGTTGGCCACCTGCGTGATGGCTTGCACCTGATTAGAAAACTGACTGAGCAATCCTGCGAACACCACCAGGCCGGTACCCAGCATGATCTCCCCATCGATGTACATTTTCCCCCCCAGCAGCACCAGCACAATCAGGTTGACCTGAGGCAACAGCGTGATCAACGGCGAGAAGATCGAAACCCGCCAAAAGATCCAACGCTGCTGCGACAACACCGCCTCATTGGCCTGGGCAAACTTGTCGCGCTCCTCGCTTTCAAGCGCAAAACCCTTGACCACATGCACCCCCTGCACATTCTCCGCGAGCACCCGCACCGCATCGTCAAACAGCTCCCGGCTACGCCGATACGCCGGCCGAACCATCCGCGAAAACCACACGGTCAAAATCACCATCATCGGCGTGGTCAGCAGACACCACAGCGTCAACCACGGACTGATGCTCAGCATGTAAATCAGAAAAAACGTCAGCGAAAGTCCAATGATCAGCACCTGTATCAGGACCTGATCAATGAATGCCCGCACCGCCTGGACGTCCCCGGTCACCCGATTAATCAGCGACCCGGTTTCATTCGTGTCAAAAAATCGGAAGCTCAGCCGCTCGAGTTTCAAGTACACATCCGCACGCAACTGCACCACGATGTCCTGCACCAGCTGCCCCACCACCACCTGACTGGCCCGGTCCAGGATGAATCGCACCGCTGCGATCAATAAAATTACCCCCGCGACTAATGAGACCATCTCAAACCCTGACCAGGACTCAGGGGGTTTGAACCCAAGCGGCCATGTTGGCGCACGTGCTTCGGGATGAAACCCTTTGTAAATCACGTCCACCCCCAGACCCGTCAGGCCCAGCCCTGAGAGCGCAAGCATCAGCATGAGCACCTGCAGCAGCAACGCCTTGAGGGTGGCGCGGCGGAACCGCCAGGCGAGTAACAGCATCCGTCGAATCAAATCGACGTTGCGGTACGAGCCGGTCAAGGTGCCGACCGCCCCATCGTCGGTGGGCCTGGATACCGACGCCGACGTCGCCGCCGAGGAGGGCGGCGTAGAAGGTTGACGTGACACGCAAAAGTATCCGGAGGCGACGCAAATCGGGGTCGCCCAGTCCCGGGGCCAGACTCAGGCCCATGCCGCCCGACTCTACCGAATCAGACGCGTAGAGCAACCACGAAAAATCAGAATGACGCAAAATATAATCGTCCACATCTCCTGCCCAAAGCCTCGTACTTCCATTTTCCATACGCATCCAGCCCCCACCCACTACCCTCCCAGCCATGCATATCACGGTTTACTGCTCGTCTTCGAATGATGTGGAACGCGCGTTTTTCGAGGACGCCAGTGAGCTGGGGCGTCGGCTTGCGGCGTCGGGCCACACGTTGGTCTGGGGTGGCGGGCGCGTGGGACTTATGGGTGCCGTTGCGCAGGCGGTGCACGCGCATGGCGGGCGGTGCATCGGGGTGATCCCAGAGTTCATGAAGACCGTCGAGCTGTGCTATGACCAAGCCGACGAGCTCGTCGTGACCCAGACCATGCGGCAGCGAAAAGAAGAAATGGACCGCCGCGCCGATGCCTTCGTCGTCCTGCCCGGTGGATTTGGGACTCTCGAAGAATTGAGCGAAATCCTCGTCGGCCGAATCCTTGGCGAACACGACCGCCCCATCGTGCTTTACAACCCCAGCGGTTTCTACGACCCGCTGCTCACCCTGTTCGATCACTTCATCGACCACCGCTTCGCCAAACCCGGGCATCTCGCACACTTCATCGTGGCGGAGACTCTGGAGGACGTGATGCTTGGCTTGGAAGCTGATTGAAGCCACGCACGCGCCCCGATTATCGCGCGATCTGCTCGGCAAGTTCTTTGGCGCGCTGGCCGGTCGGCGTGTCGGGATATTTCGTATAGATCGACGCGGCAAATTGTGCCACGTCCGTGCGTTGCTCATCGGTGGCCTTGGCCATGCCTTGCGCGAGACGGGCGAACATTTTCCGGGCAGCCATCTCCTCTTTCACCGCAGGCAGCGAGCTGAGCGCCCGCAGCTCTTTCCTGGCTTCCGCACCCGGCTCGGCCCGGCCGAATGCATCCTCCACGTCGTCAAACGCACGCATCGCCGCCACCGGATCGGTTTCCACCAACGCACGTGCCCCGTCGAGCATGGCCTGACCCTTGGCCTGAATGTCCGCCTCCAACGATTCCGCCGACTGCTTCAACGCTTCATCTCGGCTACTTTGCATGGGGCGGAGTTTGCGTAAAGCGACCTCATAATCCTGCTCGGCGATGGCGTCGAAAACATCGGCAAGCCCTTCGTGATACGCCGACGCGTCCAGGCCTGACGCGCTTCCCGAATCCAGACCCTCGAGCGCCCTGTCAATTGCCTCGGCCGACATGGACCGACTCACAACCTCACCGTCCGGCCCGAGCACCCGAAACTGATAGATATTCTGGAGCGAAATCTTGGTGCCGTACCGCCGTTCCATAACATTGAGATTGTCCGCAAAAACCGGCATCGCCAGCCGCGTGGCTTGCTGATACCGCTTGGCCTCCGCTAACGAATCGCCTGCTGCGATCGCGAAGAACTGCACCGGCTTGCCCTTGTACTGAGCAACCAACGCGTTTCGCTCGGGAATCGTCTTGCGGCAGGACGGGCAGTTCTGCTCGTAGAAAAACAGCACCACCACCTGTCCCCGATAGGTCTCCAGGCTACGCCAGCGGCCGTCGGTAAACGCGCCGGGCGGAAAGTCGGGTGCAGGCTCAGCACGCGCCGACCATGACGCCGTCATAGCCAGTAAAAGGGACAGACAAACGCAAGCAACGCGATGGGGCAGTGGTGTACGCATGCAACGACTCCTGGCGACAACGTTGTCACAGTCTACCGGGGACACCACGAAGCCTCGCAGTTCTTTGTGCAGCGGACAGTGTTAATCTGTGGCCATGCCTGACATTCTTCTCACTCCCGGGCCCACCGCCGTACCGCCAGCAGTTCTCGACGCCCTGGCCTTGCCGATCATTCATCACCGCACTAAGCAGTTCGGTGCAATCTTTTCCGAGCTTTCCGCTCAGCTCCAGACGGTGCTTGGTACGACGGGGCCGGTGCTTTCGATTCCCGGCTCGGGTACGACCAGCTACGAAGCCACCCAGGTCTGTCTTGCCACGCCTGGCTCGACCGTCATCACCGTGGCGGGCGGTAAGTTCGGCGAACGCTGGCAAGACATCTACGACGTATACGCCCCGATCCTGGGCTTGACCAACGTCAAGATCAATCATGACTGGGGCACCGCGGCATCAATCGACGCCCTTGAAAAGGCTCTGCAAGACCATGACAACGTCTCTGCGGTGTGCGTGGTCCACAGCGAGACCTCGACCGCCACCGCCAGCGATGTTGAAGCCATCGCGGCAGTCACCCGTGGTCACCCCACCGCGTTGCTGCTGGTCGATGGGATCACCTCGGTGGGCGCGTTCCCTTGCCCGATGGATGCCTGGGGCATCGACGCTCTGGTCACCGGCTCACAGAAGGCCATGATGCTGCCTCCAGGACTCGGGTATGTAGGCCTGGGTCCCCGGGCGCTGCAACGCCTGCAGCAGATTTCCCACGACCTGCCTGCCTATGACCTGGACCTTCGCAAATGGGTCAAGAGCTGGGAAAAGTCTGATGTACCGTTCACCCCGCCGGTGTCCTTGATCCGCGGACAGAAAGTCGCCTGTGACATGATGCTTCAAGGCGAGGGGCTGACCGGGATCCATCGACGTACGGCAGCGTTGCAGGCGGGCACGCTTGCGGCGTTTGAAGCGATGAATCTTAAGCCCATCTCTTCAAGCCCCAGCCCCTCGGTGAGCGGGGCGTTCTATCCGCAAGGCGTGGACGACAGCGTGCGGGGTGCGGTGCGAGACCGCCACGGAGTGCACCTCGCCGGCGGGCAGGACGGCCGGGGGGCGACGTGGAAAGGCAAGATTTTCCGCGTTTCCCATATGGGCTATGTCAGCGCTGAGGACACCCGTGCGGGTTTGCGAGCGTTGTGTACGGAGTTCTCCTCCATGGGCGCGGCCACCGACATTAACGCAGCATTGGCTGCATTTGATGCGGCTTACGACGCCGCGAGCTGATCCCGGCAAGGCTCTCCCATTCGATCCCTGCGCAGGTGTGCGGGGTTGCCATCACGCAAAAACCCCGTTGCCGCAGGATGCAGCAACGGGGCGGAGGGGAGAAAGCAGTTTGAAAAGAACTGAAACCAATGATTCGCAGTCCCATGACCGGCGTACACATGTCTTCGACGCGTGCCCTGCGATCCGTTGAAACTTTACGCCAACTCAGCGTTATGAATCAAGTTCTATCTTACCTATTTTATCACATTGCGATACGCGGTGCGTTTATCGGACCACGTAAACCCTGAGATAGAGCTCTCGCAAGCCAATTCTGGAAAAACTGACAACGCCAGCAACGCCTATGCGGTCAGACGGTCACGCGCGAGCAGCGCCGCGCCGACAGGACCCGCATCGTCTTCGAGTTTGCTGGCCACGATTTTGCAGGCCTGCATCGCTTCGGGATACACGTAATCCATGAAGGTGGCCTCAACCCGCTTGACCCACCAGTCACCCAGTGCCTCGGTCAGCCCGCCGCCCAGCACGACGGTCTCCAGCGACAGCGTGGTTGCCACACTCGCCGCAGCCCAACCCACGGTTTCGGCGGCATGCTCTACCACCTCAAGCGTCAGCGGGTCTTTTGCCTTTACCGCCTGGCTGATGATCTTGGAACGCACCTTGCTGTAATCGCCCTCGACCATGTCGGTGATTGCGCTCTTGTAGCCGGTCTCAATCAGGTAAACCAGCCGACGAACCACATGGGTCCGGCTGGCGAGATCCTCAAGGGTCCGCCTGCCCTTCCCCGCAGAGGGCACCATCACCATGAAGCCGATTTCACCGGCGGTCGAGTGCGCTCCGTGATAGAGCTCGCCATTGAGCACCAGGCCTCCGCCGATGCCGGTGCCTACGAAGATCGCGAGCAGATCGTCGACGCCCTGTGCGGCACCAGCCTGCCGCTCGCCCCACGCCCCGACGTTCACATCGTTGTCCACCACCACCGGCAGCCCCGCCTTTTCGCCCAGGGCCGACTTGAGGTCATAGTCGTGCCACCCGATGTTCGGAGCCCGCAACACCACGCCGCGTTTCACATCAATCGCGCCGGGAGCACCAATGCCCAGACCCGCCACGTTTCTACGCTTGATCGAAGCTTCGTCCAGCACCTTGTCCGCCAGCTTGACGATCCTGTCCAGCACCGCGTCAGCCCCCTGCTCGGGCTTGGTTTTCGTGCCATCCCGCGCGACCAGCTTGTCCTTCACCCACACGCCGCACTGAATGTTAGTGCCACCGAGATCGATGCCGATGTAAGGGTCGTCGTGAGAAGGCATGCGTTGTATCCTGAAGAAAAGTAATAGGGATCAATGGGGTCGTGGAGGAAGCCGCACGCAAATTAGCGCAGCGGCATGCGCAGGATAAGGCGGACTACAAACTGGGCTGCTGTTTCCAATGCTCGGTTTCGCGTTCATACTGCCTTGCTATCCGCAGCAGCTTGGTCTCGCCCAGGGCAGGGCCGAGCAGTTGAATTCCGACCGGCAGGCGTTTGCCTTCGGTTTCCTTTGGATCGGTGAATCCGCCGGGCACGGAAATGCCTGCGATGCCTGCGAGGTTGGTGGTGACGGTGTAGACGTCGTTGAGGTACATGCTCAACGGGTCGCCGGTCTTCTCGCCGAGTTTGAAGGCTGGGCCTGTGGTCGTGGGACACAAAATCGCATCGCAGGATTCAAACGCGGTATGAAAATCGCCTGCGATCCGACGACGGACCTTCAAGGCTCGGTTGTAATACGCGTCGTAATAGCCACTGGACAGTGCATAGGTGCCGAGCATGATGCGTCGTTTCACTTCGTCGCCGAAGCCTTCGCTGCGTGACAGGGAGTAGACCTCTTCGAGTTCATGGGCATCGGGTGAGCGATGGCCGAAGTGCACGCCGTCGTATCGTGCGAGGTTGGAGGATGCTTCGGCGGGGGCCACGATGTAGTAGGCCGCGATGCCGTGAGCGGTGTGGGGCAGGTCGACCTCGACGATTTCGGCGCCGAGTTGTCGGTACACCGCGACGGCCTGGTCGATGGCGCGTTCCACCGCCGGGTGATTCACGCTGCTGCCGTTGGTGCCCGAGAAAGCGTCCCCCATCCCCTCACCGCGGAACTGGCGGGCGATGCCGATGCGCATCGGGCCGGGCGTGGCATCGACATCCGCCATGTCGGGATCCACCGCGACGCGGGCTGACGTGGAGTCCCGCTCGTCGTGGCCGAACATGACCGAGTGGAGTAGTGCGGTGTCGGCGACGGTGCGGGTGAAGCCGCCGATCTGATCGAGGCTTGAAGCGAAGGCGACGAGTCCGTACCGCGAGACCCGGCCGTAGGTGGGCTTGAACCCCACCACCCCGCACAGCGCCGCCGGCTGACGGATGGAGCCCCCGGTGTCCGAGCCCAGCGTGGCTGAGGCCAGTCCCGCCGCCATCGCCGTGGCCGCCCCACCTGACGATCCGCCGGGAACCCGCGACACGTCCCAGGGATTATGCGTGTTGCCGAATGCGGACGTTTCGGTCGACGAGCCCATGGCGAACTCGTCCATATTGGTTTTACCCAGCACGATCGCACCCGCGTCTTCCAGCCGTTGCACCGCCGTGGCCGTAAAGGGGCTGCGGTAGTGCTCCAGCATTCGGCTGCCGCAGGCTGTCGTGCCCTCGACGTGACACATGCAATCCTTGATAGCAATAGGCACACCGGCAAGCGGGCCCTTGACTTCACCGGCATCGACCCGCCCGGCACGCTGGCGGGCATAGTCAGCCACCACTTCCCGGTACGCGTTAAGCGTTGGGTTGTGCTGATCAATGCGGGCCAGAAAAGCCTCGACAGCATCCAACGCAGAAAGCGTCCCAGCCGCCACCGCGTCGCGGGTCTCGATCAGTGTGGCCGTGGCAACATCCATGAGGTGCGAGAGATTAACAACCCGGTCCAACCGATGCCTCGCACGCCTATGCTGAAGCCAGCGGAGGAAAGCCCCAAGCTAATGAGGCCTGCCGAGGTCGGCACCGAAGCTTGCTTCGCTCACGCCCCGCCGCCGTCCCCCAGAACCTTTGGCACTTCGAAGAACGCGCCGTCCGCCTTGGGAGCCCGGCTCAGAATCACCTCAGGCGATAGCGGCTCGCTCGGAACGTCTTCCCGCCAGACGTTGACCTGATCAACCGCGTGAGGCATCGGTTCAACGCCTTCAATATCCACCTGATTCATGGTCTCGACATACCCGAGCACCGCTTCAAGTTGCTCGGCATGACGGTGGACCTCATCATCGCTCAACCGCAAGCGAGAAAGCGTCGCCACCTTGCGGACATCGTCTTCAGTGATATGGCCTTTCGACATGCAGGCCATGGTATCAGCCGAAGTTACACCGAGTCATTCGTGCGTGCGTCATCAAGCCTTAGCGATGTCGCCGTCTCCGGTCTCGTGGGGTATACATACCCTAAGGCGACACCCGCCTGGAGAAGAAAGACATGATTGAAAGTGCACTTTTAACCGCAGTGGCTGCAGCGACCATGGCCGCAGTCAGCCCAGCTCCGAGCGACGACTTCAACGACAACCTGCGAGGCCCAGCGTGGTCGCTCATCCAGGATGACCCTGCCTTGTCGCTCGCCGAAACCAATGGCCAACTGCAGGTCACCTCAACCCCGCCGGGCAGCTCGATCAACGACGCGATCTATCTTTCCAACGGACCCCATGGCTTTCGTCTGGCCACCGACACCGATTTTTCCGCGTCGATCCGTTTTGCGGTCGATCCCAGCCGCATCACGCCCGCCGATCCCGCGACACCCTCCACCGCCGACCTGGGCCTGGTCTTCGGCGTGGGCACCGATGCGACGGGGTTCGACGCTGCGGCCGTCAGCCTGGGCCTGTCCAATACCGCCGTGCTTGATAGCACGGGCGCCGCTGTCATCACCCGCACCAACGACAACCAGAGCATCCGCGACACGTCTCTCATCGCTTTAGGCATCGCGGACGTACAAGGCATCATGACCCTGAACTATCAGTCAGATATTGACCGCCTCACGCTGGCTTTGTTGCTTGACGGCGTTAGTGCACCAGCGGTCTGGTTCGACCTCGACGGTGTGGTCCAGGGAACCGAGCCCACGGGCTGGGATGCCGACAGCCTGTTGGTGTCGTTCGGGGTGCGGGGCAACGATTTTGACGTGCAGCCGGGCGGATTGATCCTGGACGATTTCGTGCTCACCTCCGGACGCGTCGTGGCCATACCTGAGCCGGGATTGGCCATGCTGCTCGGACCGATGGTGATCGGACTGCTGGGCCGGCGACGACGACACGGATAAGTGCCCACCGCGGTCGGATCTCTGCGCATGACCTGGCCAACACGCAGCACGAGCGGTTTGCCCGGACCCAGACGACTGTTAGGAATGGCTCAGGGCGTCGATGACCCAGGCCAGCTCCGCAAACCGTCATGCGTCCGCTTCCAGCTCCTGTCGCACCTCAGCCGCCACCTGATCCAGACACCCCGTGGCGTCACGCATCAGCTGCGGCGACCACACCCGGTGCAGCCGCCAGCCCTGGGCCTGCATGATGCCCACCCGGTAGGCGTCCCACTCCACGGGATCCGCCGCGTTGTCGTACCGCGTGAAGTCCGTTAACACGCCAAGCGTCACGTCCTGCGGCCGCGTGGGATGATGCAACGCCGCGTCAATACAGAACCCCGCATTGCCCAACGGCACATCACTCGACCAGCCAAACCGCTGGGCCAAGGCTGCTGCCACCCCGCGTGCCACACCCAGCCCCTGGCCACTCGCGCCGCCGGTGCCCGGAACCTTGCGATCCCACACCGTGGCTGCCTCACTGGCTGATGCGGCCTCGAGTATGCGGTGGTTTTCTTCGTAGGCCTCGTCCAGATCGCTTGCATAACGCAGGTAGGCAAACAGCAGCCAGCCCCCGTTGGGCGTTGCCCCGGCCGGCAAAGGCTCCGCGTGCAGATAGGCCTCACGTGGGATCGATGTCACCAGGTGCACCTTCTGACGGGCCCGAGTCACCAGCACGTTGAGCCGCCGTCCTCCGCCCGCACGGCCAAGTGGACCAAACCGCCGGTAAAACCTGCCCTCTTCGTTGGGCCCATACGTCGTGCTGATAATGATGTGATCCCGCTCATCGCCCTGCACGTTCTCAAGATTTTTGACAAACAGCCCTTCGAACCCGCCGTCCCCCTGACGCTGCCGGGCGACCGCGAGACGGGCGGCAAATCCCTTGTCTTCCTCCGCCCGCTCAGCCAGCTTCTCGTTGATCACATCCTGCTGAACCACGTTGAAACACGCGATGCCAATCGAAGGTGGAGACGTAAGCCTCAGCAAGTCATTCACCAGATCCACCACCCGCGCCGCCTCGACATCATTGCCGCGATCTTCGTAGACGCCCGGGACCTCAAGCAGCGACACCGGCGCCACCCGCGTTCGATTTCTCGGATGGCCTGGGATCGCCTGCAGCCGATCGCCGTAAAAGTGTTGGTTGGAAAACTCGATCAGGTCCGCGTTTTGCGAGCGGTAATGCACATCAAGATATGCCGACTCCAGATCGAGATTCAGCGCTGCCGCGAGCAGGTCTTCGACTTGAGTCTGCTGTGCCTCGAACAGCTCCTGCTCGGTATCAATTTCCATGTCGTCGCTGGTCACAAACGCGCTTTCAAAAAATCGCGTGGGCGGCAACTGCTTGGGGTCTCCCGCGATCACCACCCGCCTGGCCCGCTGCAGCACCGGCAACGCCTCTTCCAATTTGCACTGCGACGCCTCATCGAAAATCAGTGTGTCGAACACCGCCTCAGGCGGCAGCACCTGTGCAACCGTTTCCGGACTGGCCATCCATACCGGGCACATATCAAACAGAGGATCCCCAGCCCCTGCGAGGTCCACATCTTCCGACGTCGATTGAGCCGAGGTACGCCCGACCTGAACCATTTTTCGAAGCCGCAGCGCCTTTTGCCCTCGAACGTACAACCGCTGACGCAGCGCCGCGCCCGCACCGTTAAGACGGGTGCCGGTGTTGGAGAGCAGATGGGCTTGCTGACGCTCATGCCACAGATCCAGCACCATCTGAGCGACCTTGGGTCGGCGTTGATCTTCCAACCGCAGCAAGCGGTCCAGGCTGTTCTCAATGCGTTGCCGGTCGAGCGTTGCAAGTTTTGGATTATCGCGGAGCATTCGGTCGATTCGGCCCCGCAAAACCCCTCGCCGCAGCGAGTCCATCGCGATGCCCGGATCCGCCGAGGCATCGAGCATTTCCCGCATCACGCTGCGTAACGCAAAGGGCACTTCATCCAGCGTCTGCTTCGCCCTCAGCACCGCTTCCAACGTGGCAAGCTGATCGTGCAACGCCCCAGCCGTCTCTGCGAACGTGCCCCCCTGCCTCACTTGTGAAAGGCGGGCACGCTTCCAGGTCTGATCGACCACGTCCGCCTGATCTCCACCGGCTTCCAGCACCAAAAGACGGTCCGCACGAACCACACTTTGATCCAGCCGGGCCGCTAGCTCCGCCCGCGCTTCCAGGTTTTCAAGAGCCATCCGCCCCACAGGCTCGACCGCTGCATCCCCCCGCACCGCGTCAAGCCATGTGTCCACCCGTTCCACCGCATCGACGAACGCCTGCAGCACATGATCCGCCTCGACCGAGCCCTCTTGTGCCGCGTCACCCACCACAGACCGTCGTAAAGCCTGCAGTGATAAGCGGGCTCGTAACCCGGTGAGCAAAGTCCTGACCCGCACTGCCGCATCTGGCGAGAGTGTGAGACCGTAATCCCTGAGAACAGCTGACGCTCGTTTCTTCGCCCCGAATCGAATAAACGCCCACCACCTCCCCGCGTGCTCCAGATAATCCTCCAGAATCGCGACTTGCGTAGCCAACACCGCGACGCTCGGCGACCGCTCCGCAGCCACCGCCGCCAGCGAGGCGTCCATCGGCCCCGAGGCCAGCCCCCCCGGAGCTTGCGACAACGACTTGACCTGCCCGGCCAACGCATCAAACCCCGCCGGCTCCATGCCTGCCGCCGCTGCGACCACAGCCGGGTCGGCCCCCTCAAGTTCACGGATCCCGTCAACCTGAGACATACGCCGATCACGCTGGGTCTGCAGGTCTTCCACCGTCTCAAACACCAACGCATCTTCCGCCGTCGCGTCGGCCTGCTCCGCCGCGTCACGCCATGCCGCCAACGAAGCCCGCACCGGCTCCACCGCACGCGTCATCCAGGCCTCCAACGTCACCCCTGCTGCGTCGATCCACGGGTTCTCCGCCCAGCCCACTTCCGCTCCCCGTTGCAGCGCGACCTCGAGCGCTTGCTCATATTTTTCAAACTCCTCAGCAGAAAGCTCCCGCACCGCGTGGGACGCAGGCTCCGCCACGGTCGCGGTCATCCACCGTCCCACGCAGTCGTGAAACGACCCCCGCCCGTCGGTGTCTTTCATCACCGCGGCATAATCCTCTCGCAATTCGTCCCGAAGCGCAGCAAGTTCGTTGTCAAGCTTCTCCACTGCCGCCGCTGCCCGGGGATGCCGCGCGGCGTCGGGCAGCTCGTCGAGTTTTTTTCGCAGCCCCATGTAAAGGTCCCGCCGATCCCGCTGTGGGTCATGGACCAGGGCGCACAACTCCCCCAGCCCCACTTTGTCCAGTCGATGCTGTACCACATCCAGCGCGGTCCGCTTGTCACACACGAACAGCACCCGCTCGCCGCGCGCCAGGTGATCGCTGATGATGTTGCTGATGGTTTGGCTTTTTCCGGTCCCCGGCGGGCCGTGGACGATCAACGCCTCCGCCGACCGTGCGGCAGCGACCGCCCGACGTTGACACGGATCCGCTCGCGCCACCAGCCGTTCCCGCAGGGTCGAGGCCTCATGTTCTGCTCGCTCCCGAGCCTGCCGCGCCGCCTCGGATTCGTCGCCTTCCCCTCCCTCCTGCGCGTCTTCCGCCCCAATGGGGACCGCGTCAAAATCGACCCCTGCTTCGATAAACCTTCGCACCGGGCCGACCAGACGATCTGCCGCGAGCATCGCCCGCGTATCTCGCAGCAGCGACTGCTGGCTCAAAGGGAACAACCCCAGCACAGCCGAGGCCAACACCCCAGGCTGATCGCCCAATCCATCCGATCGCGGCACCGCGCGAAGCTCTAACGATTCAGGCTCATCGAGTGCCTCAAGAATCCCCGGCGGATCCATCTCCAGCAGGCTGCACACCATCGCTGTCAGCTCGCGAAGCTCGGCCCACGCCTGCGATCCATCGTCATCTTCAAACAACTCGCCCACTGCCTTGCCCGTGTGCCTCTCGATAAACGCCAGCAACGACAGGTTCGGCATCACCCGCTCGTCCCCCTCGCCCCGGCATGCCAACTCCAACCCCGCCCGCCCCCCGCCTTTGACCTCCAGTGACACCGGTACCAGCCCCACCGGAGCCAACACCCGAGAACTGCCCGGCCCCATCGCGCCAGGCGGCAACGACAGAATCGGAAAGCCCAGATACAACGCCTCCACCCCCGTGTCCTGCGTGTACGTCCGCGTATCGTCCACGATGGTCCGAGCCTTGCTCAGCAGCCGACGCTGGCGGCTCCACGCCTGCATTGCTGAAACTGCCTCCACGTCCACCGCCCCACCCTCCTGCCCCGCATCCTGCTCGTCGTTCGCATCACGCAAGAATCGACCGCCCCCTCCAGCATTGGGCGGGGTCGGCACGTTCGCCGACACCCGCACCGGGTTCTGTCCCGCAATGAGTTCACGCAGCACGTGCGTCGGTTCAAGATCCGCCAACTGGTCCAACTGCGTCAGATCGATGCGTTGTCGGCTGTGGTGCGGCCGGCAGTTCATCGCCGCACCGTTGGACATCGAGGCGTAAAGCCGATCCAGCATCGCTCGTAAGACCGCGTTCTCAGGCATTGCCTAAGATTAACGCTTCGCCCCCCAGCCCCTCACGCCGCTCCTCCGCCGCCCTGTTGTAGGGCACGTTTGGGCGCAAACTTCTGCACCTCGGCCAGCTCGCTTGCCTCCTCTGGATGACTCATGGCTCAAGGACTCCACCCCGATGCGGACATCCTTTACGACGGTGTGCGAATCCGCTTACTCAAAGCCGAACTCCACGATGCGCAAGGCCAGCCCCACCCCCGCGAGATCGCCGAAACCGCAGACGCCGTGGTCATCCTGCCACTGCTCGCGGACAGCTCGGTGGTCATGATTCGTAATCAGCGCTTCGCGGTGAACCAGACCCTCTGGGAACTGCCCGCAGGGACCGTCGAACCCGGTGAGGATCACGCGCTGTGTGCCGCCCGCGAGCTCCGCGAAGAGACTGGCTATGCCGCCGGGCAGCTCGAATACCTCACCCAATTCTTTCCCTCCCCAGGCTTCTGCACCGAAACGCTTTACCTCTACCGAGCCACCGAGCTCACGCACGTCGGACAAGACCTGGACGACACCGAGAACATCACCGTCCACACCATCTCCTACGATCAAGCCTTACAAATGGTGCAGGACCGTATCGTGCAGGACGGCAAAACCATCGCCGGCCTGCTGCACCACCACGCGTTTGGCCGATAACCCACCTCCCAAAGGCCAACGGCATTCGGGACGATGAAGTACCCATGGCACTGGACTCACGCGATTACTACCGAGACCCCGGCGACGGCGGGGCGATGGGCCGACTCACTAAAGGCTCCGCGACCACCTGGCTTCTGGGCATTCTGGCCGTGGTCTTCATCCTCGACAGCATCCTTTCCACTGGCGCCTTTGTTCCCCGCTGGCTTTCGCCAAGCCGGTGGGGTGTCTTCACGATCGACCAGGCCCTTTACGGCGGACAGGTCTGGCGGTTTCTGACGTACCAGTTCTTCCACGCGGGCTTCTTCCACATCCTGTTCAACGGCATCGGACTGTATTTCTTCGGCCCGCTGATGGAACAGTGGTGGGGCAAGCGACGCTTCATCGCTTTCTATCTCCTGTGCGGTATCAGTGGCTCGGTGCTGTTCCTGATCCTGAGCTTTATCCCTGGATTTTTACGCGTCGGCCCGGAAACGGCGTTGCTGGGCGCCTCGGGCTCGATCTTCGGCATCCTCGCGGCATGTGCCGTGCTGTTTCCCAATCAGCGCGTGCAGCTCCTGTTCCCGCCCATCCCGATGTCCATGCGGACCATGGCGCTGATCTTTCTGGGCATTTCCGTGCTTTCACTGGTCACCGGCGGGCAGAATGCCGGCGGCGACGCGGCACATCTGGGCGGCGCGATCCTGGGCGTCCTGCTCGTCAAAACGCCCAGCCTGCTCGCCTGGGCTGAGCCACGCCACAGCGTCGGACTCAAACGGCGACTCGACACCATGCGCGAAGACCACGAAGCCAAACGCGAAGCCCATACCCAGCAACAGGTCGATGCGATTCTTGACAAGGTCCGTGACCAGGGGTTGCAGAGCCTTACCGCCAAAGAGAAAAAAGTGCTCAAGCAGGCCACGGATCGACAGCGCTCGAGCTGAGCATCGCCACAGATTTACCCGCACGCTTGCGGGCGCTCTTAATCGTGCCGCAACGCCACGATCGGGTCCTGGTTCGCGGCTTTAATCGCGGGGTAGAGGCCGAAGATCACGCCAGTCAGGACGGCTGTGACCAGTGCGACCGTCGTGTACTCGGGGCTGAATACCGGTACTTCCAGAAACTCGGTCCGCCGACTGATGAGGGTCGTCACGCCGATGGCCGCGACCCCCACCAACACGCCCGTCACACCCCCCAGCCCCGCGAGCACGGTGGTTTCCACGAGGAACTGCGCGATGATATGCCGCCGGGTGGCGCCCAGCGCCCGGCGGATTCCGATCTCGCGGGTCCGCTCCGTGACGCTGGCCAGCATGATGTTCATGATCCCGATCCCGCCCACCAGCAAAGACAACCCAGCGATGACCACGATCAGCCCTGTGAAAATCAACTGCGTCCGCTCGGCCTGCTGTATCAATTCCAACGGCACGATGACCGACACGTCCTGCTCCTCCTCGTGCGCAAACGCCACGACTCGGCGAACCCGCTCGGCCACCCCCAGCACGGCGTCCTGCGTCGGTACGCGCACAATCAACTCCGAAATTTCAACCTGCTCGCGCTGCCCACCGATGTCGCGTCGCTCGTCACCAAAACGAGCCCGGGCTGTGGCATACGGAATGTGGACGTCGAAGTTCAAATCTCTGCCCACCAGCGCCGAGCCCGCGCCGCCCGCCAGCCCGATGGTTTTCAGCACGCCGATGACCCGAAAAGACTGGCCATCCACGCTCACCGTCTCACCCAACGGGTCATCGAGCGGGAAGAGCCGCGTGGCCACTTCCCCGCCCAGGACGGCGACACTGGCCATATCCGCATCGTCGTTAAGGCTCAGATAGCGCCCGGTTTCGAGTTTCAACGCGGCAACGCCCAGCAACTCAGGCGTCGTGCCAAAGACCGCTGCATTGGGCACCGCCCGGACGCCGGACCACACCCGCGTCGCCACGCGTTTGAGGGGGACCACGGCTTCAATGGGACGTACCTGGCCGTCTCGGATCCGAACCAGATCCGTCAGCCTCAGGCCGTAGACATTGATCTGTCGGTTGTCATCGGTCGCATCTTCAGAAGCGTCGGGGCGCTCGCTTCGCAGGATGATGTTGTTGGCGCCGAGCATTTTGATCTCGCGCAGCACCGCCTGTTTCGAGCCTTCGCCGTACGCAGCTATGGCCACCACCGCGCCCACCCCGATGATGATGCCCAGCGCCGTGAGCAGCGACCGCAGCTTGTGCAGCCACAGATTGGTCAGCCCCAGCCGGAGCGTTTCAAGCAGGAAAGACATGGCTCGGGAGTTTAAGGCAATGCCAGGCGACACGAGTAGAGGCAGCTACATGGGCGGTAGCTTCTCAAAGGCCTTCACCAGGTGCGTCGGTCGGCCGAGTCGTTCGGCGCGATGTGGCCGTCCGTTTCGTTGTAGTACCACGCGCTCGTGCCTGCCGCGCCGTCGCTCACCGGGACGGTGTCCGTAAAAGGATTCACCGGCATCTGCGTGATGTAAGGCCCAAAGGGATAGCCCGGCGTGCCGACGGACGCGGTGTTGCCTTCCTTGTCAGACGTCAGGGTGAGTTGGTCCACGAAATTGGCGAGCTCGGGATACCTGCCGTGGTCGGCTTTGTAGAGCTCAATCTGCTGGCGAAGCCGAAAGAGATTGGACTTAAGTGCATTTTCCTGAGCCGTCTCGCTGGCGTTTGAAAACCGAGGGACCACGATGGCCGCGAGGATCCCCAGGATCGTCACGACGATCAAAACTTCAACGAGAGTCAGGCCGCGGGTAGAGGAGCGTCGGTAAGTCATGTAGGCATTCCTTGCTTCGCGGATCGGCGAGATTCAAGGGCGTCTGAACGGCCCAACTGACCGACGCGTGGGAAGCCCGGTTATCTGTACCACCTGCAGCGACTGGGCAAGCCTGACCGTCGGCTAGACTCATCCCATGCTCGACGCAAGGACGCGTAGCCGTTGGACCTTACGAATGCCCGGGGCGGATTCCCAAGCGGTTCCGGTCACGTCACCTGATGCACGTCCCCACCGCCGGCACCCGCTGATCCAGGCGATTCTCCAAGCCCGCGGCCTCACCGATCCAAACCGTATCGATCGCTTTCTCAAGCCCCGTCTCACCGATCTCGAAGACCCAGCAGAGTTGCCCGGCTGCCAGGAGGCAGCAACGCGCCTGGTCGAAGCGATGCGCCAGGGCCGCACCATCGTGGTCTACGGCGACTATGACGTCGACGGCGTTTGCGCCTCCACCATCCTGTACCACACCCTGGGAGCCTGCGGCCGATTCCCGGTGACCTATCTCCCGCACCGCGTCGACGAAGGCTACGGTTTACACACTCAAGCCATCGACCAGCTTGCCCAACAGCACCCCCGATGCCTGCTCGTCACGGTCGATTGTGGCATCACCGCCCGAGACGCGGTCCGTCACGCAGTGTCCCTGGGCCTCGAAGTCATCATCACCGACCACCACCACATCGACCCCGATCGCACCCCGGTTGACGCGATGGTCATCGTGCATCCCGAAGGCTTACACCACGAATCGAACGACATGAACCGCAGCGGTAAGGCGACACCGCTGTGCGGCGCGGGCGTTGCCTTGAAACTCGCCTGGCAGGTCGCACGCACCCACTGTGGCTCGGACCGCCTGCCGACCGGACTCCGCGATTTGATGATGGACTTACTCGCTTTTGCCGCTTTAGGAACCGTCGCGGATGTGGTGCCCCTGATCGACGACAACCGCGTCCTCACCGTGTCGGGTCTGGCCCGCATTCGCAATCAACGCTTCCCCGGACTTCCCGCGCTGATCGCCGCGTGTGACCTCGACGACGAAGCCATTGACGCCCAGCGCATCGGCTTTTCGCTCGGCCCACGTCTCAATGCCATCGGCCGCCTGGGCCACGCCGAAGAAGCCTTGCAGCTCTTTCTTACCACCGATCCCGACGAGGCCCGCCGCATCGCTCAACGGCTCAACCGTGTGAACCAGGAGCGAAGAGAACTCGAACGCACCATTCTCGCCGAGGCCTGCGAAGCGGTTGATGCTGCAGGTCATGCCACCGACGAACGTCGCGCGTTGGTTGTCGCCGGTGAAGCCTGGCATCTGGGCGTCGTTGGCATCGTCGCGTCCCGGCTGGTCGAAAAGTACCACCGCCCCACGGTCGTACTCACCATCGATCCCGAGACCGGAACCGCACGCGGCTCGGCCCGCTCCGTGCCGGGGGTCGATCTCTACGCATGTCTCGAACCCGCCAAGGCCATGCTCACCCGCTTCGGCGGCCACGCCATGGCGGCCGGCATGGCTCTCGACGCTGACCGCATTGATGATCTGCGCGAGCACCTCGTGTCTGCAGTGAACGCCTGCCTACCGGTGGAAGACCTTTGCGCCCAGCATCGCATCGACGCCGTGTTCGATCTGGCGGACTGCGAGCTTCCGCTCTTTGAGAAGATCGAAGAACTCGGTCCCTTTGGATCACGAAATGCCCGGCCGGTCTTACTGATTCAGCACGCCATTGTCGCCCAGCCTCCACGTCGCATCGGTAAGCAAGGCCAGCACGTCCAGCTCACCATCAAACAGGACACCGGCCAAGGCGAACGTCATGCACGACTGGTTGGCTTCGGGCACGGCGACGCTGCGGATGAGCTGGGTGTCGGCGACCGAATCGACGTACTGGCCAAACCGTGCCTGAACCACTTCAACGGACGCACCGCGCCTGATCTGCACCTGGTGGATTACCGACCTGCGGGCGGGTGATACGCTGAGCGCGTGAATAAGAAACTGGCGATCATCGGAGCGGGAAATATGGCTGAGGCCATCCTGCGGGCGGGCCTGTCGTCCGGCGTGCTGAGCACGTCACAGGTCATCGTCGCCGATCCGTCCGACGAACGACGCGCCCTGTTCGCAGCACTCGGTGTCGAAACCGCCCACGCTGCCGCTGACGTGATCGCACGAGCCGAGCAGGTGTTGTTTGCGGTGAAGCCCCAAGTCTTTGGACAAGTTGCTCAAGCGATTCACAAACAATTGCAGCCGTCGCAAGTCGTCGTGTCGATCATGGCAGGCGTGACGACCCAACGGCTGGCCGAGGCAATGCAGCATCCGCGCGTGGTGCGCGTGATGCCCAATACACCCATGTTGGTCGGGCAAGGCATGGCCGCGGTAACGATCGGGGAAGCCGCCACGCCTGGCGATGATGACTTCGCGTTCGCGCTGATGCAGTCGGGTGGCGTGGCGGTGCGATTGGACGAGTCGCATTTCGACGCGGTGACTGCCGTCTCCGGGTCAGGCCCCGCCTATGTGTTCTATCTTGCGCAGGCCATGACCCGCGCTGCGCAAGCACTGGGTCTTGGCGAGGCGGGACCTGTATTGGTCCGCCAGACGTTACTCGGTGCGGCAGCCCTGTTAGACCAGGACGCGAAAGGGGATCAGGCCGGCCCCGCTGAACTTCGCCGACGGGTCACCAGCCCCGGCGGGACCACGCAAGCGGCGTGCGAACATCTTGATGCCCAGCAGGTCATGCAGGCCTTCGAGAACGCCATCGCGGCTGCAGCCCGCCGCAGCCGTGAGCTGTCGCAGGACTAAACGCCGGCGTCGAGGTCTATAGTGGTTGCCTCGCACGATTACCTTTTCGGAGTTTGCCTGTGTCTCGTTTACTGCTCGACCTTTGCCTGCTTTTGTTACGTGTCACGCTTGGCATGTATTTCGTCATCGCCGGGTGGGGCAAGGTCGAGCAAGAGTTGGAGGAAGGCCTGGGCACCTTTTACCGCGGGGCGTTCAGCGCGATGCAACCCGAGTGGCTCCCGGAGTATCTCGCAGCGCCCTACGGCTACGCGCTGCCCTGGCTTGAAGTGGCATTCGGAGCCATGCTCGCACTGGGCCTGCTGGGTCGAGTTGCCGCCCTGGCGATCGCGTTGATGCTGGTGAGCTTCACCACGGTGCTGATCATTCAATATGGCTGGACGGGTCTTAAAGAAGGCAGCGCCCAGCCCTTCAATCCCAACACCGTCATGGCCGCCGGGGCCCTCGTGCTCGTCGCGGCCGGGCCGGGTTGGCTGTCACTCGACGGCATGGCCAAGAGGCTGTTCCGACGTAAGAAAAGCTAAGCATGGCCTACGCAACGCTCCGTGACTTTGTTAACGCCCTCGACGCCGCCGGCGAACTCCATCGCATCACCACCCCCGTGTCGTGCATTCTCGAGGTCGCTGAAATCGCAGACCGCGTCAGCAAGTCACCCGCTGCCTCGCTCTCGCCCCACGCCCCGGGGTTCGACCCCGTCCACCACCACCAGGGCGGCAAAGCGCTGCTGTTCGAGAACGTCACCACGCCGACCGGCCCCGCCTCAACACCCCTGCTCATCAATGCCTTCGGCAGCTACCGCCGAATGGAAATGGCGCTCGGATGTGAAGATGAAGGCTTCGACGGCATGGGCGACCGCATCGGCGAACTCGTCAAGCCCCAGCCCCCCGTGGGCGTGGTCAACAAGATCAAAAAAGGGCTCGAACTCGCGAAAGTCGCATCACGCGGCCCGAAAATCGTAGGCTCAGCGCGGTGTCAGGACATCGTCCAGACCGGCGACGACATCGACCTCAACCGGCTCCCAATTCTCAAATGCTGGCCACTCGACGGTGACCCCCAAAGCGTCGACTGGCACCTGACCCCCGAGCAAGCCGGAACCGCTGGCGGCGACGGCCGATATATCACCCTCGCAGGCGTGTACACCCAGCATCCCGACGACGCGGGAAAGCCCGATAGCGAACCCAGGCCGTCTCGCAACATCGGCATGTACCGCGCCCAACTCCTCGGGCCCCGCCATACCGCAATGCACTGGCATGTCCACCACGACGGTGCATCGCATTGGCGAGCGTGGAAAAAGCACCATGCCGCAAACCCTTCCCAAACGGCCAAAGGAATGCCTGCCGCGATCGTGCTCGGCGGAGAATCGGTGCTGCCCTATGGTGCCACCGCTCCGCTGCCGCCGGGGATCAGCGAACTGCTGTTTGCGGGCTTTCTTAACGACAAGTCCATCCCGCTCGTCAAATGCAAGACCATCGACCTGCACGTACCCGCCAATGCCGAGATCGTCATCGAGGGCTACGTCAGTACCGAAGCGAAAGGCATCGGGATGACCAGCAACGACATTTACGCTGCCCAACGCAAGGCTCAGTCGCAGGCAAACACCTCCGAGGAAATCGACATCCGTCACCCGTCGTTCGAAGACGCTTTTCGCGGTGGTGTGCTTGAAGGTCCATTCGGTGACCACACCGGCTTCTACTCTTTGCCCGACCGATACCCCGTCTTCACCGCCACCGCCGTCACCCACTGCCGCGAGCCAATCTACCCCACCACCATTGTGGGCTACCCGCCGCAGGAAGACTACTACCTCGGCAAAGCCACCGAACGGCTCTTCTTGCCGCTGCTCAAGACGCTCGTCCACGACATCATCGACTATCACCTGCCACGCTTTGGCTGCTTTCACAATTGCGCTTTTCTCAAGATTGACAAGCAATATCCCCTCCAGGCCCGCCGGGTCATGCACGCGATCTGGGGAGCCGGGCAAATGGCGTGGACCAAGTGCCTCATCGTCGTGGACGAACACGTCAATGTCCACGACCACGAGCAGGTCATGTTTGAAGCGTGCTCCAACGTAGATCCCGGCCGCGACCTGGAGATCGTCCACGGCCCGCTCGACATCCTCGACCATGCCGCGCCGCATCTGGGCGCCGGCTGCAAAATCGGCATCGATGCCACCCGCAAAATCCCCGGCGAAGAAACCAACGGCCGCCCGCTCCGCCCTTTCCCCCCGGCGCTGCGTATGACCGACGATATCCGCCGTCAAGTCGATCAACGCTGGGCCGAATACGGTCTCTAACTTGCCGCCCCGCCATGAAAGATCCACTCCCCCGCCTGTACCACCAGTGGGCTGATCTGTGGCCAACGCTGTCACCGCCCGAAGACTACCTGCCCATCGCGCAAAAGGTGCTCAATCTCATCGATCAGTACATCCTCACGCCGGGCCGGCCTCGGGTTCTTGAACTCGGAGCCGGCGCAGGCCACACGCTTGTCCACTTGGCCCCGACTTGTGATGTCACCGCTGTCGATCTCTCGTCCGCCATGCTCACCCACTGTGAAGCACTGGTCCCCGAGGCCGCGTGTATCACCGGGGACATGCGAACGCTCCGGCTTGATGATCATTTTGACATCGTCCTGCTCCACGACGCAATCGACCACATGACCACCGACGACGATGCTCAGGCAGCGATACGCACCGCGGCCCATCACCTGCGTCCCGGCGGACTCGCAGTGATTGCTCCAACGTATACGCGCGAAACCTTCAGTGACCGCGAGGCTGCATTCGATCAGCCCGCGCCAAATCCTGCCTCATCCAAGAATGATGTGCTGGCCTACCTCAGCGTTGTACATGACGCTGACACTTCGGACGCGTTGTTTGATCTTGTTGTGGTCGTCGTGGCGCGTAATGCCAGCGGGCATGTTCAGGTGCTTGAAGACCGTCAAACCTGTGGGCTCTTCTCCGACAGTCAATGGCACGCCTGGATTGAGCAAGCCGACCTTCACCAAGTCAGCGAACCCGCTGATGCGAATGAACCGACCGAGTCTAGTTGGATGGTCTGCCTTAAAGGCTGACCCCGCTTAGGCTGCTTGCCGCATACTTAATTTCCCAAGCGCCGCCGCCATTTGCGGCGGACTGAGGGAAGCGTGTGAGAGCTGAGCCTCTTCCACTGCTCGAGGCATGCCGTAGACCACGCAGGTCTCTGCGGATTGCGAAAGCAAAACGCTTCCGCCTTCCACCAAAGGCCGAGCACCCTTGAGCCCGTCCTCACCGATGCCGGTCAAGACGATGCCCAACGTGCGTCCGGGGGTCGTCGCAGCAGCGGTCTCAAACAGCACATTGACCGATGGCCGATACAGTTCACTCGTAGGCTCCGCCATGCAGCGAACACGCACGGGAGCTTGTCCCGCCCGACTCAGATGCGTATGCACACCCCCGGGGCAAATGTGGATGGCACCAGGGACCAACGCATCGCCACTTTGCAACAGCTTGACCGGGACACAGCAGATTTCACCAAGCCGTTGGGCCATCGAACGCGTGAACACCTCTGGCATGTGCTGGGCGACGATCACTGGACACGCAAGCCCGGGCGCAATGGCGGTAAGTAAAGTTTCTAATACTGGGGGGCCGCCGGTACTGGACCCGATGCAGATCAGATCAAAGTGTCCTGCAGACATATTCTGCACCTTGGCCGACACTGGGGGTTTGGGCGGCCGGGGCCGCGCGGTCGCCTTGTGTGACGGACAAAGCGCAAGGATGCGTGCGGTCAGGCCGTCGGACAGCTCATCAATGTTCGAAGCCACAGTCGCGTGGTCTTTGCCAATGACATCTTCCGCACCTAACCGCAAAGCCTGCAACGCATGATGTGATCCCTCCTGCGTCAGCGAAGAGCACATAATCACACGCGCATTGCTGCGTCGCTTGATCTGCCGAAGTGCCGCAAGACCATCCATCTCGGGCATCTCAATATCCAAAGTGACAACATCAGGTTTGAGTGCTTCGACCTGCTCAATGGCGATCTTGCCGTTCGACGCGACGCCGACCACTTCAATATCCGGATGGGCTTCGAGCATCGTGCGGATCGCTCTACGCATAAACGCCGAATCATCCACAACCAATACACGTGTTGCCATACTTCAAATCCCTAAAGAGCGAAAAGATCGCCGACCACTCATTGCATCGACCGGATGCATCAAGCACGTGAATCGCCAACAGATCACAGCAACACAGAGGGTATGGACGGGAAAGCCTGACCCAAAGCCTCAATTAGCTGTCACTTGTGATCAATGGCTGACTTGGCAAAGCAACCAAAAGCATCAGGCGATAGATGAAAGTCAAACAACGCAACAATCGAATCGCAAATCATCTGGGCAGCTTGCACTTCATAATGGCGGCCCATTAGCAAAGCAATCGCCATGACTGGAGCAAAATAGAATATAGCTCAGCACTGACGAAGGCTTCGTGACGACTCAGGCCGCTTTGCAGCGCTCGAGCGTTTCACGAATCCGTTCGGCAAGCACATCCGGCGTGAAAGGCTTCACCACGTAGTTGTTCACACCAGCCTTGATGGCTTCCACCACGCGAATCTTTTCCGCCTCGGTGGTCACCATAATGATCGGCGAGGTGCCGCCGGTACTGCGGTATTTCTTGACGAACGCCAAACCATCCATGTTGGGCATATTCCAGTCCACCAGCAGCAGCTGGGGCTTGGTTGCGCCGACTTTACTGATGGCGTCCAGGCCGTCTACCGCCTCGGTGAGGTCGGTGTAGCCAAGTTGCGTCAGAATCCCTTTTTGGATGTTACGCATCGTTTTAGAGTCGTCAACCAAAAGCACTTTCATCGTTTCAATCCTCTGCGTTGTTTTGCGAAGCGGTATGCGTAGAAATTCAACCAGCGCGATCAGGCCGCTGTTGTAGCCAATGATTCATCGGAAAAACTCGAAGCTTGCTGCTTCATGGAGACTTCAACGTCAAAGCAACCCAGGTCACATTCACACGGAATGATCACACAGACCTGGTCTTTGCGGCCGAATACAATGTGCTCCTGGCCAATCACCACCGAAGGCGTGGTGATGCTCACGCGCTTGCCTTGGAATTGTGCTTTCGCACCGCCAGACACCATATTCACCAGTTCACCGATCGCGTCGGCGAAATCCTCATCGCCGCACGACACGTCCATGCCCGTGAAAACACCCACAGCTCGCTCAGCGACCGAGGTCGGAAAGCTCAGGACCACAGTGCCTTCCACATCGCCTGACATACCGATGATGCCGGAAACATCGTGGCATGGGGCTCCCGCTTCTTTAAGCTTAGGTGCTTTCACATCCACGGGAAGTTGAAGCATGGTCTCGAACACATTGGTGATCGAATTGACAAAAGCGGTGATATAGGTGGTATCCAGAGACGAGTCTCCTTATCGACTACTGTTTATTTTCGACATTCTGCCTTGCAGGCTTAACCACTTGTCTCAAGAAGAGTTTGCCTGTAACCGCTAAGCCGCTGCGGCAAGTTCACGTTGCGGGGCATCTTTGCTGTCTTTCAGCAGACACACCACATCGAGGATCAAGGAAACCTGGCCATCCTCTTGAATCGTTGCACCGCTGAACGGGCCGTCCTGGGAATAACTGTCATCGAGTGGTTTAATCACGATTTCCTGCTGACCCACGAGGCTGTCCACGCACAAACCTGCACGCTGACCCCCCACCGCTACGACGACTGCAAACTTGGGCGGCTCGGCGGTGGGCCGCGATAAATGGCCGCGAAGGTCCACCAAAGGCAACACCTCATCGCGCAGCCGCATAACCTGCTGTCCGCAGACCGTGTGTTGAGCCAGTTCATCGAGGCTGACAATTTCCACGACACTTTGAAGCGGTACGCAGTACATCGCATCGGACACCACGACCACCATCGCCGGCATAATGGCGACGGTGAGCGGGATCAGAATCTCGATCGTCGTCCCCACGCCGTTGACCGAGTCGATGTTGATCGTGCCGTTGATTTTGTTGATGTTCGTCCGCACCACGTCCATGCCCACACCCCGGCCGGACAGGTCTGAGACCACTTTTGCGGTTGAGAAGCCTGCTTCGAAGATGAAGCGGAATACTTCCTGGTCGGGCATTTTTGCGAGCTGATCCGCTGTGACCATTCCGCGTTCGACAGCCTTGGCTCCGATGACCTCCCGGTCAAGCCCTTTGCCGTTGTCCTCAATGGCCACGCGTACGTGGCTGCCTTGATGCTGAGCGGTGAGATGGATGGTGCCGGTCTCTGGCTTACCCGCCGCGACACGATCTGCGGGGACCTCCACGCCGTGGTCGGCACTGTTACGCAGGATATGCACCAACGGGTCCGCCAAGGCTTCAAGTACAGACTTATCAACTTCGGTGCCCTTGCCGGTGATGGCCAAGTCGATCTTCTTATCTGTCGCGCGGGCAATATCGCGGATAACCCGTGGGTAGCGGTCGAACAATTTGGCCAAGGGTTGCATGCGGGTCCGCATGACGCCGACCTGAAGTTCACTGGTCAACCGATCCAATTCGCTGGCGGCATTCACCAAGGCTTCGGCAGGCTCAGGCTCAAGACCTTGCTCACGAGAGGTCCGGGTCAGACTCATCAGCCGATTCTTGTTCAGAGACCAGCTGCCCGACCATGTTGAGCAATGACTCCAGGCGGGAGACTTCAACCCGAATCGTGGCCTCGGCAACCACTTTGGGTCCTGCCCCACTTGAAGACTTTGCATCCTCTGACGAACCAGCCTCGTCAGTCACGGACGGTCCGGGAGCAGGCGTGGACGCTTTTTCAGTCGAAGCACGACCAGCGTCGGGCGCAACGGCAGCAGGCGCGTTGCTGACATCGTTCGCGGTCGGGGCTTGAGCGTTGCGCACGCCATCCAGAACCAGCACCACGTTCGGATCGCCCTGATGGGTCGTTGCCTCAGGCTCGAGTGCTTCACCCGCTGCGAGTTGTTGGAGGCGCGAGGCCAGCGTTTCCAGGGGGAAATTCAAAACCCGCGATTTAAGCATCCACTCGGACTGCTCGACAATGAGCAGGCCTATCGCTCTCACACGAACGGCAGCTTCAGTCGCCGCAGTGAGGTCCAGCATGCCCGCCGCCGGGGCAAGGGTCACCAGAAGGTTGACTGCCGCGGTCAGATCGTCAAGTTCGAAAAAGTCAGCGGTCTTCGAGAGGTTATCCGCAACTTCAGCCAAACTTGCCGCGCCTTCATCACGCGATGCGTCATTGGTTAACTGCGTCGCGATATCATCCAGTTGCCCGGCATACTCCTGCAAGTCGGCCGCCATGTACTCCACTAAGTCCGCTTTCTGCGGCGGCAGCGTCAACGCAACGCCCGGCAGGTCGTCATCCAGAGTTTCCGCTTCCGGTATTTCGGCTGCGTCGGCCCCACCTGCAGCATTGTCAGTCGCATCCACAGCACGCGCGGCGTCGCGTCCTTCGACAATCGATTGAAGTTGAGCCACCAACTCAGCAGGCGCTTCACCCGCCTCTTCGCCCGCTGACAAGGCTTCGATCTGAGCGCGGACCACGTCGGCAGACTGCAGCAGCGCGTCCATCACTTCCGGCGTGACACAGGCTTCACCTTTTCGCAACTTGTTCAAAGCATCTTCAGCGACGTGTGCGAATTCGATCACACGCGTCAGCCCCAGGAACGACGCGGCACCTTTAATGGTGTGCAACGCGCGAAAGCAGGCGTTAAGCAACTCGGCCCGCTGCTCATCGTCAGTCGATTCAAGTTTAACCAAGTCGCCGTCGAGTGCTTCGATCAATTCAGCGGACTCGGTTAAGAAGTCCTGCATCAAACCCGGGTCAAAATCCATCATGGCGGCCGTGCCTTCGGGCGGTCAGCGCCCATTGAATTGTCCCAAGCCTGCGTGGCTGGGTGTGAACGTGAAAATGCAAGATAAACCCGGGACTAGCCCTTGGTGTAGGCAAAAGCCTGTGGGACATTCATCGACGTGAAAGCCACGTCAAGGTTGCGGAGCGATTCACTGTGACCGATAAATAACGTGCCGTCAGGCTGCAGTTGACGGTGAAACATCTGTGCGCACGACTGTTTCATTGCGTCGTCAAAGTAGATCAGCACGTTTCGGCAAAAGATCACATCGAATAACCCAAACCGGCTGGCGGCCATGGTGTCTTTAAGGTTGAGTTTCTCAAATCGAACCATGCTTTTAATAGTCGGATCAAGAACGTACTGTGCACCTTGCTGCGTGAAGTATCGCCGCAGCACGAGCGGATCAAGCGACTTCACGGCATAGTGGTTGTAGACCCCGGTACTGGCGGTGTCGAGTACTTTTTCGGAGATGTCTGTCCCCAGGATTTCGATACGCCAGTCCGCGAGGCGAACCCCAAGGGTCCGGTGCAATTGAATCGCCATCGTGTATGGCTCTTCGCCGGACGAACAGGCGGCAGACCAGAATCTCAGGGTCTTCGTCTGAGCTCTGGCTTGCATGAGTTGTGGCAGGACGTGACGCTCGAATACATCAAGTTGCGGTTCATTACGAAAGAAGCTTGTCTCATTGATGGTGATGCGATTAAACATTTCCTGAAACTCTTCTGCCTGGAACGGTCCCGCAGTGAGAAACATCAGGTATTGATCAAAGTCATCGAAGCCGAGCTCTTCAAGCCGTCGCGAGAGTCTTGATTCCAAGACGTAACGTTTAGTGTCTTGAAAGTGAATTCCGGCACGGTCGTAGACAATTCCGCGAAGTTTTGCGAATTGCTGGTCGTTGAGTGTGAGCGTTGCTGTGGCCATCGGTATTCCTGGAATGAAAGAACGGAAGCGATCAGGCCGCAGCGGCGAGTTCGGCAGTATCAACACGATCCACGGCAGCCAGCTCCTGCTCACCGAACAATCGGTTGAGGTCCAGAAGAATCAGAAGGCGGTCTTCGAGCTTGCCAACCCCTTGCACATAATCCGCGTCACTGCCTGATGCCATGGCGGGTGCGGCATCGACGATGTCTCGGCCGATTCGAAGCACTTCGTTGACGCGATCAACCGTAAATCCGATCACGCGTGTGCCCTTCTCTGAGGCGACTTCAACCACGATGATCCGCTCGTGCCCGGTGGGTTTGCCCACTTCCAGGGTGAATCGTCGGCGAAGATCCACAACCGGCAGAATCTTGCCCCGCAGGTTAATCACGCCTTCGACAAAAGGAGGCGACTGGGGCACCCGGGTGATGGGCAGCATGCGATTGATTTCCTGCACCGCGAGAATCGGAATCGCGTACTCCTCAGCTCCGACTTTGAAACTGACGAGTTGTAGAAGGTCGCCCTCGGCTTGCGTGCTTTTGCCGGTATCCACTGCAGTCATGTCCGCGGTCATCTGATGGCTCCAGAAATGTGACTCCTCCCCAGGGTCCTGAAGTTCAACCATCGACCGGCTTAAGCCAGAGCATTAAGCACCCATGCATTATCTATACGGATGGCCCGATAATGACACGATTCAAACGCTACAAGCCTGATCGCGAAGTCACGATGAGTGCGGCAGCGGCGAGTGCAGCGGTCTCAACACGCAATATCTGCTCAGAGAAGGTCCACGCGTGCACCGCTTCACGGCTGAACTGCTCGCATTCATCCGGGTCCCACCCGCCCTCGGGACCAATGAAAACCGTAATGTCGCTTGATGGCATCCCCTGCTTCAAGGGGTATGCAGAAATTGACCCGCCCGGCATCGCCACGAACGATTCGCCAGAACGCACGCCTTGGTGAATCATGGATACGAGAGACTCGGGACCTTCAACGTGCATGAGATAGGGTCGGCGACACTGCTTGCAGGCTTCACGCACGGCCCGGCGTTGTCGGTCCAGTTTCCTGGCGTCCGGTGTGGCGACGCTGCGCACAGTGGTCAACCACACAACACGATTCACGCCCAACTGTGTTGCCTGCTCCACCAATATGTCTGCGCGTGGTCCCTTGGGCATCGCGGTGGCGAGCGTCAGAACGCCCGGCGGCCGGCCGACATGGCGGTGCGATAATGCCTTCGCTGCGACGCGTCGTCCTTTGGCGTCCACGTCCAGTGCGGCGAGAACCAACCCGCCCTGCCCGTCGAACAGCTCGACCTGCGTCCCGGAGGTGAGTCGCAAAACCCGGGCAGCGTGCTGGGCTTCGTCCGAAGGTAAATCGATCACCTGGCCCACCGCTGGCAGAGCCTCAAGGAAAAACCAGTGGGGAGCGGGCGAATGCATCATGCGGGGCAAACTTATCGGATGCACGCGTTGACATCCAAGCAAACGCTCGAAAACGTCGATGGTGGGGCAGGCCCTTCACTTCGTCGCGGTCGTTTGCAGCCTCGGGTTCCATGGATACAGCCACCCTCGAAACCGAACCGGCAAGCATGGAGCACAAGCTCGATGCATTGCTCAGCCGCATCAACGAGCGGGAAGAAGCGGCGCGCGATGAGCCCCTGCGGACTGCGTCTCAGATATCCCCAAGTGACGCATCAGGCTCCCCCCGATCAACCGCGGCATCCTCGGCGCAATCGTATCTCGATCAGACCCTTGATTCTCAGGTCCAGGCGGTGCTTGATCGTGAGAAATCAGCGACGCCCACCCCGTCTGTCGGCCAGGCCCAAGCGAAGCCTGCGACCCTTTCGCGTCCTGCCGCAACGCCTAAGCCGATCGCAGCGCCAACGCGGCAGACGCGTGCAGCTTCATCTGATCGGCACGCCGGCCCGTCGATTGACCCCGCTGAGCTGGAATCGCAAATCAGCCGATTGCTTGACCAGGCTCAGGATGAAGCCCAGGCCCGTTCGATGGTCCCCCCTCTGACTCCGGAGCCGGAGCCGGAGCCAGAGCCCGAAGTCGCCCCCAGCCCTGCTGAATCTGCCGCCCCGCTGAGTCCTGACGCGGTGAGTCAGGATGCCGTATCCGCTGAAGATCTGGCTGCGGCGGATCCCGCTTCGCCAGACGCTGATGAACTCGCAGAGGAAACTGAGCACACAGGTTCACGGCCTGAGTCGCGTGTCCCGCCTGAATCAACTCAGGAACCCAAAGCCAGAAATGAGCATTTGCTGGGCGATGACAGTGAGCTTGCTCGCAACAAGCCTTCCGGAGATTCAGCTACAGGCGAAGAAAGCCCGAGCCCAGAAGCGCTGGACATCACGCAGCTCGATGATCTTCTGAGCGAAGAAGAGATCGAAGGCGACTTTGAAACCATCGAAACCGTGGTCCACGGCGTGGCCCCAACGCCTGACTCCGAACCTGAGCCTGAGAAACCGCAGGAACCCAAGCAACCGAAGCAAGCGAAGCAGGACAAGCAAAAAGCGGTGCCGTCCATCGCCATCCCGAAGCTGACCCTACGCATGCCTCAGCTTGCATGGGGCCGACTCATCCTGGGCGTGGTGTATGGCACGATGACCTTGTTGAATCGTCCGCTGCAGAAGTTACCCGAGGGCGTCCGCCGTACGGTTGGGTACGCCGGGTTGATCACGCTTTTTAACGCGTTCGCCTTGATGATTTACGCGGCAGTGAGCTAAGGCCTCACGGGGTGGACGTCTTGCTCCGCCACCCCGAGTGCCTGCCGCAGCGCGGGAAAATCAAACCACTGGTCACGCATTCGGTCGGGATCGATCTCCGCTTCTCGAATCGCAAGGGTGAGTCTCGCGGATTCGCCGACTGCATAGATGTCGGCGGACTCGGGCATGCGTGGACCACGCAAACGACGCGTATCAGGAGCATCCACCGCCAACAGGCCATCAAGGGTCGATACCACGCGGGGCTCACCTTGATCGTCAAGCAATTCAACGCGGAGGGGTCGGGATGTTTCGCGATCCAGAAACAACCGTGCTTGCAGGCCAGGAGGCTCAATCACCCACGCATCCTGTGTTTCCTGCACCGGGGCCACTTCAAAACCAGACTCGGGCTCCAACGGTGACAATCCCATGAGCAGCGGCAGCATCTGAGGATCGATCCCCAGCGGCATCTGCCCCGCAGACAGACCCACCTGGCCCAATGCTGCCTTGGGTCGATCCTGGTCCACCCGATCGATCAGCCAAAACTCCCGGCCGTCCGACCCCGCCCATAGATAAATCGTGCCAAGCTTTTCGACCGTCATGGCGATGCGACCTGGTCGAAGCACAATCAGCTTGCCGCCACCAATTTCTTTGCGATCACGCACGTTGCCCTGCTCGTCCGTTTCCTTCCAGTACATTTCAATGAACGTACGGGCGTACAACGCATCAAGCGGCTCGACGTGGGCGTTGTACTGACGTACCAACTCGGCATACGACGGGGCCTCATCGGCGTCCACAACATTTACTGCCGGTGGGTTGTATTGCGTCGGCCCACAACATGCGACCGACACCATAACTACGAGCCCAAGCGACAGACGCAGCAGGTGAGCCAGAACGCGCTGTGACGAAGCGGGAGATTTTGCGCAACGATGATGCGTCGCGGTGAGGACTTTGTTCATTCGTCGAACTCCACCAGCCCGGCAAGCTGATCGGCGACCTCGCTCAACTGCTCTTCGGTGAGTTTGGGGTCGGTCACCAGTAGCGTGGCATCGGGGTGCCATTTGCCCATGGGGCCTTTGAGCGGGTCGAGCTTGGGCGTGAGTCGCCAGACGTCGTGCGGGGCTTGCTCGGGATTATCGTTTGTGGAGGCCTGCGTTTCCACGCCGTCGAATCGGAGCATGCGCTTGCGCATCAGCATGAGGGTGATGACATAGCGCAGGGCGAGGCGGCGGGGGTCCTGGGTGTCTTGTGTGCTGGATAGCAGATCCGTCAGTGAACCGGGATCGAGCTGCGGGCCGGTGCGTTGCTGGGGCGGCGTGGCGGTGGTACGCCAATAGCCGAACAGCCCGGGCGGGCGGAATCCCTGATCCCATGCAGCAAGCGAAATATCAACACGCTGCATGACCGGCTCACCTTTCTCGGCTCGCTTGACCTTTATGCCCTGCCCGCCATCGCCATCGCTTGACGTTGTGTCCTCAGGAGGCATGACCAGCGCGGCATAATGAATATCGCCCGGCTCGATCGCTTCACCGGTGTGAGCACACGTGCCAGTGGTTTTCGAGATGCTGTATCCGGTATTCATCAACGTGACCTATAACGCCTGAGACGCAACATCCAAGGGCCCCACCGTACAGGACGCCAATCGCTGGCAAGGTTTAAAGTGCGCTTGCCGACCGCTGCGCGGCGGTCACGGTTTGCTCAATGAGCGTGGCAATGGTCATAGGGCCAACGCCGCCCGGCACTGGTGTAATCATGCTTGCACGCTGCGCCGCTGGCTCGAAGTCCACATCCCCGACATTGCCTTGGTTGTAGCCCGCGTCCATGACGACCGCCCCGGGCTTGATCCAATCACCTTGCACAAAGGCTGGCCGTCCTACGGCGGCGACCACGACATCGGCACGCGCGACCTGCTGGGCCAGATCATGCGTCCGGCTGTGGCAGATCGTCACCGTCGCGTGGCGGGCCAGCAGCAGCCCCGCCATGGGCTTACCAAGGATGGCGCTTCGGCCAATGACCACCGCGTGCTTACCCGACAGCGGCACGTCATAGGCATCGAGCAAGCGCATGATCCCGCCGGGCGTGGCAGATTCAAACCCCTGGGCGTCAAACCACATGCGCGCGAAACTCGTGTAGGTCACGCCGTCGACATCCTTGGCCGGGGGGATCGCTTCAAAGGCGGCACGTTCATCGATCTGCGGCGGGGCCGGGTGCTGAAGCAGGATGCCGTGCACATCGGGATCGTCCGCGAGCTTTTGGATCTCGCTGAGTAATGCGGGCGTATCGATTCCGCCGTCGAGCTCGACTTTCACGCTCTTCATGCCGATGGATTCACACCGCTTTCGCTTCATGCGCGTGTACGTCACCGAAGCCGGATCAGAACCCACCAGCACGGTCGCGAGGCATGGGGTAACGCCTTGTTCAAGCAATATCGAAACGCGTGCACGGCAGGCTTCCAGAAGCTCAGCGGCGGTCCGCGTGCCATCGATCAATGTGGCAGTTACAGGCATGGCCCGAGTATATGACGCCCTGCGGACTCGGACAGAGCTGAGTTGCCCTGAGAATCCGTGCGGCAAGTCCTACGATGGCTCCCATGCAAGCAGTGCTTATCTCCATCGGCGACGAATTGACCCTCGGGCAGACGGTCGATACCAACACCGCGTGGCTGGCTCAACAGCTCGCCCGCATCGGTGTGCCGTGCGTCCTGCACTACACCGTCGCGGATGATTTTGACCGTATCGTGGAGTGCTTCAAGCATGCCTCGGAGATCGGATCGCTGATCATCGTGTCCGGCGGACTGGGTCCGACGCCTGATGACTTGACCCGCGAAGCACTAGCCGTGGCCATGGGCGTGGAACTCGAGCCGGACCCCCAGGGGTTGGCGGCATTGCAGAAGTTCTTCGAAGTGCGCGGCAAGGAGATGCCCGAACGCAACCGCAAGCAGGCCATGCAACCCGTGGGCGGCGAAGGGATTCCCAACGCCAATGGCACCGCGCCCGGGGTCTACGCTCGGCTGGGTAAAGCAGACGTCTATCTCACGCCCGGCGTGCCTCGCGAGATGAAGGCGATGTACACCGACTCCATTGCTCCAAAGATTATTCAAGCCAACGAAGCGTCAGGTAACGCTCGCGTGATCCTCACCGAAGTGGTGCATACCTTTGGCATGGGTGAGTCAGACGTCGCCGACCAACTCGAAGGCTTGCTCGACCGCCACCGCAATCCCACCGTCGGCACCACTGTTTCCAACGGCATGTGCTCGGTCCGCATCCGCAGTGAAGGCCAGGACTCGCAAGTCGTGGCGGCGGCGCTGGCGGACACGCTTTCGCAGGTCGAGGCGCGATTGACGCCGATCGCGTTTGGGCGGGGCGAACAGACGCTCGCTGCCGCCACGCTGGAGGCCTGCGAAAAGGCCGGCCTGAGCGTTGCGGTCGCGGAGTCCTGCACCGGCGGACTCATTGGCCACCTGTTGACTGAAGTGCCCGGCAGTTCCTCGGTCTTTCGGGGAGGCTACATCGTCTACGACAACGATCTCAAACGCGATGCGCTCGGCGTCGATGCTGACATGCTCCAGGCCCATGGCGCGGTCAGCCCCCAGGTCGCCCAGGCCATGGCCCAAGGCGCTTTGGAACGCTCGGGCAGTGATCTCGCCGTCGCGGTCACCGGCATTGCCGGCCCAGGCGGCGGACGCCAGGGCAGACCCGTGGGCACAGTGTGCTTTGCCTTGGCCGACCGCCGAGGACAAACGTACGTCCGCGTCGCCCACCTACCCGGTCAACGTAACGCCGTCCGGCTCCGCTCCGCCCTGTGCGCCTTGCAATGGCTGCGCCTGGCGGCACTGGGGCAAAGCGTCGACTGTCTGCAATGGCTCAAGTCGCCCGAAATAGAATCCACGGCAACACGCTGACCCTTTACGTTCCCGTGGTGACTGGACAAAGCCACCCGCCCTGCCCAAACGCTATGTCTCGTATCGATATCCACTGCCACCTGATCCCCGCCATCGACGATGGGTGTATTTCGCCAAAGGAGTCGCTGGAGTCGATCCGTATGCTGATCGACCACGGCTATACCGCTTCCATTTGTACACCTCACCACTGGCCCCAGCGCTTCCCGCACATCACCCCGGACCATGTGGCCATCTGGGTAGACGATTTGCAGAAGCAAGTGACCGCCGAGGGGCTTGACTACACGCTCTATGCCGGCGGCGAGATGCGCGTTGCGCGCGATACCCCCGCAGAACTCGACCGCCACGAACCGCCAACCCTCGCGGGATCGCGCTACGTGCTCATGGACTTCTGGGAACCCCGCTGGCCCAAATTTCTCGACAAGACAGCCGACTGGCTGCTCGATCATCAATACCAACCCATCCTCGCACACCCCGAGCGCTCGGTGACAGGCAAAGAGTTCGATCGCATGCTCGACCGTCTGACCGACCGAGGTGTACTCCTGCAAGGCAACCTGCGGTCCTTCACCGGATGTAACGGACCTGTCGCCGCGAACTATGCGAAATGGCTTCTCCGCGAAGACCGCTATACCCTGCTTGCACTCGACGCGCACCGCCCCGATTCACTGCCCGACCGACTCGCGGGGCTTGAGATTGTCACCGAATTGGTTGGAAGCGAGAAACTTGCCGAGCTCATTGAACATCGGCCAAAAGCTATGTTCCTCAACGCAGAGCCCGCCTAGAGTTGCACCACACGAGACATTGCTAAAAAAATCGCATCCGTTCTACATCCTCGAGATTCCACCACCATGTCTGTTCATCTTCCATCACTTTTAGCCTTGAGTTTGTCCACCACGCTGATACTTTCTGCCTGTGCCCAGGCGGAGGATCCCCCGATGGACGGCCCGGTGACTCCGACAGGCGCGGTCGAAGAAATGCAAGGATGGTCGGCCGAGACCTTGATCCAAGAGCTCGAGCATCCCTGGGCGATCGCGTGGCTGCCCGATGCGGACTATGCACTGATCACAGAACGGCCTGGCCGACTTCGTGTGGCGCAGATACAGGACGGCAATTACGAACTTCGCGATCAGGCGGTGCAAGGCCTGCCCGAGGTTTACGCCCACGGCCAAGGCGGGCTGATGGACGTGGTGCTCCACCCGGACTTTGCAGAAAATCGATGGGTCTATCTCACCCTCACCCAAGGCAAGAAGTCGAGCAACTACACCGTACTCGCCCGGGGCCGACTCAGCGACGACCTCACGACGCTCGAAGATGCGCAAGTGCTCTGGGAAGTGTCACAGCGTAAACCTCACGGCCAGCATTTTGGCTCCCGCCTGCTCTGGCTGCCCGACGGCACCCTGCTCATCGCCATCGGGGACGGCGGGAATCCACCGGTCAATATTGATGGCACGCTGACCCGCAGTATGGTGCAGGACCTGAGCAAAGACCTGGGTAAAGTTCATCGCCTCGACGAGAACGGCCAGCCTGTTGGCGACAACCCCTTTGTCGATAAACCTGACGCTGTGGACTCGGTCTACACGTATGGTCACCGCAATATCCAAGGCCTCGCCATCGATCCCGATACCGGCAAGGTCTACGCCACCGAGCACGGCGCCCGTGGCGGCGACGAACTCAACCAGATCAAGCCAGGCCAAAACTACGGCTGGCCGCTGGTTACCTGGTCCGTCGAATACTCCGGCAAACCCATCACCGCCAAACGCACCATGCCCGGCGTGACCGACCCCATGGTGGTCTGGACACCCGTCCTCGCCGCGTGCGGACTGGCGTTCTACTCCGGCGATGTGTACCCCGACTGGAAGGGCGACCTTTTCGCAGGAGGGCTGGTCTCCAAACAAGTCCGTTATGTCGATCTCGATGAGAAAGGTCGCGCCGTCGGACAACGCACCCTACGCTTCGATCAGCGCGTCCGGGATGTCCGCCAAGGCCCCGACGGCTTCCTTTACGTGTTAACCGAATCCCAGGCCCCGGACGGCAAGCTGCACCGAATCGTGCTCGAAGAGTAGCGTCAGCACCGCTGTGTTGACGAAGCGTTGCCTCGCATGATTTGCTATGCCACGACGTGCTTTCACGCTCATTGAGTTATTAGTGGTGATCTCGATCATCGCGGTGCTGATCGGGATCCTGCTGCCCGTATTGAGCTCCGCCAGGCAGGCATCTCAATCCTCGGTATGCCTTTCGAACCTGCGCCAATCAGGGCTGGCGTTGCAGACCTATGCTGTGGACCACCAAGGCACAGGTCCAGCCCTGGGCGTTCCCTATAGCACAAGCCGACCCTACTGGGCCTTGGAAATTCAAGCCTACGTCGGTCGCGACGGGTATGACAACCGTTCCGTGCTGGTGTGTCCTGCTGCCGACCAGGCCTACCCCGAAACGATGCGCCGAACCTACGCCATCAATGTCACCGGCCACAATCGCAGTAGTTTCACTGCTGACCCTGACGACTATGACACCGATCAAGTCTTTATTCGCTTTGATGCCGTCCCGCTGCCATCCGAGGCGGTGATCCTGCTGGATTCAGCGCTCTCCGCTTTCGTGCCGCCGGACCTGACCACCAGCGTGATTGATTTTCGTCTTGCAAGCCATATTCCCAACCGCATCGGCTTTGTGCATCCGCCTCCCGAGGGTGGGTTCAATCGGCTGATGCTCGACGGTTCGGCTGGGTCCCATCCCGGGCGGCGCACGATGATTGCCGCGCCCGCTGATTTACCCGAAGCCTGGCGGTCACCCCTGCCTTAGGTCGCGTGCAGTCCGCCAACCGTCGGTGATGCGTTGTCGCCAACCGCCTTGGCTTCGTCTCGGAGCGGCTTAAATTCTGTCTTGTCCTCCAGGCCCGCGATCAGCCCCAGCATGATGCCCGTCACGATCCACCCGGTACCCCCTGCGGAAATCAAAGGCAAGGCAATGCCTTTGGTCGGAATCACCACCGTCACCACCGCGAGATTGAACGCTGCCTGAAGCCCGAACATCATGAGCACCCCAAGCCCCAGCAGCTGGCCAAACAGGCTTTCGCTTCGCCGCACGATGCCAAACCCTGCCCACATGACGGTGAGAATCAACAGTACCACCAAGGCAGCCCCCAGAAAACCCAGCTCTTCCACCAGCACCGGAAACACAAAGTCGGTGGTGTCTTCGGGCAGGTAATACTTCTGCACGCTGTTCCCCAGCCCTGATCCAATGCGTCCGCCTTGGGCAAACGCGAGCATCGACTGGATTGGGTGATAGCCTGTGCCTGCCGGATCAGCCCAGGGATTCATAAACGTCGTCAGTCGTTTAACCCGGTAGGGAGCAGCGATGACCGCAGCAACGACCGCACCCGCTGCGGGCAGGCACAACAGCCCCAGGTGCCACCACCGTGCACCGCCCGCCAGCAGCACCGCTCCGACGACCACCGCCAGCAGCACGGCTGTTCCCAGGTCTTCAATCACAATCAGCCCCGCCGCCGCCGCCACGACCAGCACTGCGGGTCCCAGCCCTTTGATGGCCGACCGCATTGCCGGACCCCGCCACGCCGCCCACGCTGCCACCCCCAGCAGGGTCACCCACTTCAAGAGTTCACTTGGCTGAAATCGCATGCCCCCTCCGGGTAGCGGCAACGCCAGCCACCGCCGCGCCCCGTTCACCTCCACCCCCAGCCCCGGCACCATCGTCGCCAGCACCAGCAGCAACGCGGTCAGTGTCGCCCCACCGACCAACCACCCCGCCAGCCGAGGCCGCCCTGCCAGGCGGGCAATATTGAATTGCGAAGCCATGAGCATCGCGACCGCCGCTGCCACCGCAAAGGCGGTATGCCGCGTCCACAGGCCCGACCACCATGCGTGATCGCCCGCAGCACCCTGGGCCGACGGGTTCATCCCCGCCGACTGAACCATGACCAGCCCCAGCCCCAGCAAGGCCAGCGCCGCCACTATCAGGATATCTCGACCGCGCACCATGTCAGCCTAGGTATCGACCATTGCCGCACGCTCACCCCAACCAACCCACTCCCACCGTCAGTTCCACCCCACGACTGAACAAAGCCGCCCCGGGCCGTAAAGCCCGGGGCGATCCATGTGGCATCAACGCGATAAGCCGAATTCTGTTCTGCAGCCGTTATCAAAAAAAAGCGGCTGCAGGGCGGTCATTTCTCTAGGCCCGGCGTTGCCGACGGGCTCATGCACTCGACCCGGCCCCATCTGCCGGACCAGCAGTCCAAACCTCCTCCAGGCCAAGTTGCCTCGGACCTGACTGAAGTTTGGAGGGGCCTGCTTGAGCTTGCACGCGGTGAGGTTTACCAAGCGGCCACGGTCGCCCGTCGCCCGGTGCGCTCTTACCGCACCCTTTCACCCTTGCCGGCGATCCTGCGGGTTACCCCGACGCATCGCTTAGGCGGTTTACTTTCTGCGGCACTGTCTCTGACCCCAGAACATAGCCAGGCCATGCCCTGCAGCCGGTGGGCGTTACCCACCACCGTGTCCTGTCGTGTTCGGACTTTCCTCATGGAGTCAGCGAACTGATGATCCACGCGACCGCCGCGTTGATGCCGTCCCCATTCTACTCAGACACGCCACCACGCCCTAGTCGTGTCGCAGACTCTTGAACATGCGTGACCACCGGGGCGCGAAGTATCGCTCTGAATCCAGCGACCAGGCGACCCGAACCGCCTCGCCGGTGATGTTCTCTCGGGGAACCGGGCCATGAAACCGGGAGTCCGCACTTTGATCGCGGTTGTCGCCCATCATGAAGTAATGCCCGGGCTCAAGCACGATGGGGCCGAAGTTGCGTATCTGCGGGTTGCTGTTGAGCACCCCTCTCACCCCCCGCTGGCCATTCACGCGCAGGTGCTGCACCACCCGCGTGTGCCCCAGAATCGATTCCTCAAAACGTCGCACCGGCAGCATCACGTCCCCCTGCTTGGTTTCAAGCGTAGTCATCGGGGGCGGCTGAATGTCGAGCTCACGATACTTCGCCTCCACCCATTCCCCTCCCTGAGGCTTGATGCGCAGTCGGCCGTCCTGAATATGAATTTCGTCGCCCGGCACGCCGACCAGACGCTTGACCAGGCGATGGCCCTGCGTGGGATGCCAGAAGGTCACGATATCGCCGCGCTGCGGCTGGCCCCACGCGATGAGAAACTTATCGGTCCATGGGCCGTAGATTTGCAGGTTCTTCGAAGTGACCAGCAGCGGAATACCGTGCGACAGCGGCGGCTTCAAGCCGTAGGCCATCTTGTTAATCAGAATTCGATCCCCTTCGACGATGGTCGGATTCATCGAACCGCTGGGCACGTCGTTCCAGTCGATGAACGTCGAACGCACCAGCGTGACGATCAGAACAACGATGAGGATCGGCTTCACCCACGCCAGCCAGAACCGCTTTAACGCCGGGGCGTCGGCGAGCTCCTTCTCCCGCTTGTCCCGCTTCTCGCGGCGGGTCAACGGATTATCCGCATCGTTGCCATCCGTCACCGAGGGGCCGGACGTGTCAGGCCTCAGGCTCGGCTCGGTCGTTGCAGGGACAGACGTCGGCGGGGTTTCGACAGGTTCGCTCGGCTTTTCCTCAGGCGGCAACGGGCGAAGCGGGCTACCCAGCCCCAACGGGGTCTCGGAAGATGGGGGGGGAGATTCAGGCATGAGGTGGCGAGCAGATGGCCAGGGAAGGCAAGGCGAAGTGCCCTGATTTTAGACCATGACCCTCATGCGTGCCGACTTCAAACCCTACCGACCGCAAATCGACTGATCTCAGGCCACCGGTCCGGTGTCGAAGTGTGACCAATACAGACCAATCTCACGCAAAACATCGTGAAAACTCTCCGCATCAACTGGCTTCACGACATAGCTATTTACGTGCTGGTCATAAGCCGCCAGACGGTCACCCTGCTGATTCGAGGTCGTCAACATCACGATGGGAATCGTGCGCATCGCTTGATGACTCTTGATTTCTTTAAGTACCTCAAGGCCAGATTTACGCGGCATATTAAGGTCCAGCAAGATCAGGTCAGGCCGAAGCGAGGGATCGTTGATAGAGGCGATGAGGCGTTCGATGGCTTCCACGCCGTCGTGCACACGGTGTAGCGAGCCAATGCTGGGCTGATCCTTCAGGCTGCGACGAACCAGATACGCGTGGTCGTCATCATCTTCCGCCAGGAGGACATTGAGGGGATGAAAGTCGGCCTCAGAAAAAACGGGAGGTGATGGGTTTTGATTCATGAAGCACGAGTCCCTCGGTTAAAAAACCATGATGAGCTCTTTTAAGCCGCAGTGAGATTGGCATCGCAGATGAGTGCCTTAGGAAACCCGAGCCAAAATGTGGCGCCCTCTTGTGGCTTGGAATCAACCCAGGCCCGTCCGTCGTAAAGTTGCATGATACGGGATACCACCGCAAGTCCAAGCCCGGTGCCCTGATCGTCGTTTTTAAGTCTCTGGAAAAGCTTGAAAATCTTGTCCTGATAGGCCGGGTCGATTCCCACACCAAAGTCACGCACCCCGACTCGAATTTCGTTGTCGTCCAAAGCGCTCACGATGGCGATGCGTGGATCGGGCTTCGTACATCCGTGCACGATGGCGTTACGCACCAGATTCTCAATGAGCTCCACAGCACGCACCGGGTCCACACTCAGTGTGGGCAGATCGGGAGCGACTGTCACAGCAATGTCTGCGTCACGAAGCGTGGCATCAAGCGAGTCCACCAGTTCTTCGCTCATCTTCGAAAAATTCACGGGCTCAGGCTCGTGCCGAACCCGGCCAATGCGAGAAAGCTCCAGAAGATCGCTGATGCAATCATTGATGCGTTTGAGGTTACGATCCAATCGACGAATCCCATCCTCGACCGATTCTGCATCTCCAGATTCCAAATCTTCCTTCAAGTATCTCAGCAGGCCGGTGGCACTGACCACCGGGCTTTTCAGGTCGTGGGAGATGGTGTAGACGAACTGTTCCATCTCATTGGATTTAAGCTCAATCATTTCTGCCGCCGCATTGGCCTGATCACGGGCAACGGAAACTTCCGTGATATCCACACAGACGCCTGTCACGCGAATCGGCTCATCGGTGTCCGGGTCTACACAGACTTTTCCTCGGGCTGAAATATGGCGCACCTCGCCGTTGCGGTGACGAACCCGGTAGTTCATCGCGTACTCAGATCGCTCGGCCAACGCCTTTTCCAGAGCGGCATGAACGCCCGGCTGATCCTCTTCAAAAATGCGACTGATCGCGAGATCAAAAGGGATGGTCGTGGACGTCGAATCCGTGTCAAAAAGAACGTGCATCCGCTGGTCCCACGCGAGCACATTCGTTGTGAGATCCCAGTCCCAGATACCGATCTGTGAGGCGGACAGCGCGAGAGCAAGTCGATCTTCAGTAGCCTGCCGTTCTGCACGACTGACATACTGCTCTGTGATATCGGTTGCAATGACCAGCAAACGGTCAGTTTCCGCTTTGTCATTGAACAGTGGATATTTATCGGTATGGATCCAACTCACCGACCCATCCGGATGTTTAAGCGGTTCAATAATGTTCAACTTCGGCGACGCGGTACGCAGCACTTCCCGGTCATCTTTCAGATATTTCTCGGCGTGTTCAGGCCAGAAGCGCTCGGTCGGCTCACCCTCCATTTGCTCGCGGGTGGCGTTGACGACTTCGGCGGCGATCTTATTACACCGCAAGATGGTGTTGTCGTAGTCTTTGCAAAAGACCATCGAAGGCAGTGCATCAAGAATGGTCTGAAGGTCAGAAGCTCGCCTTGAATTGCGGAGACCAACCTCCTTAGCGTCCTCAAACCACGAACGCAGTTGGTTGTTCGTTGCGGTGTCCATCACTACTACCTCATGACATCAGGATTAGAGATTACACCACTCTTATCGACCAAAGACCTAAAGACCTTTGCCAGCTTGCACGATACCTCAAGTACAAATATGTGTGCGGGGGGCATACACCCATCAGAGGAGTAACTGATGGCCTGGTCAAACGAGTTAGTACGCGATTCACTGTGCGTCGTCATCATTGATGACAATCCCGATCACCAAAACCTGCTCAAGCGTGCCTTGAGTGACGTTTCAGTGTGCGAAGCTTTGGGTGGACGCCCGGAGGTCTTCACCTACAGCGATGCGGGCGAAGCCCTGACGGCGATGCCTCCCGAAGGGATGGTCGTCACGTTATGCGATCACTTCATGCCCGGCGGTACGGGCATGGACTGGCTGCCTGATCTTCTTAAAGTCGATCGTGGGCCTGTGCTGCTGCTCTCTTCCGAAACGTGTGACACGGTGATCGCTCAAGCGTTTAAAACCGGAGCGGCCGACTTTCTCAACAAATTTGATGTCCTGAGTCATCCCGATCGATTGGCCTCGGCCATCCGTGCGGCGATCCGCCGACATGGCCTCAGGCAGAGAAATGCCGACCTGCAACGGCAACTCAAGCTGTCCAACGCAGAGCTCCAGGCGAAGAACGAGCGACTCGCTGAGCTCACGGACACTGCCCACCGCTTTGTTGATGACGTGGCCCATGAGTTTCGCACCCCGTTGACCGTCGTCAGAGAGTTCGCCTCACTGCTCACCGACCAGGTGGTCGGGCCGGTCAATCCTGAACAGATCGAAATGCTCCGCCACGTCGATCAGGCGGTGGCGGACCTGTCCACACTCATCGACGACTTTCTGGATACGTCCAAACTCCGGAGTCGAACCTTGCGGGTGGAGCGACGGAGTGTTGACTTGCAGGAGGTTCTCGAACCCGCCCTTGCCCAAGTGCGATTCAAGGCCGAACAACGCGCACTGACCCTCAACGTGAAACTCGATGGTGAATCCCGCCGCGTGTTTTGCGACCCTGAAAAAGCCAAGCGGGCACTGATTAACCTGCTGACCAATGCAATCAAACACAGCCCCGACCAGGGGTGCATCGACGTGTTCTGCACCGCCGAAGCGACCGGCTATGCCATCGGGGTCGCCGACCGAGGCCAAGGACTCTCCGCAGGTCAGCTTGACGTGATCAGCCAACGCTTTGGCCAGATCAATTCCGCCCACCAACCCAAGGTCGATGGCTTCGGATTGGGTCTCAACATCGCACACGATCTGGCGTGGCTCAATATTGGCTCCATTCGCGTCAAGACCCAGCTGGGCGAGGGCAGTACGTTCACACTCACCTTGCCCCGTGACGACTATGCCTGTGTGGTCGAGCGATTTATAAGCCGGGTGGTAAGCCGAGACCCCTGGCAGCACATGTGCAGCCTGATCGTCGACGCCGGCCCGATGAACGGCAAGGCCTTGGCACATTTCATCACCTCGCAGGTCGCCGCCACGGACCTTGCCATCCCCCTTCGCGACGGCAAGGTTCTGCTGATCGGGGTGACCGACAAACCGCATCGATGGTCCGAGAGGCTTGAGGCTGCGTGGATTGACGGTACAGACCACCATGACAACGCACGACCACTGGCGGTCGAAGATGTATTGCTTGCCCCGGCCAGGCTCTTTGCTCAGCAGTTCAGCATCGCGGCTTATGAGACAGACCAGGCTATCGATGCGAAGCTCGCCGCCTGAAGGCAGGTGCCATTTGGAAATTAGACCACGCAGGCGAACCAGCCTTCGCACTTCTGTGTCAACAGTCCTAGTTCACTCATGTTTTCGACCAGCCCCTCAAGTGCGTTCACAGACACGGCGATGACCAGTGTGCCGACTGATGACTGATCCAACTCACCAAAGCGACCTCCCCATGAACGGCCTCCCTGCCAGTGACCGTGACTGTCCCCACGTGGTGCTGATTGACGACAATCCCAACCACCTGAGGCTGATGGAAGAAACGATTCAAGATCCGGCTGTGTATGAAGTGCTCGGGGGCCGACCCGAGGTGTTGAGCTATACCGATCCGGGACTGGCGCTCGCTTCGCTTCCACCCCATGGCATGATTATCACCTTGTGTGATTTTCAGATGCCACTGGGTACCGGGCTCGACTGGCTGCCCGACTTGTTGAAAAGCGACCGAGGCCCCGTCATCCTGCTCTCCGCATACCCGACCGACACCATGGTCGCCCAAGCCTTCCGGGCTGGGGCGACCGACTTTTTCGATAAGGCAGATGTCATGGCGCAGCCGGCCTACCTGGCCGAATCGCTCGTGTCGGCGCTGCGCCGAGACGGCCTGCGGCAAAGTCGAAACGAACTGCAACGTCAGCTCAAAGTCTCCAATGCCGAGCTCAAGACACGCAACGATCGGCTTGCCGCGCTGACCGAGACCGCGCATCGTTTTGTCGATGATGTCGCCCACGAGTTCCGCACACCGCTGACCGTCGTCCGCGAGTTCGCATCACTGATCGATGACGGACTGGCCGGTCCTGTCACCGATGATCAACAGCAGATGCTTCGCCATATTGATCATGCGGTGAGCGATCTGTCCCGGCTGGTGGACGACTTTCTGGATACGTCCAAACTCAAGAGCCGAACCCTGCGGATCAACCGCCAAGCCGTGCCGCTTAGCAGTGTCATCGAACCGGCCTGCGAGCAGGTTCAATTCAAAGCCGAGCAGCGTGGCGTTGATATCGCCGTCGAAGGTCTCCAGGACAACATCATGGTGTTTATGGATGTCGAAAAGGCCAGGCGTGCGCTCATCAATCTGTTGACCAATGCGATCAAATACAGTCCTGAAAACGGGATGATTCGACTCAAGGTTCAACGACGCGAAACGTGCGTCACGCTTGATGTCATTGACCAAGGCCCCGGCCTGAACCAGGAGCAACTCGACACCATCCATCACCGCTTTGGGCAAGCACACTCAGCCCAACAGCCTCACATCGACGGCTTCGGCCTGGGCCTGAATATTGCCCATGACCTGGCGTGGCTCAACCTTGGAAACGTCACCGTCGTCTCCGAGCCCGGACAGGGAAGCACCTTTGGGTTGACGCTGCCTCTGGCTGACCCAACTTGCGTTTTAACTCACTATGCCCAGCAGCGTGTGGAGGCGGACCCATGGCATCAAGTCACCACGCTGGTGCTATGCCATGACAGTTGTGACGCGGCAACGCTTCAAGATTTCGCAAGCGTGAACAGCGGCGGCGAAGACCTCGCTTTGCCACTCAATGATCAGGAACTCTTGCTCCTCGCACCGCACGATCATCCCTCGGCCTGGAAAGAGCGCTTAACGCAAGCATGGATCAAACATGCTGACACCATGGGCGAAAGCCCGCAGGTCCAGAGCGGACTGAAGATCGAGGTACGCCTCGCGTCTCCGGCGCAGCTCTTTGCCCAACAAATCAACGACATTCTGGCCCGACCCTCCCTACTGCGTGAGTCCCGACATGCTGCATAAACCCCTCGTCCTGATCGTGGACGATGAACCTGGGATCCGCGTCGCCTTGAGTCACCGACTCAAAATGTTCTCCTACCGCGTGACGTCTGCCGCTTGCGGCCAGGAAGCAGTCGATCGTGCATTATCAGATAAGCCTGACCTGGTTTTATTGGATGTCAATCTGCCTGATTTCGATGGTTTTGAAGTCTGTCGACGAATTCGACAAAGCCAATCAGCCGAAGAAACCACAGTCATCATGATGTCGGCTTGTTTTCCAAACGACGCTGCCAGCAGGATGTCCGGAGCTGGAGGAAATGAAATGCTTCCCAAGCCTATCCAGACGCCGATGCTTAGCAGCCTTTTGGACCACTATCTACCACGGCCTGGTAAGCCTACGCACTCGAATTGACACCGTTGGAGAAAGCACAGATGGAACCACACACCGATCACGCCACGCAAAAGGCCCATGCGACGCCGCGTATTCTTATTGCGGATAACGACGAATCGCTCGCGGAAAGTATCCGCCGAAGGTTTGAGCATGCGGGCTACGTTTGCGATATCGCGTACTCAGGTGCTCAGGCGGTCGCACGGTTTCAAGCCGACCGCACCGCGTTGGTCATCACCGACCTGGCCATGCCGAGCCTCAACGGCGTTGACTTCATCTCCTGGGTCCGCGAGCACAGCAGCGTGCCGATCATCGTGGTCACCGGCTTCCGCGATGACTTTGATCAACGCCTGCGACGCACCCGAAACCTGAGTATCTTCACCAAGCCTTTTTGCATGCGAGACCTCCTTGACGTGGCGACCAGCGAAATGCTTTTGTCCTCGCCAAATCGGGAAGCCGCCTGACGCGGGCCCGTTATTTTTTGATTGCCCCCTGTACGAGTAAAACTGCGATGAAACAGTACAAAATCCTTCTGGCCGACGACAACACCAGCTTCGTCACCGCGATGAAAATGCGGCTTGAGAAAATGGACTACGAGGTCGTCACGGCCACCGATGGGTACAACAGTCTGGCCAAGGCCCGCAGCGAACAACCCGACTTGATGCTGCTGGACGTCAATATGCCCGCAGGCGATGGCTTCACCGTCAAGCAACGCCTCGACAGCCTGCCCAACGCCGCCCATACCCCCGTGATCTACCTCACCGGTGATCACAGCGCCCGGCTTGACGATCTCGCTGAACGACTCGGCGCTTTCGCCATCCTGCATAAGCCCGTACGGCTGTCCACGCTCATGCAGACCATCAGCAACGCGCTGCAACGTCAAGCCGCCTGACCGTCCTAACGGATCACGCAGCCCACACCGCGACTCACCTCAACCCTCAAACATCGCTTCAACAAACGACACCGGCTCAAACGCCGCCACGTCGTCCGGTGTCTCCCCGGTCCCCACCAGCTTCACCGGCAAGTTCAGCGCCTCACGAATCGCCACCACAATCCCGCCCCGCGCGGAACCATCGATCTTGGTCAGAAAGATTCCCGTCACGTCGATCACTTCAGTGAACGCTTTCGCCTGGTTCACTCCGTTTTGACCGGTAGTCGCGTCGATCACGAGCAAGACTTCATGCGGAGCACCGGGGATCTGCTTGGCAACCACGTTCTTGATCTTCCCAAGCTGCCGCATCAGGTGGTCCTGCGTGTGAAGTCGGCCTGCGGTGTCGAGGATGAGCACATCCACGCCCCGAGCCTTCGCCGCCGCCGCTGCGTCATAGGCCACCGCCGCCGGGTCGCCGCCTTGATTGCCTTTCACAATGTCCACGCCCAGCCGCTGGGACCAGACCTCAAGCTGCTCAACCGCTGCCGCACGAAACGTGTCACATGCTCCGAGTAAGACGCGGTGCCCATCATCACGCAGCGTTTTGCAAAGCTTGGCGATGCTCGTGGTCTTGCCCGCCCCGTTGATCCCCGCCACCAGAATCACCGTCAGCCCCCCTGCTTGCGCCATCCGCAGCGATCGATCTTCTTCAGGGAAATAAGCAACGAGCTGATCTTTGAGCATCGCAAAAGCCTGGTCCCCGGTCTCCATCTCGCCCCGCTCGTACATCGCTTCGATGTCTTTGCGTAGCTCGATGGCGGTCTTCACGCCCACGTCCGCCTGGATCAGCAGGCGTTCGATCTGCGTGATCACCTCTTTGGACAAAGGCCTGCCCACGAGAAGATTGCGAAGTGCGGACGTCGATCCCTCGCGCGTCTTTCCAAGGGCTGAACGAATTTTCCCAAGCGTGCCACGAAACAAAGCCATGCCCGGGAGGATAGCCAAGAAAACCGCCACCGCGTGACCGCTTCGTTGCTGAAGGCCTCACACGCCAGTCTCACCAAGGTCTTGTATCCTTATGCTCATGGCCAGCGATATCGAGCTTGAGTGTCCTTCCTGTTCGGCCCTGCTCCAGCTTGACGCGGGCTTCGCCGGCGGGGTCTGCCGCTGTTCCGACTGCGGAACCCTGATGACCGTGCCGAGTACTGCGGGTGAGAAAACTCAGCAGCTTCGCCGTCGCCTTGACCCCAATGCCTCCGAGAAGCCAGCCGCAGATAAGGCTACACGCGACCAGCCAACGTCCCCCCCCACGGAGCCAGTCGGTGAAGAGGTGTACGTCACTGAGTCAGGCCAAGCCGTGAAAGTCGATGCCCAACGCGTCCCGACCGCCCGCAAACGCAAAGGAGTCCGAGCGGCGACGGTCGCGGTGGTGGTGCTGGTCTTACTGCTCGTGGTGGGCGGCGTGGGATATGTCGGATACCTGCTCTACCAGCAACTCAACGACGCGCCTGGCGACCCCGACGCGCCCCTGGTCCAGGAAGAGAGCTTTCAGTACGACCGCAAGGTCAACCCCTTCACGCTTCAAGCACCGAATGCTCTGGGCTTCCCCCTTCGACCCAAGACCGCGATCGTGATTGAGAGCTCAGCATCAGCGACGGACAATCGCGACAACATTCACGCCGCGCTACGCAAAGGCCTGCTCGGCCGGGAGTCTGACCGCGAGGTGATGCTGGTCATGGCCGGCCCACGCGGTCTGACCGAGATAAAGCGCTGGACCGAGCTCAACGACCTGGATGCCGATGACCTCGGCGACCTGTTTGACAAGCCCGTGTCGCCCGGAGCCTCTGATCTCGCGGGAGCGCTCCAGGCTGCGGTCGATGCCCAGCCCGACGTGGTGTTACTCGTGATCGGGAATGCACCAGCCAAGGCTGTGCAGATCGAAGTCGCGGAAATACTCGCCGCACACCCCGATCTCACCGTCGACATCTTACTGCTCAAAGGCGTGGCCCTGACGCTCAAGAACGCGATCGATGATGGGCTGGGCCGATACGTCGTCTTGCCCCGAAACACGCTGGCTCAATGGCGTGAAGACGCTCAAGCTGGAGACTGATTGACGCGGCGGGACGTCTGGTGCGGGATGACCGACATGCTGTGACGCTCAGCCGAGCGGGCTGACACTCTGCGGCCCGAAGAGTACGACAAAGGCGTCCGCCAGGAGCTTCGCCAGCAGAAAATTAATCACGATGATCGCGATAAAGCTGGCGACAAATGCCTCGGTCGCCGCACGGCCTACGCCTGCCGCACCCGCCTGGCAGTGGAAACCCTTGAAGCAACTCACCAGTCCGATCGCCAGACCGAAAAAGAAACTTTTAATCAGCCCGGTCACTACGTCGTAGCTCTTCACGAACTCTGCGGAGTAGCCCCAGTACGCCGCCGGCTCCACGCCGTACCCCACACTCACCACGAGATATCCGCCCAGGATGCCCATCAGGTCACTGACGATCGTGAGCGTGGGCACCATGATCAGGCAGGCCAGTACCCGCGGCGCGACCAGATAGTTCACCGGGTTCGCACCCATCACCCGCAGTGCATCAAGCTGCTCGGTCACCCGCATGGTCCCGATCTCTGCGGCCACCGAACCGCCCACCCGACCCGCAATCATCACCGCCGCCAGCACCGGCCCGATCTGACGCACCACCGACAGATGGATCACTCCGCCCAGACGTTTCTCCTGCCCGAACGCTGCAAACTGATCGAACGTCTCAATCCCCAGCACCGCGCCCACAAACGTCCCGACCAGCATGATCACCGGCACGCTCGCGGTTCCGATCAAAAACAACTGCGGCACCAGCAGTCGCCACCACCCATCGCGCGCGCCCGGCCTGATCGCCAGAAGCGCCGCCCCCGAGAAGCGCGAAAACCTTCCGAGGTCAATCAGCAATCCACTCACGCGTTGGCCGACTTGTTCTAACACTGCCGGTTCCGCTGGGCCCACCCGGGGACCGACTATGGAAGATCAATGCGCCCCGCCATCAAGTCGGACAGCGTAGCGCTGTCACGCTCGACGATAGCGCCACGCAAAAAAAGGAGACAAGGGTGACCGACGGGATTCGAACCCGCGACCCTCGGGATCACAACCCGATGCTCTAACCAACTGAGCTACGGCCACCAGCCGCCCCACCGGAGGTCAGCTACCGGCCCGGCGAGGAATGCAATATCGTAGGAGATCAGGCCGTCACTGCAACCCACCCCCCCTTGCCTCATCAATCACGATCTCAACGCGTCCTGCCGGAGGTCGCGGGCTAAACTCCGACCATGCGTGAAGCTCAGAATGTCATCGTCATCGGCTCAGGACTTGGAGGCCTCGCTGCGGCATGTACCGCCGCCGCCCGCGGACACCGCGTCACCCTGCTCGAGGCCAACAACTGGCTGGGCGGAAAGGCCGCACAGCTCTGGGGCGACGGGCCCGACGGTCAACGCTTCCGCTTCGACATGGGTCCCACCATTCTCACCGTGCCCCGCGTGCTCGAGCGCGTTTTCACCGAGGCCGGCCGAGACATGGCCGACTATCTCGAACTCATCCGACTCGATCCGCAATGGCGCTGCTTTTTCGATGACCAGACCGTGCTGGACCTGCGTGAAAAAGTCACCGACATGCAGGACACCCTGCGGGCCTTCGGCAACGGCCAAGGCGAAGCGCTCGCTAACCAATACGCCAAATTCGTCGATTACACCCAGCGGCTGCACCGCATCAGTGACCGCTTTTTCTTCTGGAAACCCGTCGGCGGACTCCGCGATATCTTCGAGCTTTCCAACAGCTTCAACGCTTCCACGCTGGGCGATGTCCTGAGCATGCGGATGGGCCGAAGCGTCGCCTCGACCATCCGCGGCTACATCGACGACCATCGCGTTTCTCAGATGCTCGACCACTTCACCCAGTACGTCGGCAGCTCGCCCTACGCCAGCCCCGCCATTCTCTGCGGCATCGCCTCCATGCAAGTCAACGACGGCGTGTGGTACCCCAAGGGGGGCACCCGCGCAGTTCCAGAAGCGCTTGCCAAACTCGCGGGCGAACTCGGCGTCGAGTTACGCACCAACGCGAAAGTTACCCGTATCGTCACCGACAACGGCGTGGTCCAAGGCGTGGAACTCGACACCGGCGAACGCCTCGAAGCCCAGGCGGTCATCTCCAACATGGACTCCGTCCGCACGCAGCGCGAGCTATTCGAAAATCCGGAGAAGTCAAAATCCGCTGACCGTCTCTCCGGCATGTGCCAGCCCGGCGACCCCGAGCCCGCCTGCTCGGGCGTCGTGCTGTACCTGGGCTTGAGCGAAGGCTACGACCATCTCGCCCATCATGACTTCGTGTTCTCCCGCGATCCCGAAGAAGAGTTCGACCACATCTACCGCAAGGGCGAGCCCGCCCCCGACCCCACCGCTTACCTGGCAGCAACCGCGCAGACCGAACCCCAGACCGCGCCGCCCGGCGGGGAAGCCCTCTACGTCCTCGTCCACACGCCTTACCTTAGGCCAGGCCACGACTGGAATAAGTCCGGCCCGCTCTACCAGGGCTACCGCGACACCATCCTCGACAAGCTCGAACGCACTGCAGGTCTCACCGGACTTCGCGACCGCATCGTCTTCGAACATGCTCTGACCCCCCAGGACATCCACGACCGATACCGTGTGCTCAATGGCGCGATCTACGGCTTGGCGTCCCACGGCAAGTTCCTTGGCGCCTTCAAACCCAGCAACAAAAGCCCACTGGCCAAGGGCCTCTACCTCGCCGGCGGTGCGGCCCATCCCGGCCCGGGCATGCCCATGGTCCTCATGTCCGGCTGGATCGCCGGCGACGCCCTCGACCGCGATGCAGGAGGAATGACCCCGCCCTTCCAAACACTGCCCAACCTCACGCCTGCTACATAAACGCCTGACATGAAGCCCGTCATGCTCTCTCCGGACTCCAGTCGGGACCGTGTCGCAAATCCGAGCCGCGCCCGTGAAGAAGCATCCCGGCGACCTGATGAGTCATCGAATCTTTAATCGCTCGATCCCAACTGAGATCGCCTCACGCTGACTCCTAACAGCAAGCTGACATCTCAAAGTCTGCAACGTAAGAACATGAGCGACATCGGATGTGCATATGTGCTGACCCAGTCTTATTTTCATCTCAATTTCATGTGAAGTCTCAAACTACACTCAACGCAGTGAGTAGCCGATACATCAAATCAGCTCTTGGAAATGCTGGATGTGATCGTGACTTGCGAATGTCAGTCTGGAAAACGCCTTGTAGAAATCGACTTCCGCGAGATACCGCTGGCATTGGTGTTACTACGCGATTTCAGTGAAAACAATCACTGGAAGCTGTGCCAGGAAAGCAAATCGCTGCGGGTTGGGATCGGGCCGGATACGTCCTTTGCCACCCTTCATGAGCTGGTCAACTTTCTTCGCGTCGTGGTCGGCGAAAATGCCATGCAGCGCCTGTCTGCAGCATGGATCCCGCAGTGCGGTTCAACGCCCGGCGGGTGCAGCACCCTGCCCGCTCAGCCTTTGCTCGCGATGGCGCCCCAGGATGCCACACCGCTGGCTGCGCTGTTGACCGCAGGTCGATTACGCACTCATTTCCAACCCATCTTTGATGCACGTCGCGGAGGGGTGTGGGGTTACGAGTGTCTGATGCGAGCGGACGACGGACACGGTGGGGCGTTGTCTCCCGCGCAGCTTCTCGCCTGGGCTGCTCAGGAGCGTTTAACATTCATGCTGGATCGCGTCTGCCGTAAAACACATATCCGTAATGCAGCGGTTCTGCCTGAGTCCTGCCGCATCCTGATTAACTTTCTGCCCACCGCCATCTATGAACCTGGATTCTGCCTGCGCACCACCGAGGCTGCTGTAAAGCAATCGCGTATTCGGCCCGAGCGGATTATTTTTGAGATCGTCGAAACCGAGGAAGTTGCCGACCGCGATCGCCTCAACCACATTATCGACCATTATCGACGAGGCGGCTACGGCGTGGCCCTCGACGACGTCGGCGCGGGATACTCGGGCCTCATGATGCTCGCTGACCTGAACCCGGACCTGATCAAAATTGATCGCGAACTGGTGGTCAAAGCCGCACACTCGAAGATGCATCGTGTGATCTGTCATGCCTTGGTCCGCATGGCCCGTGACTCCGGAAAGCTCTGCCTTGCTGAAGGCATTCAGACCGCTGAAGAGCAGCAGGTCATGGACCGGCTGGGCGTCGATCTGTACCAAGGCTTTCGTTTTGGCAGGCCAGCCGCAGACCCACTCCCCGACGGGTCAGTCAGCGAGTACATCGTGCCAGACAAGATGCCAACTCACACCGCAAACGCAGCCTGAGAAACTTGCGGACATTGCACCGCGATGTCAAAGCGTGGTTGAGATACGCTGAGGGTCATGCGATCCCGCCGATCCGATTCGCTTCGACTCACGCCTGCGCTGGTGCAGAGTGCGTACGCCCAGGGTGCTTTCCCGATGGCGAACGGGCGGTCCGGGGAGATCGGATGGTATTGCCCAAACCCGCGAGCGATCATCCCGATCACGGAAAACGACGCGGCGGGACCAGCGTTTCACATCTCCCGTTCACTGGCCAAACGCGTCCGGCAGCAACGATTCGTCATCACCTTCGATCACGCCTTTGCGGAGGTTATCGCTGGTTGTGCAGAGCCTCGGGACGAGGATCCGGAAACGTGGATCAATCCCGACATCCAGAGACGTCTTCACACAACTTCATCACCAAGGCCACGCCCATAGCGTGGAAGCCTGGCGGGACGGGCAGTTGGTGGGCGGGGTCTACGGCCTGGCGTTAAACGCAGCGTTTTGCGCCGAGTCCATGTTCTCCAAAGAAACCGATGCGTCCAAGGTTTGCCTGGTCCATCTCGTTAAACACCTGCAGACCTGCGGCTTCAGCCTCTTCGACGTGCAATTCTGGAACCCGCACCTCGAACAATTCGGCGTCGTCGAGATTCCCCGCAACACTTATCTCAAACGATTGCAGCACGCCTTGGATCAGAATGTTCAATTTGCGTCGTAGAACGCGGCCGCGCCAAATCATTGGGGGCCGTTGGCACAAATCTGGAGCCGATCGCCCAATCGGTCCTGGTCGGCCTGGGGCACCGCGTCGTCGGTCAGAATCGCTTCAAACTCTTCGACCCCCGCCACGCGGGCCAGTGACCGCCGACCAAACTTGGAAGCGTCCATCAGCAAAACCCGCGAGGTCGCCTGCTGCATCATGACCCGCTCGATTCGGGCCATGGCCAGATTGATGTTGTACACCTCGTCTTCGTATACCCCGGCCATGGAGGTAAGCAGCAGGTCAGCGTTAAGTTTTTCAAGGGCAGCGGAAGTCAGCGAGCCGGTAAACACTTCGGTGCGAGGATACAGCGAGCCTCCCGCGAGAATGAGCTCCACGTCGTCGTCATCCTTGAAGTGCTGAGCCAGGGTAAGCGAAGTGGTGACGACCTGGATCGGCCGGGCAGTGATGAAGCGGGCCGCGACGATGACGGTGGAGCCTCCGTCAAGCAGGACGGTCATGCCCGGCTCGACCAGCGCGGCCGCCGCCCGGCCGATCGCAATTTTGGCCGCGACGTTTTGCGTCATCCGAGTGGCCAGCGCTATGGTCGGCGCGGGTTGTACGGTCGCCGCATCGGGTTCGCCTCGATAGACCGCCCCGCCGTGGGTTCGCTTGGCCAGGCCTTTGACTTCCAACGCATCAAGATCCCGCCGCACCGTTGAGGCACTGACTCCCAAGGCCGCCGCGAGTTCATCGAGTGAAGCCGCCTGCCGCTGCTGCAGCAAGGTCAGGAGCTGACGCTGGCGTTGCACAATCAGCATGATCAGCCTTGGCGGGCGAGGATCTGATCGGTAATGGCCTGCACGAGTGGTTCCAGATCACCAGCCGAGGAGGAGGCTGCGGGCTGCGGGCGGTGTGGAGCGGGCAGCCCCGCAGGAGGTCCCGCAGTGGAACCGCCCCCATTACCGCTGCCGCACGAGCAGTTGCACTTTCCGCCGTCCGTGGCGGACACCGCTGTGGCAGGGCGATCTGCAAAGGATGCGAGGAAGGCTTGATTCTCCACGCCCACACATCCTGCAGGGGCACACGCCAGCCGGGGATCATCCATCCCGAAGTTTTTCTTCACTTCCAGCAGCTCAGTCATCTCAGCGGTGCTGAGCACGTTCACTTGCCCGAGTTGTCGCGTGAGGATGAGCTGCTTGCAGTAGTTATCAAGGATTTCAAGCTTGTAATACGTGTCGGTCAGCGTCTCGGCGAAGTTCACCGAGCCATGATTCTGCATCAGCACGGTGTTGGTCTCCGGCGTGATCTGACTGATGAAACTTTCGGGCAACTTGGGACCGCCGGGCGTGGCGTACTTGGCATTGATGACCCGGCCAAGGAACACTTCCGCCTCTGGATGGATCCCCTCGGGCAGCGACAAGCCCGCCAGACAGAACGCGACCGCATGAGGCGGATGGCTGTGGATGACCGCCTGGACGTCGGGGCGTTTTTTATAGATCGCCAAGTGCACAAGCACCTCACTGGTCCGCTTTCGGCCGCGGGCGTTGGTTTCAATCTGATTGCCCTTGGCGTCCACCACGCAGATGTCTTCGGGGTCTAGAAACCCCTTCGAGATGCCAGTGGGGGTGCACAGGTAGCGGTCATCGGAGACCCTTACCGAGTGGTTGCCTTCATTACCCGCGCAGTAGCCCCGTTGCCAGATTCGATGGCCGATCTCGCACATCTGCTTTTTAAGGTCATATTCATTCACGATGTTCATAACGGCTCCAGGTTTGGCCTTCAAGGCAAGGTTCTGCTTAATACCGAGTCGTGTCGGCATGGTGTTCTAAGGGCGGTGGGCCTTGACCTTTCGCAAGCAACCATGCGACATGATGGGCCCGATGTCCACTGGCGGTGCACTACACATCCTTCATCGGCTCAAAATTGACGGTGTCGAGGATTGCGGCGACATAGGCATCAATCGGCATGCGCTGCGGATCAAAAGGCACTGCCGCCTCCCGTCCTTCACTGATCGCCACCAGGCTGCCCTCTTTGGCCGACAGCGGATCGAAGGCCACCAGCGATTCGGGCATCGGTGTCGCGCGGGCCGCATGATTGTCCCGACCTTCCAAGGCCGACGCGTCGAGCGCTTCGACCAGCGTCAATCGGCCCGACTGCAGGTTCGCCAAACGACGACTCAGCGTCACGCAACCAAGTACACGCGCAATCCTCATCGCGATATCTCCCCCGTGACGTTCGCACAATAAGCGTGATATGGGGGAGCTTGGTCAGTACTCATGCCTGCAGCTCCGCAAGCGCTCGGCGGGTCAAGGCATCTGCTGCAGGTGGCTTTGAGAAGGCGTGACGGACCACCGCTTGAGCGACCGATTCGGAAACGCTCAGACTCATGATGAGTACGTTGGGAGCGAGGCGGTCACGGGCCGCGCAAGGCTTGTCATCGTGAAATACGCAGCCGCGAAGCATGGGGTGATGATTGGCGTAGACCACCGCGACCTGGGGCGTCTGAGTGAACAGGACGCCGCCGGTCGCTGTGGCATGTCTGACAGCGGTGCCGATGCGTTGCACCGCTTCAAGCAGTCCCCGCTCACCACGCCCCGCAGGCATGGGCGTCACACTGGACCCGCCCCGCTCCCGCACCGCTCGCACCGACGGCAACATCGACTCGGCATACAAGAGCCAAGGCCGGCCCTGGCTGACGGCACCGTTCCCGTCCGTCGCCGCGACCCGTTCGATCCGGGCGGGGTGCAACCTGGCGAAGTCTGCGGCGAGGGGTGAGAGGCGGGCTGAAGCGGCCAACCGCACCGGGCCGCCCTCAGCTTCCGCCAAGGCGTCCTCAAGCTGGCGGGCTGTGATGATGCCGGTCAACGCAGGGGGCTGATCGCGTTGCGGCGTCGGCGTCGATGCCCCGGGCTCAGGCGAGGTGGTCGGCGCGCCAGCGGTGCACATTCCCGCCGGTGGTGATGAGGCGGGCGCGGGCGAACCCAAAGCCTTGAGGACCTCACGGGTGATCTGCTCGACAAGTTGGGGATTAATGAGCGTCATGACCAGACGTGAACCTCCTCGACCAGTCCGACTGTCCACCAGCGTGCGGGGCTGTCGCGTCGTCCCAGCATCGCCCGCAGGCCTTTGCCATCACTGGACAGAATGACACGATCGCCCCGGCCGGCCCCCAGTTGATCGATTGCGAGCACCGGGTCCGACGTTGCCCGGCCCGCCACATCCAGCGGTTGACACACCAACAGCGTGCGGCCGTCTAAAGACGGATGCTTCACCGTGGCAGTTGCGGAACCAGTGACTTGAGCGTGGAGCATGGATAATCAAAAACCAGGGGAATAAAAAGCCCGAAGCGGTCAAACCATGTGCAGCGCTCCCGCCACGCAAGCGCGGCGGAAGCGGGTGAACGTCAGCGGAGTGGTAATACCTTCGCCCGTGGGGGTGGCGATGGAGTAGCTTGGGTATCCCTCACCGCCCAGACCCAGCCCCGCCGTGCTGGGCCCGTTGGCGACGAAAATGGTCGTGCCCATGGCCTTGCCCATCCGGGTGATGCGGCCCAGGTCGTTGCTGTGGATCACGCCGGTGTGGCGGTAGCCATGCTCAGAGCGAAGCGCTTGGGTGAGTGCTTCTTCGAAATCGCGGACCCGTACCAGCGGGACGAACGGCATCATCTGTTCTTTTTGCACAAAAGGATGATCCGCATCAGTGAAGCCGAACAACAAGTCTGCTGCGGGCGCGTTGACCCCAGCCGCCTGGGCCAGCACCGCCGCGTCTTTGCCCACGAGATCCTTATTGACATAGGTCTTCCCATCCTGCTGTTTGAACGCGCGATCGGAGAGTCGTGCAATCGCAGACGCGTCGAGCATGACGCCGCCGTGCCGCCCGAATGCCTCCGCCAGGCGATCAGCGACGCTGTCCACCACAAAGACCTGTTTCTCACCGATGCAAAGCAGATTGTTATCAAAGGCGGCACCGGCGACGATGGACTTGGCGGCTCGATCCAGGTCGGCGGTTTCATCCACGACCACCGGAGGGTTGCCCGGGCCGGCGACGATGGCCCGCTTGGGCTGAGCGAGCGCTTCTTTAGCTACAGCGGGTCCGCCGGTGACAACCAGCAAGGGCACGCGGGGGTGGGCGAACAATGCGCGGGCCGTCTCCAGCGTCGGAGGGTGCAGCACGTGCAGCAAGGCGGGCAAGCCCAGTTCCTTTTGAAACGCAGCGTTGAACGCCCGCACTGCGAGGACAATGGACTCTGCCCCGGACGGATGCGCGTTGATGACCAACGTGTTGCCCGACGCGATCATGTTGATCGCGTTGGCCGCCATGGTGGGGATCGAGTGGGTGACAGGCGTGATCACACCGATCACCCCGAACGGCGCGGCCTCATCGAAGGTGACCCCATCGTCGCCGGAGTGGGCCACCAGATTGTCTTTGAGATATTCAACGCCCGGCACCGACGCGAGCAGGTGGAGCTTTGCAATCTTATGGTCGAGTCGGCCGACCTTGGTTTCCTCCAGCTCAAATCGGCCCCACGCTTCGGCGTTCTCCCCGGCAACCCGCGCGACAATCTTGCACGCCGCATCCCGCATGCCAAGCCCCACTTGCGCAAGCTTCTGCTGAGCTGCCTCAGCTGCAAAGACCGCCTCGTCAACCGAACGGTGAATCCCATCGGCCGGACCGCTTGTCGCGTGACCCGCTCCTGCCCCGGACTGTTGAAGACGCGACAGCACCTGGGACACCACGTCCTGGATCAAGGCGGCAGAGGGTGGATTCGTCATGGGGAAGTTCACTTAAATAAACGCAAAGGAAAAGATGGAACAAAGCACAAGCGTTAACGCGCATCGATCACGATGCTGTGGGGGCAACCGGATCCGCGTCGGGCAACAGGTCGCGGCCATGGACCACGGCCGCATCGACAATGCCGACGATGACCGCATCGGTAGGCGTGGTGTTGCAATGCTCCGCCAAACGGGCACTCGACCCCTGCGTCACCAGCACGATCTGCCCCTCGCCTGCGCCCAGCAAGTCAATTGCCACAATTGCCCGGCCGGTGGGTTGCAAGGACCGGGCCGAGTCATCGCCAGATCCTCCGCCAGCCGCCGCGTCATAGTCCACCTTCAAAGGCTCGACGACCACAAGCTTGCGGCCCGTCATGGAGGGGTCTTTGACCGACGCGACGAGATGGCCTTGAACTTTGGCGAGGAACATGAAAGTGCTCTGGTGAAAAGGAACGCCGCGCAACGACAACGCATCGAGACGGGCTTACAGCGACGCGACACCTTCGTGGGGTCGGGCGATCACGTGAACGCTCAAAACTTCGCCAACGCGGCGGGCGGCTTCGGCCCCGGCATCCACCGCAGCCTTCACGGCAGCAACATCGCCTTCCAGCGTGATGGCGACATAACCGCTGCCGACTTTGTCGTCACGTTTGAAGGTCACGTCGGCAGCTTTTAACGCTGCGTCACATGCCTCGATCGCGGGGATCAAACCTTTGGTTTCGATCATGCCAATTGCGCGTTGTGCCATGGGGGTCTTTCTTAATTAGGTAGCGGACGGAGAACAAACAGAAGATTGGGGCTCTAGACGCTGGGGTTCAGAACCGTCGAACGCGTCGGGGGTGTCGGGAGTGTCGGGAAAGCCACACGCCTGCAGGCGTCGGCCCGTCGCAAGCAGATTGTCGCGTGCAGCATCGGGGAGTGATCCGTCGGGCAACGGGCCGACGTTCATCAGCAGGTTGCAATGGTTCTGACGTGCGTTGACCAACCGTTCCCAAAGCTCATCTGGACTAAAACAAGGAGCACCTGCGGTGTACCCCCATCCTCCGCCCGCCGTGGTGCAGATCTCACCGGGTCGCTCGAAAAACGATTCGCCAAACCGGTTGTAAGCGTGATGCTCTGGTGCGAAAAAGTCCTCGGTCCCCAGGTAGCCTTGCTTGTAGGACACCAGCGTGTGCGGCTGGAGATCGTGAATCAGGTCATACAGATCCTGGCAGGCAAACGGGTCGCCGTGCTCGCGCGGGTCATAGTTCTGGATCACCTGCCCCTGCTCATCCTTGGGCGACAGCGGCACGGCAATTCCGTCGAGCCATATCGCGGCGATGGGCTGATAGGTTGTCAGCAGCTCTTCGATCTGGTCGCGTACAAAATCGGTGTAATACCGCAGATCGTGCCCCGAACCGACCGCATAGGTGGGTTCCGGGGGGTCGTATTCCGGGCGAGCCATACCACCGAAACGGTCATTGCCTGGTGCGTGCGGGTGCTTCCAGTCCCGGCCGTGGGAGTAGTACAGGCACAGCCCCACACCACGCTGATCGCAGGCCTGGGCAAACTCGCCCACGAGATCGCGCTCACACGGCGAGGCCTGTCCGACCGTGAAGGTCGTATGCCGCGAAGGCCAGAGACAAAAACCATCATGGTGCCGGGTGGTCAGATTGATGTAACGCATGCCGCAGTCCACCGCGAAATCCACGATGGCGGGAATGTCAAAACGATTCGCACGAAACTCCGACGCCAGCGCCGCATACGCCCCGACAGGGATGCGTTCACGGAGTTGAACCCATTCATGACGCCCCAAGAGTGAATACAACCCGTAATGAATGAACAGGCCGTACTTGGCGTCGACAAACCATTTCAAACATGTTTCGCGAGGCGAGCTGGCATGGCTTTGAACATGATCTTGAAGGAAGCGAGGCACAGGTTTCATGCGGCGCCTCCGACCGAATGCTTTCGCAAAACACCCGCGGTCTGCGTGGCGACGATGAGCTCTTCGTTGGTGGGCAGGACCCAGGCTTGCGGTCCGGTGCGGTGGTCGATGCGGGTTTCCGCGTTCGGGCTGGCAGCATCATTGACCTGCTCGTCCACGCCCAGCCCCAGGAAGGCCAGGCGATGGATGATCGCAGCGCGCAGGTCAGCGTTGTGCTGCCCGATGCCGCCGGTGAACACCAGCGCGTCCAGGCCGCCGGTGGCCACCAGACATTCCCCCACACCGCGCAGGCAATGTTCAAGAAATGCATCTACCGCAAGCTGGGCGTCTTCATTCCCCTGGGCCGCAGCAGCTTTGACATCACGCAGGTCCGCCGAGACGCCTGACAAGCCCAGCAACCCGCCTCGCTTGCTGATGGCTTCAAAACTCTGCTCAATGGGAACTCCCGAGGCCTCCAACGCCCGTAACGCGAAAGGGTCAAAGTCACCGACGCGGTTGGCGTGAAACACGCCGGTCTGCGGGGTGGCACCCATGCTGTGCGCCACGCTCATGCCGTCCACAATGCCGCACACGCTGCACGATCCGCCCAGGTGCAGATTGATGATGCGTTTCGCGTCAGGTGCCAACGATGCAAGCCGAGACGCGATATAGGCGTTCGACGCACCGTGGAATCCATAGCGGCGGATGCCGTACTGCTCGACCCATTCACGGGGCACGCCGTACACCTGCCGCGCGAGTGGGATGGTGGCGTGAAATGCCGTCTCAAAGCAGGCCACCTGCGGTACCTCAGGCAAGCTCTCACGAAATCCACGCATCGCTTCGATGTAAGGCGGGTTGTGGGCGGGCGCTAAAGGCACAATGGATTGCATCGTGTCGATCACCTCGTTATCCACCAGCACCGCCCCACCGATCGGCCCGCCGTGCACCGCTTTGAAGCCGATGCCGTCAAGGTCCGAGGGGCTTTGCAATATCCCCGCCTTCGCAAGCTGTTCCAAGAACAATGCAATGGCCTGCGCATGCGACGCCAGGTCTTGTTCACCAGTCCAGGCGTCCGAGCCCTTTTCCAGCTTCCAGGTGCTTTTGCCCTGGCCGATGCGGTCCGCCCCGCCGGTCGCCAGTTCACAGACATCCGCCGCGTCACGCTCATCGATCGCGAAGAGCTTGAACTTGAAGCTGGTGGACCCGAGATTCGCGATAAGCAGAAGCATCGATCAGCCTTATGCCCACAGCGGGGGCGAGGTGATGCGGCAAAAAGTCCCTGGCACGATGCCCAGGAGCACAAGGATCACGCGGTCTTAAAAAGCCTTGAGCAGACTTTCGTGGGGGCTGGGGATCACGTGAGCCGCGACCACTTCGCCCACCCGTCCCGCCGCCGCGGCCCCGGCATCGACGGCAGCCTTGACACTGCCGACGTCGCCGCGCACGAGGATGGCGATCAGTCCGCCGCCGATGGGGATGGTGCGTTCAACCTGAACGTCAGCCGCTTTGAGCATCGCGTCAGTGGCCTCGACCACGCCGGTCTGCCCTTTAGTTTCAATCATGCCGAGTGCGGCCATGGGAAGCTCCTTGAATGCGGGACAACCCCGCGGTGGTTGAGTGAGTTACTTGCCAGCCGAAGCGGCTTTAAGTTTTGGAAGCATGGCCCCGAGGTCGTCGTGCGGTCGAGCGATGACATGCACGCCCACCACTTCGCCCACACGTCCTGCCGCTGCCGCCCCTGCGTCCACGGCCGCTTTGACCGCCGCAACATCGCCGGTGACAAACGCGGTGACCAGGCCCGAGCCCACCTTGTCCCAGCCGATCATTTCGACGTTCGCGCTTTTCAACATCGCGTCCGACGCTTCGATGAGCGCGACAACGCCCTTGGTTTCAATCATGCCCATTGCGCTTGCGCCATCTCAATGCTCCGTAAAGGAAGGTCAGGAAATCGAAAAAGTCATCTATCGCCGCAGTCACTTAAAAAGCTGCATGCCCGTCGCCGTGGGTAGGTGACACGCATTGCCTTCGTCGGTATCAATGTGAACTTCAAGCTTGACACGGGGGTGCTCGCGGACCAGCAGTTGGTCAAAGGTCAACCCACATGGGCCATCGATGCGAAGTTTCATGTGGTCGCCGTCGGACACCTGAAAGTGGGCGCAGTCGGCAGGCGACATATGCACGTGCCGCTTGGCGCGGATCAGCCCGCGGTCCAGGTTGACCGCGCCGGCGGGGCCGACAATCGTGCAGCCCGGCGTGCCGTCGTGCTTGCCAGACACGCCCAGCGGAATTTCCATGCCCAGAAAAATCGCGTCGGTATACGACAACTCAACCTGGCTGTAACTTCGACATGGGCCCAGAATTCGAACGCTGGGAATCATGCGATTACGAGGCCCGATGATGTTGACCTGCTGATTGCTGGCGAACTCGCCGTCCTGATACAGGTCTTTGAGCTTGGTCAATTCAGACCCTTGCCCGAAGAGCTGTTCGAGATGCTCCTGGGTGACATGCACATGTCGCGCCGAAACATTGACCACCAGCGGGTTGGGCTGGCCGGAAGCCTGCGTGCTCGATTCGGAGGCGAGACGTTGCTGCAGCGCCTGCCGCACGAGGGCTTCGACATCACGACGTTGAAGGGTAGAAGTGGCCTGGCTCACGATGGACGAAGATTACCAGAAAATATCTCAAACTGCCAGAACTTATCAAAAGTTACCAAAATCTAGCGGACCGATAACCCCTTCACGCGCCACAACCCTCAGGAATCAACGCTCATGGTCAGCAGAAATTCCGCATTGGTGCGCGTTTTCTTGAGACGCCCCCGTAACAATTCCATCGCTTCGACCACGTTCATGTCCGCCAGGACTTTCCGCAATCGATAGACCAGTTTGAGTTCGTTGGGGTCCATCAGCAGCTCCTCGCGTCGGGTGCCCGAGGCGGAGATGTCGATTGCGGGATAGACCCGCTTTTCAACCAGTCGGCGGTCCAGGTGCAGTTCGCTGTTGCCGGTGCCTTTGAACTCTTCGAAGATGATGTCATCCGCTTTGGACCCGGTATCAACCAGCGCCGTGCCGATGATGGTCAGGCTGCCACCGTCTTCGATGGCACGTGCCGAGCCGAAGAACTTCTTGGGACGCTGCAGTGCGTTGGAGTCCAGGCCGCCGGTGAGGATCTTGCCCGAGTGAGGCATCTCCGCGTTGTAGGCCCGGGCCATGCGGGTGATGGAGTCCATCAGGATCACTACGTCGTCGCCGTACTCCACAGCCCGGCGGGACTTCTCCATCACCATTTCACACACCTGCACATGGCGGGAGGTGTTCTCGTCAAACGTACTGGCGACCACCTCCACTTCTTTAGGCGTGTTCGCGCGGAAGTCAGTGACCTCCTCGGGCCGTTCGTCGATCAGCAACACAAACACCCGGCAATCGGGGAAGTTTCGGATGATCGAGGTGGCCATCTTCTGGAGCAACACGGTCTTGCCGGTGCGCGGCGGAGCCACGATCAACGCCCGCTGCCCCTTGCCCACCGGAGCGACGAGGTCGACGATTCGCATCTCCATATTGTCCGGGTCGTCAGCGGTCTCCATGATGTAGCGTTCACGGGGATGCAGCGGTGTGAGCTCTTCAAAATCCTTGAGCTCGTGCAGCTTCTCAGGCGGCTGATGGTTGATCGCATCGACCCGAAGCAGCGCAAAGTACCGCTCAGATTCCTTGGGCGGGCGGATGGTGCCCTGCACGACGTGGCCGACCTTCAAGCCAAACCGGCGGATCTGCGACGGGGAGACGTAAATGTCATCCGGGCAGGCGAGGTAACTGTTTTCCGGTGACCGCAGGAAGCCGAAGCCGTCCGGCAGGATTTCCAGCACACCTTCGCCGTACATCAAGCCTTGGCCTGCGGAGTGGGTTTCGAGAATCTTGAGCACCAGCTCCTGCCGCTGAATCTCGCGGGGCTTGTCGATGCCCTCGCCTTCCGCGATTTCGTAGAGCTCATCGAGATCCATCGCCTGCAGGTCTTTGACGGTGATCTGCTCGTCGTGCTTGGCGATTTCATACCGCTCCTGCACTTCCGCGTCGAGCTGCTTGTCGGACTCGCTGGTCGCCGATTTGGAAGAGGCTGAGGTGGACTTGGATTTGGTGGTTTTGCTTTTGGAAGAACGTGCGGCCATAAGGATGGCTCTCCTGGACGGGCCTCCACAGGATGGGGGCCGGCGTGACTTAACGCCGCAATGGCGCTAAAGGGACAAACAGATAAGAAAGATCGCGTCGCCGGGCGACAGAAGGTCTCACATGAGGCGGAACGAACCCCCTTAAGCCTCGGGGGGGCGGCACACCGGGGGATCAAGCGTCGCTTGGCGGTGGCCTGGGGACAGGTCGTGCAGCAGGGCGTCAAGGCGTCGCCGAAGCGTCTCGCGGTCGGCCGAGCTGTTCACGACATGATCGGCCCGCATCCGCTTAGTGTCAAGCGGTGCCTGTGCCGCACTCCGCCGGGCCAGCTCCTGAGGTGACCAACCCCGTGCCGCCGCCCGCTGCGCACGAAGCTCCTCGGACGCATCCACGAACACCAGCACATCACACGATGCGTCCAGCCCGGTCTCCAATAGCAAAGGGCAATCCTCCACAATCGCAGCCACCTGAACATCATGACGAAACTGTCGATGCATCGCAGCCCGTCGGCTCGCGACCTGTGGATGCAGGATCGATTCCAGCCATTTCAACTCCTGGGGCTGCTCAAACACCCGGGCTGCGATCGCTTTTCGATCGGCTTGGCCTTGCGTATCAAGCACCCCCTCGCCCCACCGCGCTTGCAAGGCCGTCAACACCGCCGGCGTTTCGAGCGCTGCCCTGGCCAGACGGTCCGCATCCACGACCCCGCAGCCCAACTCCGCCAGAAGGCTGGCGACAAAACTCTTGCCCGACGCCGGGCCGCCCATGAGTCCGATGATTGGCTTGCGTGGTGTGACTTCCAACATAGGTGATCTCACGTGCCTGGCCGATCTCGAGACCATTATCCCAAACGTGGTCGCCGACGCTGTAAACCATACCGACTGCTTAAAAAATCTTTGACCGCCCGGAACTTTCATCCTACCATCCGGATGAACGGATAGATAACTCGTGCCTGCAGTCCAGATCGCCGATAACTCGGTTGTACCGCTGCTCGCGTCACGAACCTGACCAACTTGCTCACCCCACTTTTTTTTGGAATCCCCCATGACCGCCACTGCCACCAGCCCCAGCACCACGCCCGCCACGAATCTTGAAATTGAAACCCGCAACGGCCTGGACTTCAAGGTCGCCGACCTCTCTCTCGCCGAGTGGGGACGCAAAGAGATCAAGCTGGCTGAAGTCGAAATGCCCGGGCTGATGGCCTGCCGTGAAGAGTACGGCCCGTCGCAGCCGCTCAAGGGTTTCAAGCTCATGGGCTCCCTGCACATGACCGTGCAGACCGCCGTACTGATCGAAACACTCGTCGAGCTCGGAGCTGAGGTGCGATGGGTGTCGTGCAACATCTTCAGCACCCAGGATCATGCCGCCGCCGCAGTGGTCGTCGGCCCGCAAGGTACGGTCGAAGCGCCCGAGGGTGTTCCCGTTTTTGCCTGGAAGGGCGAAACGCTTGCGGAGTACTGGTGGTGCACCGACACGGCGCTGGACTTCGGCGACGGCGTTGGACCTGACCTGATCGTTGACGACGGCGGCGATGCAACTTTGCTGATTCACAAGGGCACTGAGTTTGAAAAAGCCGGTGCCGTTCCTGCGTTTGACGAAGAAAATGACCCCGAGGAATGGGGCGAGATCCTCAAGGTCCTCCGCGATAATCTGGAAGCCAACCCCGGCCGATGGACCCGCGCCGCCGAGACCTGCCAAGGCGTGTCCGAAGAGACCACCACCGGCATCAAGAACCTTGTGAAGTTCGAGAAGAACGGCACGCTGCTCTTCCCCGCCATCAACGTCAACGACTCCTGCACCAAAAGCAAGTTCGACAATCTCTACGGCTGCCGACACTCACTGATCGACGGACTGTTCCGAGCAACGGACGTCATGGTCAGCGGCAAAGTTGCGGTGGTCTGCGGCTACGGCGACGTCGGCAAGGGCTGTGCCCAAAGCCTTAAGGGCCAGGGTGCTCGGGTGATCGTGACGGAGATCGATCCGATCTGTGCCCTTCAGGCTGCCATGGAAGGCTTTGAGGTCACCACGCTTGAAGACGCCATTGCCGAAGCCGACATCTTCATCACCACCACCGGCAACTACAAGATTATCACCGCAGACCACATGTCCAAAATGAAGGACAAAGCCATCGTCGGCAACATCGGCCACTTCGATAACGAAATCGAAATGGCGCAACTCGCCAAGATCGCCGCGAAGACCAACATCAAGCCGCAGTACGACATGTGGACCTTCGACGACGGCCACAGCGTCCTGATCCTCGCCGAAGGCCGATTGCTCAATCTCGGCTGCGCGACGGGTCACCCGTCATTCGTGATGTCCGCCAGCTTCACCAATCAGGTGATCGCTCAGATCGAACTGGCACTCCACAACGACCAGTACGAAAACAAGGTCTACATCCTGCCTAAAAAGCTTGACGAAAAGGTCGCCCGCCTGCATCTCGACAAGCTCGGCGTGAAGCTCACCACGCTCACCGAAGAGCAGGCCGACTACATCGGCGTCGATGTTGAAGGCCCCTACAAGCCCGAGCACTACCGCTACTAAGCCACGCTCAATAAAATGAAATATCCAAAGCCCAGGGATAGCCATCCCTGGGCTTTTTTTGTCAATGACCCAGCAGCACGCGCTGCAGCTCTTCTGCATTGCGTACCACTGCGTCGGCGCCGTTGGCACGCAGCTCTGCCTCGTCCCGGAATCCCCAGAGCACCCCGACGGTAAAGAACCCGCAGCCCGAGCCGGTGAGCATGTCAGCTGCGGTATCACCGACATAGGCAATCTGTGACGTGTCGTCTGCAAGCCCCAATCCTTGAGCCAATTCCTGAGCGGTGCGGGTGTCAGGCTTTGGCTCATACCCGTCACGCAGGCCCACGACGGTGTGCCACGGGTGATGACTGAGGAAGGTGTCGATGTCCGCCCGCGTGGCGTCATGCAGCTTGTTGGAAAGCACGCACAAATCAAGCCCCGCAGCGGCGAGTTTGCCCAGCATGGCATCAATGCCGGTAAAGGGGGTGGTCAGGCTGTGGGCGTTTGTCCCGTACCGCTGTTTGTGCGCGGCAATGGCGTCATCAAAAAGATCCTGATGATCAGGTCCCAATGCGTCTTTGATCATGTTGGGCAGCCCTTGGCCGGCAAACGTATTGTACGCCTCGACGGGATGCTCAGGGCGACCGACGGATTGCATGGCATGGTTGCCCGCGTCGGCAATGGCCGCCAGGGTGTCCAGCAGGGTGCCATCGAGATCGAAGATGACCGCTTTGAGCGCATTTGATGCTTTGCTCGGGGTCCCGGAGGAGGGGGTGTCTTTTGCGTCACGCATGCGTAGATCGTACGCTCTTGTGACATGGCTTCAGGTTCGGCAGATAGCGGGCTCTCTCCGCAGGAACGTAAGGCAGTGGGTGTGGCCCTTGGCCGAATCCCCACGGGTCTTTTTGTGCTCACTGCGGCACACGAAGAAAACCGCATGGGCATGCTGGTGTCCTGGGTCCAGCAGGTGTGTTTTGAACCGGCGATGGTGACCGTGGCGGTCGCAAAAGGCGAGCCGATCATGCCGTTGATCAGCGAGTCGCGCTGCTTTGGATTGTGCCAGCTGGGCGAAGACGATCGCATGCTGCGGCGTAAGTTCCAGGCTGAGTCCAGGGTGGGCGAAGATGCGTTTCTGGGGCATGATCTTGCGCCCAGCAAGATCGGCGGCGTGCCGCTGCTCAAGACCGCAATGACCCGACTTGAATGCCAGCTCTCCTGTCATATGGACGTCGAAGGGGATCACGACTTATTCGTCGGACTCATCAAAGCGGGCGACGGCTTACAAGCTGACCCGGTGATTCGGCTTCGCGACGACGGCTTCGCGTACTGACTCACCCCCTTTGCCGTGCCGGGTCTACACTGCGGCCATGATGTCCGCTGCGTCCCCCACGTCTATCGACGACCCGATCAACCGCAAAATCCTAAGCGTCTCCGAAGACCAACTCAGCGGGTTTCAACGTGATCCCCTTGGCGAAATCTCTCGATTGAGCGGAGTCCCGCAGGACATGGTTCTCGACCGACTTCGAGCCATGCTCGACACCGGCGTCGTCCGACGAATCCGACAAACGCTGGTCACCACCAGTCTGGCACCCGGGGCCTTGGTGGCGTGGCGGGTTCCGGCTCAGAAGTTGACCGATGCGTTTGAGTACATGTTTCGGCACGATCCGTTCTCCGGCCATGTCGTGACACGCACCACCGACCGCGAAACGCCCGGCAGCGGGTACCGTCTCTGGACCACGCTCAAAGTCCCCGTCGGCTTCTCCATGCAAAAGCACGCCGACTTTCTCGCCCAGCGGTGCGGAGCTGAGGCGTATCGCTTGCTGCCTGCGAAAAAACTTTTTGCACTCGGCGTCGGGCACCTCCGTCGTCGAGGACTTGAGCCAGGGTCACGCAGTGATGAGCCCGGCCGCGTGATCGACACCACGCTGGTACCTTTGAACGACCGGCAGTGGCGGGCTCTCTCTGCAATCAAACGCTCGTTCACCTGCGAGGAGCTCGGACCGAATCTGTGGCAGCCCCGCGCCCAGGAAGCGGGCGAGACGCTCGAAGGCCTGATGGAAGTCGCCCAGCAACTGGACGACCTCGGAGTGATGGGCCGATTCAGCACGTTTCTCGAACACGTCAAACCCGATGCGTCGGGCACGAAGGTGACTCGGTTCAACGCGCTGTTTCATTGGAAAGTGCCTGAGGGTCGAGAGATTGAAGCAGGCCGGGAAGTCGGACGGCACCATTGCATGACGCACGCCTACTGGCGGGAAGGCGGGCCAGAGTTTGCCAACGTCAACGTGATGGGCGTGGCACACGGCACGGAAAAAACACGTGTCCTCGAGCACAAAGCAGCCATCGATCTGCATCTCGAAGAAGCCGGGATGTCGGTGGATTACACCAACGTGTTCTGGGGCGGACGCAGTGAAATCAAACCCAGTGAAATAAGCCCGCTCGCGTATCGGGATTGGTGTGTGCAACACGACATCGACCCGGAGGCCATGCGTGCCGAGCCGGATGCTTGAAACCTGCCGCTTCCACAAGTCTGAGCCTACTCGTCGTCCGGCTTGGGCTTCGCGCGTCCGGGCAGACCTCGCAGTAAACCCTGCACCTTGTCCGCCGCTTCGTCGCCGACCTTGTCCTTGAGTTTGTCTTTGATCTTGTCGACCTGCTCGCCTGCCAGCTTCTCGGCCTCGCCGCGTGCGCGAGCCGCAAGCTGATCGGCCCCCGCTGCCATGAGCGCATCGGCCAGTTGTCTGGAGTCGATCACCAGGCCCGGACTGGACATCGAACCGCGTAAACCCACCGTCAAGGGCAGTTGCGTCACCGGCTGCCCCGGCACGCCAGGGATCGTCAGCGTGGTGTTACGCAGCATGATCCGCAACGGCAGGTCGAGGGCCGCCAAAGCGGCCGTGCCGTTCAGATCGATGTCGTACGTTCCGCCCCGGATGGGCTGCTGGCCGTCGATCACCAACTCCCCCGCTACCGCATCGAGCGACAAGCCGCGTAGTAACAGCGTCACGTCCGCCCGGTCCCGTCCAGGCGTTGCCACGGGTAACGTCAACCCAAATACAAGTGTCGGGCCTGACGACGTGACATCCACCCGCGGCGACTCACCCACCAACGACGGGTGCGTGGACAGATTCGTCGCGGTGACATTCAGCGTCTCGCCGGGCAACTGCTTGACCTTCATGCCTTGGGCGGAAAGCCTCCGCACCAACACCGTCGGAGCGTCCTGGATCAGATGCCCTGCACGCACCTTGCCATAGCCTTTGAGTGCGATTTCGCGTTCGAGCCAATCCTCAAATGTCTGCTCGGGTTCGCCTTGTTCATCGGGGTCTGCGGGGCCTTGCGCTTTTTCAATCCATTCCCGGGCCTGTTCAAGCCGACGCTTCCAATCACGGGCCTGCCGCAGGTAATCTTCGAGCGTTTTCTGGCCCGTTTCGGGCGGTGCCGGGGGCTCTTGCTTTCGAGGGTGCACCATCCACCCTGGCGTCGCCCGCTTCACGCCGCTCGCCGCATCGCTCACCTCCACATTGTCAATGGCCACGCGCTTGCGAAGCAGGTCCGCCGTCGACACATCCGCTTCCAGCACGCTGGCCCGGAACAAATCTTCATCGAGCGCGTTGGGATCAGCCATCGCCAGCCCCCGCACCGTCAGCCGACCGCCTGCGAGGTCAACCTGCACACTCTCCAGGTCCACCGTTGCCCGATTCATCCGCTCAAGCTGATCTTTCGCAACCGCGGTGACCAACGGTTCGCTGAACAGCCAAAACACCAGCGTCCCCAGCATCAACACCAGGACCGCTGCCACCACGCCCAGCAACCGAACCGGATTACCCAGCCCCTTTCGCTCAGCCAACTCTGCGTAGCTCTTTTTGCCTTTTTTCCCGAACACCACCCACGTCAACGCTTTGAGCGGCTTGTTGCTCGACCACTTCTGATACCTGGCCGATCCCGTCTCCACACCCGCCATCCGCTTTCTAAAGGTGCTTAGGCCCGTTGTCAGCGCAACCCCAAGCACCGTCCCGATGAGCACGCCCAGCACCAGCCCGCCGGTCGTGGCGTAATACTCAAATCCGAAAAGAGCCAACACCGGCGCGTTCACCATCGCCGCAAACAAAGGCTCCAACGGCGAGTCGATCAGCACCCGCCCCAGGTGAAACGTCGCTGGCATCAACACCAGCAGCGACACCTTGCCCAGCAGCGACGCGATCGCCACCACGAACAGGTTGGTATTCAAAATCAGGATCAGAATCACGAGCAGCACCGAAAGCCCCACCGATGCCTCAAAAGAAGGCATCAATCCCAAGGTGTATCCGAGCACGCTGGCGGCGATGATCTGAAACGGCGTGGCCTGACCACGTAGCAGACTTCCGAGTTTGCGAGTAAGCATCCTGCGATTATGACACGTCGCGGCAAGCTTACCTAGAGCCGTGGGCGCTCTTTCTGGCAGTGGTACATGGGTCTGGCTTGTGCCACTCATCGTGTTGCGCTATCCAGCGGTACCCACGCCGCATGCATGCCCCAGGATATTCCTGGCGCAAGCTGGCATTCATGCTGCCGCTTTGCTCATCACATACCAGTTGTTCTGAATGTCATGCTCAAGCTCATGAACCGCGACATCATCAAACCCCGCCGCTTCAAGCATCTTCACCGCAAGCTGCCAACCCCAAACCGTGCCAAGGGCTTCACCGCCCTGCGCGAGTGACACGGTCATGCAGTGCATTGTGGAGATGGTGTAGAAGAATGGGCCGAGGAGGTGATCGACATTATCCTCAAGGTTCGACGACGCTTTGATGTCCTGCATGAGAAACGTGCCGCCAGGCCGAAGCATGCTGTACACGTTGCGCAGGACACCTGTGGGATCACGCTGATCATGAATGACATCGAAGCCGGTGACCAGATCGTAAGCCTGCGTTTCGATTGAGTGAGTGACGTCAGCGGTCTCAAAACGAACATTGCGTATGCCCCGCCGTTGGGCCTCCGCCCGTGCCGCCAGGATCGGCGCTTCACAGAGATCACGTCCCACGAATCGGCTGGCCGGATACCGCTCTGCCAACGCACACAAAGCCCGGCCCGACCCGCAGCCGATGTCAAGAACATCAATGCCTTCGCGAAGTCGATCCATCACGCCGTGCGCCAACGGCAGTACGTGGTCGAACAGCCCCGAGACCACCGAAGCGACGGATTCCTCCGCCATGACTTGGTGGAATCGACGATATCGCTCATAAGGGACCCCGCCGCCTTTCTCGAAGCAATCCACGACCTCGCTTTCCACGTCCCCCAGCACACTGATCCACTGGAAAGCGGTGGCGATATTGTCGCTGCCCGCAGCGCGGGTCAACACGGCTGCGTGATGAGCAGGAAGGTGGTAGGTTTGGTGGGTCGCGTCGTATGCCACGATGCCACCGGTGACCATCGCTCCCAGCCACTCGCGGACGTAGCGTTCCTGTCGGCCAGCCGCCTGGGCAATCGTTTCACTCGTCGCCCATTTTTCGCTTGAACGCTCCATGTCCTGGGCCGACGCCGACGCGACCCCACCCATCGCATCAAACAACCCCGCACGGTGCCCCAGGGAGATCGCCAGCGCTAACGCCCCGCGATTCAGTGTGTCCAGCAAGTCACTTGCAAAAGCTTCCGTAGCGGCATCAGGGTTCTGGACTCGGACTTGGCAGGCAGTGCACATGGATTGGCTCCGGGGGGCGATGGGTTCTTGCAGAATGGGCAGGTGCATGCGACCATATCGCCTTACAAGGCCTGCGCCTCTTGACTCCGGGTCAAGCTCAACTTGACTTCCGGTCAAGCCCGCAACACCCCATTCTCCAAGCGTTCCTGCGCTGCTCGCTTAAGGACCTGGCGTGTCATCCTCCACACCTTTCAAATCCACTTTTGAGTTGTTCGGCCCCGGCACCCCGCCTCGTAACACCCACGAAAAGCTCCTGCTCGCGGGGCTCGACCTTTTTCATACCTACGGCTTCCACGCCGTCGGACTCGACCGCATCCTGGCTGAAGTCGGGGTGACTAAAACAACCTTCTACAACCACTTTGAAAGCAAAGACGAGCTGGCGGTTCAAGCCGTCAAGCTGCGTGACCGCTGGGATACCGAAGCGTTTGAGCGAGATCTCAAAACGTTGGCGGGCGATCATGCCCCACCCCACCGGGTGATTCTGGCGTGTTTTGACGTCATCGATCACTGGTTCCAAAGTCCTGACTTCGAGGGATGTATTTTTCTCAACGCCTGCCACGAGTTCCCCAACCCCGCCGACCCGGTAAGGCAGGCAGCCCGAGCCCATTACCTCGCCGTCGAGACCATGCTTTCGGACCTCGCCTGCCAGGCCCGAGCAGAGAATCCCGACGTGGTGGCGGCAGAAATCACATTGCTCATTGAGGGGGCTTTCACGATGCGTCAAGTCAGCGACCGCCAGGATGCTGCCCAAGTGGCCCAGCAACTCGCACGGGACGTGCTTAGGCGTCATTTGCCACAATGCCGGAACAGCCTTTAGAGGCTATCATTCATCCGTCCATCCGGATCATCGGATGAATCGCTCTACGGTGGTCGCGACCGATGGCCGCAGCACACCACTGGACCCCACTTTCCTGCTGACCGCCCTGACTCTTATGGCCAAGCCTCTCACATTTGCCGACCAGGTCTCCCGACGCGTTCTCTTCATGGACGGAGCGATGGGCACCAGCATTCACAACATCGAAGACCTCGATCTTGAAAAGGACTACCTAGGACGTGAGAACTGCACGGAGGTGTTGCTGCTGACGCGGCCGGAGCTGATTCAACAGATTCACGAAGACTTTCTCATCGCCGGCGCCGACGCGGTGGAGACCGACACGTTCAATGCGTCCACCCACACCATGGCCGACCAGGACCTTTCCGAAAAGGTCTTTGAGCTCAACAAACTCGGCGCCGAAGTGGCGCGTGCAGCCTGCGACCGACACGCCACGCCGGATCGGCCTCGCTTTGTCATCGGGTCGATGGGGCCGGGCACCAAGCTCATCACCCTGGGGCAGATCGACTGGGACGCGATGTTCGACAGCTACCGCGAGCAGGCCCGTGGACTGATTGCCGGCGGCGCCGACGCATTGCTCCTCGAAACCTGTCAGGACATCCTGCAAGTCAAGTGCGCGGCCTCAGCGTGTGCCGCGGCGATCCGAGAGAAAGGCCTCGAACCCCGCGTGGGCGATACCGGCGACCTGCCCATCATGGCGCAGGTCACCATCGAACAATTCGGCACCACACTCATCGGCACGGACATCGCGGGATGCGTGGCGGCGCTACGTGACTTTCCCATCTTTTCGCTGGGGATGAACTGCGCGACCGGGCCGGTCGAGATGGCTGAGCACGTGCAATATCTCGCCAAGCATTGGCGTCGGCCGATCTCGCTGCTTCCCAACGCCGGCCTGCCTACCCTCCACGAAGGCCGAACCGTCTTCCCCCTTCAACCCGAGCCCTTCGCCGAAAAAGTGGCCGAGTTCGTTGATAAGTACGGCCTGTCGATCGTCGGCGGATGCTGCGGCACCACCCCCGCCCACATCGCCAAACTTGCAGAGGCCGTCGGATCTGAACACCCGGCAGCCCCTGCGAAGAAAGCCCCCTTCCGGGCGCAGGTGTCCAGCCTCATGGGCGCGGTCGATTACCGCCAGGACAACTCGATCCTCAACGTCGGCGAACGCACCAATGCGTCCGGATCGCGCAAATTTAAACGCTTGCTCGAAGAAGAAAACTGGGACGAAATCGTATCGCTGGCCCGCGAGATGGTCCGCGAGGGCAGCCACGTCATTGACGTCAACGTGGACTACGCCGGCCGAGATAACGCCGCCGATATGCGCACCATCGTCGGCAAGCTGGTTAATCAGGTCAACGCCCCGCTGATGCTTGACTCCACGCAGCCCGCCACGCTCGAGGCAGGCCTTCAGCTCGCCGGGGGCAAGTGCATCATCAACAGCGCGAACCTCGAAGACGGCGAAGAAAAATTTGCCCAGCTCTGCCAGCTTGCCAAGCGATATGGCGCGGGGCTGGTCCTGGGCACCATTGACGAAGACCCCCAGGAAGCCATGGCCCGGACCCGGGAACGCAAGCTCGCCATCGCGCAGCGCATGCACCGTCTGGCCACTGAAGAGCACGGCCTCGACGAGACCGACCTCATGTTTGACCCGCTGGTCCTCCCCGTGTCCACCGGCATGGAACAGGACAAACGCTCAGGTCTGGAGACCATTGAAGGCACCCGCCTCATCGCCCAGCATTTCCCCAATTGCCAGATCACCTGCGGACTGTCGAACATCTCCTTTGGACTCAATCCCGCGGCGCGGCAGGTGCTCAACAGCGTCTTCCTCCACGAATTAATCCAGGCGGGCATGACCTCAGCAATCCTGCATGTCTCCAAAATCCTGCCCCGCACGAAGATCCAGGATGAGCAGTGGGATGCTGCGTTGCGCTTGCTCCATGACGAGCCGCTTACGGACGAAGAAGCGGTGGAACTGCCTGACGGGTCGACCACCACCGATCCGCTTCAGGCCTACATCGCGCTTTTTGCGGACATCTCAGGCGCGGTGCAAGCGAAAGAAAAGCTCGCTGACCTTCCGCTTGAAGAACGCTTGCGTCATCACATTATCGACGGCGAAAAGCGTGACCTCGATGCCACGCTCGACGAGGCCTTACCCATTTACGGGCCACTGTCGATCATCAATGACCACCTGCTCGACGGCATGAAAACCGTTGGCGAGCTCTTCGGCTCAGGCCAGATGCAGCTTCCGTTTGTGCTCCAGTCTGCGGAAGTCATGAAGACGGCTGTGGCTCACCTCGAGCCTCACATGGAGAAAACTGAAGGACAAACCAAAGGCTCCATGGTCCTCGCCACCGTCCGCGGCGACGTGCACGATATTGGCAAAAATCTCGTCGACATCATCCTCACGAACAACGGCTACACCGTTTACAACCTGGGCATCAAAGTCCCGGTCAATGACATCATCGCCAAGTGGGAAGAAACCCAGGCCGACTGCATCGGCATGTCCGGGTTACTGGTGAAATCGGTCAACGTGATGGAAGAAAACCTCAAGGAGATGAACGCCCGTGGGGTTTCGCCGACCGTTGTGCTCGGTGGTGCGGCGCTCTCCAGGCAATACTGCGAGACCCACCTCCGCGACACGTATCAAGGCGATGTCTTCCACGGCACCGATGCGTTTGAAGGGCTGCGGCTCATGGACCTGATCTGCACCGGTCGGCACGATGAGCTTAACGCTGAGATTCTCAGCCGCAGCGAGCAGCGGGCGGTGGGTGATGCGAAAAAGCAGGACATGCTTGACCGGGCTGAAGCTCGAAAAACTGACGCCGACGGCAATGTCGCGACCCTGCCCGCCCGCTCCAATGTGGCCACCGATGTAAAGGTGCCAACCCCGCCATTCTGGGGATCGCGGGTGGTGGACGACCTGCCGCTGGATCGCATTTATCCCTTCGTCAATGAGTCGGCTTTGTTCAAGTTTCAATGGCAGTACGGCAAGGGCGATAAAGATACCGCTGAGCACGAAGCCCAACTCGAGAACGATGTCCGGCCGATCTTCGAGCGACTTAAAACGCAGATGCGTGACGAATCGATGTTGCACCCCCGCCTGGTCTATGGGTACTTCCCATGTAACAGCGAAGGCGACAGCCTGATCGTCTACGACCCGCAGGACCATGACCGGGAAATCGAACGCTTCACCTGGCCCCGGCAAGCGGAGCGCAAAAGACTCTGCGTTGCCGACTTTTTCCGTAGCGTCGAGTCGGGCGAGAAGGATGTGCTGCCCCTTCAATGTGTCACCATGGGCCAGGAAGTCTCGCGGGTGGCGCAAAAAGCATTCGATGCGGGCGACTACCGGGAGTACCTGCATCTGCACGGCATGGGCGTGGAATGTGCTGAGGCGTTGGCGGAACTGTGGCACAAGCAGATCCGCGCGGAACTGGGCATTGGTAATGACGACTCGCCGAAAATACGCCAGCTCTTTACCCAGAAATATCGCGGCAGCCGATACAGCTTTGGCTACCCCAGCGTACCGGACATGTCCGATCAGGACATCCTGTTTCGCCTTATCAAGCCTGAGCGGATCGGCTGCGAGCTGACGGAGAACTGGCAGATCGATCCCGAGCAATCCACGTCGGCCATCATCGTGCACCATCCCGAAGCGAAGTACTTCAATCTGTAATCACGCGAGGCGATGGAGCGGCGAGACGCTGGACATGCGAAAGTTTGGCCCCGGGTTTTTAAGCCGGTCGATAAGCGAGCAAGGCCCGCGCGATGTCGCGGCGGGCCTTATTGACTCGCTTCATCGCAGGACACGCCGTGACGATCACCTCCGCGACGCCGCCCGCCTCTGATACGCCCGCCCTGCGGACGCTGATCCCCGAGGATAGACAGCACGGCGCGTGGTGGCGGCGACTCTGGCCTTGGCTGGCGGCGGTGATGTTGTGCATGCCGGTGTGGCTGCTGTATGGCTCGCACGTGGCGTTCGGCGCACGGTACGGCTACGAGCCTACCGGTGTACTGGCGTATGACACGACCATGTACGCCTCATACATTCGCGAATACGCCGACCGCGGGGGTTGGAATCCTTTTTACAGCAATCCGTTTGACCCCGATGCTGCCGCGCCGCGAGTGTATTTTCATCTGCACTTCTACCTGCTCTCGGTGCTGCACCGGTTGGGTCTTGGCACTCCGCTAGGCTTGCTCCTTGTGGCAGGCGGGATCGCGGCGGTGGTGTGCATGCGGCTGGCGATTGGTATCTACCGCACGATTGCAGGATTGCAACGCCCGATCGATGCGCTTGGACTCATCGCCTTTTGCTGGGGCGGCGGCCTGCTGATGATCGCAGGCATCGTGACCGCCTTCTCCACGGGCCAGTCCCTCACGGCCCGGACGTTAACGCGGTTCGATCCGATGCTCGGCGAGTGGTCGCTGAATCTGGGCCGAAACCTGCAACTTCCTACCGAAGCGATTTACCACGTCCTGACGCTGGGCCTCGCGGCGGCGATCCTGACCCGCCGACACCACGCCGCCGCGGCGGTCCTGGTCGTGCTCGCCTTCACGCATCCGTTCACTGCATTGCAGTGGGGCCTGATTTTCACCACCGCGTACGCTGCAGAGTGCTGGATCGTGCGACGTCCCGGTGCCCCGTGGTGGCCCGTGGCGGTCGGTGCCGGAGTGCTCGCCTCGGTGCTGGGCTATTACATGGTCTACCTCGCCTCGGTGCCCAGTCATGCGTTGGTGATGAAGCAATGGGAGCTCGCGTGGAACCTCAGCCTGGTCACCATGCTGCTGGCCTACGGACCCGTCGCGGCCATCGTCCTGTGGCGGGTCCGTTCGTCTGAGCGACTTCGCCACGTGTTCGCATCTCCCCAGACACGTTTCCTGCTGATCTGGTTCATCGTGTCCTTTGGCCTGGCCAACCACGAGCTGTTCGTCACCGCACGCCAACCGATCCACTTCACGCGTGGCTATCTGTGGATGCCCCTGTTTCTGCTCGCCGCCCCCGTCATTCAAACGTGGCTGCGTCAACTCAACGCTGCAACCCTGCGACCCGTGGGTCTTACCGCCGCCGTGGCACTTACCGCTCTGCTTGTTTCAGACAATGTGATCTGGTTTGCCCACCGCGGCGGTCAACCCCACGGCTATTACCTTGATGCCGACGAAGTCGCCCTGCGTGATCACCTTGCGGACACGGCTAAAACGCACACCCTGCTGATTGAAGACGCCCGGGTCGCGGGCAACCCCTACGACCGCATTGTCAGCTACCGCATGACCGCAGTCACCCCCGCCCGCGCCTGGCTGAGTCATCGCTTCACCACGCCTGATACCGACGCGAACCGCGATGCCCTTGAGCGCTACTTCGCTTCGGGAGAAGTCCCTGATGAGTGGGCCGGCCGCGACTTAGCCATCCTCTCACGTACGCAAGATGCCGTGCCGACCACCTTGACCGCTGGGGCCGTGCGTCACACGTTCGGCCGACTCACGCTGCATCGCATCCAACCCAGCGACACACACCAAGCGTTTCATGACGCGCCTTGGCCATCGATAGACGTGGTGACACGTGATCCAGATCGCCCCTCAGGGAGTTGATCGCCGACGTCACGGTGCAGGCTTGAGCACGATAAAGCAGTCGAACCGCAAGGTATGGCTTGCCGGATCAGGGCCGGGCGGGGCGTCGGTGATCTTGAACGGGTTTTTGAGATTTAAGCTCCACGCACCAGTGATCGATAACCGAGCCTGCCCGTCGTCTCCCACATAGGCATCGACCGTCACCGGCACCGTCAGCGGAATCGATTGCCCTTTAAGCGTGAAAGTCCCCACCAGCGACGCTGGCAACGACCGGCCAAGCTCAGGGCCAGCGGCGTCACTCTGCAACGCGGTCAACTCAAAACTGGCGGTTGGATGATCTTTCACGCCCACAATGCTGCTGTGGATGTAGTCATCAAGGTCCGACTCGCCCATCGTCACCGACGTCACCGGCACGTCAAATCGACCTGCGGTCCCCTGAAACGCAAGATTCTCACCGAGCGTCAGCGTGCCCGTCAGCGTTTTCGCCTCACCTGCATAACCTCGGATCGGCTCAGGAAAGCGAAAGCTCACCACCGGCCGCTCTTCCTGTGCTGCGATATCGACCGCCCACCGCTGCACCAGTTCAACATCCATATGAGACTGAGCATCTCTAACCGGGGCAGGAGGCAAGATCAGCCCAAGATCGTCGAAACTCATAACTGGCAACGTCCACGGCACCGGATCGAACCCATCACCATGCTCGGTCGAACGTACTTGCGTAAGCCATTGCTGCAAGAGTAGTTCCGTAGCCTTGCGTAAAAGCGTTTCACGGTCTAAGTAAGATCCAGACACCGGCTGATCCCCGGATGTCCAGACGGGTTCATGACAGTGAAACTGAGAAAACACTGCGAGTGAAAGCGAAAGCGTGTTGTCCTCAGAAAGATAAGGGTGAATATCAAAGTAGAAGAGACGATCAGAGGTATTCCAAGGCCCTATGTCTGAACGTCGCGGAGGGTTCGCTGAAGGCCTTAACAGAGAGGCAGAACGTTGGGGGATGTGACTTGCAATAGCAGCTTGAACGTCTTCGGTGACAAAGTCATTCTGAGCACGACCGGTTAGAGGGGTCACCTTCACAGGCATGCCAACGATCACGGCTTCAAATCGTTTTTGCGGCTCGTTGCGACGATCACTTGCCGCGTCCAGCGGAAGGCTGGTGAACAGTGCGGTACGAATATGGTTTTTTAAACGGTCGAGCGTGTTGTATCGGCCAAGGTAGACCGAGCGCCCGCGATGATTCTGATACACCATCAAGGGGGTCAGTCTGACCACCTCCGGAGCCCCCTTGGAGGCGTCAACGACCTTTACTGCCACATCCATTGAGGCGGCGAGTTCACGCACCCGGGGCAACACGTTTTCATCGAAGTCTTTTGCGACCGCCGAGCCCGTCGGCTGCACGAAGACGATCAACTCGCCCCCCTGCGGGACAGGCTGTGTCGCGGGCGATGTGGCAGGAGCGGTCGCCTGGCCCCACGCTGACCAAGTCAGCATCAGGGCCAGGCACCACGTTACCCGCCTCACGCAGTGACTCATTGCGAGTAGCCCACGATCGCCACGCTGATGAGGATTTCATCCGCCACGACCTGATCACCCATGTCAGGCTTGATGCCCAGCTCTTGCCGCGTGACGACAAACTCACTGGCCAAACGAAGCAGATCCCCCGCCTCAGCGCCGCCCCGTTCTTTCGCGGCGTCAGGCAGATATTCCGCGATCAGCTCAATTTCCTTCTCAACGGTTCGGCCCATCGCCTCGATGGTCGCGCTCACGGTGAGGAACGTTTCGCCGTCTTCAGTCTCCGCTGCGGTGACCTTGCCGAAGTTCACCGTGATGGTGCCGAACTTCTCGGCGTTCAGCCAGGAAGCACCCCGCATGACCTGCGTCATTTTCTCGTTGGTCAGCTGGATGCTGTTAACATCCAACACCAGCGAGCCGGAGAGCTCTTCGGGACTGTCTGCGTCGTAAGACACTTCGCCTGAGATGCCGTCGGCCATGCCCACGATCGGCTCCAGCGGGGAGTCCATAATGATCAGCAACCCGTTAACGCCTTTGGGATCCTGAAAGTCAAACGTCTTGGGTTCATCCGCCAGGGAGGTCGAAGCGGCAAAAACGAGGGTCAACGCAGCAACGGAGCGGAGCAGTGTGGTCACTTGAAAATGGTCCTGTAATCAGTGAAGGGATCGAAGCGAAATTTAGTACGCAAGATTAGTTTGCTTGTTCGCGAAAGTCTACGCTCTTTCAGGCAAAGGCAGGGTGAAGAGGGTGAAGACATTTACCGCCCGCCCGGGTCGGCGTGCGAATAATTAAGCCGTGACCTGACCGTGTGGCCCCGCGAAGCAATTCCAACCCCTTGTACGGGAGCTGTGACATGGACGTCCGACCCCTCGGTGGTCTGCTGCGCTATCTTGAGGCGGTGCCCGATCCACGACGCTTCAACGTGACCTACACGCTGCCTGAATTGCTGACCTGCACGCTCATGGCGGTGCTCTGTCGGCACGACGATTACGAGGAGATCGCCTGGTGGGTCGAATCCCGCCACGATTGGCTGGTCGAGGTGCTGGGGATGCCGGCCGACCGGACGCCGTGCCGCAAGACTTTCGAGCGACTGTTTCGACGGCTCGATCCCAAGGCGTTGCAGCGGTGCTTCATCGAACTGACCCAACGCGTGGCCGATCAGTCCAACGGCCGGTTGGTCGCCATCGACGGCAAAACGTTGCGGGGGGCGTTCGACCACGCCCACCGCAAGCTGCCCATCCACCTCGTGCATGCCTGGGACCGGGCCAACGGCCTGATGCTTGGGCAGGTGGCGGTCGAGGAAAAGTCCAACGAGATCACCGCTGTGCCGGCGTTGCTTGAGTTGCTGGATGTGAAGGACGCGGTGGTGAGCATGGACGCGATGCACTGCCAGAAGGACACCGCGGCGGCGGTTCGCAAGGCCGGGGCGGACTACCTGCTCGCGGTCAAGAAGAACCAGAAGACCTTGCGCGAAGACCTCACGCTGTTCTTCGACGACGCGATCGCCCCGGAAGGTCAACGCGATGAGCACCTGCTCACTTACACCATGGAGCCCGACAACGGCCACGGGCGACTCGACGAGCGAACCGTCTGGGCCTCGGGCAACCTGAACTGGCTGCGTCGCCGGCACCCCGGTTGGAAAGACCTCAAGGGCATCGTCTGCGTCGAGGGCAAGCGTCTCGACTTCGCCACCGGCAAGCAAAGCACCCAACGCCGGCTCTACCTCACCAGCCTCGACCCTCGCCAGGTCGGAGCCGAGCGGCTCGCCGACCTGATCCGCGGGCACTGGTCGGTCGAAAACAACCTGCACTGGTGCCTCGACGTGAGCTTTGGTGACGACGCGTCAAGAGTCCGCAAAGACCACGGTCCCGAAAACCTCGCCCTGCTCAAACGTCTGACCCTGGGCCTGGTCAAGCGATCCACTCCCAAAGCCTCCACCCCCGCTAAAGCCAAGCGTGCCAGCCTGAAGGTCCGACGGGCCGTCTGCGGCTGGAACCACGACTACCTCATCCAAACCCTCACCGGAGGCGACCGATTGTAAATGTCTTCACCCTGCCGTCTGCACCAGGGCAACCGGATTCTCGGTATGTGCTTGACAACGCTCAGCCCTTCGAGGGCTGGGGCCCACAGTCACACGCTGCGCGCTTCGAGCGTTAAGTTAACCTTGGGTACGTCACAGTTTGTCTTGCGTCGTCTTGGACTATACGCCGCCTGACATTTCGCAAGCTTCAACCTCTTGTCACGGATGCAACGTGCCTACCTTCACTCTTGATCGCGAGCAACCGGTCACCGTCGAACCTCTCTGGTCGTTCGGGGCCAACACGTGTCACGCCCCGCTTTGGTTCCGGGAGGACTTGCAGGGGCACCTGAAACGGCTCCGCAGCGAATGCGGATTCCGATACATCCGCGCACACGGCACGATTGGCGACGCCATGTTGGCCAAGGACCCCTCGGGCTACGGCTTTGAAGGGGTGTGTGACGGTTTGCAGAAATTGCTCGACCTGGGCTTTAAGCCGTTTGTCGAAATTTCGCACATGCCGTTGCTCCTCGCATCCGGGGATGCAGCGATTACGCGCTACAAGTTTCGCTCCAGTCCGCCTGAGTCTTACGACAAGTGGGAGCAGTTCATCGACGGATTTGTCGCGGCACTGATCAAGCGGTTCGGCCTGCCGGAACTGCGTACGTGGTATTTCGAGGTTTGGAATGAGCCAGACCTGGCGTTCTGGGATGGCGATCAAGCCGCGTATTTCAAGTTGTATGACCGGACCGCTCGGGCGTTGAAGCGGGCCGATTCGGCACTTCGTGTGGGCGGCCCGGCCACCGCGCGGACCAACTGGATCGATGAATTTTTGGCACATCTCGCAACGCCCAGCGAGGACTATGGGCTTGAAACCCCGCGCTGCGATTTCATCGCGACCCATGCCTATCCAAGCGACGTTGCGTTTCTGGATCAGGCCCACGGTGCAGTCACGCTTCAAAACTCCACGATCATGGCGGGGTTGTTTACGCAAGTCCGCCGGAAGGTCGATGCAGCCATGGGCCCAGGGGTCCCGGTGATCTGCGGCGAGTGGAACAGCTCAGCAGGTCCGCTGGCATCCAATCATGACGAAGCCAACAACGCGGCGTTTATCGTCAAAACCATGCACGAACTGTCGGCGGTCTGCCAGGGGTCGCTGTATTGGAACGCTTCGGATATTTACGAAGAGTGCGGCTTTCATCATGAACCGTTTCACGGCGGCTACGGCCTACTGACGGTTAATGACATCCCCAAGGCGGCGTTCCACGGCTTTGCGATGTTGCATCAACTCGAAGCGGGATCGTTTGTTCACTGCGAGCTGGAAGACGTGCCCGACGGTGTCGGAGCCCTGGCCAGCGTGGAAGGCGATACGGCTCGGGCGTTGATTTACTACTACCGGGAGCCAGACGCCCAGGCGGCACAGCCAGTGTCGCTGCGGCTCCGAGGTTTGCCAGGTGCGACGGCGCAGGTGCAAGTGGTCAAGCCTGGTGCGGGCAGTGCGTATGAGGCCTGGATCGAACGCGGCCGACCGAGCTATGCCACGCGTGAGTTGCTCGAATATCTCGAAGCGGCCAGTGAACCAGCGACTGCTTCGATCTGGACCGCGAGTGAAGCGTTGACGCTCGAGCCTGGCACATTGGTCATGTTGACCAGCACGCGAACGTGACATCATTGCGAATGCGAAGATGAGATGGCCATGGACACGTTTGATCTTGAGCAGGCTCGGGTGTTTCTCAACCACTCGCGGACGGCTGCGCTGGCGACGGCGGATGAGCACGGCCGACCGCACGCCGCCAATCTGCAAGTCGCGGCAAACGCAGCTCTGAATTTGCTGTGGGTTTCGAGCCCTAAGAGCCTCCATTCCCGCCACCTCATGCACCGTCCCGAAGCGGCCGTGACGGTGTATGGCCACGATGATCAGGTTTTGCAAATCCACGGGTTACAGCTTCGCGGCACCGTCAGGGCGTTGACTCCGGAGTCTGCGGAATGGCACGACGCGTTCGAGGTTTACACCGACAAGTTCAGCGTGGCAGCGTCCATGCCGCAGCTTCGTGAAGCGATTGTTTCGCAGACCTTCTACTGCTTCGCGGCAACGTGGATGCGTTGGATCGATAATAGAGTCCGCTTCGGCTTCAAGGCCGAGTGGACTGCTGATGCAGACGGTGACGCTCCGGGGGATGGATAGCGATGTTGGCTGCGTTTGATGGCAAGCCCCTGGTGTTGCAGGATCAGCGTGGGTCGTCGCGATGACGTTTGAGGCACTGATCCACGGCGGTCACGATGGCGTTGGGATCTGCCATGCGTCCGGGGCCTGAGGTGCGGCAGGCCTGCCATCCTTGCTCGGGCCCGACCTCATGGAGGTTGGGCCACAGGTCGCGCAGCGTTTGGAGGTTGCGTTGGACGGTGGGTTTGGCCCACATGTCGGCGTTCATGGCGGGCGCAAGCAACAAGGGCGTCGCGGCTGGCAACGCGGTCGCGGTCAGTGTGACCAGGTCATCGCACAGTCCCAGCGCAAGGCGGGCCAGCGCGTTTGCTGAGGCGGGTGCCACGACCATGATGTCCGCCCAGCGGGCCAGCCCGACGTGCGGCGACTCAGGCCACTCGCTCTGGTCCCACATGGACGTCGCGACCCGGTGACCCGACAGGCTGGACAGAGTGGGTTGGGTCACAAATTTCAGTGCCGCGTCACTGGCAACCGTTCGCACGTCGTGTCCCGACTGGACCCATTGGCTCACCAGTGCAGGCGATTTATACGCTGCGATGCCGCCGGTGATCGCAAGCAGGATGCGTCTGGGTGCAGGATCATTCATCGGCGAGCTTTCGTGGCGGCGTCGCGATCGTTTTGATCTGCTCGGCTTCCTGCATGTGCTCAATCATGGTCTGCACCACGGCAGGCATCGTCATGAACATGGTGTAGTGGTTCCCGTCCACCTCGACCCGATGCGCCGCATCAAGCCCCGCGGCGTCGGCCAAGGCATCGCTGCTGAAGCGCGGAATGACCAGGTCGGTACGACCGTAATAAAGCCAGGTGGTTTGCGGATCCAGACGGTGCGCCAAGGCTGTGGGTTCAACCGGATTGATGAGTTGGCGGAGTCGGTCTTCGGTGTAGCCGACATGACTCAGGGCCCGCGCCAGGTGCCACGCATCTTTTTGGCCGCGCTTGAGCACCTGCATGGCATCCCCGCCGGTCACGAGCAGTTGCGTGGACACGAATCCGTTATCGAGCGATCCTGCAACCGCAGCGATCATGCCACCCAGGCTTGTGCCTTGTAAGTGAATCCGCTTGGGGTCAATGCCCGGAAGCGCCGCCACTGCGTCACGGGTTCGCCGTGTGTCCGCGACGGCCTGATCGGCGTACATCAATGTGGTGATGCCAGTCATACGCTTCTGATCTCCGGGACGCGACGCGTAGCCAGGCATCTCCACGATCAGCGCGTGCCATCCGGATCGGCTGAGCGCCCTTGCAATCGATTGAGCGATGACAAGGTCGGGGTGGAGCGAATGAACAACCACGACCGCAGGACGCAAGTCAGCCGCCAAGGCACCGTCATGATCTCGAGCCTGGTACCACCGCACCTTGACCGTGTCCTGCGTCGCGATTCCGGCAGGTCTGGGTGAAGCAAAAGTCACCTCCGCTTCGTGGTCACCTGCCGCTGGAGCCGTCAACGATGTGTGCACCTCGAAAGGCTTTGCTGTCCATCGCAACCGCTTGAGCGACCGTGCCGCCTGTGCATGATCCGCTGCGGATTGTGTGGCAGCAGTCGGCCTGTCATCGAGCAAACACGCGGTGTCCTGGGCGTGGTACACATCTGCACGGGCAGCCCCAAACAGCAACATGACGAGACCCAGGCTTGCGATGGACCCCCGCGTGCGAAATACCTTGCCAAGAGAAACACGCATCGATTTACACCATGTCGAACGCGCTGGCCACACGTCTGGGCTTGCCGCAGTACGGGCACTTATTGACTCGGGTTTTCATCGGCCGGCCGCAGGAGCCACAGGGCATCACTTTTGGGCCTTGCGCCTTGCCGTCAGCTTTGCCGTCCATTTCGTCGAGAAGTTTCACGTGCGCCAGCAGGTCCGCTTCGGTCAGGCCGGTCTTGTCCTGAAGCAGCGACCACAAGGCGAGGTTCACCAGGGTGAGTCGGCTGAGTCGGTCGTCGATATGTCGAAGTTCGGTTTGGGCAGAACGCGCAGCCGATCGCGCGGCAGACGCATCGGCCCCTGAGTAATCCGTCCTGGCTCTGACATCATCCCCAAACATCGGGCAGCTCCTGATATTCTCGTGCTGGACCTACGCCACGCGTCTGGCCAATATACGGTACGAAGGCCCTCCACTGATCCTCCTACGACTTTGTTTTGCTTGAAAAGGGACTCCATGCGCTTCACCAAGATGCACGGCCTGGGTAACGATTACGTCTACATCGAGACGTTCACCCAACCTGCCCCCCCTGCCGGGAGCCTGCCACAACTGGCGCGAACACTTGCCGACCGACATTTTGGCGTCGGCGGTGACGGCCTGATCCTGGTCATGCCGCCCGATCAGCAAACGCATCCCAACACAGCAACGTGTCCGGTTCATGCGGTCATGCGGATGTTCAATCTCGATGGGTCGGAAGGCGAAATGTGCGGCAACGGCATTCGGTGTGTCGCCAAGCTGGTGATCGACCGCCAGCTCGCAGGGCAGGACACCCCCACCCCGCCGATCCCCACGCCCGAAAACCCCATCCCGCTGCGGGTCCAGACGGCTTGCGGCGTACTTGAGCTGCACGCGAATTGGGACGACGCGGGCCGTGTGGCATCAGTGCGAGTGGAGATGGGGCGGCCAATTCTCCAGGCCGACGACATCCCGATTCGTCGGGCGGATCTCGTGGCCACTGCCACGCCGCAGACCTGGAGCATCCCGCTGGACCAGGAAGGAACGTTTGAAGCGACCATGGTGTCGATGGGCAACCCGCATGCGGTGATTTTCGTGGAGGTGCTCGACCCCGCCCGGCATGCACGCATCGGGCCACGCCTTGAGCATCACCGCGCATTTCCGAATCGTATGAATGTGCATTTTGTGCAGGTGATTTCGCCAGACCGGGTGAAGGTGTATCACTGGGAGCGGGGCAGCGGCCCGACGTTGGCGTGTGGCACCGGGGCCTGCGCGGTGGCGGTGGCCGGGCATCTCACCGGGCGGACACAGCGGGAGATCACCGCCGAACTGCCGGGCGGCGCTTTGCAGCTGGCCTGGGACGAAAGCACCGATGTGGTCCACATGACCGGGCCAGCGGTGACCGTGTTCGACGGCGAACTTGACGCTTCGATGATCACGCACTGATCGCGTGTGTCGTGGGCCTACCATGGAAGCGTGAATACACAACGGCTTGTCATCGGTATCACCGGGGCTTCTGGAGCGATCTACGCCCAGCGCATGATTCAGCTCGTGGTTGCGGCAGGCGTGCAGACGCATTTGGTGATCTCGCCCCTTGGTCGAAGATTGCTGCACGACGAATTGGGCATGGAAGGCCTGGACCTGGCTGCACTTGCGGGATCGGACCGAGATCCTGAAAACCTGACCCTCCATGACATCCGCGACGTCGGGGCTGTCGTGGCCTCGGGATCCTTCAAACACAACGGCATGGTCATCGTGCCCTGCTCTGCCAATACGCTGGGCGCGATTGCTCAAGGCACCGCGTCAAACCTAATCCATCGCGCGGCGCATGTCTGCTTGAAAGAGCGCCGCAAACTCGTGCTGGTCCACCGTGAAGCGCCACTGTCGTTAGTGGAAATTCGCAACATGGCAACGGTCACCCAAGCGGGTGCGATCATCAACCCAGCGAATCCCGGCTTTTATATGTTGCCTCAACGCATTGAAGATCTGGTTGATTTTGTGGTCGGCCGAAGCCTGGACCTGCTCGAGATCGAGCACGACCTGAATATTCGCTGGGCTTCGAAGAAGCCTGGTCATACGAGCTGAAGTCTTTCACGCCGTTTCGGTAGGATGCCCCACCGCCCGGAGCGTCGCATCCTCTCGGCTGCAGTTCACGCACACCTTTTTGAGACCTGATATGGCTACGGATTCTGCCACACTGACACTCGCGGTTGTGGGTGCCACCGGCGCGGTTGGACAGGAAATATTGACGTTGCTTGATCAAGGTCGCCTGGCCTCGACGCGCGTGAAACTGCTGGCCTCGTCACGCAGTGCTGGCAAACAATTTGCGTCGCGCGGTGAGAATCTCATCGTCGAGCAACTCACCGAAAACAGCTTCCAAGGTGTGGACCTCGCCATCTTCTCCGCAGGCGGCAGCACGTCGAAAGCCTATGCCCAGGCGGCGGTCGATGCGGGCTGCATCGTGATCGATAACTCGTCGGCATTTCGTATGGACCCGCAAGTCCCACTGGTCATCCCCGAGGTGAACCCCCAAGCGTTGGCTGGGGTCCGGTTGGGTGAGGGCAGCATTGTGGCGAATCCGAATTGCTCCACGATCATCATGATGATGGCCGTGACGCCGCTGCATCGCGCGGTGGGCGTGAAGCGGATTGTGGTGAGTACCTACCAGGCGGCGTCGGGCGCGGGTGCCGCGGCCATGGCGGAGCTTGAAACGCAGACCCATGAAAGCCTGGCGGGCACTCCGCCGGATCAGCTGACGCAGGAGATCTTCGGCCGGCCTTATGCCTTCAACCTCTTTAGCCACAATTCTCCCATGCAGCCCAACGGCTACAACGAGGAAGAAATGAAAATGGTCCGTGAGTCGCACAAGATCTGGGGCGACGACTCCGTACGGATTACCGCCACCTGCATCCGGGTGCCCGTGATGCGGGCCCACGCCGAGAGCATCAACCTGACACTTGCCGCCCCGCTGAGCGAGGACGAAGCTCGGGAACTTCTGGCGAGCTTCCCCGGCGTGCAGGTCATGGATGATCGCGGGGCAAACCGTTTCCCTGAACCCCTGCACGCGTCGGGGCAGGATGATGTCTTCGTCGGCCGAGTTCGTCACGATTTGAGTCAGGAGCCGGGGCTTGGCTTGGATCTGTTCTGCTGCGGAGACCAGATCCGTAAGGGTGCTGCGTTGAATGCCGTCCAGATTGCCGAAGCGGTCGTTGATTCTGCACGTTCCAAGGCCTGAATCGGCGCATTCGTGATTACATGAATCTTCGTGTGGGTCAAGTGCACACGCTTTTCGCTACCGTGCCACTTTTACCCTGACGTTGCAATTTCTATGGCTTCCTCTCCTACCGCGTCAGGCAAACTCAAAAAAGAACTCGGATTGTGGGATGTCTACTGCATCTCGACCGGCGCGATGTTCAGCTCGGGCTTTTTTCTCCTGCCCGGCCTGGCCACCGCGACCGCCGGCCCCTCCACCGTCCTGGCCTACCTTCTGGCAGGTCTGCTCATCATCCCCTCCATGCTCAGCATGGTCGAGCTCTCCACCGCCCTTCCCAAGGCTGGCGGGGCGTACTACTTCCTGGACCGCAGCCTGGGCCCGCTCGTCGGCACAATCGGTGGACTCGGAACCTGGCTTTCATTGGTGCTTAAGTCAGGCTTTGCCTTGGTGGGCATGGGGGCCTATCTCGCCATCATTCCCGGCGTCGATCTGTTTTTCGACGTCAACAGTGTTTCGGGTGGATTCATCGTCAAAGCGGTGGCGGTGGTATTGGCGGTTGTCTTCGCGCTGGTCAACATCTTTGGCGCCAAAAGCACCACAAAGCTTCAAAGCATTCTCGTGATGGTCTTGCTCGCGGTCCTGGGGCTATTCATCGTCCAGGGTCTGGTTTACGTGTTTTTCGAATTACCCGAGGGAGAGATCGCTCGTCAGTACACGCCCTTTCTGCACGAGGACAACGGCCTGGGCGGATTGATCAGCACGGTGGGTCTGGTCTTCGTGTCCTATGCCGGCCTGACGAAAGTTGCTTCGGTCAGCGAAGAAGTGAAACGCCCGGACCGCAACCTGCCACTGGGGATGTTCCTGTCCCTCGCGACGGCCAGCATGGTGTACGTCGTGGGCGTATTCATCATGATTGCCGTACTGCAACCCGATGCGTTGCGGTCTGATTACACGCCGGTAGCGACGGCTGCGGAATCGTTTTTCCACTGGTTACCCCAGCCCTGGGGCTTGATTCTGGTCGTCGCGGCAGCGCTGGCAGCTTTCGCATCGACCGGAAATGCGGGGATCATGTCAGCAAGTCGATACCCCTTGGCGATGGCTCGTGACAAGCTCGTATCAGCCAGGTTCGAGAAGCTCAACAAGTTTGGAACGCCCACCGCAGGCATCCTCGTGACCACGGCATTGATGATTTTCTTCATCCTGGCCTTCTCCGCGCAAGGGGTCGCGAAGCTCGCCAGCTCGTTCAATCTCCTGGTGTTCGGACTGGCAAACATCGCGGTCATTGTGATGCGTGAGAGCAAGATCGAAAGCTACGATCCGGGCTTTCGTGTCCCGCTGTACCCGTTTCTCCCTTTAGCCGGTGCGCTCATCAGTGGTTGGTTGATCGCGGAGATGGGTACGCTGGCGATCCTGTTTTCGCTCGGCGTCGTCGCGGTGGGCGTGGTGTGGTATCTCTACTACGCGCGGCAACGCGTGGATCGCAGCGGAGCGATTCACCATGTCTTTGAACGACTCGGTCGCGAACGGCATCAACCGCTGTATCAGGAATTTCAGGAAATCATCAAAGAGAAAGGCCTGCGCGCGAAGGACCCCTTCGACGCCACCATCGCCAAGGCGGATGTGTTTGATGCGGATCCGCAGGCCGATTACGCCACCATCGTGCATCAAGCCGCTGAGTGCCTCTCCAGACGGGTGCCGATCAACGCAGAAGAACTTGCGCAGCGGTTCATGAACAGCGGCGAACTGGGCGAGGCACCCATCGCCCATGGAGCCATTCTCCCGCACTTTCGCTCGGAGAATCTCACGCAGTCCGAGATGGTTCTGGTCCGCAGTGCTTCAGGGGTTTATATCGCGCGTTCTGAAGCTCAAGCCACACCATCGCAAAACCCCGACGATGCAGACGTCCCAGCCCCAGCACCACCTCAGACAGCACGCGAAGTGTACGCGCTGATATTCCTGGTGAGTCCTCAAAGTGATCCCGGGCAGCACCTGAGAGTCCTGGCGCAAGTGGCGAGCCGCGTTGAAGATGCCACATTTATGACCGAATGGCGTGATGCGACGGACCACCAGAAGTTGCGGGAGGTCTTATTGCAGAACGAACGGTTTGCGGTGATCCACGTCGGCCGTGAAGCCCTCACGCTGCCGATGGCCGACAAGACGATCGCGCAGCTTGACTTGCCAGCCGAGGCACAGGTCTCCATGATCCGACGCGACGGCCGCGTGTTTGTGCCCGGTGGACACACCACCATTCTAAATGGTGACCGGCTCACGATTATTGGTGGGCCTGCCGAGATTAAATCGGTGCGTCAGCTGTATCTCACCCCTGGGCAGATTGAGCAGGTCGAAGCGAAGATCGAGGCGGCCAACAATGATGACCATCCGGATGATGCGCCGCCCGGTCAGGGGTAATTGACCGACCTTACGCGGCTGACGTTCTGGGCTTGGGCGCAAGACGCGCACGCAGTTGCGTCCGCCGTGCTTCGCGGCATAAACACCTTGGTCAGCAGCTCGTACGAGTTGATCGACGTGCCGAAAGACTGTGCCGTCATGGACCGCCACGCCCATGCTGATGGTGACCTGGAGGGTGTCGCCTTTTTCAGATTGAACGGGCGTGGACTCGACAACTTGGCGGATATTTTCTGCCAGCACCGCAGCCTGGCGTCGATCATGCTGAGGCAGAATGATTGCGAATTCTTCACCGCCGTATCGGCACGGTAAGCCGGGGAGCGGGACGTTAGCACGCAGGATTCGGCCGAGCTCGATCAGGACCCGGTCACCGGTGGCGTGGCCGTGGGTGTCATTGAATTGCTTGAAGTGGTCGGCATCCAGGAAGACCACCGCCATGGGATGATCAGGACCCGACGCGGCGAAAACTTCCGAGGCATAGTTATTGAACCGGCGCCGGTTGGCCACGCCGGTGAGCGGATCGGTATTGACTTCATCATTGAGCCGTTCATTGGAGTCACGAAGTTCGCCGGCCTCGCGGTCGGACTGAAGCGAAATGAGCTCCAAAGCCTCGTTGGCTTTGGCCAGAATGACGTCCGGGTCTCCCAGCTCGCCGGTGGGCAGCTCGAACAAACGCTGCATTTCGGTCGCAGGCTGGAACAGACCGGTCAAAAGCTCTTGCGATTCTTCACGCTCGATATTGAACCACGACTGCATCTTGCGGTAATACTCTTGCACCGCTTCGCTGTCGTCGGGGTCCTGATAGATATCTGCCACGCTATTGCCCACACCAATCGCACGGACCATGAGCTTCATATCGGCGGGAGCATCTTCGGGCTGTTCGTGCAGTTGAATGGGTTGGGAGAGCAACCGTGGCAGCTTCCATTTTTCCGCCAAGGCGCCGCCGACCTGCGGGTGCGATAGGCCCAGGCCTTCGAGTTCGTGGCGAATCAGTCGGCGGTGCAGCGGCCCTGCGGCCTCCACAATCACCGTGTATTCATCGCCCAAAGCCTGCTGGAGGGCAAGCATGCCCAGGTCCTGCATGAGTGCGGCGAGGAAGCATTCTTCTTGATGCTGCAGGCCGACACGTTGGGCGACTGCCTTGGCGGCGGTGGCGGTGAACAAGCTGCGCTTCCAGAATCCGTACTCGGCAAATTCTTCAGACGCGACATCCTTGAGATTGCCAACCAGACTAAAGCCCAAGGCAAGCGTCTTGACCGCCCGCAGCCCCAAAACCACTAAGGCCTGGCTGATACTGCTGATGGTTTTCGATTGCCCGTAGAAGCTCGAGTTGACCGTTCGCAGCACCTTTGAAGAAAGAGCTGGATCCAGCTGAATCGTATCGGCGATTTCTTTGATCGTGACATCAGGTTTCTGAACCAGCTCAATAATGTCCAGCGCGATGGTCGGCAGACTTGGCAGCCTGGGCGAAGACATCACGCGTTGTAGGACCTGGTGATTCATTCCTGACGACGGTGGTGCTTTACTGTTGATGGCGTGGCTCATGCCGCATGCCCCTTGCGACGTTGTCATGCCTCCGTCATGGGAGGCTTAGGGAGTTATCGACTCACGGCTTCGTGCACTCAAGGGGTATTGCCCCCCTAAATCGCGAGGTCCAATAAACAAGGCGAGGCCGTAGAGCCTCGCCTTGTAAAAGGAGATTTCGCTGGGCCGTTAAGCCCATATTATCCGGCAACATCATGTCGATTCAACCGTCGCGGGTGCAGACTCCTGTTCGGAGCTGTTGTCCTCAGGTCGCTCCTCGGTCCGGTAATCCAGCTTGTCGCCAGCATCGGATCGGGTGAGATAAATCATCTGACCCGGCTTGATCTGATCACGCAGAATGGCTTCGGCCAGTGGGTCTTCCACAAACTGGGCAATCGCACGACGCAGCGGTCGGGCACCGTAATCAGGGTTGTAGCCCTTCTCGATTAGGAAGTCCTTGGCATTCTCGTCAGCTTGCAGCTCAATTTTACGTTCCTCAAGTCGTTTGAAAACCTTCTTGAGTTCATAGTCCACGATGGTGTGGAGGTCTTCCTTGGCCAGCGGGCGGAACACGATGATGTCATCCAGCCGGTTAATGAACTCGGGGCGAAAGTATCGCTCGATCTCGCTGGTCAAGGTTTGCTTGATCTTGTCGTAATCAGATTCGGAGTCGCGTTTAGCAAACCCAAAGCCGCCCTTGTTTTTGATGAGCTCAGCGCCGATGTTGCTGGTCATAATCAAGACCACATTGCGGAAGTCCACGTGGCGACCGAAGGAGTCTGTGAGCTGCCCCTCTTCCATGATCTGCAAGAGCATGTTGAAGACGTCGGGGTGCGCTTTCTCGATTTCGTCCATCAACACAACGCTGTAGGGCCGGCGACGGATCTGCTCGGTCAGTTGCCCGCCTTCTTCATAACCCACGTATCCGGGAGGGGCACCGATGAGTCGGCTGACGTTGTGCTTCTCCATGTATTCCGACATGTCGAGGCGGATGAGCGCGTCCTGACCGCCGAACAAGAAGTCCGCAAGGGCTTTACACAGCAGGGTCTTGCCGACGCCTGAGGGGCCGACGAAGATGAATGATCCCACAGGCTGCTTGGGGTCTTTGAGTCCGGCTCGAGCTTTTCGGATGGCCTTGGCCAGCGTTTTGACAGCTTCTTCCTGAGAGACGACGGTTTTGTGCAGCTCGCCTTCGAGTTGCAACAGACGCTCGGACTCGGCCTTTTCGAGCTTGGTCAAAGGCACGCCGGTCATCTTGGAAACAACCTCGGCGACGACTTCTTCGTCCACCACGCCGTCAACTTCCTTGGCTTTGGCCCGCCAGTCGCGTTGAATCTGCTCTTTCTCGCGGCGAAGCTTCTCCGCTTCGTCACGCAGCTCAGCGGCCCGCTCGTAGTCGGCAGCTTTTACCGCTTCGTCTTTCTCAATGCTCAACCGTTCGATCTTCTCTTCAATTTCCGCGAGATTCGGCGGCTTGCTCATGGATTTCAGACGGATTCGTGCGCCCGCTTCGTCGATGACGTCAATCGACTTGTCAGGCTGGACACGCGAAGAGATATATCGCTCAGACAGCTCGACCGCTGCGGCCACGGCTGCGTCGGTGATCTGGACCCGGTGGTGGGCTTCGTAACGGTCCCGAAGCCCTTTGATGATTTCAATGGTGTCCTCGTGGTTGGGCGGATTCACGAGAATTGTCTGGAACCGCCGTTCGAGTGCACCGTCCTTTTCGATGTACTTGCGGTACTCGTCCAGGGTGGTCGCACCGATGCACTGAATTTCACCGCGGGACAAAGCAGGCTTGAGCACATTGGAAGCATCGATCGCACCTTCCGCACCACCTGCTCCAACCAAAGTGTGCAACTCGTCGATGAACAGCAGCACGTTCTTGGCCCGTCGCACTTCATTCATCACGGCCTTGATGCGCTCCTCAAACTGGCCGCGGTATTTTGTACCCGCGACCATCATGGCGAGGTCGAGGACCACGATGCGCCGTTCGAGGAGGATCTCGGGGACGTCCTGCGTGATGATTTTCTGGGCGAGGCCTTCGACGATGGCGGTTTTACCCACGCCAGCTTCGCCTAACAGCACCGGGTTGTTTTTCGTTCGACGGCAGAGAATCTGCACGAGCCTTTCGATTTCATTCGCTCGGCCGATGACCGGGTCGAGACTGTTTTCACGCGCAAGCTCGGTGAGATCGCGGCCGAAGCTGTCGAGTGCTGGCGTTTTGCTTTTGGGCTGTTTCCCAGACTTGCCGGAAGAGCCACCTTCGCCACCCCCTGCAGTCGCGGCTTCCTCCGGGTCTACGCCAGCGCCAAGCAGATTGAGCACTTCCTCGCGGACTTCTTCAAGCTTCAGGCCAAGGTTAATGAGCACCTGGGCGGCGACGCCTTCCTGCTCGCGGAGCAAGCCGAGCAGCAGGTGCTCGGTGCCCACGTAGTTGTGATTGAGGTTTCGCGCTTCTTCAATGGCGTATTCGATGACTTTCTTGCGCGGGGGGTTTGTGGGAGCTTGCCCATGGTGACCATATCCGGGCCGGACTTCACGAGCTTTTCGACTTCGAGTCGTACGCGTCGGAGATCGACTTCGAGGTTTTTAAGGACGTTAGCGCCGACGCCGGAGCCCTCTTTGACCAGTCCGAGCAGGATATGTTCGGTGCCGATGTATTCGTGGTTGAACCGCTGGGCTTCCTGGTTCGCCAAGGCCATAACTTTTCGAGCGCGGTCTGTAAATCGTTCAAACATGAGGTTCCCTTCTCATCGGGGAGGTGGGTGTACGTGGTCGGATTCTACGCCGCACAGTTGGGCTGCGACGGATTTTCTGAGCTGAAGCGACCGTATGGCCGCGCGGCTTACATAGGAACATTGCAAGACCGATGCCGCACAATCGGCCTTGGCAGGCTATTAAACGTTGTATCGGACCGGGCCCGGCAGGTACACGAATCCCGGGATGCCGGGATGGCAGGCTTGGGCCGATTTCTCCCGCATGACTGATCATCGGTCATGCCTTGCGAATAATTTTAGGCAGGCGTGTCCCTGCGGTCATGCTGGTACACCGTGAATGCATAAGGGTGTTTGTCATCGGCGGGGTGCGTCTGGAGAATCTGTGTGTCCCATTGGGCAAAATCGTACGCAGGCAGGACGGTGTCGCCGACGATCTGCGTGTGAACCACGGTTTCATACACCCGGTCCGCCTGTGGATAGGCGGCATTGAAAAGTGAGACACCACCGATGACAAAGCGGGTGTGATGCGCCTCATCGGCCACCTGGTAGGCCTGCTCAAGGCTCGACACGACGACAACCCCTTGGGCCGCGGAATAGTTTTGCTGTGAGGTCACCACGAGGTTGAGCCGACCCGGCAGCGCCGACGCGTGGTCCTCGTAGGTCTTTCGGCCCATGATGATCGGGCATCCCATGGTGGTCTGCTTGAAGTGCTTGAAGTCGTCGGGTAACCGCCAGGGGATTCGGCCGGCGTGACCGATGACGTGGTTCTCAGATCGAGCGAAGATCAAGCAAAGCAAAGCGAAAAGTCCAAATCGGGGGCTTTATGGTGAACGACCGATTCACACCGCGACGGGCGCGCGGATCGCGGGGTGAGGGTCGTAGCCGATCAATTCAATGTCCTCGTAATCGATCATAAAGAGGTCGCGGGTCTGAGCGTTGAGTTTGATGCGGGGCAGCGGTTTGGGGTTTCGCTGCAATTGCTCTCGGGCCTGGTTGACGTGGTTCTCGTACAGGTGGATGTCGCCGAAGGTGTGGATGAACGCGTGGGGGGTGTAGTCGAGCACGTGGGCGAGCATGACGGTGAGGAGGGCGTAGCTGGCGACGTTGAAGGGAACGCCCAGGAAGACATCTGCCGAACGCTGATAGAGCTGGCAGGACAGCATGGGGCGTGCGTCTGGGGCGTTGGATGCGGGAGGCGAGACATAAAACTGGAACAGGCAGTGGCACGGCGGGAGGGCCATGTCTGAGATTTCTCCGGGGTTCCATGCGACCACGAGATGCCGCCTGGAGTCGGGGGCGTCTTTGAGCGATGCGAGAAGCTGTGTGATTTGATCGACGTGTCCGCCTTGGGGCTTGGGAAAGCTGCGCCACTGCCGGCCGTAGACCGGGCCGAGCTCGCCTTCATCGTCGGCCCACTCGTTCCAGATTGACACGCCGTGATCCTGAAGATAGCGGACGTTGGTGTCGCCTCGCAAAAACCAGAGCAATTCGTAAACGACGCTCTTGAAGTGGACTTTTTTAGTGGTGAGCAGTGGGAAGCCTGGCCCCTGGGGCGACAGGTCGTACCGCGTCTGCAGGCCGAACAGAGACCGGGTGCCGGTGCCGGTGCGGTCGGATTTGGGGTGGCCTTGATCGAGCAGCTGTTGGAGCAGGTCGAGGTACGTCTGCATGGGCAGAGTGTACGGCGAGGCGAAGCGGAGGGTGGCATGAGACGCGGCGAATCACGTGCGTACACAGTCCTGCCACCGTGTGCGGCATGGCTGATACACTTCGTTGCATGCTGATCCTCGCAGTTGAAGTGAATCACTATTTTGCGTTGACCTTGCTGCTGATCATGGCGGTTGGGTTTGGTGTGGGCAATGTGGTGCTGACCTCGATCCTGGGGCCTTCGCGTAAAGGCGAAGTCAAGGGGCAAACGTACGAATCGGGCATGAACCCGCTGGGCGATACCAAGCGGCGATTCAACGTGCGGTTCTACATCGTGGCGATGTCGTATCTGCTGTTTGGTGTAGAGATCGTGTTCTTATATCCGTGGGCGATCACGTTTCCGGCATTGGGGGGCGTGGAGGGCGAGGCGGTCAAGCCGGTGTTCCTCGGGCGGATGTTGTTTTTCATTCTGACCAGCGTGATTGCGTTTGTTTATGCGTGGCGTAAAGGTGTTTTTCGCTACGACTGATACGACCGGACGGTACGCGATGGTCTGTACCGGCTGGGTTGAAGTCACGTCCGAGAAGCGTCGATGTCTCATGCAGGAGGGTGCTGCATGCGGGCGATGGTGGTCAGTGATTTCACTCCGGGGGGACACGGCACGCAGCAGCGTCGCGGCTTTTGTCTGCTCGATGAGCTGACGAGTTGTGGTTTGACGCCGCGATTGATTTGTCGGTCGGACACGGCGGCCCAAGTGGGACGGTCGCTTGCTCGGGTGACGCGTGACGTGCGGTGGTGTGAGGGAGCAAAAGTTTTAGGTTTTGCAGCCGCGCACGCAGGGACGCCCGGATGGCTGTTGGTGCCGGAAGATGTCATCGCGTCTGCAGCACAGTGGGGCCTTGAGGCGGACGTGTGGTGCGCATTGGGGCCGTGGTCCGCGGCGGTACTTGAAGCTGCGGCGGAGCGGCTTGGGCACCGGCCTGACCTGTGGATCACGGACCTTGGCCGACCTGGGAGCGTGACCCTGCAACGCCGGGGCGGGGTGACTGCAAAGGGTCGGGTTGCGTTATTACGTGAATCTGAGCAACGGGCGGCGGGTCTGTCGGACCTGACGCTTGTGGAATGTCGAGCGGACGCTGCGGAACTGGGTCTTTTAGAACGGGGGCCTTGGTGGGCGGTGGGCAATGGGTATGCGGTGTCGGGTGATCCGGAGGCTGGGGCGATGGCGCGGCTGCGGCCTCGGTTGTTGCTTGCGGCCGACGAAGGGTCTCCCGAACAGGTCAAAGCGGTGGTCCAGGCGGTTCGGCTGGTCTTGCCTTTGGTTCGACGGTCCGTGGCTGATGCGGAAGTGGTTGCGGCCGGGGTAAGGCTGCCGCGGGCGTGGCGGAAACTCGCAAAGCTGCCCGGCGTGGACTTGGTTGAGTTGGATCCCATGCGGCCGACGGTGGCGTGGCGGACGCTGGCCCAGAGTGCGGTCGCGGGACTGGCGGTGGGCAAACGCCGAGGTGGAGAAACGTCTCGGATTCTGGGATTAATGGCAGAGGGTCGGCCGGTGGTAGGTGACCCGGCCCTGCGCGCGGGGCTGGTGGACGCGGTGGGCGAAACGCTCATCGACGCTCAGGGGGCCTGGCAGATGGCGGAGGCCGCAACGAAATTATTGCAACGCCGCAGCGAAGCGGAATCCGCAGGCTGGTGCAGCTACCAAGCGGTCCGCGAACATGCGTCGTGGGTGTCGCAGTGGCGGGTCCTTGGATCGCTGCTGCGCAGGGCTGCAGAAGGGCAGACCCTGGAGTTCACTCGGCCTGGCCACGAGGGGGAACCCGTACTCGCGGGGCGGACCTCTGGGCTGGTCCATCTCGGCAGCTAAACGGGTCCAGCGGGCCAACGGCCCAATGCGTCTCGACAGAGCGGTACACTCTGCAGCGATGAACGCATCTGCGCTGCAACAGGTTGTTGGCTTCACGTTGGTGATCCTGCTCGGAGCACCGGGCTGCGTAGAGCGACGCTTGTCGATTACGTCCGAGCCCAGCGGGGCGTTGGTCTATCTCAACGATCAGGAAGTCGGGCGGACGCCTGTTGAGGTGCCCTTCCGGTTCTACGGCACGTACGACGTCCGACTCGAACGCGAGGGCTATGACCCGCTGTGGACCGAAGCGAAAGCGAAAGCTCCAGTGTGGGAGTACCCCCCTTTCGACTTAGTGGCTGAAGCGGTGCCCGGGGCGAAGAGTACGGTCCGTTGGCATTTTGAACTCGAAGCGTCCACGCCTGTGGAAGAGCGAGACACCGACGCGTTAGTGGATCGGGCGGGCGGGTTGCGGGACCAACTGATCGGGCCTTGATCGCGACGATTGAGTCGCGGCACCCTCAAGGGGTCGACCAGCCAATCCAAGGCTCATCATTTCGCAGATAACGTTTCGACACTTCATCGAAGCCCAGGAAGTACCGTCCGAGCATGCGGTGTTGTCGCACGCCAGGGCTGGGGTCATGACACAATGAAGTTTGCGCGGCGTAAGTGGTGATGGCTGAGACATCCACCAGCACGTGGTACCAGGGCTGGTCACGATTCGGCTGGGTCTGGTTCGTATTAAACCATAGCTCTGACGCGTGACACGTCATGTCAAAATCGACAACCACGCCGCGATATCCGTAGCGGACATGTTCCACAAGGTCCCCAAGTGCGAATTCGGGGAGCTCGCCTAAGTAGTTGTCCTCTGTGGGAAGATTCACGGTGATGCATCGTCAGGAAAAGCGTGTCGGACTTCCGGGTTAGTTCTGCGAAGGCAGCACTTCCTCGTAAAGGTAGTCCGCGGGGTAAGGCTCTGGCTCAGACGCTCGCTCAGCGGGGGGGCGGACTCGTCGATTGGCGACGAGATCGTCATCAGGAGATGCCAGAACCGAGGCAAGTTCTCGGGATGTGGCCAGACGTATTCCTCGTCTGGAGAGCCTTGGATCAAAGACCACGCTCCCGGTTTTGCCGACGTAGCCGAACATGTCATCCATGCTCACGCGGACCAAACCTTCCTGGGGAGGGCGTGCATCGTCGTAGATGAGTTCAATGGCAATTCGCCCGGCTTTGGTCACCATGCCACGTTTGCCGTCGATGCCGACACGAACCACGCCATCTTCAAAATCATCCGCCTCATCGAACTGTGGTTTGATCACAAATTCTCCACGCTTATCGATGAACCCCCACTTTCCATCGACCCGCACCGCAGCAAAACCATCGGTGAAGTCTCGGGCTTGCTCATACCGCGGGGCAATGGCGGGACGAAAGGCTCGCGAGATGTATCCCCACTGATTGCCCTGCTGGGTCTTGACGCGCACCCGGGCCATGCCATCCTCAAAATCGCCCAACGCCAGTACGTCTTCGCCAAACTGGTGTTGCAGCTCTCCGCGTTTGTCAATGTAACCCCACCGCCCCGGCGAATCGCCTCGGACCTTGCCTTGTACCGCGGCGAGTCCGTCGTGAAATGAGCGAGCGGTGGCAAACTGCAGCGGCACTGCGATATCGCCTGCTTTATTGACAAACCCTACTTTGCCGTTGCTCATGACCGCAGCCATGCCTTCGCGGAAACGCAGCGCCGCGTCGAAGGTCAACGATGTCAGCGGCCTGCCTGCCTTGGTAATAAACGTGGTCCGCTCGCCATCCGAGACCACCGCGATGCCATCTTCAAAGCGATCGGCGTAGATGTACCGGGGTGGGATGAGCCAGTCTCCGTTGTGGCGGATGAAGCCGGTCTTCCCGTTAACTACCGCACGGGCCCGGCCGTCGTAGTCCCGGTCAGTCCAGTCGAATCGCGCAAGTGCGATCAGATCGCCCTGGGCATTCATCAGACCCCATGTGTTATTAATTTTGACAGGGAGCATTGGATCGCCATCTTTGGCGTCCACGAGCTTGATTTCACCGGTGGTAACCCTGGACTCGCCCAGCCCTGCGGAATGGCTGACCCGATCCGCATGAGTGGCGGCGACAAAGCCCAACGAACACGTCAGCGCTAAGGCCCAGCGTGCGACACGTCGAAGATCACGGCCCTCAGGTCGGATGCCAACGGCAAATGCCCCGTCAATATTTTGCGTAGTCGTCACAGATGGATTCTACCCGCGTCACGACCTGCCCATGCAATGAATCTCACCCGCCTGTCGAGACGATGACTTACAGGGGAGCATTTGTATTTTTTACGCCTCTCGATTCATGCAATCTCACGTTTCCATAACGACGACATCCGAGGCCCAGGCGTGGGAGGCCTTGCCTGTGGCCGCGTGGTCCTGCGATGGGCGCGGCGAATGCGTCGCGGTCAATGCTTTGGCTCGAACTCAGCTGAGCATCCAGACCGGTGAGTTGTGGGACAACCGATGGACACTGCATGACGATGATCTGCGAGGCCTGCCAACGCACTGGTCAGATCAGGTCAGCGGTCTCGCATGCCTGCGCACATCGCAGGAATCAGTCAACCAAGGCGATTTTGACGCCTGTGCTTCGGACTGCTTTCGGGTCCATGTTCGGCGCGTCGGACCGCAAGGCCCGTGGCTTTTCACCGCGACCCCCGCCGCTCAGGAGCACGTACTCCGCGAGCAGTTTGAACAGGTTCACCGGCACCATGTTCTGCTGGGCCATGTCCTCGGGCACATGCACAGTGGCGCGGTGATCACCGACGCACAAGGGCTGGTGCAGTGGGTCAACAAGGGCTATGAAGCCATGTCCGGGCGTTCGCTGGTTGACCTGCGCGGTCGCCGCGCTGATTGGTTTGATCCATGCAACAGTGACGCCGAGCTGTCCGAAGAAACGACCGCTGCGATCACACGTGCCACCGCCAGGGGCGAAGCCTTTGAGGCAATGCTGGCCTTGCGCGCTTCAGAAGAATGCCCCACCTGGGCAAACCTCAACGTACGTCTGGTGCATGACGACGCGGGGAAGGTGACGCACTACATCGGCATCTACGCAGACGTCACCGACGTGATACGGGCCAAGCAGCACGCCCAGCGATGCGAACAGCGGTATGCCCAGGCAGTCAAAGGCTCCAACGACGCTATTTTTGACTGGGACCTCCAAAGCGATCACGTCCACATCACCGAGCAGTGGGGCGAAATCCTGGCGGGCCGGGAAGCCGCTTACCAAGGTCACGTCAATCACTGGTTCTCTCAGGTTCGTTCCAGCGATCTGATGCAACTGCAACTTGACATCTCCTCGCATCTGACCGGCCTGACCGACCGGGTCATCAATGAGCATCAGATTCGCCACACCGACGGATCGTGGCGATGGGTGGCTTGTAAAGCCAAGGCCACCCGGGACGCGCGCGGCGAGCCGACGCGCCTGGCCGGAGCGATCCGAGATATCACGGATGAAAAGCTGGAAGAACAGTCCCTGCGTCTTGCTGCTGATCGCGATGCCCTCACCGGCCTGCATAATCGAAAAAGCCTGCTCAAAGAAGTCACTTTGCGAATCAAGCACAGCGACCCCGCGGAGTCGCAAAGCTTTGCACTGGTCTTTCTCGACTTCGACCGATTCAAGCTGGTCAACGACGGGCTGGGGCATGCCGCAGGTGACCTGCTACTGCAAAGCATCGGCAAGCGTCTGCAGGATCATCTGCGTGAAGACGACATCGCGGCACGCCTGGGGGGAGATGAGTTTGTCTTGATCCTTCAGAACATCGACCATGCTGACGAAGCGTCGGCGATTGTCGAGCGGACCATTCACAGTCTCGCCGCGCCGCACCACCTTCACGGACGTCGCGTCACTGTCACAGCCAGCGCGGGCGTGGTCCTTTACAACCACCATTACAAAACCGCCGACGAGATGCTGCGCGATGCGGACACTGCGATGTACGAGGCGAAAAACCGTGGGAAAGCCACGCACGTCATGTTCGACGCGGAAATGCACGCTCAGGCCTACCGCCGATTAACCCTTGAACATGAAATCCGTAACGCCTTGGATGCTGAGCAATTCGAGGTCTACTACCAGCCCATCGTGCGGCTCGACAGCGGAGATGTCTGCGGAGTTGAGGCGTTGCTGCGATGGAATCACCCGACGCTTGGCAATATCAGTCCCGCAGAGTTCATACCCGTCGCTGAGGAAACCGCCCTGATTGTCCCCATCGGGCAATGGGTGCTCGAGCAATCGGTGAAATGGGTGTTGGACACGAATCGAACGCGGAACACCCCGCTCAAAGTCCATGTGAATCTGTCTAAAAAGCAGCTGATGCAACCTGAAATCATCGACGTGATTCGGGACCTCCTGCAGACCACCGGCCTGGACCCCGCGCTTCTGGATCTGGAAGTGACGGAAACGGCGGTGGTCGGCGAGCAAGGCGGATTGGCGGACCGACTTGCAGAGCTACGCGACTTGGGCTGCCGACTGTCGATGGATGACTTCGGGACCGGCCAGAGCTCGCTTTCGTGTCTGCACGAATATCCCATCACAACGCTGAAAATTGATCGCTCATTTATTTCCAACATGGATATCCGCAGCGAGTTCGTCGCAGTGGTCCAGGCCATTTTGACGCTTGCTCGAACGCTGGACGTTGAAGTGGTCGCGGAGGGGGTAGAGACCCCGGGTCAAATGGCCCGGCTTCAAGCCCTTGGCTGCGACCATGCGCAGGGTTATTTCTTTGCCAAGCCCATGCAGGGTCAAGACGCCAAACAATTTCTGATCGATCTTGACGTTGCGGAAACCTCTGCCCAGGCTGCCTGACTCCGCTGAGGTAGAGTTATGGGGCCATGCCCCAACCCCCTTCACATCGAGACGAACGCCGCGCGAAGCGTGAGCCGGTCGATCCCGAGTCCCTCCTCGGGCTGACCATCACGGGCTTACGCCCCACTGGGTCGCAGGGCCAGACCACCCACGTCAAGGTGGGTCGGCACGTCGCGGCGAAGATCGACACGGATGCCTGCGCAGCGCTGCGGTTGCACGTTGGAGACACCTGGACGCACGATCTCGCGCAGCGTGTTGAAAGTGTGGCGTCCGAGCACGCGGCGTTGCAGGATGCGCTGCGACGTGTGACGCGGCGTATGACCTCGCGCCGCCGACTGGACGACAAGCTTCGGCTTGCGGGTCACGAAGCCCACGCTCGCGCCGCTGCACTCGACCGACTGGAAACGTCAGGCCTGCTCGACGATGAATCACTGGGGCGTGCGCTGCTGCGTGAGGCCGAACGTCAAAAGCCAGCTGGTCCAGCTTTACTCAAGCAAAAGCTCTACCGCGCCGGCATCCCCAGCCCGCTGATTGACCAGCTCATGCGAGAACGCCAGGCTCAGCCCGAGGCTTTGGCTGATGTCAAGGATCGAGCCTTGGCCATGCTCAAGCGAAAGGCGCAGACCATGTCGCGACTTGACGATGCCACGCGTCGTCGCCGGTTGCTGGGGTTCATCAGCCGACGCGGTTTCGATGGAGCGACCTCACGCGAATTGGTCGAAAGCGCTTTGGGCCCCGTCGAGTTTGAAGACTAACCACGACCCGAGTCACCTCGGACCGGAGACGTACCGATTAGCTATTTCGTTATCGCAGCCGTGGAGTGGACCATCCGACTTGGAATGGTCCCCTTGGTCTTACGCAAGGAAAGACTGCCCTCCACGCACCTCGCGTGGTTGATGCTCATCTTCTTTTTGCCTGTGATTGGTGCGGCCATTTATCTCGTGACGGGAATGCAGATCCTTGGACGCCGCCGGATTAAGCGTCGAGAGCGGTCGCGCCGGCTGGTCCGGGATGAAACGGCCCTGGAGCACTTCAAGCCCTATCGGATCGGCGATATTACTCCGACGGCGATCGGTCATCCCTCGGCGCTAATGGAGCATATCACCAGCCTTCCCACCCTCATCGGGAACGATGTGCAATTTACCGGAGACTCCGCCAAAGCCTGGGACCGCTTGCTCAGCGATATCGCCAATGCCAAGCACCACGTGCACCTGATGTATTACATCGTGTTGCCCGACGCGGCGGCTGAGCGACTGTGTGACGCATTGCTAGCTGCAGCGAAACGCGGCCTTCACGTGCGATTCCTGCTCGACGCGGTGGGATCTTCAGCGTTTCTCGGCAGCGACCTGCGACGCCGCCTCGAAGAGGGGGGGGTCCAGGTACAGGAGCTGCTGTCGGTCAAATCGTTTCGCGTGTTTTTTGAACGCTTCGATGTCCGCAATCACCGCAAGCTCGTCGTCATTGATGGCGAGATCGGTCATTGCGGGAGCATGAATCTCGCCGACCCCCAGGGGGACACCATGGAAGGGCAGGCCGAGAACATTGTTGGCTTCTATCGCGGCCCGGTGGTTGATCAGCTGCAACTCGTGTTCGCCGAAGACTGGGAAGCGGAGACCGATGAACTGCTCAAGGGGCACGCCTATTACCCCTACCTGCATGAAGATCGCAGCGGGTCGCCGGTGGGCTCGACCGCAGCACACGTTGTGCCTTCTTCCCCCGGTGACCGTCACGGCCGAGTCGCCCACGTGCTCATGGCCACGATCAATGAAGCCCGCGAACGTGTCATCATCACGACCCCCTACTTCGTTCCCGATGAACCCATGCTTGTGGCCATTCAGCTCGCCGCCATGCGGGGCGTCCAGGTCGATCTCGTCGTGCCCCGCAAAACCGATCACCCCTTAGTGGATGCCGCCGGACGATCGTACTTCTCACCGCTGCTTGAGGTCGGCGTCCGCATTCATCATTTCACCCATGGTCTGCTCCATTCCAAAACCGTCACGATCGACAATCTCATCGCAACCCTGGGTTCGGCAAACTTCGATATCCGCAGTTTCGAGATCAATTACGAACTCAATGTAATGCTCTTTGGCGAGAAGTCTGTCAACCAACTCCGCCAGATTCAAGAGCAATACATCGAACGCTCAGAGCTGATCGGAGCCACAGCCTGGCGGCACCGCCCACGTCTCCAACGCACCATCGATCATCTCGCCGCGCTGGGTTCTCCCCTCCTGTGAGTCCGAGAGGATGGTGGTCGAACGCATACCATGTTCATCTCGGTATGCTCTTGCTCGTGACCCGCTATTTCACCATTCTGGCCTTGACGGCGGCTGTCACGCTGCTTGCACCGCAAGACGCTCACGCTCAATCGACTGTCCCCGCAAAGGTACCCAGCCTTGAACAGGCTGCGCATCAGCAGGCTGGAAGCTCGCCCTTTAGTCTCCAGGCCTACTGGGAAAATGACAGCTCGCTGCTCAAGCCCCAGAACCCCACCGACCGCCATTACACCAACGGCGTCCTGATCAACTTTGGCTACCAGCCTCAATGGGCTCAGTCGCTTGCGCCCCACATGCCCTTCGCGGAGTCCTTCGCACCCGAAGCTCACACAAGAACCGCGGCAGGCTTCGTCCTTGGTCACCACATCTACACGCCTGACGACATCACCATCCCCACCGCCCTGCCCGATGAACAGCCTTACGCGGGATACCTCTATGCCGGGGCATATTGGCAGCGTGACAACGCACTGGACCCCACCGCTCGCGTCGCCACGCTGGACCATTTTCAAGTGGACCTGGGCTTCATCGGCCCCTCCACACTTGCCGAGGACACCCAGAAATGGATCCACGAAACGTTCTCCGGCGATGATCCACGCGGCTGGCAGTTTCAGCTTTCCGACGAGCCCACGATCCAAACGTATTTCCGCAAGAAGTGGCGGATCGATGCGTTTTCCACCGAGCTGGCCGGACTCCCCCTGGACGCTCAGATCATCCCCCAGCTCGAGGGTGCCGCCGGTACTGTTTTCGTCCACGGACAGGCGGGCGTTCTGGCCCGCGTCGGTGTTAATCTTCCCGACGACTTCGGCCCTGCCTTCATCAATGACCTTCCCTCCATGACTGGCCTCACCGCAACCCGCGGGATCGAAACCAGCCGATGGCGGGGCTATGCCTTCACCGGAGTGTCGGGACGCGCGGTCGCCCACAACCTCTTCCTTGAAGGCAACAACTACGAAGACAGCCTCGGCGTCGAACCCGAGCCATTCGTAGGCCAACTCCGCTTGGGCCTCTGGCTTGCCTACGAAACAGACGCGTGGGCAATCGACTTTCAGTACGCCCAAACGTTTGAAACCTCCGAGTTTGAAGGCCAAAGCGCTGCGGACAGCTATGGCACGCTGATGCTCGCGTGGCGTTACAGCTACTGACGCGGCCCTTGGCAACATCACGACGAAGCAAGACACGCAGACGCGCGCCGGGCTCAGTGGGTATTGTGAAGCGGCAAGGATGCTGCGTGAACTTCACATCTCGAACCTCGCTGTAATCGAAGACGCCCGTCTCGAACTCACCTCAGGCCTGAATGTCTTCACCGGCCAGACAGGTGCAGGCAAGAGTCTGGTCATCGGCGCGTTCGAGGCACTGCTTGGATTACGCAAAAACGCGCATCTTGTGCGGACCGGCGTTGACGAAGGCCGGGTGTCGGGACTGTTTGAGGTTTTACAGACCGATACCGCGACGGCCTTGACTCAGGCATTGGACCAGCCTGTAGCGGCTGGGGATGAGTTGCTGCTGACCCGCAAGCTGCATGCCTCAGGACGCAGTACGGTTTCGGTGAACGGCAAGCCCGCGACCGCCGCGATGGTCCGGGAAGCTGCCGAAATTCTGGTCGACATCCACGGCCAGCACGATCACCAACACCTCCTTAAGCCCGCCCAACAACTTGGCATCCTTGATGCTTTCGCCAAGGCCGAGCCGCTGCGTAGTCAATTTGCTCACACGTGGGCTGGGTTGCGTCAACACCGCGATGCGGTCGCGGCGTTGCAGGCCTCTGCCACGCTGCGCCAACAGCAACTCGACCTTTACACGTTTCAAGCCCAGGAGATCGACGCGGCTGAACTGATCGAACACGGGGATGACGTGTCAGAGCTTGAAGAGCTTGAAGCACGGTCCCGCGTGTTGTCCAGCCTGGGACGCATCAAGCAGCAGGCCGGTGCGGCACACGAAGCCCTGGCCGAAGCCGACGGTGCGGTGGTGGACCGCCTCACCGCCATTGCACAGGTCCTGCTCGATCTTGCTCAGACCGACACCGCGTTGGACACCCTCGCCGAGCAGGTCCGAACCGCCACGTTGACCTTGCAGGAGGCGGGGTACGACTTGTCGCGGTACCTGAATCGACTTGAACTGGATCCCGGCGAACTGGCTGAGATCGACGCCCGCCTCAACGTGCTCAACCGACTGGCCTCGAAGTATGCCCGCCGGGACGCGGTCCCCGGCATGGACCTTCAGGACGCCGACCCCATCACCCGCATGCTGGCGTACCGCGACTGGATCGGAGAGGAAATCGAGAGATTTCGTCAGGCTGAGCAGGACATCAGCGGGTCGACCCACCGGCTGGCTGAGCTTGAAACATCATTGCGTGCGACCGGAGCCAAACTCTCCGCCAAGCGTCAAGCCGCCGCCAAGGCTTTGTGTCCGAAGGTGGAGGCCGAGCTGGCCGAACTGGGTATGCCAAACGCCAGGCTGAGAGTCGCTTTGTCACCGGTGAGCGATTTACACGATGCGGGTCCAAGCGGCATGGACCAGGTTGAATTTGAAGTGCAGACCAATCCCGGGCAGGACTTTCGGCCGCTTCGCAAGATCGCCAGCGGCGGAGAAATGTCCCGCGTGATGCTCGGCCTCAAGGGCATCCTGGCCACCAATGATCGGATCAGCGTGCTGGTGTTTGATGAGGTGGATGCCAACATCGGAGGCCGGCTTGGCAATGTGATTGGCCGAAAGCTGCGAGCCCTCGCCCGCCCCGCGTCCCCACCGGCTTCCAAGGCCACCAAGCGTAAAAAGGGCAAGACCTCCGATTTACCCGAGGCCACCCAGCAGGTCTTGTGCATCACGCACCTCCCGCAGATCGCAGCGTTTGCCGACCGGCATTTTCACGTGGTCAAAGCCGTGGAGGGTCGCGGGAAGACCAGGCAGACGGTCACCCGGGTCAACGTGTTGGAAGGGGCTCCCCGTGTGGAAGAACTCGCGGAGATGATGGCGGGTACCGCCGCGACCGACACCAGCCGAAAGCAAGCCCAGGAGCTACTCGCTTCCGCCCACTGATCCTTGATGGCAACCCGCAAGGGTGGGATCGCTTACGCTTTGGCCATGCGACGGATTCTCCGCGGCGGCCGTGTGATCGACCCCTCCCAACATCTGGACGAAAAGACGGATGTCACACTCGAGCACGGGCGTGTGGTGTCTGTGGGCCACGCCAGTCCCGGCGACGGCCAGGAGCTGGATTGCACCGGGCTGATCGTGTGCCCCGGGCTGATAGACCCGCATGTTCACCTCCGTGAGCCGGGCCAGGAAGATAAAGAAACCATCGCCACCGGCGCGGCCGCGGCCCTCGCGGGTGGCTTCACCACGGTGTGCTGCATGCCGAACACCCAGCCCGCGATTGAGGATGCCGCGACCGTGGCCTTTGTGTATGACAAGGCTCGAGAGGCGGCCGCCGCGCGGGTCTTCCCCGTTGGAGCCGTCACCCGCGATCGTGCCGGAGAGCAGCTGGCGGAGCTGGGATTGATGGCCCGGGCCGGTGCGGTCGGATTCTCCGACGACGGCGTCGCGGTCGCCTCGGCCGGGATGATGGCCAAGGCGATGACCTACATGGCCATGACCGGCAAGGTGCTGATGCAACACTGCGAAGACCCAAGCCTCGGCGGCGGCGATATGAATGCTGGCCCTCTCGCCGCACGCCTGGGCCTGCGCGGCTGGCCCCGACTCGCCGAAGACCTCATCATCCAACGTGACCTGCTCATCGCCGCCAGTCAGGGTTACGTCACCCGCTGGCACGCCCAACACATGACCACCGCGCACGGTGCGTATCTCCTGCGTGAAGCCCGGGCCCGACTCCGCCAGGCGATTGACCAAGGCAAGCTGCCCAAAGCCTTTGCAGACAGCCCCGCCGGGGACCGCCTGACGGGCGAGGTCAGCCCGCACCACCTACTGCTTACCGATCAGGCTTGCACGGATTACGCCACCGACGCCAAGATGAATCCTCCCCTGCGGGCCCAGGCCGACATCGCGGCGCTTCTTGAAGCAGTCCGTGATGGCACGATCACCGTGCTCGCCACCGACCATGCCCCCCACACCGCCGAAGAAAAAGACACCGAGTTCGCCGCAGCCCCCTACGGCATCATCGGCCTGGAATCCGCCCTGCCGCTTTACATCAAGGCGCTCGTCGAGCCCGGCGTGATTGACTGGCCACGACTCATCGAAATGATCACCCTCGCCCCGGCGCGTCTCGTGGGGCTTGCACCCGAACTCGGGACGCTGCAAGCCAAAGCTCACGCAGATGTCACCCTTATTGACCCCAACGAGGCCTGGACCATCGATACGGCACGCTTCAAAAGCAAGGCCCGCAACTGCCCATTCCATGACTGGAAGGTCCGTGGTCGCGCGATCGCCACCCTCGTCGCCGGTAAGGTCCTCCACACCACACAGCCTGACCGCTTTCCCCTCGACGCCGCGTAATCGCCTCGTCCGGCAGTTTTCGTCATCATCCCAACGCGAAGGTCCGTATCATCAGCGAACTTCATATAGATCGGTACCGCGTGACTTGCGTTTCTGCGGTCCACGACATGCCCCCGCTAGCCCTGCTTTCATCTCATGCTTAAATTCTTTCGCAGATACAACAAGCTGATTCTGGTCATTGGCGCGTCGCTGCTGATGGTCGCGTTTCTGATTCAGCCCGTTCTGGACATTTTCTTTCCCGACCCCCGCGAAAGACCCGTGGCTTTGATCGCGGGTGAAGAGATCACGCTCGCAGACCGTCGCGCAGCCGACATCGAGCTCAGGATACTGGCTGGACTTGGCCTGGACTTTCGCGTCCCCCCCGCCATCCGGGCAGGACTTGAAGCTCAAGGCGTGCGGTTCCCGCTTCCGCAAAATGAAGACGTTTGGATGATGCTGGTCGCCGAGGCGGAGGGTTTGGAGCTTGCTGCTGGGGCCGATGCCGTGGCGGCGGTGTATCAACAGGTGGGCGCGACCTCAGAGTTGCTCGAACGCATGGCCGATCAATTACAGGTCACTCAGGGATTTGTCGATCAAGCCGTTCGTAAATGGCTGATGGTTCAGGACTATCTGGAGCTATCGCAGGGAGGCATCTACCAGTCTCAGCATGCGTCGCAGTCACCGTTGGTGGGCATGCGATCTCTCACGCACACGGCCGGATCCCTTACGCAGCTCTACGAGCAAACGCGTGACAATCCGATGCTTCGCTCGAATCCGCTACTCGCCTTGATGTACGGCCTGGTTCGACTTCCCGGCGGAAGCGAGGCGCAACGACTTTCATCCCCGCTTATTCAGCAGATGACCCAGAGGCTCGGCGCCCAACTCGATGTCGAGTATGTCGTGCTCCCGGCGGAAGTCGTGCTCGCGGATATCGAGCCACCCTCCCAGCAGCAGGTTTTAGAGGTCTTTGAGAAGTTCAAGGATCGTCCTGCCGGGCCACAGTCCGAGCCGTACGGCTTTGGCTACCAGCAGCCGATGCGGGTGAAGCTCGAATACTTCACCGTTCCGATTGAGCGGGTGCGTGCGAAAGTCACTCAGGAGATCACGCAGGCTGAAGTCGAACAGGCGTACCGCCAGCAACCAGGTCGATTTGAAGCGGTGGTCGAGCAGTCGCGTGCTCGAGCGGCGACCCAGCCCGCGAGCACCCAGGCTGCTGGTGCTGCCACTCGACCTGCATCGGGGCCGATCCCCGCATTGCCCCGCGAAGCCCGAGAAGAAATCGCAGACATTCTCATCGACGAGCTCGCCCAGAGCCGGGCCCGCCAGATTATCACCGCCGCCCAGGCCATTCTCGCAGAGGACGTCCGTCGCAGCCCCAGAATGCTTGACGGGGATCGCGATGTCTCGAAGCTCCAGCCCACGCCCCTGATTCAGGTCGCCCGGGAGATTGAGGAGCGGTTCGGCGTTGAACCCGAGATCAACGATCTTACGCGTAACTTTGTCCCCCTCAATGAGGTCGGCGAGATCCCAGGCCTGGGCGTTGCATCGACTGACGATCAGCAACAAATGGGCGTGCAGACGTACCTCAGCTCGATGCGCGAGTTTTCCGACGGCGAGAACATCGTCCCGGTCACCCGCCGCCCGCAGCTCAAACTTGCTTCCAAGACACTTCAGGACATGGGCGGCTCATTCCACTTATTACGGGTGACCGAAGCGCAGCCCCCCCAGCCCCCCGCATCTTTCGAGGCACTTGACGAGCGCGACCAGGAACGCGTCCGCGAAGATGCCCGCCGACTTGCAGCGTACGAGCAGTTGCTTGCTAATAAAGAGCAATGGAAGACCATTGCTCTAGAGCAAGGCATGACCGCCGTTGTTGAAAAGGCGGGACCTGCCGCCGTTCTTGAACGTGCTGCTGGAATTACGCCTGTCGATCCGCGAGCAGGACGAGGTGCGCCGCCGATCCTGCCTGCCCTTGAGCGTCAGCGTGAAGTGGTCGATGCTTTGTTTGACCGTGCGTTGACCCTGGGTCAAGACGCACTGGAGAGCGATACTCCCGACGCGGGCTATCTGCCTTTGGGCGTTCCCAATCAGCTATCGCTGGTGGTGTTCAAGCTCAATGCGTTTCGACCCGTGACTCAGGAAGCCTACGAACGTGAACTCGGCAGTCCGGGCAAGGTGATCGATGTAAATGCCCGTATCGGCCTTAGCCACGGAGCCGACGCCTACGACCTCGAAACGCTCAAGCAACGCACCGGCTTTAAGGATCTTGACGGGCCCGCCGAGCCTGACCAGACTGACGAGGCAGAGTGATTCTTGTCTGCGAATGATCGCAGACGATTCACCTGCGCTGAGACACAAACTCGCGCTTCGCTATTTTTAGCCGACGGATGATCCCGGGGCAATCTCTGCCGAGGGCGAGATCAGAACGACCGAAGGCGTTTCGCCGTCATCCGAGGCGGCGAGCAACATGCCTTGCGATTCTTCTCCGCGAAGCTGTCGTGGCGCAAGATTGGCGACAACCACGATCTGGCGACCCACCAGGTCTTCAGGCGCATAATGAGCTTTGATACCGGCACAGATTTGGCGTTGTTCAGAGCCCATGTCCACCTGCAGTTTTAAAAGTCTGTCGGCATTGGGATGGGGCTCGGCTTGGACAATCGTGCCCACGCGGAGGTCAATTTTTGCAAAATCATCGAATTGAATTGTGGGTTTAATTTCCATTTCGAAGCCTTTATAGCGATCATGTCGGGTCAGGTAGGGAGCGTAGCCGAAAGACTCCGTAGGCGGCGTACGTCTGAACTGGTGTGACTTCCGAGTGTCTCGTATGGCCCCACGTGTGAAAACTGCCTCCAAGCCCGATCCTAAGAAGCCCCGCCGAAAGCGTTGGCGGTGGGCGGCGGTTGTTGTAGCTGCGTTGTTGTTACTGCTGAGCGCGGGTGTATTCATCGTTTTGCACCCTGCTCAGCTCACCCCCATCACCGAGCGATTCCTCAGCGGTCAGACCGGCGGGACCGTTGAAATTGACCGTGCCACGCTCCAGGCCGACGGCTTGCTTCGGCTACGCGGGGTCGCCTTTGATGCTCCGGGATATCGGCCTGAGATGACCCGGCTGTTCGAAGCAGATCAAATCGACGTGCAGCTCGACTTTTGGGCGCTGCTTCGAGGCGAAAGCCCGGTGACCGCGATCCGCCCCCATCATCCCCGCTTGTTAATCACCGAGGATGCTGCGACAGGTCGATTCAATTATGAGCGACTCGAGTTCCCAGACCGCACCGACCCCGAGGCTGGTCCGATCCAGCTTCCACGGTTGCCCGCCGTTTTCCTGCGTGATGCGCAAATCACCTTGCGCCGTCTGGAAGGCGCGACGACCGTTCGGGTGGAAACGCTCATCGTGGAAGGCGAGCTATCGGCGGTAGGCAGCGACCCGAATGAATACAGCTTCGAGCTGCGCGAAAATTCTCGGCCCGGCATTGCGAGGCGTGCGCCCGTCGCCGCGATCAATGGCCGGTTCAACACGCAAACGCAAACGGCCAACATCGATATCCGTGACTTTCGTTTCGAGGCCAACCAAGCCTCGCTGCTGCCCCCGGAGATTCGGTCCTGGTTTCGTCGTCTAGAGCCGCGCGGCCGGGTGCCCAGGGTCCAGGTGGGGCTCGGGGCCACGGAAGGAAACTTCACCGTCACCAGTGCCGCCGTCCATTTCGACGGCGTCGATGTCCGCGTTCCCGTACCAGGGCTGGCGGACGCCATCATCATCAACGGACTGTACGGTAAGGCTGCGTTTCGAGATCAGAGGGTCGAGGTAAGCGATGTGCGTGCCAACGTGTTGGGCGTGGGGGTGCGCATTTCCGGGCGTTTGCCGCTTGAACCGCTGGGTCCGATGGATCTGGCCATCAAGCTCGCGCCGTTTGACCTGACGACGCAACAGACCGCCCCCCTGGTGTCGCTGGTACCTTTGTGGACGGACCTCCAACAACGCTTTGAGCCCAAAGGGCTTTACGCGGGTGAGGTCCATCTCACACGGGCCCAGGAGGGATCGCCGCTGAAGTATCAAGGCGAGGTCAAGCTGCTCGACGCCCAGCTCACCTACATCGAATTTCCATATCCGTTGACGGGTGTTACGGGCACCATTGAGTTCGACTCTGAACGCGTTGTTCTTCGGGATGTTCAAGGGGTTGGTGCTTCGGGTACGCAAATCGCTCTCTCGGGCCACGCGGGTCTTGGGGCTGGTACACCCCTTGGTCTGGACATTCAAGCGGCGGACCTTCCCGTTGATGCCTCTTTATTGAGCTGCTTGCCGAGCGAAGCGGTCCAGGCCATCGAGCTTTTCATGTCGCAGTCGGCCCAGGCCACCTTGATCGAGGACGGGGTCATCGTCGCTCCTGAGGAGGACGCAGATCAGTCGCAACCATTCGCGATGTCTGGCCAGGAAGTCAGCCAATTTGTTCCGCCGACATTCGAACCTGGCGGGATCGTAAACGTTGAGGTCGATGTGCTGCGTCGTGAAGACGGGTCCATTGGAACGGTGGTGGATGTGACGCCGGCCGAGGATGGGGTCCGCTTGCTCTTTGAGCAATGGCCTTACCCCATGCAGGTGAACTCCGGCCGACTGCACATTGACCGCGACTTCCTGGAACTTCACGAGCTCGACCTCACAGGCCCGCTGGGGGGCACAGGTCGCCTCACCGGTCGTGTAGGATTTTCGCAGGGGCAGATCACTCCAGCGCTCTCGATTGACCGATTCGAGCTGCCCCTGAGCCCGTTGTTCTACGCCACGTTGCCGCGTGATCAACAGACCTGGATTCGCCAGCTCGGCGTCACCGGTCAGCTTGTCGGCAGCGGTGCGGTGCTTGTGCGAGAAGACGACGCCATCGGCTTCGAGATACAGGGCAAGCTCGAGAATGCTCAGGCGGCTCCGTTCGACGGCCGTTTCAAGTTTCCAGGCCTTACCGCCAATTTTCTGCTTACCGAATCATCCTTCGCTTTCCAGAACCTCTCGGCGGGCGGTGATCCCGGACAGCCCACACTCACTGCCACCGGGACCTCGTCCTGGGTCCAGGGCACGCCGACATGGGATATCCAGCTCATCGGTCGGGACATGGCGATCAGTCGCGACGTTTTGAGTTTGATGCCCAAGGGTTCAGGCGCACACGCACAGGTCCGCAAACTTCTTGATCAATATCAGCCCACCGGTCAATTCAGCGCCGCCGTGCATTGGATGTCTGATGATGACGAATTTGCGACTGTGACGACACGACCGACCCGTGAGCCTTCGCGGGACACCGACGCGATTCCCGGAAGCCTGTCACTCACGCTCAAACCTCAGGCGTTGAACATTCTGTATGGCGGGTATCGACTGGACTTCACGAAGATGTCGGGGGAGGTGCGGGTTGAGCCTGATGCGCTCGATGTGTTGGGGGTCACTGCCGAGCACGAATCCGGAACCTTGGAGATGCAAGGCCTGATCAGTCTTGAGGGGGCGAACAGCACGCTGCGCGTGTCGGGGACCGGCACATCGTGGTCCACGGTTGAACGCGCGTTGCTCCCGGCGGTCGTGGTTGATCTGTTGGATGAGGTCAATCTCGACGCGGCGTATCGACTGAGGAATTGCCGGATCGTCTTCACGCCCAGCGCGGATACTGGGCCTTCGGCACGTCGCGTGGTGGCGGATATCGCCCTGGCGGGCGCGTCACTGGACCTGGGAATTCCGATCACTGAGGCCAACGCAGAGCTGAGACTTGAAGTCGATCTGCCCGGCGGAAATATTGAACCCCTGCCCGGCCCCAGGATTCGAGCACGTCTCTGAAGCTCCGACGCTCCGTGCGGCGGGTCGAACCGTGGAACGTCTCACCGCTGACTTTGAAACCGACACCGCCCGCCGGCGTTTGCGCATGACCCGGCTCCGGGCTACGGCGTATGGCGGGACACTTGTGGGGCAAGGCACCGCAGACCTGAGCGAGACCGGCGGGTATCGCCTTCAGCTCACATTGCACGATGCACAAGTTCAGCCGGTCCTTGAACCTGACACGTCAGCGGTCGATGCAGCCGACGCGGCAACGCAGCCGTTGCTCCCGCCCGTGGCTCGATTCGCCATGCCGCCCGCGCAGTCGTCTGAACGGGGCATGGATTCGGGGCTCCTGTCCGGGAGCCTCATCATCGCCGACGCTTATGAAGGCCCTGTTGAAGCATTGAGGGGACGCGCCCGCGTATCGATCCGCGAGGCAAGCCTGTATGACTCGCCTATTTCGTTAGCCATGCTGCAGGCGATCAATCTCAATTTTCCACTCTTCGCCCAGCCGTTCGACAAGGCTTCGATCGACATCCTGATTAACGGTAACACCGCCTGGATTGATCACGCGCTCATCGAGTCGCCCACCCTGGCATTGACTGGCGAAGGAAAACTTGCACTCGACACACAAGCTCTTGAACTCTACCTAGTGACCGACAATCCCAAAACCGCTGAAATCAGGGCCCGCGCGGGGCTGCTCGCTTCACTGCGAAATCAGATCTTCGGCGTACGCATCGGGGGCACGTTGGAAGACCCCAAGGCTGAGGTGGTTGCCCTGCCGGTGTTACAGGAATTGCGGGGGCTGATTCCTGGCTCGCGGTAGTGCGAGGCGTCACTTGACCTGGTAGCGGGGGAACAAGGCATCGCCTTTGACCACGCGCGTTCCGGGTTGAAGTTGGCCCCATTGCAGCCACGCCTGGAGATTGCCTTGGCCGCCATTGGCGTCCATCTGCGCCTTGTAATCACAGCCGATCCGGTCCCAGAACACTTCGCATGCCGTCGGTATGAACGGCCAGAGCAGTACCGAGGCGATTCGCAGCGCGTCCAGACAGTCGATCAGGATCTCTCGCACGAACGCCAGCTGACTCTCATCCTTGGCGAGTTTAAACGGTTGAGTGTCTTCGATATTTGAATCCACACGTCGGACTACATCGAGAGCTGTCGACGCCATTCCCGCCAGGTCCAGAGCCTGCGCACGCTCATCATTTTCAATCACATAATGAGTCACAGAGCTGTCCCGCGAAACCTTCATCGACGACGTTGAGCGTCCCTCCGCGTCCTGTGCGTCTCTGCGGTTCGCCACGTTCCCGTCGCAGTATTTGTCAATCATGTTCGTTACCCGGCTCGCCGAGTTGCCAAAGGTGTTGGCGAGGTCGGCGTTGTAAGTGTCGATGAACAGGTCGGGACTGAAGGCCGAGTCGGTGGTGCCCAGCGGGCCTCGGGTGGCGAGGAAATAACGCAACGCGTCGAGGCCGAACTCCTGCACGTAGTTATCGATCGCGGCGGGGTCGAGGAAATTGCCCAGCGACTTGCTCATTTTCTCGCCGGTCTCACTGACCCAGTAACTGTGGGTATAGATCTGGCGGGGCAGGTTGACCCATCCGTACTTGTCCGTATCGCAGGACTGCAAAGCCATGAGCACCGCAGGCCAGATCGCAGCGTGAAACCACAGGATGTCTTTGGCGATGAGGTGGGTCGCGCCGTTTTCCCAATAGTGCCGGCGGTCGTCACGGTCCACGTAGGTCAGGTAATTAAACAGCGCGTCGATCCAGACGTAGATCGTCTGCTCGTCGTCTCCGGGAATGGGGATGCCCCAGCCGCCGCTACCGGATCGGCTGATGGGGATGTCCTCAGCCTCTTTGATGCGATTGACAATTTCATTGCGTCGGGCGTCGGGCTGAACAAATGATGGGTTTGCCTCAAAGTGTGCGAGCAGGCGGTCGCGGTAGGCGGATAGCTTGAAGAAGTAATTCTTCTCTTGCTTGCGGACCAGTGGTCGGCCTGAGATCGGGCTCTTGTAGTCATACTCTTTGGCGCGATTTTCCGGGACATATTCCTCTTCACCCGGGTCGTACCAGCCCTCGTATTGGCCCGCGTAGACATCGCCGCCAGCGATCAGTGCGGTGACGTACTCGGTGACTTTGGATTTGTGCTGCTCACTGCTGGTGCGGACAAAATCGTCATACGTGAGTTCCAGCGTGTCGAAGGTGTCGCGGAAAGCCGCCGCATTTTGGTCGGCCCAGGCTTGCGGGGATAAGCCCTGTTCAAACGCCTTGTCCGCCACCTTGGCTGCGTGCTCATCCACGCCGGTGAGGAAGAACGTGTCATCGCCGCGGAGTCGGTGATACCGAGCAAGTACGTCGGCGACCAGCGTCGTATAGACATGCCCCAAGTGGGGCTTGTCATTGACGTAGTAGATCGGGGTCGTGACGTAGAAGGTGTTGGTCGGGCTGGCCATAGCTCAGAGAGTGTAGAGCTTGATGCGGCCTTTGTCGGTCACGTCGATTGCGTGATCAGGGCTTGACGGGTTGGGCGTTGAGCGTCAGGGGTGTCGTTCCTGATCGGCCGACGCGTTCGACCTCGCCGCGTTCGATGATCTCCACGCCACTACCCAGTTCGCCAATGGGATCGGGGGGGGCAATTTCGACGACTTTTTCGCCAAGCCTGGCGTCACCAGCCCGGACTTTCGCTTCAAAGTCTTTGCATTCTTTGAGCAGGCGTTCAAGGATTTCTGCTTCCGGAACGTTGGCGACCTTTTGGCCTTGGACGTAGATGATGCCGCGTTGGTTGCCGGCGAAGATGGCCACGTCCGCGCCTTCGGCTTCGCCCGGGCCATTGACGATGCACCCCATAACCGCCACTTTGATCGGAAGGGTGATCTCCGTTTTCAGACGGTCCCGCACGTCCTGCACCAGCGTGAACAAGTCGACCTGAATTCGGCCGCACGTTGGGCACGCGATGAGATCGACACCTTTTCGCGTGCGAAGCTCAAGGTTGTAAAGCAACTCGAGGCCGTCCTCCACTTCGTAGATCGGATCGTTGGCATAGCTGATGCGAATGGTGTCGCCGATGCCTGAGGCGAGCAGGTGGCCCAGTGGCACAACCGAACGGATGGTGCCGGTTTCTTTGGGGCCTGCATGGGTCACGCCCAGATGTAAAGGATGCTCGAAGCGCTCGGCAATCTCGGTGTACGCGGCGATGACCAGCGTGGGGTCAGGCGATTTGGCACTGATGACGATGTCGTGAAAGTCCTGCTCGTAGAAGATATCGAGATATTCTTCGAGTTTGGTGAGCATGATGGCCAGGAAGTGACCGTGGCGGTGATCGGAAAATACCCCGCCGAGCTCTTTGAGCCGTTTTTGCTTGTCCTTGCGTTCGACGATCGAGCCTTCATTCACCCCGACGCGGATCGGCAGGCCCTTGCTTTTGCAGGCTTGAATCACGTCAATCACCTGAGCCCGGTCATTAATATTGCCGGGATTCAGACGGATTTTATGAACGCCCGCTTCGACCGCTTCAAGCGCTCGGCCGAAGTGGAAGTGCACGTCGGCAACGATCGGAACGTTGATCTGCGGGATGATTTCCCGCAGGGCGTCGGTATCGTTTCGTCCCGGGACCGCAACACGAACCACGTCAGCTCCGGCTTGTGCGAGCTTGTTGATTTCCGCGACGCAGGCGTCGATATCGTGCGTGGCACAGGACGTCATGGACTGAACCGTGACGGGGGCCGGCTGGGTGCCGTAGAGCCCGCCTCCGACGTGAATGCGTCCTACGCGCTCATCGCCGAGGGTCACTTGCCGGGTAGGTCGCCTGTTGAACATGCAGCAAGTCTAGCGTGCCTTCGAGGAGGGCTGCACTGGGACGTGCGAGGCAAAGCCGTAGCAACGATCCCAAGTTCCCTTCAGTTGTTTTCGCTGAGCAGCACTGCCGCTCCATCTGCTCCACGGATCATGACTTGACCCGACTCGACTTTGATCTGTCCTGCGTGGGTCGGGTTGAGGTAGACCACGTCAGCCTCTGGACTGGCTTCCTCGGCCCGGACGGTATCTGCGGGAGCCGAGCTCTGCACGCCGGGACGCGGGGTGGTCCCGTTCCCATAGTGTCGTCCGTTGACCTCTTGCGTGGCATCTTCTCCTGCAGCGGTCACCGCCTGATTGTGGAAAAACGGGTTGCGGTAGACCGTGACCGCTCCGGTCGGAGGGATGTACGGGAAAGGATTCTGATATCCGTGGAAGCCGTGACGAAAGTAGTTGGCCCGTCGCACGTTGAGCGTACGGCGAAGATCGACCAGGCGGGTGGATTGGGTATCGAGAAAAAAGCTGGTCAGTGGGCGACGCTGGTCGAGCACGCGGGGTCCGTAGCTTCGCAAGTCTGGCTGATAGGTGTAGCCTCGACCCCGGCCGTCGTAATAAAAGCCGAAGTCGTCCTCTGCGGCGGGACCGGGTTCGAGAATGACCGGCGCGACTCGGTTGAGGTCGTACGGATCGCCACGATGAAGCGTGGGCTCGGCGGTGGCGGGTGAAGCGGCGGACAGCGCGAGGCCAGCGGTCAGCAGCGCGGCAGCGAAAATACGAGGTTGCATGGGGTGTCTCCGGGTAGCGGTCGTGCGGGTTATGCTTATTGTGACACCGATACGGGCTGATGCAATCTGAATTTCGGCATAGTTTGTCCGATAACTACTTTGAGTGGGTTCTATGGACTCACCCAGCCTGCGCAAATTGACCCACTTAACTTTTCACTCCTCTGATCGAGCTGCCATGTCTTTGTACCCCCTGAAGTTTGTCCCGATTTACAAAGAGAAGGTATGGGGTGGCCGGACCCTTGAGAAACTTGATCGCGAGCTCCCCGGCGACACGCAGACCCGGATCGGCGAATCCTGGGAATTGGCCGACCTGGCGACAACCTCGGCTTCGGGAGGCGGCGGAGACGCGGCGCGATCAGAAGTCGCCAACGGCCCGCTTGCCGGGCAAACCATCAACCAACTGGTCGAGCAATACGGTCGTGATCTTCTAGGCGATCTGGCGTTGTCTGCCTCGGGAGGCTTACCGATCTTGCTCAAGTATCTGGATGCTTCGGACAATCTTTCGGTGCAGGTCCATCCGTCGCCGGACTACGCGGCATCCCATCCCGACGCTCATCTGAAAAGCGAGGCGTGGTACATCGTGGCTCGTGAGCCTGGAGCAAAGATTTACAAGGGTATGACCGAGGGAACCACGGCTGAGCAACTGCGTGCGGCTCTGGAAGTTAATACAAACGACGCGGTTGTGCCTTTGATGGTCGAGGTCCCGGTGGAGCCGGGCGACTGCCACTACCTGCCTTCAGGCACATGTCACGCTCTGGGGGGTGGGATTCTGGTCGCTGAGGTTCAAACACCCAGCGACACGACCTTTCGGGTGTATGACTGGGGCCGAGAGGGGCGTGAGCTGCACGTGGATCAGGCGGTCGCGTGTATCCACTTTGGGCCAGCCGAGAGTGAAGCCTTCGAGCGGCAGACGCGACGCCAGGGTGATCAGCATGTGTGGACCCGTCTGGTGGCGTGTGACTATTTCACGATTGACCGGATCGAAGCTCAGACCGGCTTTCAAGACACACTTGATCAGGCCCAGCCAACCGTCTGGATGGTCCTTGAGGGCAACATCACTGCGGGCGGCGAGTCGTTCGTAGCAGGCGACACGGTGTGGATACCCCCTGCGCTCAATGCGACCCTCTCGGTCGAGTCGTCGGCGACGTGGCTTGAGGTAGGTTTTCCGCAGAAGCAAACCACCACCATGGCCTGAGGTTCAACCCTCAAGGTCATAGATGCTGGAGAACTGGTCGTCTTCGTGATCTCGGCCTTCCGAAATGTCCGACAGCACGGTGGTCGCGGGCACCCCGATCTGGTTGAGCAGGCCTGAACTAACCACAAACTCCGCCCCGGCGAGATACAGACCGTCTGAAACCTGCTGGCAGTGACGCACGATGATTTCCTGCTCCCCGATCTTAAGGTCGTCGCGGATGAAGGACATCTGCCAGAACCCGAAAGGCACCATCAGCTCCGTCGCAAGAAAGCCGACCCCGCCCCGGCTGACATCGCGCAGCTGAACCTCAAGGTTGCAGTCGTATAAGCCTTGCTTACACACTGGCTGCAGAATGGCAGTGCCCCGTACAGAATACCGCTCAAAGCGTCTGTTCGGACCAGGGTTGGGTGAAGCGTTACGAAGAAACTCAAGGCGATCAAGTTCTGCGAGAATGTCTGCCGGACTCAGCATACTCATTATGAGCTCCGCTCTAACTGGCCACCGTACCAATGGGCCCCCTCCGGTACGGCACTCAAGCCACTTAGATATCGACACGCTCAAAGACGAGAATTAGTCCGCAAGTTTAAATAAATGCAAAACCGCGTTTTACGGCATCGGGTAAGGCGTCAACGTCGAGGGACGCTCCAGAAGGAACATCCGGTTGAGGTCGTCCCAGCCCGAGCGGTGGTTCTGGTCGAGCACCTTGGCCTGGTTGTTCATGTGCTGCTCGAGGCTGCGAGCGGTGGTAAACAATTCAGGCGACGGGTCAGCGCGGAGTCCCGCACTGGTGGTCGGGCTGCACCCGGTGAGCGGCAGCAGAGCAAAAGCAGCAACAGGCAAAAGTCGGGTGATACGCATGAGGTTTCCTTAGGCGGACGGGGAGTGTAGTTTCGCGGGTAAGGTCCTCCGCGTCAAGGCGAACCGAACACTGCCTTTTTCAAGGCGATGACTTGATGGGACCCGGACGCGGTGCTGCAGCCGCATCAGAGCGTGAGGGCGGCGTTGCGGTCCAGGCTGAATCAGTTGGTCTGCTCAGGTTTTCCATGAAGGAAGGCACGACTAAATCACGGATCGGAATGTCGGGCAGAGCCTTGATAAAAGACTTGCCGTATGGCTTGCTCACCAGCCGGGGGTCGAGCACGACGACGCGGCCGGTGTCAGACTGCGAGCGAATCAGCCTGCCGAAGCCTTGCTTAAACTTTAACACCGCGTCGGGCAGTGACAGTTCGCGAAACGCGTTGCCGCCTCGAGCCTGAACTTTCTGCATGCGAGCTTCAATGATCGGACGGTCGGGCACGGCAAACGGCAGCTTGGTGATAATGACACTTCGTAACGCGTCGCCGGGCACATCCACCCCTTGCCAAAAGCTATCGGCTCCCAGCAGCACCGACCGGCGATCATGCCGAAAACGATTGAGCAGTTCCGTGCGGGACAGGTTGCCGCCTTGGACCAGCAGGGGCATGGACCAATCGGCGAGCGGTCCCTGGAGACGGCGGCTGAGTGCTCGAAGCATTTCATAACTGGTCCCGAGAACAAACGCTCCGCCATCGGTGGCCTTGAGTTGCTCGAGCAGCACCGGCACCATTCGATCCAGAAAGGCCGCATGTCCGGGCTCGGGGAGTTGCCGGGTGACATACAACGCGACGTTGCGTTTGTAATCAAACGGCGAACCGAGTTGCAGTCCAAGTGCGTTCTCTGCCCCAAGGCGTTGGCGTAAATGTGCAAACGGGTCTGATCCGCCAGCCGAAGGCTTGCTCGGGGCCTGCGGAGCTTGCGCAACCTCGGACGGCGGAGCCGACTTGGTCGCCAATGTTGCCGAGGTGAGAATGACGGGCAAGGGTTCATTTCGCGAAGTCGTGGCTTCGAAAAGCAATTCACGCAGCAGCGGGGCCACTTCAATGGGAGACGCACACAACTTGACGCGTTGGCGTCCCCGCCGTTCGACCACTTCGATCCAATACACGCTGTCGGGCAGGCTTTGATCGAGTAGTGCCGTCAGCGTGTCGGCAATCGATTGCGTGCGGCGGGCATAACCATCCAGCTCGAGTCGATCATCTTCATCTTCAAGATGGTCACGGCACCGCCGCAGCGTGACCGACAATTCCTGCAGAGGCGGGGACAGCGCGTTGTCGATGGGCGGTGGCCGATCCAGTCGACCGTTCGACCGCCCTTCCCGAGCCTGCCACGAAGCGATCGCATCGAAAAACGCGGTCGCTGCCCGCTGGGCGCGAGCGACAAGATCCATGCACCGCCCGACCAATCGTGACTCGACGCCCTTGTGTGACAACATCGGGATCAGCCCGCGATCGCGCGTGGGCTGATGTAAACGTGACAGCACATACCCCACCTGATACCGGCTGACCGCCGCCCCGAAATGGTCGCACGCCACATCTTCGGCCGCATGGGCCTCGTCGAGAATCACCACGTCATACGGGGGCAACAGTCCGTGGCCTTCACGCCGCAACGAAAGGTCGGCGAAGAACAAGGCGTGGTTGGTGACGAGCAGGTCGGCGGAGTGCATCCTGCGCTGCGCAGCCTGGAAAAAGCACGTCTCATACGTCGGGCACCGCTTGCCCAGGCAGTCCTCCGCGTCTGATTGCACATCCTGCCAGACGCTTGGCGCGGGAAGCTGAGGCAAGGTCGCCAGCGAGCCGTCGTCGGTCTGCTCTATCCAATCCGCCACGATTTCCATACTGCGAAGCTGGCCTGACTCATCGAATAATTCGCCCTGCCGCTCACCCGCGCGGCGGGCCCGTCGCCGTGATACGTAATTGCCGCGCCCTTTGACAAGTACCGCAGTGAACTCATCGGGGATCGCCGCCCGCAGCAACGGAAGGTCCTTGTCGATCAGTTGTTCCTGCAAAGCGATGGTGTTGGTCGCCAGCACCACGCGTGGACGGCGGCCAGGACGGTCCGCGTGCGCGGTGATGTGACTGATCGCGGGCAGCAGATAGGCAAACGATTTGCCCACGCCCGTGCCCGCCTCGACCAGCAGTTTGCCCCCTGTTGCCAGAGCCTTGCCCACCGCCTTGACCATTTGGGTCTGTTCAGGTCGGTGCTCATACCGTTCTCCCAGCCGCCGGGCAATAGGGCCACCGGGATCGAGAACCTCCATCGGGTCAAGCGACATGGACCGATTGTAGGGGATGCGAATTCGGTTAAGAAAAGGGCACGCGGGGAAAGTTGCGTCGTGTATCGGTCGATGCTTGTGCAAGCGATCCGACCCTTTTTTACCGGGCCTGCTCATTATGCAATTCCGCCATGTCACCCCGCAGGAACCGCTGGATACGCTGCGGATCAATGAGCAGCAGTGGCGGCACATGCTCACTGAGTTTGAGTATCGCAAAACCCAGAGTAAAACCAACCGCCGCCGTCATCAGCGGGTGGCCATGGTCAGGACGCCGAACATCGCGATCACCGTGACCCATCCCGGCGGGACGATGTCGGACTATCTCGCGTGGTCCAAGGACCTGTCCAGCTCAGGCATCGGGTTATTACACGGCACGTATCTGTACGAAAACTCGCCCATCATTGTGCACCTGCGATCACACCACACGGGTATCGTCCAGGTGCGCGGGCGGGTAACGAACTGCAGCCTGCTCAAGGGCCGAACGCACATGGTGGGCGTGCAATTTGATGAAGAGCTCAAGGTCGAGCCTTTCCTGTTCAAGGACAACTCGGGCATCATGGGAAGCCTGTTGTCGATGGCCGACGACGAATCCGATCCGGCGGCTGCGTAATGCGATCTCCATCGACTTCGAAAGACACGGTTTCACCGATCGATACCCTGCGTCTAAGCGACGAACAGTGGTACGCATTGGTCGACGACCTTGAGGCCAAAGCCTCACGCATGACACAGCGCACGATCGCACCCGTTGGGGCCCAGGGCGAAGGCAGGGCCGCACCCCGGGTGCCCTACACCAATATGCCAACGGTTTTGATGTCCGTGGAGCATCCCGAGGAGACCTGGTCTCGGTTCCGCATTCGGCCGCGCAATCTCAGTGCGACCGGCATGGGTTTTTTTCACGGCAGCTATATGCACACTGGCGCTCGGGTGATCACCGTCCTTCCGGGCAAGCAGTCTGGACTGGTGAAAGTGCAGGGAATCGTCAAGCGGTGCCAACTCATTAAAGGCAAAGTGCACGAGGTGGGGGTCGCATTTCATCAGCCCGTGGGGGTTACGGATTTGCTTGCGTTTGAGCTTTAGGTGACATGGCACATCACGCTGCACTAGGATGAGGTCAATCACCCCCTTGGAGACCTCATGACGATCCACGCGTATGCAGCCAGCGAGTCCGGCGGCCCCTTTGAATCCTTCGAGTACGACCCCGGCACGCTTCAACCCGAGCAGGTCGAAATCAAAGTCGCATCCTGCGGTGTCTGCCACTCCGACCTGTCGATGCTCGACAACGACTGGGATATGACGCAGTACCCGTTTGTCGGCGGGCACGAAGTCGTGGGACGCATTACCGAGGTGGGCGACCAGGTCAAGCACGTCAAGTCCGGCGACCTGGTGGGACTGGGCTGGTTCTCAGGTTCCTGCATGCACTGCGACCACTGCATCGGCGGCGATCACAACCTGTGTGCTCAAGGTGAGGGCGCCATCATCGGCCGGCACGGCGGGTTCGCCGACCGCGTGCGATGCCACTGGGCCTGGGCGCATCTGATTCCCGAAGGGCTGGACCCGCTCAAGGCGGGGCCGCTGTTCTGCGGCGGCATCACCGTATTCAACCCCATCGTTCAGCATGCCCTGCCCCCCACCGCACGCGTGGGCGTCATCGGCATCGGCGGCCTGGGGCATATGGCGGTGATGTTCCTCAACGCCTGGGGATGCGAAGTCACCGCGTTCTCAACCAGCCCTGAGAAGGAACAGGAAGCCCACGAACTCGGCGCCCACCACTTCGTGAATGTCAAAGAAGAAAAAGCACTCGCCTCGCAGGAAAACACCTTCGACTTCATTCTCAATACCACCAATGCCAGCCTCGACTGGAACGCCTACGTCGCGGCACTTCGTCCCAAGGGTGTGTTGCATACCGTCGGCATGGTGAACAACACGTTTGGCGTTGAACCGTTGTTTCCCCTGTTGATGGGGCAGAAGTCGTTGGCTGCAAGTCCGCTCGGAAGCCCCGCGACGGTGCGTGACATGATTGCTTTCTGCGCCCGCCATGACATCAATCCTGTGACCGAAACGCACCCGATGGAAAAGATCAATGACGCCTTTGAGACCCTGCGCAACGGCTCGCCTCGGTATCGGTTGGTGCTGACCCGCGACGATGCGTGACGCGACGGGCCAGGAAGTGCGAGAAGCCTGCTCTATTCTGGGACCCTGTTACATGAGCTGCGAGCAGGTGCATTTCGAGATTTGATGACACATCAGGCTGCCGGGACGCATCCTCAGGGACTCGGCTCGTGTTCGCGACACGGGCAAGCTGGAGTTACGGATAGAGCATTCGAAATGTTTTTACGCGTGGAGAAAGCCTGCCTCCCGCAGGGCTTCCCGGGTAATTCCCGTGCCCGTCTCGGCTGAATCAGAGCGGGGCAGCATCCGCATCACCGTGTCCACCACCGCCTTGGTCATCATGTCCGCCTCAACGTTGATCACCGCCCCCGCTTGAAGTTCGCTCCAGGTCGTCCGCTCAAGCGTCTCGGGAATCAGCGCGACGTCGAAGGTGTCACTCTGTACCGACGCGAGGGTCAGGCTGACACCGTTTAACGTGACGGAGCCTTTGGGTAGGAGGTAAGCGTTGATGGCCGCAGGCGTGCGGACACGGACCCTCCAGGCTCCATCGCTGGTGTCGACGTATTCGATGGTGCTGGTCGTATCGACGTGGCCTTGCACCATGTGCCCCCCCACCCGGTCGCCGATCGCAAGTGGCAGCTCCACATTCACTCGGCCGCCCACACGCAGCTGCGCCAAGGTCGTGACTTCCAGCGTCTGTGGAATGGCCACGAATCGCATGACCGACTCCTTCACCCAGACTGCCGTTTGGCACACGCCATCGATCGCGACAGAATCGCCAGGCTTGACCCCGGACGCAACGTCTGAGCATGCAATCTCAAAGGCAAGACCAGCCTCTATACGTTCCGTGTGAACAACTTCACCAATTGCCATCACCAGGCCTGTAAACATGGCGTTAGTCCCCACTCAATTCGTTTTGCGTGTCAAACACCGACGTTGCATACCGCAGTGTGGCGGCGGTGATGGCACGCATGACTTCGGGCGGCCAGTCCAGGTTGGGATTGCGTTGCAGGTCGTCGGGCACGACCGAAAGCGTCAGTTCCGACACCACACGCTCGGCCTGCTCATACCGGGCTTGCGCGGCTTGCTCATCGTCGGGGTCAAGCGGGTCCACGAGATCCCGCGCGAGCAGCAGCGTGGTGACCTGCCAGTCAAAGTAGCCTTGCAGCGGATTGGAATCAGCGGATTCAGCCATGTATCACGACACCCCTCGCTCAGCGGCAGAACCTTCGACCGTCCACAATGCCTGCTCGGCGCTGAGCTTTTCTTCGTAGATCGCTTTTCCGACAATGACGCCTGCCAGGGGCAACTTACGTAAGGCCACCAGATCGTCCACGCATCCCACCCCGCCCGAGGCAATCACGCCTACGTCGGTCGCTTCGGCTACCGCGCGGGTTGCTTCAATGGCAGGTCCCTGCAATGTTCCGTCGACAGCAATGTCGGTAAAGACGATCGAGCCCAGCGGCCAACCCCGTGTGAGCTTGGCGACCTCGACCGCTTCTCGGCCGGTCGTTTCGGTCCAACCTTCGACTGCCAGCAGTCCATCACGTGCATCAAGCCCCAGGGTGATACGGTGGTGATAGACATCATCAGAAAGCAAGGTTTCAAACCACCGCCAGTCTCGCAGCGCTGCGGTACCCAGGACCACCCGCTTGGCTCCTGCGTCGAGCAGCGTCGCGACCGCCCGCTCATCCCGCACGCCGCCGCCGACCTGGACCTTAAGCGTGGTGCCTTTGCAGACACGCTTGATGGTGTCAAAATCACGTGAGGTCCCGTCTCGCGCTCCGTCAAGATCCACCAGGTGAAGCCACGTGGCCCCAGCGGCTTCAAAAGCCAACGCCTGATCGAGGGGATCGGCGGCATAGGTCGTCTGTTGATCGTAGTTGCCTTGCGTGAGGCGAACCACGCGGCCACCACGCAGGTCAATCGCGGGATACAGGTGCATGGCTCGGAGCGTAACGTCTGTCGCAATCGCGCGTGAAATGAAAGGCATTGTCTAAGCCCGCCGGTGATTCATCGCACTTCATGCTTCGCCCTTCCATACAGCCACCCGCGGATCGTCCGGCGAGCCCGCGTGAAGCCTGGCCAATTCCTGGTAATGCGCCGCAAGCCACGTCATGTACTCCCGCTCTTTGTCGCGCGTCTCCCGCACCACCTTGCCCGGCACGCCCATCACGACATGGTCATCGGGAACCTCAAGCCCCGGCGGGACCACCGCACCCGCAGCAACCAGACAACGCTTGCCCAGCACCACGCCCCCCAGCACCGTGGCGTGCATGCCAATCAGGCTGCCGTCGCCAACGGATCGGCCGTGCACGACCGCTGTATGTCCGATCGTCACATTCGCACCGATCACATTGGCGTGACCCGAATCGCAGTGCACCACCGCGTTGTCCTGTACGTTGCTGCCCGGCCCGATTCGGATGGCTGCCACATCACCCCGCACCACCGCGCCGTACCACACGCTCACCGACTCACCAAGCGCCACATCACCCATAACACGCGCCGAGTCGGCCACATACACACCGCCGAAGTCTTTCATGTTCATCGCCCAAGCGTAACTTCACGCAGGCTTACATTTCATACCGCCCCAACGCATACCCCCCGTCTTGATCTCTCTGGGAGGATCGTGTTACGCTCAGCACATCAACGGGCAAAGCCGGACATGTTGGATCGTGGTCGCTGCGATGTGGATGTGGTTCGGCGTGATCGTGCCAAGCCACACGCGTGGTGTCTCTGCAGATTCCTCAGTCCGAGGCACCGATCTTCGTTGATAACAACCGCTGCGGTTCCGCGGCCAATCTCCGTTTCACTCAGGACCAAGAGTTCCCCCCAGGCCCAGCTCCTCTCACGCCGCCTAGCGATGAAGAAGACCCCTCCTCCTGCCTGATTTGTCACCTGATCGCCAGCCTCGACGCGCCCACGTCCGGATGTGTCGTTCCTCCCGTGCTGGAACCGATCGAAATCGACTCGCCACGCTATGTCGCGACGAGATCCAATCGATCTCCGCTTGGCGTGCAGGCTCGCGGTCCACCTGAGATGACCGTCGGCTCGGCGTAACGGGTTCCCGATTATTTTTCCATAAAGCTCACAACATGCCGCGACACCACGCGTTCACGCTGGTGGAGTTGCTGGTGGTTCTGGTGGTCATCGCTTTGCTCCTCGGCCTCGCCCTCCCGGCGTTGTCAAGGGCACGGCAGACCGCTCGCCAGGCCGCTTGCCTCTCCAACATGCGACAGCTTCAGATTGCTCATGCGGTCTACATCCTCGATGCCAAAGGCAATCTTTTACCCACCGTCCATTCGACGTCGTGGATCGAAACGCTCGGCCGTTACAGCGATCAACTGCTGTTCCGCTCGCCCGTCGATACCAGCCCGCACTTTGCGGAGGGTACGGCGTTGTCGCCTGGCATCTACCGAAGAACCAGTTATGCCACAAACTATCACCTCCGCGGTGACACCGGCAATCTTTATCGCCGCATCGACGCAGTCCCGCTTCCCGCGGGCGTGATTCACAGTGTGATCAAGGCCTACTCGGGACCCAATGCCGCGTCCGATCACGTTCATCCCAACCTGTGGCCAAGCGCGATTCCGGGTAACACGCCGAATATCGCTGCCACAGAACTACAACTCGATGCCCACGGCGGGCCACCTGCCGCACCCGCATCAGTCAGCAATTATGGCTTCCTCGACGGCCACGCCGAGTCAACCCGATTCGACGACGTCTTCATCGATGCCCTGACCAATCGCTTCCACCCCACAGCCGCCGCGCCCTGACGCTGCTGCCTTACGAAATGAAACTCCCAATGCTTTGCACCCTGCCCCCCAAATTGTCCACAGCTCTCATCGCTCTAGTATTGCTTCTCGTCGCAGAATCAGCCTTCGCCCACGGCGGCCGACGCTTTCGTGTCGATTTCAATCCTCAGACCGGCAAGCTGGTGGCCCAAGGCACCAATACCATCGACCGCCTCTCCGATCCCGCTGGAGATCGACCCTATTCCAACGCGATTCACGACCACTGGTTGAACAGCTCAACCGGCAGCGCCGCGTCTGCGACGTTACCCGGCTATGACATCGGCAACGCTGCGGATGTCCTTACCGGCCAAGACCTTCACTGGACTCTCACCGGTGCGTCACAGTGGACCGTCAGCCAAGTGCCGCTCACGCGTGCACAAGCTCAAGCCGAAGCCATCAATCTTCAACCGCTGGACGCGGGTACCACGCTTTTCGCTCAGTTCATCGACGGCGTCTCGGCTCCCCAACTGGCCAGTACCACCAGTCCTTCAAGCCTTCGACTCATCGACGGATTCGACGGTAGTAATGGCTTTGACCTCGACATTCTTTACGAAATCAATCAACAGCCCACCAATACGCTTTATGTCCTGGAGTCGATCCTCTCGACAGACCCCTTGGGCAGCATCACTGCTGACACGCTGGTGAGCGATACTGTTTACACGATTTTCTCGATCCAAGGTGACGCTGCTTCGGGTGGTACCCCGCCGGAATACAAGCTGCACTGGGCGGCACTTAAGCTGGAGAATGCACTCGGAAGTCCGATTCCAGAACCCGCCGCCCTCCTCACGCTCACCGCAGGACTCCCGCTGCTGCTCAAGCGTCGTCGGTGACGTTGTGTTGCTCCAAGCATTTCCATTTCGACACCCATGGCAACCGCGGTGGGTGTCGCTTTACGCCTGCTCGGAGATGCAACCAACAGCCTTAATCGGCTGGTTGCGGACCACAATGTCGTGCACCCGCATCGCCTCCACCGGCTCTGGGAAGTCACTGCGAAAGTGCGTCCCCCGGCTTTCTTCACGCCACTGCGCTGATCGTGTGATCAACGAGCCAACAGTCAGCATGTTCTGCAATTCCCAGCCTTGCGCGTCGTCGAAAATCTTGTCCATGGTGTACCGCGCCCAGAAGCGAATCATCTCGGCGACTTCTTCGAGACGATTCCCCGCGCGGACGATTCCAACCTGACGCCACATCACATTCTGCAGGCTGTTCGACACGTCCGTGAGGTCCAGCTCACTGCGATCCGACAAGGGAATGTCACTGACGATTTTGTGGGCACGTCGCGTGGAACCGTTGCCGTTGGCCTGCCGGTACGACTCGGCCGCATCCCGGCCCGCCGCCTGCCCAAACACCAATCCCTCGAGAAGGGAATTACTTGCGAGGCGGTTGGCTCCGTGCAGGCCCGTGCACGCCGCCTCGCCGCAGGCCCAAAGCCCCGGGAGGCTGGTTCGGCCGTCAAGCCCCGCCCGCACGCCGCCGATCATGTAGTGCGCCGAAGGGTGAACCGGGATAGGCCGCTCGGCAGGATTGATCTCGAATTGTTCGAGCATGCGGGCGATGTTGGGGAAGCGGGCGGTGAACGTATCCACGCCGATAGGCCGAACATCCAGGTACACCTTGGCGTGGCCGGTCTTGGCCATCTGGGCAAGAATGCTTCGCGACACCACATCGCGGGGAGCGAGTTCCGCCCGTTCGTCGTAGTCAGGCATAAAGCGATGGCCGTCACGGTCCACAAGCGTCGCCCCTTCGCCGCGCACCGCTTCGGTGATCAAACTACGTGAAGCGCCCGCGATGTACAACGTTGTGGGATGGAACTGCACGAAGCTCATGTCCGCAAGCTCCGCACCCGCTCGGTACGCCATGGCCAGCCCATCGCCGGTCGCTACTTTCGGGTTGGTGGACTCGCGGTACACCTGCCCCACCCCGCCGGCAGCGAGAATGGTGGCGTGGGCCCAAATCACCTGCAGGCCGTATTTGGGATGATGGGTAATCGCACCAACCACACGGGGGGGCTGGGCGTCGATAGTGATGAGATCAAGCACAAAACAATCGTCGAACAGCCGGATGTTCTCTGACTCATCCAGCCGCTGGGCGAGTGTGTGCGACAGGCTTTTTCCCGTCGCATCGCCGTCGGAGTGCACGATCCGTGCCCGGCCGTGGCCTCCCTCGCGGCCAAGCTTGAGCTGGCCCGAGACGTCATGATCCAGGTCCATGCCCCACTCAAGCAAGCGACGAATCGCGTCGCCGCCCCCTTCGACTGCATATCGCACCGCCTGCTCATCGCACAGGTCTCCCCCGGCAGCCAAGGTGTCTGCGACGTGGTCATCCACCGAGTCGGCTGCATCGAGTACCGCCGCAATGCCGCCTTGCGCCCAGTAGGTGTTGCTGGCCTTGAACGGGCCCTTGCCAGTGACGATCACTTCCAGCTCAGGCCCACCGGACTCGGCCGCTGCAATGGCCGCGCTGCTGCCTGCCACGCCGCCGCCAATCACCAAGACATCGCAAAAGATCTGCGGCAGCAGGGTCGCGCGAAACGGGATCAAATAGCGTCGTTGCTCAATCGTGGAATGCATCATCAAAGCGCGGCCCAAAGGCGAGAGGAAACTTTCCAACGGTAGCATCCCATGCGTGAAAGGCGAATCGGTCGCAGGCACGACGTCCAGTGATCGACGCCCCCATGACATCGGGGAAGGCAACACTGGAGCGTGGCCTGCAAGGCGTCAGTCTTCTTGCTCAACGCGTGCCGTGAGCTTCGCTTTTCCAGAGAAATCGACACGCGGCAGCGGAACGCCACTGTCGGTCAACACGCCACGCACCGGTCCGGTCGGCTGATACACCAATGTGCCGCGCACCGCCACAGCGTCCCCCTTTTTGTAGGGCTCGGTTTTATCGTGCAGGAGCAAAAGCCCCGGAAGCGACATCCGGGCGGCAGCGTTGGGTGGAATGGTGACAAACGGGCGGACCGCAAGTTTCGTGCCCTCGTCGCCCACTCCGAGAAGCCCGCCGCGTTCATCCGCTCCTCGGACACTCAGGGATCCGACCCGGACGGGCAACTGACGGTCCGTGGGATTGGTCATTTCGACGATGACTTCAACCGCCGCGCCAGCAGGCCCTGTATCCACCATCTCCACGCCCACCACCTCGGCCTGCGGCGCTGAAGCGAACGGCCGGGTCGGTGACCACCCGCATCCCACGGCACTGAGCGCTAAAACCGCCACGCTCCAGGCAATCGCAATCATCCGGCACGACGTGAGCCCCCGCGTGATCAACCCATTGGTTCTGGCCACAAGCTCATTCCTCATCGAAACCCGACTCCACCAGTCCCGCCAACGTGGTCACCGCCTGCTCCGCATCACGGCCTGCTGCCTTGATCTCCAGCTCAGTGCCCTTGGTCGCGGCGAGCATCATGACATGCATGATGGACTTGCCATCCACCGACAAACTGCCCTTGGCAATCTTCACATCACTGTCAAACTTGTTGGCGTGATCCACGAGTGACATCGCCGGCCGGGCGTGCAGACCCAGCTTATTCACCACGGTGACCTTTCGGCTCGCGTGCCCGGATGTCGTAGAGCCTTCGGCAGTCACGATTGAGTCCCGGAGGCTTTGGATTCAAATAACACGTCCAGCACCTCGTCCTGCGTCTTGGCCTGTTGGAGAAAGCGGCGGAACTGGTCATCCTGGAGGTCCGAAAAAATACTTTCCATCGCCTGCAGATGCGCCTCACGCTGATCGGTCGGCGAGACCAGCAGCACCACCGCAAACACCGGCTCACGATCAAACGCTTTGAACTCCACACCCAGCTGCGAAACACCCACTGCTGCAGCCAGCTCTGGCAAGTCTGCGTGCTTGCCGTGCGGCACCGCCACGCCTTTTCCAAAGCCAGTCGATCCACGGGACTCACGAGCCAGCACCGCCTGGACCACAGCATCCTGCATGGTTGCGGGCACTTTACCTCCCGCAACCAACGCCTCGACCAACTCATGAATCACCGAGTCTCGGTCCTGACCCTTCAGGTCAGGCACCACCGACTCGCGCTTTACCAGGTCCGACCACTTCATCCGCGTTTGCCTCGCTGCATCGATACAGGATCCATCGGATCAGTGTAGCTGGATCCACGAGGCCTGCGTAGCGGTCGGCCCGCGTCACGCCACCTGCTTGGTCACGTCTCGGGGGTGCTTTTTGTCATCCCGACGTCGTTGCTTGTAATCATGAAGCTGACGCACCATCTTATCGGTGGCCAGGTCGATGGCCGCATGCTGTTCCTCATGCTCTGCCGTCGCCACAAACCGCTCGTGACCTTCCACATGCGTTACCAGTTCCACGGTGTACCCGTGGCTGTTCACCGGCTCGATGACGACCTCCGTCGCGGTCACCCGATCGTAAAAATGCGGGAGCTTGCTCACCTTCTCCTGGGCATACTGCTGAGTGTGTTCACTCAGGGTCAGGTGTCGGCCAATCACAGTGATCTGCATAGCGAGCTTCCTTTCGTCGAGATGTAACGTGAACCGGATTGGCTCACGCCGCTGAACTGCGGAACACGCCCGCAAAAGGGCATGCCCGTCCTGACTATCACTCACGTCCTGGAGGTCGTGAGCTCGGCCGGGTTTGCAGGCCGGTCCGATGGCGGTAACTCGGTCGCGTCCTGCGGGGCCGCTTTGACCGAGGGAACAATTTCCTGATTGGGTGGAATCAACACCCCGCCTGAGACTGCGAATTTCAAGGCTTCTTCAATCGTCACCGGCAAGTCGATGGTGTCGTGAATAGGAACCGTGATGACATACCCCGTAAAAGGCGTGGGAGAACTGGGCACAAAAACAGTCAAACACTCAGCCCCGGCGGCGTCCTGAATCGCCTGCATCGTAGCGCCCGTAACCAACCCCACCGACCACAAACCCTTTCTGGGATACTGCACCGCCACGACACGGTTGAATTCAATGGTCTGATCTTTCTCACCAAAAAAGAAGTCCGTCACCTGTTTCACTGACGGGTAAACCTTGCGGATCAAAGGCAGGCGGTTGATGATTTCCTCGCCTTTGGCGTACAGCTTCCTGCCCACCAGATTGGACAAGATGACGCCGATAAAGAGGATCAACAGCACTGCCACCACCAGCCCGATGAGATCCGCCAGCACCCACGCGCCCACCCGCACCTGATTCCAATGGCGTTCGACAGCATTACGCCGCGCGAGCCGACGTATCTCCGGCTTCTGACTCATCCACCACCGCTGGTTGGCCAACGACTGACGTGCGGTATAGGGGATGCTGTACTGCTCTGCGGTCGTGCGTGCGTCGTCGTCAATGTTCTCCCAGGCCCGCTTGTCTGACGCATCGATCGCGTTGAAGACATCATCGTAATCCTGGTCGGTTGCCTCGGGAAAATCCGAAAAGCTGACGATGCTGTACCGGATGAGGCGGTTAATCGGTTCGGCGATCGTGCCGTCCACAAAGTTGTACGCCCAGGCGACCAGACCGATGGTGATGACGGTGGGCAGCAGGATGGCCAGGCCACGGGTGAAGAACCGCTTCATGCCGGGTCTGGCCGAGGCGCTGGTCTTGCCAGGCCTGGTAGATGACGGCTCGTCCTGAGAGGGGGTGAACGCCATAGAGCAACGATGCGAAAAACGATGAAGCAGCCATCTGCAAGATAGAACGAATACGACGCGGAATCAACGACCGCGGTGTGGCGGCCTCGTGTGGGGAGCTTGTCCAGGCCTTGTTGCAGGACGAGTCGCCACGGCGGGTTGGGTCGCCGGAATGATGTAAGGCTTGGCTGGCGCTGTTGCCGGGGCCGATGCGGGTGCCGTCCCCGGGGCCGACGCGGGTGCGGGTTGGGTCGTTGCCGGCAGAGTCGCCGGGGCCGTCGCGGCGGCGGTGGCGGTGGCAGCAGGCCGATAGGTCGGCGGAGGCCAGCCAGGCTTGCCCACCGGACGCAGACGAAACACGTCCCGCACCGGCACCGGCACCGTCTCGCCCATCACCTGCCGACTGACCTGCCCACCGATCAGAATTGCCTCGTCCTGCCAGACCTCACCCACGCCGTCATCGTGCGGACTCGGAAGCTCCGGCAAGGCCTTCACCCCAAGCGTTAGGGCATCCAGCAGCCGCCCGGCACGAAGCTCCACATCCTTGCCCCCCTTTTGTGTTTCGCCCCCCACCACGATGTCCCCGCCTGGCAGCCGAAGCACATGGTGATCCGCCATCCCGCCCTTGATCTGCAGCAATGGGCCTGGCTCAAGTCGTGCACTTTGCGGTGTATCACCCAAGTGCAAAACCCAGGTTTGGTCCGTGGTATTGCCGGACTTACCCGCGAAACTCTGACCACCAAGAATCCAAACCCGCCCTGCGTCAATCCGAAGCAAGGCCGCGTCGTCCAACGGAAAAGGCAACACCGCTGCGAGCTTCTGGCTTGTGCCGGCTTGCACATCCACCACTTCCATCACACTTTGCCGATGTCCCCCCACGACCAGGATCCGTTGCTCGTCGAGCTGTAACGACGCATGCTCTCGGTGAGCAACATGCAGCTTGATGGTGGACCAGGTCAAAGCTTCCAGGTCGAGAACCGCTGCCGACGTTTCGCCGATGACCACCGCCGTCGTGTCATTCAGAAGGTGAGCCGTCGGTGCGTGGATACGCTCGGGGAGAGGTTCGAGGCCTCGACTGACCAACGCCGCACCTTCCAGCAATTCGACAGACTGCATCGCGACCAGTGGCTTATCCGTTGATCGCCGCCATCCCCCCGCAATCAGTACACGACTTCCGGGCAATGTGAGTTGGGCGTGACGAAACCGAGGCTGAAGCAACGACCCCCCGGTTGTCCAATGGTTGGAATTCGGGTCATAGATAAGAATGGCTGGGGTGCCCAGGCCCCCCAGCGTCATCCCGCCGGTGACCACGATTCGGCCGTCCACCTGTGAGCTCGCCGGCACCATCAAAGGCAGTGGGAGATCAGCCGCTCTCACCCACTCAAAAGACGTATCGACCCCCAACGGCGCGACGGGCGCGGTGGCGGGATGGGTGGCTGGCGAAGTCGCTGGAGTCGTCGCTGCCGTCGTGGCGGGCTGCGTCGATGCAGCGGTGGCGGGGACATCTGCAGGTTGCGTTGCAGGGGCCGATGCAGCAGTGGCTGGGGTGTCGAGCACTTCTGGTTGTGTTGCGGGAGCAGTCGCGTTAGGCGTGATGGTCCGGCAGCCTGCGAGCATCAGACACAGACCGACACAAGCCCCCAGAAATACTTTCATACAACGTCCAATCGCAGAAAGCGCTTCTTGCCAGCGCGTAACACGATATGGCCCTCGCAGACGTCATTCACCGTGAGCGACTGCCGTGGATCTGCCACTTTTTCATCATTGACCCGCACGCCGCCGCCCTGCACCAGCCGCCTGGCATCACCGTTGGTCTTCGCCAGGCCGCCCCGTACCAGCAACTCCAGCAGTCCCACGCCGCCCTCAAGCTCGGCGTTGGTTACTTCCAGATGGGGCACGCCTTGTGCCGTCGCGTCCCCCGCCTCGAATGCCTGCCTGGCAGACGCCGCCGCTTGATCCGCAGCCTCGGGGCCATGTACCAAGGCTGTCACCGCGTGTGCCAGCACCGACTTGGCGTGGTTGATCGCCGGGCCATCGTTTCCGTCGCACAACTCGCGTACCTGCTGCATCGGCAGCAACGTAAAGCGGGCCAGAAATGTCGCCACATCACGGTCTGCGGTATTGCGCCAGAACTGAAAGAAATCAAACACGCTGGTGCGTTTCGCATCGAGCCAGATGTTGCCCGCCTCGCTTTTGCCAAATTTAGAGCCGTCGCTTTTGGTGACCAATGGCAGGGTCAAGCCTGCGAGCGACACATCTTCCATCCGTCGCGCCAGGTCAATTCCCATCACGATGTTGCCCCACTGATCCTGCCCGCCGATTTGAAGCGTGCAGCCGTGCTGGCGGTAAAGATGCACGAAGTCGTAGGCCTGCATGACCATGTAATTGAATTCCAGAAACGAGATGCCCTCGCCCTGGGTCTGCATGCGATTCTTCACGCTGTCCATGGTCAGCATGCGGTTGACGGAAAAGTGCCGCCCGACGTCCCGCAGCAGATCGACCCACGTCAACTTGCTCAGCCAGTCGGCATTATTAAGTAGCAAGCCGCCGGGCTTCGCATCGCTCTGCATCTGCACCACGCGACCGATCTGGTCGCCCACCGCTCCGGCGTTCTCGTCGATCTGATCCCGGCTAAGCATCTGCCGGGCCTCAGTTTTGCCCGAGGGATCTCCAACCAAAGCCGTACCACCCCCCACCACCACGAGGGGATGATGCCCAGCCCGCTGCAAATGCGTCAAGGCCAGCATCGGCACCAAAGAGCCCACGTGAAGCGAGTCGGCGGTGGGGTCGAAGCCGCAATACACCGTCGTCGGGATGCTCAGACGTTCTCGAATGACGTCGTCGCTCTCGGTGCACTGTGCGATGAGGCCGCGTTGCGTCAAGACGTCGAAAACGTTTTCAGTCGGCGTGGTGTCTGCTGAGTCAGGGGCAAAGGTGGGGGCCGACATGACCCGAGTATAAAGCTCTTGCCGGGCGGAGGTTCAGTGCGCATTTCATGTGCGTAAAATACGTGGCATGCGTCTGCAACTCGGCCAACTGTCGCTGCCCACCAATCTGCTGCTCGCCCCGGTCGCGGGCTATTGCGACCTGCCGTTTCGCCGCGTCGTGCGCTCGGTGCCTGGGGTTCCCTGCCCACCCGAAATGGTCGGCGGCATTCATGACATCGGCGACGGCACGTACGGCGCCGTCTCGCTGTGTTGCACCGACCTGCTGTGCCCCCAGGCGGTGCTCCGCGAAACCGACACCAGCCAATGGCTCGCTGCGACCCATCCCGACGATCGGCCGCTGGCCATGCAACTCTACGGCTCCGACCCGGGCATCATGGCCGACGCCGCACGCTGGGCCCAGGACCGTGGTGCCTCCCTGATCGATATCAACATGGGCTGCCCGGTGGACAAGGTCACCAAAACCTTCGCTGGCTCAAAGCTGCTTTGCGATCCTGACCACGCGGTCTCTCTCACCAGGTCCGTCGTCCAGGCGGTGGACCTACCGGTAACGGTTAAAATTCGCCTTGGGTGGGACGACCAAAGCATCATTGCCGACACCCTGCCCGCACGCTTTGCCGATGTGGGTGCCGTTGCCATCACCGTGCACGGCCGAACCACCGAGCAACGCTTCAAACCCTCCGCGCGTCTCGAAGGGATTGCCCGTGTGGTCCGCTGCGTCAAACAGCATCACCCCAACGTCGCAGTCATCGGCAACGGCGACATCACCGAGCCTCAGCACGCCCGACAGATGCTTGACCACACCGGCTGCGATGGCGTGATGATCGCGCGGGGAGCACTGGGGAATCCCTGGATTTTCCGTGATACCGCTTACCTGCTCGCGACGGGCCTGTCCGCATCCCCGATTCCTCAGGTCGACAAAGCCCGCCTGGTCCTCGACCACTTCGAGCACCTGATGCACCACCGCGGCGAAAAATACGCCATGCACCAGATCCGCTTCCGCATCGCCAAGTATTCAGCCCATCTTCAGCCCTGGCCTCACTTGCGACGCAAGGTCCGAGGCATGCGTGATGCGCAGGTCTTCCGCGACTATTGGCATGAAGCCATGGCGTCGCTGGCACCCCTCGAACCCGCCGCGTAAAGCTCATGGCTTCGCTGACGCGCTGACGCGCTTACTGCTCGCCGCGCACCTTGGGATCGACCTGCTCTTGCCAAAGCGTCCGCACGGCACTGTGAAACGTATCGCCTAAAGATGGCAACACCGCCGCCGCGATATTGCTCTCGACCTGCGAAACCTTCGTTGCCCCGGGGATGACTGCGGTGACCTGGGGGTGATCAAGCACCCACCGGAGCGCCACCTTCGCCAAGGGGATGTCCTTGGGCAACGCATCGAGTGCTTCAAGCGATTCAACCGCATCCACGCCGTCGTCGAGTGTTAAACCGCCCAGCGTTTCGCCCACGTTAAACGCATCGCCGTCGCGGTTGTATTGACGGTGATCCCCGTCAGCGAACGTGGTGTCTTTAGAGAACTTGCCGCTGAGTAAACCACTTGCCAAAGGCAGCCTGACCAACACGGCCGCCCCGGCCTCAGCGGCAGCGTCAAGCAGCCCCTCTGTTGCGGGCCTTTGGCGAAACATATTGAAAATAATCTGAAGCGACTCGGCGCCCTGCTGCAGCGCAAGCTTGCCCTGCTCGACGGTTTCAACACTCGCGCCGATATGAGCGACCAGTCCCTCATCTCGCAGCTTGCGAAGCTCCGTCCACACTGCCTCACTCACCAGTGAAGGCGTGGGCACGCAGTGCAGTTGCGTGAGATCGATCTGATCCAGGCCGAGCCTTTTCAAGGAGCCCTCTGTCGCCTGGCGCAAGCCCGGGGTGGCGGAGTCGGGCGTCATCTTGTCTCGGCTGATCTTGGTAGCGATCACCGGCCGGTCGGCGCCCGGTGGAAGCGCAGCCATGAACGCACCAAGCCGTGATTCGCTCCGCCCCCCGCCGTAGCCTTCTGCGGTGTCAAACAGCCGACAGCCCTGGTCATAGGCGGTCTGCAGAATCTGCCGGGCTTGATCGTCTCCGACCTCGCCCCAGTCGCCCCCGAGTTGCCAACATCCAAGTCCAACCTCAGGCACCGACTGGCCGCAAAATAATCTGGTTTTCATGGCCAACACGATAACGTCCCCTCACTCTGCCGCCCCGAGCAGACGCTTCATAGACCGCCAACGTTCAAATGGCACCCACAGGCAGTACAACGCGATGAACTGAAAGAACGTTGCAGCTTGCGCGAGATAGATACCCAAATGCATCGATGCCATGACCGCCAGAAACACCGGCACCCACCGCCGCATCGGACGAAACAGAATCGTGACAAAAAGTAACTCAGCCGCCACCGTCATGACAGACAAGGCCACGCAAAGCCAGCGATAGTTCGCAAGCCAAACACCCAGCGGGCGGTCGCGTCGCAGGCCGTCGGCGAGCAGGTAGGTCTGCAGCGTGTAGCCGTTCATCCAATGCAGGCCGTGCTGAAGCTTCGAGACGGCTGCACTCAGATACGCCAGCGCAAGCATGACCTGCGTCACGCGAATTGCCCACATCGCCGTAGAGAATGTGGCCTGCGGCCCCCAGCCGTGGCCTGCAGCCTCCGTGATGGACCAGCCTCGGCGACGGCGGATAAGCAGACTGTCGAGCGAGAGACAACGACCCGCCGGCGACATGGCCATCAACACCAGAAACACACACAGCACCGCATCGTCATGGTGGTACTCACCAAACGAAAAGTCGTGCATGAACAGAAGCGCATAACCCGCCGCGAACAATGCGCCGCTCAGGCGACTCGCCACACCCAGGGCAGCCATGATCCCCGTCACCCACGTCATGCCCAGCACAAGTTTCACCGCCGTGGCGCTGCGTGTGACTTCCTGCGTGAATACTTCGCTCAGTGCATACAGCAGCGGCTGCGGATCGACGTACCACCTTCCATCGGTGTAGCCCAGAAGCTTCTCCGTGGGGGGCAGGAAAAACAGCAGCGTCACCACCGGCAGGATCATGCGAAGGACCGCCAACCGTACCGCCGAAGTACGTGGATAAAAAAATTGATTCCAATCCACAGGTCCGCCGACCTTCCCGCGCAATGAGGCCAGGGACTGCATCAAGGGGATACCTCCCGGATTGGACTCTGTTCAAGTCCCACGGCGTGCGTGACATGCCGGGTCTCGATCCCCGCATCGGTCAATTCATGAATCTCTTCGAGAACGTCAACCGCCACCGGCGTCTGGCCCGTCGTGCTCCGTACCGCTTCTACGACCATCTCCAGGCTTCGTTGCCGGTCACGCTCGACCGCTTCACGCCAGCGGGGCCGATCCGACGGCGGGGCAATCATGCGCTCTGCGGCAAGCTGATGCCCGAAGTGCTGCAGACTCATCGATGCAGCATCAACCGTCAGGGCCTGGCCGTCTTCGAGTGTGGCTGTGATCTCGTAGAACGAGCACGACACCGGGCCGTCCATGGGCTTGGAGTACATCGGATAATCAATGAAAGGCCACACCACCGTGCCGGTCCAAAAGGTCGCCACCTGCAGCCCAAGCACTCCCGCGATGAGCACGTTGAGCAGCCCACGCCCGAGTCGCGGCGTCAGGCCGGGAGGCACGGGGTCAGCAGATTGAATCGAATCGGTTGCCATGAAAGTCTCGATATAGGTCACAACCTTCATCGTCCATGAACGCTTCGGGTTTCCACAAACCGTTTCGGCCTGTAGAACACACAACATGACTTGCTCTTCTCCCGCGCCTGGCTTCCTCACCCACGACTTCCTGCTGTCCAATGACACCGCACGCAGGCTGTATCACGACCACGCCGCAGCCCAGCCCATTTACGACTACCACTGCCACCTGCCCCCGGCGGACCTCTCAGGCAACCGCCGATTCGCCAACCTCTGCGAGGCCTGGCTCGAAGGCGATCATTACAAATGGCGCGCCATGCGCGCTGCCGGCATCCCCGAGTCGCATTGCACCGGAGACGCCGACCCCTACGACAAGTTCCTCGCCTTTGCCCGGACAGTGCCCCAGACCCTGCGAAACCCCCTCTATCACTGGACCCATCTGGAGCTGCAACGCTACTTTGGTATTGACCTGCTGCTCAGCGAATCGACTGCCCGCGAGGTCTGGGACGACGCGAACGCCAAGCTCGCCGAAATGCCCGTCGCGACCATTCTGGACCGTTTCAATGTCGCGTTGATCGGCACCACCGACGACCCTGCCGACGATCTGGCGCATCATCAAAAGCTCCGCGATCACCCCTTGGGCGACACCACCGTGGTTCCTGCGCTGCGTCCCGACAAGGTGCATCAGTTCCACGACCTCCAGGCTTGGAATGCCTACATCGACCGCCTTGCTGCCGCAGCGGGCAAGTCCTGCGACACTCTCGATGAGCTGCTCGAAGTCCTCCGCGAGCGCCACGGATTTTTCCATACGCTCGGCAGCCGAATCTCCGATCACGGCCTGACGCACCTGCCCGACGCAACCTGCTCCCACAAACGGGCTGCGAAACTCTTCAAGAAAGCGCGAGGCAAGGGCAAAGACGCGTGGAACCCTGTGGACTTTGATTTCGATACACCGATCCGTCAGCATGAAACCGATCAGCTCACCGCCTTCCTGTTGCAGGCGCTCGCCAAGCTCGATCATGAGCGCGGCTGGACCCAGCAGTGTCACCTGGGCGCGATGCGAAATAACAACGACTGGGCATTTGCCAATCTCGGCCCCGATACCGGCTTCGATTCGATTGGAGATTTTCGTCAAGGTCCCGGCCTCAAGCGGTTTCTCGGGACGCTCGCCGGTGACAACACGCTGCCCAAGACGATCCTCTACAACCTCAACCCCTCGGACAATTATCTCTTCGCCACAATGGCGGCGAACTTCAACGGGGCCGGTGACCCCGATGCCGTGCCGGGCAAAATGCAGTTCGGCTCGGGCTGGTGGTTTCTCGACCAAAAAGAGGGCATGACCTGGCAAATCAATGCGCTCTCCAACCTCGGCCTGCTGCCCCGTTTCGTCGGCATGCTCACCGATTCCCGCTCATTTCTCTCCTACCCGCGACACGAGTACTTCCGCCGACTGCTGTGCGAACTGATCGGCCGCGATGTCGAGGCGGGCGAACTGCCCGCCGACTTCGACCTGCTGGGCAAGCTGGTCGAAGACATCAGCTTCCACAACGCCAAGCATTACTTTGCAATCCCCCTCTGCGGTCGCTATGCCTGACACTGCTGCCGGACCGCGTCACACGGCTAGACTTCAAACATGCCCGAAGTGATCTACTACGACGGCGACTGCGGCCTGTGCCACCGGTGGGTGACGTTTGTTCTCAAACGCGATAAGACCGGCGAGCACTTCGACTTCAGCCCGATTCAAAGTGACTACTTTTCAGAGCATGTTCCCGAAGCGCAGCGTGCGGAGCTTCCGGACTCGATCATCGTGCAGAAATGCGACGCGACGCTTCTTGTGAAGTCAAATGCTGCGCTCTACATCCTCAAGCAACTTGGCGGTGTCTATACCGTGCTCGCGGCCGTAGGACGGGTCGTGCCCCAAGGCCTACGCGACTGGGTCTATGACCGCATTGCCGCCACGCGTCACACGTTTTTCAAGAAGCCTGACGATGCCTGTCCCATGATGCCCCCGGAACTGCGAAGCCGGTTCCACTTTTAATGATCACCGGCACTGAAATTCGATTGTCATGCGTGCTTGCTCATCGCTGTCAGCGCTTCCCGGACTCCACGCCTCCCAGGTCCGCGATGAATGCTGCCATCTCATGCCGACCCCTGTCCATGGCATAGTCCAACGGTGTCCACCCATTCGCAGCTGCCGCGTTGATATCTGCACCGTGCTCAATCAAAAGTTCCGCCATGTCACGTGAGCCCGGCCACTCGCATACGTGGTGCAGCGGCTGCATGCCGTCCTCTTGTCCGTTGGGTACATCCACCGGGCAACCTGCATGAAGCAAATGCTGCGCGATACGTTCGTAGGCGTCGGCGGGCAGACCGCGTGAGTTTCGCCACCGCCGGCGAGGCCGGACCGCCCAGTGCAATGCGGTCATCCCGTCGGCGTCGAGCTCGCTGGCCTGCAGCGGGTTCTCTTCAAGCAATGCATCAACGCGATCAACCAGCCCCAGTGCCGAGGCTGAATACAGATCGACCATCGCGCCCCGATCGAGCAGCAAGGCCGCAACACGCTGCCCCATCAGGAACTCGCCGTACACACATGCCGCCCGGTACAGCGCCGTGCGCCCCTTCGCATCTGGCGTGTTGAGCCGTGTCGGATCAGTGTTGAGTAGATTCTCCACCCGCTCCAACACCCCAGCCCGCGCAAGTCGGAAGATCATGCCGGGCTCCACGAGCGATGAGGTGTACCGCCAGTTCGTATTCATCCGGGCGATGCCAGACGCACCGATTCGCAGTGGCCTCCAACGCGGTCAAGTCGTACTCCAGCCAAGGCCTGACCTCAATCAGGTCAGGCCGGTCGTCGAGCAGTGACAGCACAGCGTCAATATCTCCCGAGCGGTTGAACGCATCTTTCCATCGCTCGCGGAGCTCCTCGGAGATGGGGGCGGGCTCGGCGTCGGCGGGGAAAAAAGTCAAGTCGTTATCAGAAACACAGAAGCGAGTGAGTGGAACCCTATTAAGCGGATCGTTGGCGTCTCGTACGCCGGACAGCACATTAACACACAATGACCGAAGATCCGTCTCAACGCAGCCGCCGAACATGCCCCAGGCTCATCCGTCAAACCGCTGCCAGATCCTTCGCATGATCTTGCGCTGTTTCACGCAAAGGCCTGACCCACAATTTTCGAAGTACCGCCAGCATCGTGCCCGGCGACTGGAGGTACGCCGCCGGTGGTCGCCAGTACAGCGAAACTTCGTCCACCACCGTGGCTCGCCCCGGCGCGGTGGCAAAATGCTCCAGCAGTCTTCCTGCTGACGCAGCGGTGAAAATCAAATCTTCCCCGTCACGCTTGATCATGTCGATGCCCTGGGTGCTCGCGCCGATGCGAACTTCCTGCAACTGAATAAACGTCTGCGATGCTTCCGGCGGTTCGCCGTACGCCTCGGTCAAATCTTCCACCACAGCATCGAACTCCGTGAGCGTGTCCACACGGGTCAGTCGGCGGTACGCATCCATCCTGCGCTTGTCGCTCTTGATAAATCGCTTGGGCAGCGTGCCGGCGATGCCAAGCTCCAAGTGCGTCCGGGTCGGCTCGATGATCTTCTCGTTCTTAAGTCGCCGCGTCGCCCGTTCCAACAGCAGGCAGTACATCTCATACCCCACCGCTGCAATATGCCCGCTCTGTTCGCTGCCCAGCAGGTTGCCCGCTCCACGCAATTCAAGATCACGCATCGCGATCTTGAAGCCCGCCCCGAGCATGGAATAATTCTCCAGGGCTTTGAGTCGTTTCGCAGCGATCTCGCTCACCGGCCGATCCTCAGGCAGCAGCAAATAGCAATACGCCCGGTGTTTGGAACGCCCGACCCGACCCCGCAACTGGTGCAACTCCGACAGCCCGAAATGGTCAGCCTGATTGATCAACATCGTATTGGCGGTGCCGATGTCGATGCCTGATTCGATGATGGTGGTACTCACCAGAATGTCCGCCTCGCCGCGCAGAAAGGCAAGCATGACCCGCTCGAGTTCGCGCGGCGGCATCTGGCCATGACCAATCAAAATGCGGGCGTCGGGGGCAAGCTTTTGCAGATCGTCAGCGACGCTTTGGATGTTGTGCACTCGATTGTGCACGAAATACACCTGGCCGTCGCGTGCAAGCTCCCGATGAATCGCCTGCTTGATGCGATTGGTTTCATACGGGGCCACTTCGGTGACAATGGCACGTCGGTCCACCGGAGCCGTTGAAAGCGAGCTGATATCCCGCAGTCCGATCATCGACATGTGAAGCGTCCGCGGGATGGGCGTCGCGGACATCGTCAACACATCCGCAGTAAGCCGTACCTCCAGCAGTTTGTTCTTGTGCTCCACGCCGAAACGCTGCTCCTCATCGATAATGATCAGGCCCAGATCACTGAAAGTCACATCTTTCGAAAGCAGCCGGTGCGTGCCGATGAGAATGTCAACCCGGCCCTTCGCCAGGTCGTCCAGCACTTTGCGTGATTCTTTCGCGGTCTTGAACCGGGACAACGATTCGACGCGGAAGGGGTAGTCGGCAAAGCGTTGACGAAAGGTCCGCTCATGCTGCTCGGCCAACACGGTCGTCGGCACCAGCACGCCCACCTGCTTTCCAAATTCCACAGCTTTGAATGCCGCGCGAATGGCCACTTCGGTCTTGCCAAACCCCACGTCCCCACAGATCAGCCGATCCATCGGCCGATCCTCACCCATATCCGCTTTCACCGCCGCAATCGCAGCCAGTTGGTCCGCCGTCTCATCGAACGGGAACTCTGCTTCAAATTCCATCTGCCACGCGGTATCCGCGGGGTAACGTATCCCCGGCTGCGTCTCCCGCGCCGCCTGCACCCGCAGCAACTCCGCCGCCATATCCTTGACCGCTTCGGCCACCTGAGCCTTCTGCCGATTCCAGGTTTTACCCCCCAGGATCGAAAGCTTCGGCCGACCTTCGAACCCGCCCACATACTTCTGAATCAAATCAATCTGCGTCGCCGGGACATGCAGCAGCGCTTTTGCGCGAATTGCAAGGTGAGATATTCCTCACTGCTGCCCTGCCGTTTCATAATTTTTAAGCCAACAAAACGTGCGATGCCGTGATCGACATGCACCACCACGTCACCGACCTCGAGATCTAAAAAAGCATCCGACGCCTGCTGACCTGCGGTGACTTTGCGAACCCGTCGCCGCGTTTCGTAACGGTGAAACAGCTCATGATGCGGCACCAACATGATTGGCGGGGAATCCCGTTCATGTGTCCAGACAAACCCGCGATGCAGGCCACCGTCCCGCAGATGGATCCGGTGCCCGGGTTGTTCGGAGTTGAGCAGTTCCTCCAGCCGCCGCCGTTCGCTTTCCGCTCGACACAAAACGTAGACCTCCGCCTCGGTCGCCGCGTGCGCAAGTTCCGCTAAAGCCGCCTTCGCATCGGTATCGAAACTCGCCAAAGGCGTGAGCGGCAGCTCCACCCGGTCCGCGACCCCCTGCGTATCCAAACGTCGGCTGTACTGATTCACCTCAATGTGCGGCCGACGGGTGAGCCGTCCAAGCACCGCATTGGGGCTGAACACGCCCGCCGGGTCGGTGAGTCGTTCGTAATACCCCCGTGCCTGTTCGGTGAGCTCCATCGGCTCGTGCAGCACCATCACCGCGCCCTCCGGCATTAAATCAATGACGTTGACGCCCTCGCCCATCTGCAACTGCTCGGGTCGTCCGCCCACCAGAGTGACCGCCTCGATCCGCTCTGACGATCCCAGCAGGTCGCTGTCAATCCGCCGCAGCTCATCGAGCTCATCACCGAAAAAATCCAGCCGCACGGGTCCGACCGCCTGTCGTGTGCCATCGGTCCCTTCGACCGATCCCGCTGCTGGATACAGATCGACAATGCCTCCGCGTACCGCAAACTCGCCCGGATTCTCAATGCCATCGACCCGACTAAACCCCGCGCGGTCCAACCAATCAAACAACCGACCCGGCGGTATCTCCATGCGTTGACGAAGTGTCAGCGTGAACTCGCTCAATCGATCCACCGCTGGCGAAGACTGCATCAACGCCTGGATCGGAGCCACGACCACCGCCGGCCCCGTGACCGCTCCTTGCCCTAGACGCTCGACCATGCCAAGCCGCTCTGCAAGCAGATCAAGCTGCACCGAGGTTTCGCCGGGCAAAACCTCCAAGGCCCCGAATCGCGCTGCCCCCAGCCCGTCGAAAAGCTCCAGATCATCCAGCGCGTCGTCCGCTTCATCCAGGTGCGCCACCACCAGCAGCACCGGCCGACCCAGCCTGACCGCCACCGACCCGGCCAGTATCGCCGTCGACGAACCACGCGAGCCGTCCGCCACCACCGACTTGCCCGGCGGCGCATCGCGCACCGCATCCGCCAGCGCGAAAAAGGGCGCCGACTCAGCGATTTTGCGGAGCCAATCCATGCGTTCAGTCATCATCCGCAAGGATAGACACAAGCCGTGCTTCGCGTCACTGCATCGGTGACTTGTAGGTCGCTTTCAGCACCCGCCCCGTGACCCGTGTCGGCAGAAGGACCGCCTGTCGCACGTTGGAATACATCATGGCGGAGGCCTGCTGCAACGCCTCCCGTGTGCCTTTGGCTTCAGGCTCACGCAGCCGCGTGGCAATCACCACCGCCACCACCCGCAGGCATGCTGACACCAAAAACAACACCCCGTGGTACGTCAACACAATGCCCACCACCGGCAAAGCCCATCGAAGGTCCGCCCACGCACTGGCGATCAGCCCACCCATCACGCCCGACAAACTACCGCCCAGAGCAGTGCCTACTGAGTTCAATGCCACCGCTGACGTCCCCCCTCCCGCGTCACTCTTCCGAGGCGATCCATCCCCACCCTTCGCATGCCCAGAACCACTGCCCGCATGGTCCAGCAGCATGTTCAGATTTGCCACCTCCACCCCAGGCCAGATCATCGTCGTCAGCAGTATCAGGGTGTACCCCAACCACAACCGCTGATCGTCAATAAGCAACCACCCAAACGATCCCAGGCATATCCCCGCACTGCACAGCACCAGCACCGGCTTCTTGCCCACTCGATCACACACCACACCCCATACGCCGATCGTCGCCATCTGAGCGAGCATCGGAAGACCCAGCACCAACAAGTTGGCTTTGAGGTTCGACCACCCACACACGTCCAACACATACAGCCAGATGTACTGACCCACAAAACCAATCGCCAACATCAGCGTGAAGTTGTAAGCCAGATACACCCGAAACTGCGGCCGCTTCAACGGTTCCCCAAGCGACGCCAGCAGCCTGCTCTCCGGCCGCGGCTGGGGCGGGTCAGGGTCTTTCACGTACTTGAAACACAAAATATCCAGCATCCCCAAAACCCCCGCGAGCCCCAGCATCAGGCTGGTCAATTCAAGGACAGAGAGTCCCGCAATGCCCAAATCCGCGTGTCGATCCAACACCCATCCCGTGCCCAGCACCGCCGCCACGGCCACCGGCTTAGTCAGAAAATTACGTCGTGCGAAATACTGCCCCCGCACCCGTCGCGGCACCACGTCGCTCATCCAGTTCATCCACGCCGGGCCGCCCGCCTGCGAGACCGTCCAAGACGCCGCCAGCAGGCCCAACATCACCACCCACCCCCACGCAGCGCCCTCCGGCAACACCCAAGGCAAGACCGCCACCACCACCCACAACGCCCGCCCCAGCAACAGCGACACGATGAAAAAAGACCGCCGGCCGCCACGCCTTTGAAGCCACCAGCTCGCTGGTAATTGCGCGAACGTCGCCACAAAAGGCACCGCGCCCAATATGCCAAACCCCCAGTCCGGCATCCCCAGCCCCCGTGCAAACTGCGTCATCACCGCGCCGCTGATTGTCCACATCCACACCGATCCGAACACCCACGCAATGGTGATCCACCGCAACTGCGCCCGCAAGGCGGGTTCTACAGAAGTCATCGAACGTAAAAATCGATACATCGCCGCTGCTCTCCACTCCGCTGCCCACCCCCGCTCTGAAGCGACGCCGTGCTGAACAGCTCATCGGTTTCTGGTGCTTTCTCACGACGCTGCGTTCAGCTCAGGTCAGCGTGTTCCGCCGTGTGACCGTCAACGCCACCGGCACGCCGTAGCCCTCAGGCGTACCGCCCGCAGCCGGTGCGTCAGCCGGTTCAACCCCCGGCATCATCCGCACCATCGCAATCTCATCGCACCGATCCCGCTTAGGACATCGGACGCAATCCTGCCAAACCTTCAAAGGCAGCTCACTGCGATCAAGTACCACGAACCCCAGCCGCTCGAAAAACCGCTGTTCATACGTCAACGTCATCACCCGACGAAGCCCCAGCACCACCGCGTCCTCCAGCACCGCCTCCACCAGCTTCCGCCCCAGTCCCTGCCCCCGGCATTGACTCGACACGGCCAGCGACACCACTTCCGCCAGGTCTGCCCAGATGATGGACAGCCCGCAGCACCCCACCACCTGCCCGCGGTGATTGCCAACACCACCCGCCTCATGTTGCCCACCCCCCGCCATCTCCACCACGCGAAACTCGCGCACATTTTCATAGAGCTGCGAAAGGCTCTTGGGCAGCATCAGGCCAAACTCCGCCGATTCCGTAATGATCTGCTGGATCGTCGGAACATCAGCCACAGTCGCAGGGCGAACGGTAAACACGCGCGGCAGTGTAAACACCCGCCCCCCGTCACACGCCCCGTCCCCGCTTCCGGCCGCTAAACCTCCAGCACCCGCGCTCCACCAGCAGCCCGCGTTGCAAACACCGTCGCCTGCTTACCCGTGCGTTTGGCATAGCCGCTCATCAAATGTTTCGTAACCGCCTCCGCATGATGACGTTCGCACAGCGTCACGGTGCAACCCCCAAAGCCACCGCCGGTCATGCGCGCCCCGATGACCCCGCCTTCATCCGACGCCTGATCCGCCAGTTGCACCAACGCATCCAGCTCAGGCGTACTCACCTCAAACAAATCACGCAGCGACGCATGACTCGCCCACATCGCCGCGCCAACCGTCCCCCACTCTTCCCGTTGAAGGGCGCGGGCTGCAGACACCGTCCGCTCGATCTCGCCCACCACGTGCCTCGCGCGACGCCACACCACATCGCGGACCTTCCCCTCCAACGCCGCCACATCATCCGCATCCACGTCCCGCCATGACACCGCGCCGATCGTCGCCAGAGCTTCGGCGCATTCGTGACGCCGCTGCGCATACTCACCGCCCGACAACTCATGGGGCGCGTTGCTGTTCGCTACCAGAACCACCACCTCCTGGTCATCCATCGCCACCTGCTGTACTGACCGATCCTGACAGTCCAGCAATAGCGCATGTCCGGACTGACACAACGATGAGGCGAACTGATCCATGATGCCGCAAGGCGTCCCGCCGTACCGATGCTCCGCCATCTGGCACCGAAGCGCCCGCGTTGTGGCGTCTTCGGTGTACGCAAACATCGCCTCAAACAGGCAAGCTGTGGCGACCTCAATCGACGCCGAACTGGACAGTCCGCCTCCCGCCGGAACCGTCGAATCGAGCATCAGATCAAAGCCCACAGGCGTATACGCCGACGCCACCACACCCCGCAGGTACCGCGACCACTCAGGAGCCCCCAAAGGCACCGGCTGATCGTCCACCTCGAACACCGCTTCCCCCTCAAGCTGCGTACTTCGCAGCCGGGCCGTGCTGTCCGTCCGAGGCGCCGCCACCACCACGCTCTGCCGTTCAATGGCAATCGGCAGTACAAACCCGTCGCAGTAATCAATGTGCTCACCGATCAGGTTCACCCGCCCCGGCGCGGTCGCGGCGTGCGTCGCAGCGCGACCATAGGCTTTTGTAAAAGCCTTGGTCACACGGGAAAGCTGGGCATCAATATCCGCAGGGTCAAACATGGCAGGCAGGCTCCTCTGGCAATTCACACGATAACCTAGCGTCGCGTCGCACAGCCGCCCCCAGAGGCAGGCAATAAAGCGCTTACCTGACGGATCCGCATCCCACTTCATCCCCGCTACCGACTATGCGTTTTGAACTCATCGACCGCGTCCTCGCCTGCAGCCCTGACCAGATCGACGCCATCAAAAACGTCTCCGCCGCAGAGGAATACCTCGGCGACCACTTCCCATCATTCCCCATCCTTCCCGGCGTGATGATGATCGAGGTCATGGTCCAGGCGGCCCGCCATCTGATCCATGAACGCCAGGACCTGCCCTCAGGCCCGTGGGTGGTGGGCGAGGTTCGCAACGTGCGATACGGAGCCATGGTTCGGCCCGGCGAATCCTTACGCGTACAAGTCCACGTCCGCTCCGTGGACACGCAGGCGTCACCCCCCACCGTGTCCTTTCAAGGTACCGGCACCGTGGGCGACCAAACCGCCGTCCAGGGGCGGTTTATCCTCCATCCATTGCACATCAACCCGCCCCAGCCGGTATAACACGCGGTCAGCGTTTGGCCCCAGCCACCCCGCCTTACCCAATCCCACCCCACCTTTCGCAAGACCCCGCCATGCCTGATTCCGACGTGTACGCCAAAGTGCAGGAAGTCCTCGAAGAAGCACTGGGCGTCGATGACGACGAAGTCACCCCCGAAGCCACGCTGGTCGAAGACCTCGGCGCAGAGTCCATAGACTTCCTCGACATCGTCTTCCGCCTCGAAAAAGCCTTCGGCATCAAAATCGATCAGTCCGAACTCTTTCCCGAAAACGTGCTCAACGACCCCACCTACGTCGTGGACGGCAAAGTCACCGACGAAGGCCTGGCCGAGCTACGCACCCGACTCCCGCACGTAGACTTGGACGCCTTTGAATCCGACCGCGATGTCGAAAAGTTCTCTAACGTCTTCACCGTCGACGCGATCGTGAAGTTCGTCGAAAGCAAAATCGCTTAGAACCGCTATGCGTTGGATTTGGCTCGACCGCATCCTGTCGCTCGACCCGGGCAAGTCGCTGGTGGCGATTAAAAATGTCTCCGCCGCCGAGGAGGTGCTCCACGACCATTTTCCCGCAGAGGTCACCGGGGACGAGAACATCCAGGGTCACCCCGCGCTGCCGGTGATGCCCAACACGCTGGTGATTGAAGGCATGGCACAGGCGGCCGGCATCCTGGTGGGCCACACGGGCAAGTTCGCTGAGAAAGTCATTCTCGCCAAAGTCGGCCGAGCCACCTTTACAGGCCTCCCCGCCGGGCCTGGCACCACCCTTCGCCACTCCGCCACCCTGGAGCGTTTCGACGCCTCAGGAGCCTCCGCCACCGGCGAGGTCCATCTCCTCGACCCTGCCGACCCCTCCGCTGAGCCTCAGCCCTACGCCCACATCGAACTGGTCTTTGCCCACATCGACCAGAACCGCGCCGGCACCGTTTTTCCGGAGCACAACTTTGTCTTTACCGACCAGTTCATGGACCTGCTGGACCGCTCGGGCATCCCCCGCTCCTGACTCTGCCCACGCCGCCAGCCCGCGCTACACTCTCGCGTGATCCCCGCCTCCGATCATTCAACGCCCTGCTGTGCGTTATGTCACCGCTCCGGCCTGCCCCTCACCCGGCATCACCTCATCCCCAAGAGCCGCCACCGCAAGCCCCGCACCCGTCGGATGTATCCCGAACCCAAACGCCGTCAGGAAACCGTCCCGCTCTGTCGCCCGTGTCACCGGCAAGTCCACGCGTTGCTGACCGAACGTGAGCTCGCTGAGCTCTACCCCACCCTGGCTCAGCTTGCCGCCCATCCGGACGTTGCCGCCTTCATCGACTGGGTCCGCACCAAGTCACCCGACCTGCGCGTCTCAACTCGGCGAGCCGATCGATAGCTTCCGCCCGCGGCTTTCGCACGCAGGTCCAAAGATGTAGACCACGGCAAAACGAAGCACCCCCCACCCCTCGGCTCGGCGTGCGTCGTGTCACGGGCTACGATGACATCCTTCATGGAATCAGGTGCACGCGAACATCTCAACGTCCAGGCCGAGCGAGCGATCCTTGCAGGCCTCCTCCTGCCCGGCGATCAACTCGACCCCCACGACCCCTTAGGCGAACTGCGGGCGCTGGCTGACACGGCGGGAGCGGTCGTCATCGACGAAGTGCTGCAAAAGCGCATGAAGCCCACCGCGACCACCTTCATGGGCAAGGGCAAAATCAATGAGCTGGCCGAGATCGTCAAAGCCCGCAAGATCGACTGCGTGATTTTTGAAAACGACTTGTCGCCTTCGCAGATCAAAAACATCGAAGAAATCATCGAGACCAAGGTCCTCGATCGCAGCGAATTGATTCTCGACATCTTCGCGGCCCGAGCCCGCACCACCGAGGCCCGGATCCAGGTCGAACTGGCCCAACTTCAATACACCTATCCACGCCTGCGGGCGATGTGGAGTCACCTCGAACGCATCGTCGGCGGAGCACCCGCGGGGATCGGGACCCGAGGCCCGGGCGAACAGCAGCTCGAAATCGACCGACGTATTGTCCAACGTAAAAAGGCCCAGCTCAGGCGGGAAATCGCCGAAATCCAGGCCCGCAAATCACGCGAAGTCGAGGCTCGCAACACCGACTTCTATACCGTCGGCCTGGTCGGCTACACCAACGCTGGCAAATCAACGCTGTTCAATAAACTCACCACCACGCCCGACGGCAGCGGCGGCGGAGCCTACGCCGACGACAAACTCTTCGCCACCCTCTCCACCCGCACCCGCAAGTGGTCGCTGGGCGAAGGTGACTCGGTCATGCTCTCCGACACCGTCGGATTCGTCCGCAACCTCCCCCACCATCTGGTCGCATCGTTTAAAGCCACGCTCGAGGAAGCGATCCACAGCGACCTGCTGCTCCTGGTGGTCGATGTCGCCGACCCTCACGCGCAGGCGAATCTCGCAACGGTCCGCCGCGTGCTTGATGAGATTGGAGCGATTGAGCCTGAGCGGTTGGTCGTGCTCAACAAAGTCGACAAGATGCGGCATAACGCCGAGCTGCTGCTCCTGGAGCAGGAAGAGCCCGACGCGTTACCGATCTCTGCGGTCACCGGGCTGGGCCTGGACGCTCTCGTGGAGCGGGTCGGCGTGATCGCTTCCGGCGGGTCCCGCCACGTCACGCTCACGCTGCCCATCACCGCCGGCCGCTCCATTTCCATGCTCGAGCGACAATGCAAAGTTGCCGACCGCACCTACCGCGGCAAGATGGTCGATCTCGAAGTCACCATCGGTAACCGACAGCTCGACAAGGTCAGAGCACTGGGTGAACTTCACGCTATCGACGGCGAGCTCATCTCCGAGCAAGTCACCGCCGCCGGTTGGGGGCAGTAAAGCCCCGCCTGACGTGCAGCATTCTCGAACCCCCATCAGCTCAGCTCAATCACCGCGCGACCATTTAATCTTGGCAGCGTGAACTTCACACGGCCTTGTTCAGTCGTGAAATCCAACGCGACATCCTCGGGAACAAGCCGAACCTTATCGACCTGCGCAATGCCAAGGTCGAAGTGCAGATCGTGCAACGGCAAGACATCTTCGATGGTGTCAAATGCGGTCCCGCGTCGCTCGGGGACGTAATGCAGCAGGTGCAGCACGTGTCGGTGGTTGTCGTCATCTCGGCCCAGCACACACAGCAATGACGAAGGCCCATCGTGACGCACCAGCCGATTCGGCAGCAGTCGGTCCAAGGCGTCCTGCAACATCGCCTTACACCATCGCGGCGCGTAGGTGAAGTAGAGACCAAAGAGCGGGTGCGCGAATGTCAGGCACTTACCCGAAGGTGACATGACCACCGCTGGGTGACCTCGCTGCCCGGTGCTCGGAGCGTGACGGTGCGAGCAGAAGTGCTCAAAATTTCGCTCGAAGTAAGCCGGCTCGCTTGGGGCAAGCACGTCGGCGCCTTTGTGCACGCGAAGGTCCATGCCCCGCTCGTACATCACATAGGCAGAGGGTTCGAGAGATCTGGCAAAACTACCGCCCAGTCGTACGAACTCGGGCACCACCGCAGCCGGCCCGATCACGTCGATGCCAAAGGCCTCGCCGAGCAGTTCTTCACCCGAAGCATCGGTCGGCACCCCGGGGGCAATCAAAATCACGTGCCCACCCTGCCCGATGTACGCGGTGATCTGCTCAGCGAGTGCTCCGCCCAACGGGACACCTTCGGGGATGATGAGAAGCTTGTAAGGCGTGAAGTCCGCTTCGTCTGACACGATGTCAAATTGCAAGCCCAGTTCCTGAAGCATTCGATTGGCAGCCGCCACGGATTCAGGCAACTTTCCGCCCTGGGCTCCAAGCTCGGTGGACAACGACGCCATACCCTCGGGCGTCAGCACCGCCGCCTCGACCACCGCTTGGGTGTCGGCCCACCAGGGCTCAAGCTGTTTCACGTGGTGGTAGGTCTGACCGATCAGCTTGTAGGTTGCCAGGTCAAGTCGGCCCGACGGGTGCAGCTGGTCCCCGACGGAACACACCGCGCCGTGGGCGATCATCTGTCCACACTCATAATCCAACGCCGGCTGATTCTTGAGCGAGCCAAAGTCGCCCCATGACGTGTGGAACTTACCAGTCATCCCGAGGATCGGTTTGCCGAGCGTTCGCGCATAGCGTGCGGCCGTCGGAAAGTGCATGTAGCCCCACCCGCCGGACGGAAGCGATTCGAGCTCGAAGTGGGTAAACGCCTCACGTGCCGAGCGATCTGCAGGCCCGACATGGCCGGAGTTATAGAAAATCGTGGTATCTGAGCTGCATCCGTCCAGGCCGCGGATGAACTGTGTCATCTCAAGTTTCCAGTCGTCCATGACTTTACGTCCAAACGCGTCGCGGTCGCCTGGATCATGAACATCGAGCGATGCTTTTTTCATCGCGTCAAGCCAATGATGTGCGTAGGAAAACCTGCTCTGCGTGATGTCGAAAAACAGCCCGTCCACAGCGGGCACGTTGTCCACCAGGTCCCGGACCATGTCGAACAGGAACGCCCGGTAGCCGGGGTGAAACACGTCCAGAAAATGATAAAAGCCAGCCTCCATTGGCTTGCCGCCCATGTCCGAACCGTCGGCATCGACCATGATCCACTCGCGGTGCCGGGCGGCCTGGAGTTGGTCCCACTGCACGGTGATGTAAACGGGCACGCGGATAGTGTGCTTATGGCAGGCCTCAATCTGCTCGCCCAGTAGATTCGGCCGACGCAAGTGCGGATGCACAAGATCCGGGAACGCCGCACTTGGGTAATACACATGCCCGTGGTGACACCGGGCAAAGCACGTCACCGAATCGATGTCCGCATCCGCAAGGGTCTGCGCGAAACGGTCCGCGTCGAAGTCCTGCGCGACGTCGGGGATATGAGGGCTTGTGTGAAAATCCAGGTGGACCTGGTGCCGGCCGAGGGGGAGCAATGTCATTTGAATCCGTAGTGGAGGTTTTATTTGAGTGCGCTGAACAGAAAGTATTCCATCAACTCGTGGCCAAAGTCGATGTGCAAATCGCTGCCAGCCGCAGCGTCTTCGGTGTAAGGACGGGGTACGGCAGAGCGAACCTTAGTGCCGGTCATGAGAAACGGCACAGGTGTCGGTTCATGCCGACGGGTGGAAACCAGCGTGTAGTGATCGGGCGCGAAGAGCAGCCGATAGCCGTGGCCGTTCTTGCCGTCGCCTTGGTAATGGGCTTCGAGATGCTGATGGATCGGAGAAAGCACATGCTGATCGATGGCTTCGAGTGCGGCGACTTTCGTGTGCGGATCGGCAGCGTGAGACGCTTCGTCGGGAGCCTCAACGTGGACGCAGACCACGTCGTAATCCTGCAGGGCCGCCACCGCATGCTGACCTGTCGCAGCGTAGTCATTGTCGTGATAGGACGTTTGCCCGGGCACATCCAAGCGATCCCAACCGATCAGCCGAGCGATCCCTGCGAGCAAATCGACGGCGGTGATGATGGCGCCTTTGAGTCCAAAGCGTTGCTCAAACGACGGCAGCTCACGGGGCTGACCTTGCCCCCAGGGCCAGAAGTGCGTGGCTGCCGCTTCGCCCATTTCCTGTCGCATCAGGTTGACTTCATGGTCGCGGAGCATCACCTCGCTCTCGGCGATGACCCGGGCAGCCAGCGTCGCGCCGGGGCCGCCGACGGGCAGGTGTTTGCGAATCGGCTCGCCGGGAATGTCGTGCGGCGGGGTGGTGACCAGCTCGCTGTAGTCCCGCCCTCGACGGTCGATCATGAGGTTGCGATAGCTCACGCCCGGCACCAGTTCCAGGCCCGGCTCAGCGAGTCGTTCGCGGAAGCTGTCCAACAAGCGCGCCGCCTCCGCAGACGCAATGGCACCTGCCGAGTGGTCCTGCATGAGCCCCTCCGCGACGGTGACGACGTTGAGCCGGAACACCCAGTCCTGCGGGGAAAGCTCCAGCCCCATCGCAGCCGCTTCAAGCGGCGCTCGGCCCGCGTGGTACTTACGGGGGTCATAGCCCAGCAGAGACATCGAGCACACATCCGAGCCACAGGGCATCCCTGCAGGCGTGGTGGCGACGGTGCCGACACGCCCCGTCGCCGCGAGGCGGTCCAGCGTGGGCATATCCGCGACCTCGAACGCGGTCCTGCCGTCGAAGACCTCCAGAGGGAAATCCGCCCCACCATCCGGAATCACAATCACGTACTTCATCGAACCCACGAGTGTAACTGCAACCGCATGGCTGCGTACCAAGGCTTGCCATCACTTTGAGGCTGCAGGGATCACCGCAAGACACTCACCGACGACCGCCCGCCACACGCGTCGACCACTGCTCCATCAGCTCCTGTGTGGTCAAGCCAAAGTGGGTTTGTAACGCCTGTGTGTCTGACGTTCCAGCTTTGATATTGCGGATCAATTCAAGGTAGCCCTTGCGGTCTTTGGCGATCAAAAAGCGGGTGATCGACTGTGCCGATCCGTAATGCAACGCATCAAGCGGGATGTTGCGAGCGGTGAACATGCCCGGGTCGGGCAACCCACCGGCCTGAATTGCGGCGTGGGCGTGACGGAGCTTGAAGTCGGAATCAGTGTTGGGCACAAGCTCCGAGGCGATGGTTTCGGCGAGGCCTTCGTTAAGCCAGGACGGCACGTGCTCACGACTGATGTACCGAGCCAAAAACGCATGGGTTGACTCATGCACCAACAGATTGAAAAACCAGTCCTTGGCCCGCTGACGGGACATGCCCGGCTTCACCACCGGGCCGAGGACCACCGCGTCAAACTGCCCCCGCGCGGTCGCAAAGCCCCCGGCCTGATCTGCCATTTCTTGCGGAATTTCGCACACCTCCACGCAGAAACGCACAAACTCGTCCTGATTCCAGAACGCAAATACCGGCAGCCGACCGATCCACACATGCTCGCCCTGGGGCACATCAAACTGCTCGCATACTTTCGCGTACATCCGCTGATAGATCTGCACCAGTGCTTTGTCATCGCTCCGAGGCCACGTGGAATAAATCGTGAAATGATCCGTTTCGATCACATGCAGATCGGGCGCGAAGCCTTGAGCCTGCTCAAACCAACGCTGGGCCTGCTCAAGGTTGGCCTCGACCTGCTCGACGGTGGCCAGCTCGTATCGACGGGGCGGCGGGGCCTGATCCGCCTCGCCACCCAGCGAAGCGGGGAGCTCTAATCGCGACGCCTCATAGACCGCGTGAACCGCGTCAAGACCCTGGGGGTCCTCCTCCTCGAGTCGACGTTCGATGTCGTGCATGTTCAGCACCGCTGCCTCACCGCTTTGCACCTGCACGTGAGACATCAGCAGCAGGTGCTCCGCCAGCCAAGGCCATCGGCGGTCGGCTGCAAACCGCCCCATCGCCAGAAACGGCTTCGTCTCAGCGTCGGGGTCTTTGAGCATCGCGTCTGGGAAAACGTGAAACGTCATTGTGAGAATATTGCGCCCGACGACTTCATGACGGGCCCGCGGTTTCGCCTGGCTAAGCGTCAAGACTCGGCCGTCGTCACGGGTAATTTCGCCCCGTAATGTCTGGCCCGTGGATAGCAGGACCGATACCTCCGGCCGGTGCGTGATCCCTGCGTATGCCGGTCCGGCAAGCACACCAATCAACAGCACGAGCAGACTGCGTCTTGATGAAATAGAGATCGACCGAACCATGGAGATGTATCTACGCATCACTTGATCATATTCAGATCAGCCAAGGCAAGGCGACCGCAGGTTCCGCACGAATGCTTAGCATGGCGCGATGCCCGGCAAGGTGCGGATACGGTTGGCCACGAAACTCCAGGTCATGGTCGGCCTGGCGGTCCTGCTCATGCTGTCCGTCTCGCTGGTGGTACTGGGCTACCGCTTTAAGCAGCAGGCACAGGAAACGACGCTGCAGCAGGCTCGGCAACTGGTGTCCCTGCTCGACGCTGGGTTGGTCCGGGTCACCCCACATCGTCAAAACACGCTCGAAAATACAGCCCAACCGCAAACTACGCCACCAAGGATCTACCAGGGCAAGCGGTCTGACCTCAGCGAAGTCGTCGCGATGGACCCCAGCCTTGCCGAGGCTTTGGATCTTGCCCGCACGGCATCATCGCGTGAAGTGTTCGACGAACTGACCGCATCGCCCTATGTCCTGCGTTACGTCGCCCGGCAATGGACAACGCAGGATGACACCGACAAGCTTTCGGACCGCAGCGATCCCACGTTTTGGGTGGTCTATCTCCCGCCTGCGGATGACCGGAGTCAAGGCGTGGTCAACGGGCTGTATATCACAGCCGCCGCGGCGGCGGGCTTGCTGATCGCCATTGCCGGGTTCTGGCTGATCGTCAACCGACTCATGCTCACGCCCCTGGGCTTGCTGCGAAGCTTTGCGCAAAAAGTCTCACATGGCGATACCCATCTGCGCTGCGATATCAACACCGGCGATGAGTTCGAAGAACTCGCCCACATGCTCAACACGCTCCTGGAAAACCTCAAGACGCAGCAAGAAGCGCTGCGGTCCGCCAACAAAACGCTCGACATGCGACTGGGCGAGTTGGCAGAATCCAATGTGTCGTTGTACGAAGCGAACAAACTTAAAGGCGAGTTCCTGGCCAATGTGTCCCACGAGCTGCGGACGCCGCTCAATTCCATTATTGGGTTTGCCGAAGTGCTCCAGGAAACCCTGGCCTCACGGACCGGCCCGGTCGATGAAAAACGCAAGCGGTATACCTCGCACATCATCACCTCCTCGCGACTTCTGCTGGACCTCATTAATGACCTGCTGGACCTGGCCAAGATTGAGTCGGGGCGGATGGATCTGTATGTATCGACAGTGTCATTGCCGGACCTCGCTGAGGCGTTGATAACACTGATCGGACCAGTGGCCGACCGTAACGGGGTGGACCTTCGGGTCAAGATCGAACCACGCCTGCCGACCATTGAAACCGACCCAGGCAAGCTACATCAGGTCATCTTCAACCTGCTCTCCAACGCGGTGAAGTTCACGCCCGAGCAAGGGTGGGTGGAGCTGTCGGTCCAGGCGCAACGGGGTGGTGACAATGATGTGAAACACGTCAGTATCTCTGTGCGCGACACCGGGCCGGGCATTGCTGCCGCGGATCAGCAGCGGGTGTTTGAAAAGTTCACCCAACTCGACGGCGAGGTCACGCGGGCCCACGGCGGCACCGGGCTGGGGCTCACGATCTCCAAAGAACTTTCACAGATGCTGCAAGGCGAACTGCGGGTCGAGTCCGTGCCTGGTGAGGGGGCATGTTTCACGCTGACGTTACCCATGGTGGTCGAAACACGCAGTGCGCCGTTGATGCCCCTGGCCCGTTCGATGGACTAGCTCACGACCACTCAAGGGATCCCGCGTACCACCGCCGGGCCCAAGGCGCGCGTGACCCAGACCGGCAGCTTCTGCCAGGTCTCGATTCGGCGTTGAAACTTCGGATTGTCGGGCCGAAGCGCGACCGGTTGGGCCTCACGAGACAGCGTCTGCCATACCGTGGCCTGCGGCATGGCACCCCATTGCTGCTTGAACCGCCAGGTTCCCGAGCCTTCACTGGAACGCCCGAAATCAAATTGTCGTGACCCCCGCCCCACCGCTCGCTTCAGGAGCTGGTGGTACATCCACATGTTCGCGGATATCGCATTGGCACAACGCAGGCAGCTTGCCGACGGGACCTGTGATGTCTGCTGGCTGGTCCATTCATCGTGGATTAAGAGCGCTCCCGCGACCGCCGAGCCGTTGTGCTGCACTACTGCAAGCTCAGCCGCCGATCCAAACGCATCAAGAATTGCGGCAAACATCCGCCTCGGATACACCGGAGTACCCAGGTCTCGCATGTTGATACTGAAAATCCGATGAAAGTCGCCCAGTAGCTCAGCGCCGCCAAAGGTAATTTCAAGTGCATTTTTCTCACCTTTGCGGACCTGGTTACGAACCTTCGCATTCAAGTCGGACCACAGCGTGTCAACATCATCAGGCAGCGCAAGGACCATTCGGCTCTTGTCGGATCGTTGCTCGATGGGTTCGTCAGGCGTATGGAGATAAGCATGGTGACGCAGCTCCAGATGCTTAGCACGCGTCTGGGTCGCCACGTCTGCCGCCGTTGTCCACAAGGCATCCGCAGCTTGTGGCTCTGACCACGCGATGCCTGCACGGTTCAGATAAGGCAGACTCACCACGAATCGCCCGAACAATACCGACCGTACCAGTGCGAGCGGCAAGACCCCCGCGATGCAGCCGTCCTGTTCAGCGATCAGCAGCCGAGGATCGTGACGCAGGCCTTGGCGAAGCGCGATTAACCATCGCGGGTCAAGTTCCTGACATGCCCCGTGGGCTTCATCAAGTCCGCTGACAAACCCGCGAACCCGCTCCGCCAGATCAGGGGTGACACGATGGTGGGCCGTCGTCTTCACGCAGCGCTCCGCCAGTCCGGCCGATCGTCACGACGCGATACGGGACCATGCAGGACCCGCGCCGGCACACCGGCAACCGTCGTGTGGTCCGGCACCGCACGCGTCACCACCGCGCCGGCACCCACCACCGCACCCACTCCCACGTCAGCCATCACCACCGCATTCGCACCAATCCACGCCCCCGCGCCAATCTGCACCCGCGTGAACTTCTCTTGGCCAGCTTGATGCTGTCGGCCGCCGCTCAACACCTGCACCCCGTCCGCAATCTTCACGCCCCTCCCGATATCCACCCGTCCAAGCGTGCACATCCGACCCACATACGCCCCATCCCCCAGCCGAAGTCCGGTCTTGCTCACCATGGTCAAATACCCAATAAACACGTCGCTTCCCACCGACTCACACAACCGTCCCAGCACGGCTGCCCGCAGATACACCCCGCGATAGCCCGGCACGCAGGACATCGATTCGCTCACCGCTGATAGCGCCGCGTCATCACCGACAAACCGACGAAGGCATGCGTAATGCAACCGATACGGGATCGCCAAAACCTCTGCCGCACGTTGTGCCCATGGTTTGAGACTCATATCAGGTTTATCGTCCCGCCGACGCCGCCCGCTGCAAGACCTGCTCCAGCACGTCGGCCTTGGCGGCCCAGGATTCGTGCGCCAGCCGACGTTCGCGTGCCGCGCGTTGCTCCGCTGGCAGACCCATCGCCGCTCGAAGCTGGCACATTTGGACAAATGACTTCGGCGTTGAAACCACATCACAGCAGTCCGCCCACTCCCGCGTGGCCGGCAGATCACGCACCACCACCGGCTTATAAGTCGCCAGATATTCGAGCAATTTCAACGGCTGCATCGCCCGCGTCACCGGTGCGTCGACGTAAGGCATCACGAGAACATCAGCGCCTGAAGCCCACGAAGGCAGCACCTCAAAACCCAGTGTCCCCAGATCGATCCCCACGCCAGGCTCAAGCGGCCCTGCGTGCGTCCTGGGCCCTGCCATCGCCAATTCCAAAGCCTCGGCCTCGCCTAGTGCCGCACACCAGGCATGCTCAAGTCGCTCGTCACGAAGCCCCCAAAACATCGCCGTATGAATGCCTCGCCTTCGCAAATCGTGTCGCTGATCGATCCACTGCGTCAATGCCGCATCACCGACGGGACGCGACTCGCCTGCCTTGGCCCAATGGGCGACCTCCACGCCATGGGTCAATACCTCACCGCGAGGCTTTGCCACCCGCCCTTTCATTGAGACCGACACTTCGACAAATAGTTTCCTGATCCTGTCCGCCAGGACGTCAGACGCGCAGACGACGTCATCCACCTCCTCCAAGAGCTTTCGTTCCATCTCGCCCATCACCGCGTGATCGATGCCCGGCCAAACGGTGAAATCATCCACGCAGTAATACACACTTGCATCAATCCTCAGACGTCCTGAATCACGTAAGCCGTTCCGACGCCTGGAAGCCAGCAAATCCGCCGTGATTGGCAGTGTGGTCAGCAGCACTTTTCGTGGGCTTGCGCCTGTGGTCTCGCCTTCGCCTGTCAACGCCAGGGATTCCAGCGCTTGTGCCCCTTGGCGCAATGCCCGTCGCATGAAATAGGCATTCAACGCACGTTGCCAACCCGCACGAAAGCCTGGATACATCCAAGGGCTCTGCACCACGAAAGCAACGTCGTTGCACGAGCCAGCAGGCGCGTGATGACGTTCCGCTGCGGGTCTTTTAAGCCGGCCGAGCGCACGTTGCATATCGCGTGCATTGAGCCTCGGTCGCCGCATACCGATGGTGTTGACCCAGACCGCACGATGCCCACGCGACAGAAGCTCTGCCACGAGGTGTTGACAGCTTGACGGGTGTCGGCCCCAGTCGTCCGCAAAGACCATCAAGTCCAGGCTTGGTCCCGTGCTCATCCCGCCATCATGCCAAGCCAACACGCCACGCGGGCAGCTATCGCTCCACGTGTCTTTGATTCACAGCACCTCGACGTGGAAGCCGCCGTCCACGTTGATCACTTCTCCGGTGCTGTAGGGGAAGTCGCCGCGAACCAGAGCCCCCACCGCCTTGGCGATATCGTCGGGCTGACCCCACCGCCGCATCAACGTGATCGGCCGCTCTGCTTCGATAATCAGCGCGTCGTACTTGGCCTGCACCGCGTCGGTCATGTCGGTAGCGATCACGCCCGGGCGGATTTCATACACCGGAATCCCACGCGTTCCCACTTCCGCCAGCCGGTGCGCAAACAGTTTGGTCATCATGGCCATACCCGCTTTGGACACGCAGTACTCACCCCGATTGATCGAGGCGGTATAGGCACTGATCGACCCCACGTTGACGATCATGCGCCCTGGCGATTCGTCCACACTGCCTTGCTCAACCCAGTGTTTGGCAACACGCTGGCTCAGGAAAAACGGGCCTTTAAGATTTTTATCCAGCACCCAGTCCCAGCTCTCTTCGCCCATTTCCAAAAGGTCCGCCCGGACCTTGGGAGCGACCCCCGCATTATTCACCAGCACATCGAGCCGACCGAAACGGTCGAGCGTCTGCTGCACCATAGCCTCGCGATCCTCTGCAGACCCCACATCCGCCTGAACGATTAATGCCTTGCCGCCTTTTGCTTCGATCGCCGCAGAGGTCTCCCGGGCCGCGTCTGCGTTGGAATGGTAATTCACCACCACGTTCAAACGCATGCCTCCAAGATGCTCCGCAATACCGCGGCCAATCCCGCGTGATCCTCCGGTCACAAGGGCCGTTCGTGTATCTGAAGATTCAGGCATGGGTCATCCAAAGAGGCGAAGAGTCACGCTGCAATGCGCGTCAGCTTACCGAGGCTTTGACACAACTGCAGGTTCCCTCACGCCGCGTTTTTAAGCCGACCCTGCCTTGGCTCGGCGAAATGATTCAGCATCGATGACCGCGTCAAGTTTGACCAAAACATCGTGAACGCGGCCTGATACATGCCGAACCAACTGGACGGCCCCTTCGAGCGCGACCGGTTCCCCAGCCGTTGTTTCGAGGCGAAGTTCACAGGAAACGCCCGTGTGCAGACATCCGCCGTGCAACAAGCTGGCGTGGCCGTTGGCGATCCATCGACAACAGCTGTGGTATGCGGTACGACTTCCATCGACACCCGTGACGATCAGCACCGCGTCCATGGGAGCGTGATAGCCAAAAGTCGCGCCGACCTCGGGCGGTGGTAAGAAGCAGGTATTGCCCTGCAAGCTGATGAAAACTTTTTTCCAGGCGTCGCTGGACAGACGTAACAGGTGGATTGGTGGCGCGAACAGCTGAGCAATCATGGACCCCCCCATGGGTTGCGGTGGATCGCTTGAGCGAGACCGATAGCTTCGGTGACACCAAGCGGTAGGTTTGTTCCAGCGTTATCGGCTGGACGCTGCCTGCCCTAAAGGCATCAACCTGGAAAGTCTCACACATTGCTCACATTTGCACGACTGATGTACTAAAGCAAGTCATCATCGTCGTCGCCCAGCAGTCCTGTCACGGCCTCATCACGTTCCCGACGACGCTGGATTTCCAAAATCGCTTCGGCAAGTTCAAGGTCTTCAGGATGCGTGATTTTCAGGTTCCGCCGATCCCCGGGAACGACCACCACGCGGCCAGCATCGCCGCCGAGGCGCTGGACCACCTCAGCGTCGTCGGTCACCCCCTGAGGGTCGTCCGGCAACGCCGCGTAAGCCTGCTTGAGACAGCCTGCTTCGAACACCTGCGGGGTTTGCACGCTCCACAGACCTTCCCGCTCCACGCTTTCAATCAGCGTATGAAGATCGGTATCCAAGGCGGGTGAAGCACCATCACTGGGTGCAGCCAGCCCCAGGATCTCATCCGCCACGTCCATCGACATGGTGAGGTCATCGCGCTTTGAGGTTTCCACGCGTTTGAGCGTGTCAGTGATGGCAAGCCCTGGCACAACGGCTGCGAAGTCACCGGCCGCCTCGAAGACACGATCGATCACCTCGCGCGGGGTAACACACCGAGCGGCATCATGCACGGCGATGTGCGTGACATCTGCATCGACCTGTGTCAGAGCGGTCTGCACGGTTTGCCAGCGCTCTCGCCGCCCGCCTGCCACCACGGTCACGTCCAGAAAGGCCAACTGGTCCTCCCACCGCGACGAGAATGCGTCCACCTCATCGGGGTCTACCGCCAGCAGAATCTGCACAACCTCCAGACGATGCGCAAAACAATCGATCGCCCGGAGAAACGCGGACCGTCCCGCAACGGGCTGCTCGATTTTTGAAACTCCCAGATCCTGCCCAACTCGGAATCGCGAACCCCGCCCCGCCGCTGGCAGAATGACCGCCACCCGCATCACCGGCGCTTCTTCCTGGACTTGTTGGGTTCGCTCACCTCATCAAACGCCTGAGCCAGATCAGCTAAGGATTCAGAGAGTTCATCATCTGATTGCGGCGTGGTCCCATCCTCGTCTGACCCCACGAATACGTCATCCGGCTGCGGCTCGTTACGTTTGGCTGATCCACGCCGACTGCTTTCACGCCGTTCTACCTGCAAGTCCAGATCCTCTTCCGGGGCAGTGTCTTGTGCTTGTGCCAAAGAGGCAAGGAGTTCGTCGGTTTCATTCGGACCCCCCGACCCGTCGCTCATCTCCAGAACGATCTCGTTGTCCTCGTCGTCCGACATGGGGATGGAAGGCGATTCAGGCCGAGGCGGTCTTGAGGACGCGGGCGGCACCATCGCTTCGGAACTGTTGGGGTCCTGGGTCGTCTGGATCGGCATCTCCTCACGGGCGTCAGGCGTGGCAGCAGGTGATGAAGACGATGCGGCAGATGCGCTTTGTTTCGCACGCTCGACCTGAGACTTCTGCGCTTTTTTGATATCTGCTGGAGTCAGGTCGCCCAACTCCGCCCAGATCGGCACACGCACTCTGGCATCGCAGTGCGGACATGCCAGGTAAAGTCCCATGGCTTCATGAGGGCACGCTATCTTGCGGATGCAGTGCGGGCAGCGAAATTTCAAAGCCATCGTAATCTCCAAAAGAATCCCAGCAGCGCGTCAAGCACACCGATACGATAACGACCCGCGTGACGTTACCACGTCTCCTCGATCTCTCTTGCAAACCGGAGCTTTCACATGCATGAACTCACGATCCAAGTCAACTCCGCCAATTTCGAGTCCAGCGAAACGCTGACCACCCACGCTACGCAATGCGTCCAGGATGCCCTGAAACACTTTGCCGATCGTGTCACGCGGGTCGAAGTTCACTTACACGACGATAATGCCGACAAGCATGGTCCCACCGACAAGCGGTGCACGATGGAAGGTCGACTCGCAGGTCAACAGCCCATCGTGGTCGATGCCTCTGACGAGGACTTTTACAAGTCCATCAAGCACGCAGCAGACAAGCTGGGACGTGCGCTGTCTCACAAGCTCGAGAAAATGACTGACCACTAAATTCCCGTTCCTCTGCGTTGGCATGGTTTGACGCTTTACTGCGGTAAGTATTTGTCATGAACGTACTAGTCACCGGCGGTGCCGGATACATCGGGTCCCATGCTGTCCGTCGTTTGCTCCAGGGGGGGCACGATGTGGTGGTGTTGGACAACTGCGATCGAGGGCATCGTGCAGCGGTGGCGGCGGCGGCGACATCCGCTGGCGTGGACCCCGCCAAGTGCCCGCTGCTCGAAATCGACCTGCGTGATACCCACAGCATTGCCTCGGCGCTCGAGCAACACGCGATCGAAGCGGTCATCAACTTCGCCGCCCTGGCCTATGTCGGCGAATCGGTCACGCACCCGCTGCGGTACTACGACAACAACACCGCAGGTGTGATCGCGCTGCTCAAAGCGATGGATAAGGTCGGTGTCCGCAAGCTTGTGCATTCCTCAACCTGCGCGACCTACGGTGAGCCGGACACGATGCCCATCACCGAAACCACAACCCAGTCGCCGATCAATCCGTACGGCTGGTCCAAGCTATTCAATGAGAAAGTCTTCTTCGACTACGCCCACGCCAACGAAGACTTCGCCTTCGCTGCCCTGCGGTACTTCAATGTCGCAGGGAGCGCTTCCGACGCCAGCCTCGGAGAAGATCACGAGCCCGAGACGCATCTCATTCCCGTGCTGCTCAATACCGCACTGGGCAAACGTGACTCGGCCACGATCTTCGGCACCGATTACGACACCCCCGACGGCACCTGCATCCGTGACTACATCCACGTCGAAGACCTCGTCGATGCCCACGCGGTGGTCCTGGGCGCATTGAAGCCCGGCGACCAACGGACCTACAACCTCGGCACCGGCCAGGGCTTTACCGTCAAGCAGATCATCGATGCCGTCAAGTCAGTCACCGGCAGCGACTTCAAAGTCGAGGTCGGCGACCGGCGACCCGGCGATCCGCCTGCGCTCTATGCCGATGCCTCGAAAATCAAAAACGAACTCGGCTGGTCCGCCACCGTCACCGAACCCGCCACCATGGTCAAGCATGCCTGGACCTGGTTCCAGAAACACCCCGACGGCTACGACGACTGACCACACCGCTGTGTTTGACGCGAAGCAGACGGCCAGTGACACCCATTCATTATCCTTGCTGTGCCTGCTCGATCAGAGAGGCCGGAACGCCGATGTCGGCAATCACGACCCGGCCTAAAAACTTTCTGGCGGTGGCATCGTGGAAGCCGACTTTGTTCGCGGCAAACGTGACCGTGAGATCGGCCCGAACGGCCGAAGGCTGAGGCTTCCCGCTTTGGGCGTCCAGACCCGACGGCACATCCAACGACACCACCAAGGGCGTCGCGAGATCATTGATCGCTTTGATGCACGTGAGCATGGGTTCACGCAAATCGCCGCTGAATCCGGTGCCCAGCAACGCGTCAATGACCACATCGACGTTCGATAGCGCCGACACGACGTCAGTTGACCAAGGCGAAATCGCCACACCCATCGCTGCGCATACATGATGATTGATCGCCGCGTCACCGGTCAGCTCAGTCGGCTCTTTAAGCGTGACGATGCGGACGGTAGCCCCCCAATTGTGCAGGTGACGGGCGACCGCGTAGCCATCCCCCCCGTTGTTCCCACCGCCGCACAGCACCACCGCAGTAACTTCATCAGGCTCAATCCCACGCTCCGAGCCGACCAGGTCAAGCGTCGCGGCGGCGGCATTGATCGCGGCGTTCTCCATGAGTAAGAGCGTCGGGAGCCCGAGCCGTTCAACCGCAAGTCGGTCCACTTCTCGTGCCTGCGAAACAGTCAAAGCAGGGCTGGTAACGAACTGCGGTCCGCTGGCGTTTGCATCAAAACTGGGTGGAGCGTCGATAGGGGTCATGGTGTCCTCGCCGTAATGGGCTAGCATTCTATTGGGTCTGACGTCAAGGGATGAGGAGCGGGTCACGTGAAGATCGAGATCATGGACACCGAAGGTCACCCCCGGCTCACGGTGCATGTGGACCCGCAACGCCCCCCGACCGTGGTCCACGCCGAGGACGGGCGCGGCCCGGCGATCACGCTCAACTGGGATCGCACCCTGGACGACCAGAACGCCTTGCGACACTGCGCGGTATGTGGATGTGAAGCCTTGTATGTCAGGCGGCGGGTGCCGTCGGTCATCGGGTTCTCAGTGGTATGCCTGGGCGCGGTGATCACCCTGTGGATCCTCGGGTCGCCTTTGGTGTGGATGGCGCTGATGGCGTTCGGTGCGGTCGTGCTGGTGGATGCGCTGATCCGCGTCACCGCAGGTCGAAGGCTGATCTGTTATCGGTGTGGCGCGGTCTACGACCAGTTCCCGATTCGGCGCCACCACCGCGGATGGGATGCCGCGACGGCGGAACGCTACGGCACCCCCCGGCCGCGCCGACTGCTCGCGCGTGGCAAACCCGGGCCGGGCTGACGCAATTCAGGCCAGCGTGAGCAAAACCGCGACGTGGGCTGAGACCGCCCGGCCTTCGCCGATCGCATCAACCCCTTCGTGCGTTTTCGCCTTGCTGCTCACTTGACCCGCGTCGCAGCCCAGCAGATCTGCAAGCCGTGCCACCATCGCGTCGTGATACCCTGAGAGTTTGGGCTTTTGCAACACAATCGTCACATCTATATTCCCTACGACATAGCCCGCCTCACGCATCCACCGTACGGCTTCATTCACAAACACCGAAGAGTCAGCATCTTTCCACTTTGCCTGGTCATCGGGAAACAGTCGGCCAATATCGCCCAGCGCCAGCGCCCCCAAAATCGCATCCACCAAAGCGTGCAACACCACATCGCCATCAGAGTGCGCCTCACAGCCCACCGGCGATTCAACCCGAACCCCTGCCAGGATCAGCGGCCGCCCCGCCACCAGCCGGTGCAGGTCAAAGCCGAAGCCGATGCGGGCAGGGAGCTGAGGATTCATATTGCGTATGACACCATGCAGGATTCACGAGCTTGATGAGATTCCGCCAAGCTACGAAACCCTAGCTCATTTAAGGCCGTATTCCTTGAGCTTCCGGTACAGCGTGCGTTCGCCGATGCCCAGCATTTTGGCGGCTTGTTCACGGTTGCCTGCGGTGAGTTGCAGCGTGTCCCGGATGGCATGTTTCTCTAACTGGTCCAGCGAGATGCCTGCCGTGGCCATGGCCCCGCCTGCGGAATGCTGACCCGCAGCGTCCCTGAGTTCGGGAGGCAGGTGCCGCGTCTCCAGCCGATCGCTCTCGGCGATCACAACCATATTCTGCATGACGTTGATGAGTTGTCGCACGTTGCCCGGCCAGTCATAGCCCATCAGGGCAAGCTGCACTTCTTCAGAAATCTCAGGCATTCGCTTGTCCATCTGTTGAGCGAACTTGCGGGCGAAGTGATCCACCAACAACGGAATATCCTCCCGGCGGTGACGCAGAGGCGGAATGCGAAGCTCAACGCCTTTGATGCGAAAGTAGAGGTCTTCTCGAAACTCGCCGGACTTTACAAGTTCAGCCGGGTCCCGATTGGTCGCACTCAGCAATCGCACATCCACGTGGCGGGCGTCGTTGGAGCCCAGCCGCACCACCTCACCCGACTCAAGTACCCGCAGCAACTTGGACTGCATCGACTTGGGCATATCCCCGACCTCATCGAGAAACAGCGTCCCTTGGTCAGCGAATTCAAAGCGGCCCTGACGGTCTTTCTCCGCCCCGGTGTAGGCACCACGCACGTGGCCGAACAACTCGTCTTCGAGAATCGACTCAGACAGCCCCGCACAATTCAGCGGAACAAAACGCTTGTCCGACCGCTTGGAATGATGGTGCAGCGCTTTGGCGACCAGCTCTTTACCCGAGCCTGACTCGCCCAGGATCAGTACCGGAAGCGTCGACGCGGCGACTTGCTTCATCCGCACAATCAAATCGCGGATCGGCTGAGACTGCCCGATGATGCCTTCAAACGCAAGTGTGTCATCGAGTTGCTCGCGCAGGTTGTTATTCGCCGAGCGGAGGAAGACTGTCTCAATCGCGTTACCGCACAGTGTGCGAAACGAGTCGAGGTCGAGCGGTTTCTCGATGAAGTCATACGCCCCGGCGCGGGTCGCGGCTTTGGCGGTGGGGATATCGCCGTGGGCGGTGACCATGATCACCTCTGCGTCAGCCTGAACCTGCCGGGCGGTGCGCAGGATTTCCATGCCGTCGTCTTCACTTTCCATCACAAGGTCGGTGACGATCAGATCGAACGTGCCGTGCCGCAGTTCTTCCTTCGCCGCCTCGACATCATTCACGAGCGTGCAGATGTGGCCCAGACGTCGCAATGCCTCGGCCATGACATCCGCATGATCCAGTTCATCGTCAGCGATGAGGACTTGCGCGATCGGGGTGTTGGGGCCTGTGGACATAGGACCGGGCATCTTGGCGGGGTTGTGCAGCAGGGTCAAGACCGGTGCGAGAACACACGGAGCTTTCTTAGAGCAATGAGCCCAACAACCCGCGAGGGACCTTGCGGCCAAACGCCCGGCCGGTCGCCCTATGCTTTTGCAAGAGTCATGCACACGCCTCAGTCCACCGATTCCACCCACGCCAGTCGGACCAGGCCTCGCGTGGGGTCTGTGAGTTATCTCAACGCCAAGCCTTTGATTGAAGGCCTCGAAAGCCGTGGTGTCGACGTGACGCTCGACATCCCCGCCCGGCAGATCGACCTGCTCACCCGCAGAAGCTGCGACGCTGCGCTGTGTCCCGTGGCAGATCTGTTTCTCCACGACCAACCGCTGGTCATCATCCCCGTCGGAGGGATCGGGTGTGAGGGCCCAACGCTTACCGTCCGTCTATTTAGCCGAGTACCACTTGAACGCGTCAACCACGTTTATGCAGACACCGATAGCCATACCTCCGTGCGGCTTCTGCGGATCGTCATGCAGGGCTTGTTCGGCCACGATGTGACACTCGTTGCCCATGACCACACGGCTTTCCCGTTGCCTGACTTTGCCGATGCGGCACTGCTGATCGGAGACAAAGTGGTCACCGCCCCACCGCCCCCCGGTGTCTTTCAATACGAGTTGGACCTGGGCGAGGCCTGGCAACGCCTGACGGGCCTGCCTTTCGTTTTCGCGGTGTGGACCGCCCGATCTGATGACGCCGCCAACCGACTCGCCCGCGTGCTTGAAGAAACACTTGAGTCCAACCTCACGCGAATCGACCAACTCGTTGCCCGGTACGCAGGTATGCACGGCTGGCCCGAGTCGCTCGCCTCGCACTATCTCGGGCAAATCCTGCGGTACCGCATCGGCCCCCGCGAACGCCAAGCCATCCGTGTTTACGGCGATGCGTTAAGCCAACTCCACCCGCAGCCAACGCAGTGAGGTCCATCGCGGCTGAGCTACCCGCCAGTCTGAGCATGACCTATCGTTGAAACTGTGAGCCGACGGTCCGCCAAGCCCTATCTCTGCCAGGCCTTGGATGACTTGGCGCGGCAACTGGTCCGAGGACCTGCCGCGTCACGCCATCGACAGGTCTTCGCTGCCGAGTCGTTGCATGACCAGCTCAAGCCCCGCGAGGTCTACCCGGCCGACTATCTCAGCTTTGGCATTACGGGTCACCGGCTACCCAGCACCACGCAAGGCACCGAGCTTCTCGTGGGTGAAGCGGTGCTTGCCGACCTGCGCAGGATGATCGATTCCCTGAGCCGATCCGTTTTCATCGGACCCGATGAGGCCGACGGAGTCCACCTCGCAGAGGCATTGACTCACGAACTGAACGTTTCGAGCAAGACGTTGATCCGCTGGCGGGATCGGGGACTGCGATGGCGCTGGGTCCGAGCGGGTGATACGCAACGCCAGGTCATCGCGTACCCACGCAGGGCAGTGGAACATTTTTGCGCGCAGCGTCCCACACTCGTCGCCAACGCGGGGGCGTTTCGTAAAGTCTCGCCGAATCAGCATGACGCCTGGATACATCGAGCCCGCCGACTACAGGTGCGGACGGGAGTCGGGCTGCAGCCTGTCGTGTCGCACTTGGCCAAGCGGTCTGGACGAGCAGCGCAGACGGTCCGCGACGTGTTGATGGCGTATGACGTGAACGAACCCGACCAGCGGATCTTCCCGGCTTCTGCACGAAAGCTCACCCGTGAGCAACGGCATGACATCGAGCAGGCCGTGCAGAGCGGGGACCCCGTTTCTCAAATTGCCCGTCGGTTTGGCAGGTCGACCAGCACGGTCCGCCGGGTCGCTCGGGAGGAGCGTGCGGCATGGCTGGCAAATCAGCCCATGCCACATGTGGTGTGTGACATTTTTGATCGAGCCGATGCACATGAAGTCTTGCAGCACATTCCGCCCGACCTGCTCACGACACGCAATGCGGTAGTGGATGCTGAATTAGCGCTGACGGATCTTCCCGAGCCGTTGCACCCATGGTTTACGAATCCTCTGCAGGACGATCATCAGGCACGCTCACTGCTCACGCGCTACCACTACGCGCTCTACACCGCAGATCGGCTCAAGCCCCAACTCAGAGGTCGGCCGGTACGAAAACATTGCATCGACGCATGCCAAGCGTGTCTAGGTCGTGCGACCACCTTGCGGGACCGCCTGGTGCGTGGCGTACTGCCGCTGACGTTCGCAGCCTGTCGCCAGCACCTCACAACCCGGCCCTGGCCCAACGTTCAGGTCAGGCAGGCCGCCCTGCTGTCGTTGTTGCCTTACGCGTGTGAGGCGATCGAAGCGACCTTACTCGACTATGAGCCGACCAGTCGTTCGCGGTTCGACTCCATTACCGTCTATCGTCTGCGGGCCAGACTCGCATCTGTCAACCCGAGCAGAATGACTTCCAGCGTTCGAGTCGAAGACATCGAACAAAGGCTCCGCGTGCTTGCGGCAGGACCTTGGGCGGCCTCTTAACCCAGTACGCCAAGCCCGCTGCTCGCCCGGTCACGACAGCGACTTTCGCAATCAGCCTCCGATGGGGTAGGATGCCCCAGCCTCCCGATCCCCCCTGAGAGCCTGCTCATGCCAGAGACCATCCTGTACATCGTGATCGCCGTCGTCGCGGTCATCGTCCTGATTTTCGTGTTCCTCATCCTGAAGTATTTCGGGCTGTGGTTCCAGGCGTTGATCTCGGGCGCGAAGGTTGGATTTCTCAACCTCATCGCGATGAAGTTTCGCAAGGTCAACCCCCGCACGATGGTGTTTTCACGCATCCAGGCGGTCAAGGCTGGCATTGACATTTCGACTAATCAGATGGAAACGCACTATCTCGCCGGCGGCAACGTGCCCCGCGTGGTGACCGCGCTGATCGCGGCCAAATACGCTGAGATCGACCTGAACTGGCAAACCGCCTGTGCGATCGACCGTGCGGGTCGTGACATTCTTGAAGCCGTGCAGACCAGCGTGAACCCCAAGGTCATCGACTGCCCCAGCCCCCAGCAGGGACGCAGCACGATTGACGCCGTTGCGCAGGACGGCATTCAACTCAAAGCCCGGGCCCGCGTGACGGTTCGCTCCTACCTGCCGCGTTTGGTGGGTGGTGCGACGGAGGAAACGATTATCGCCCGTGTCGGCGAAGGCATTGTGACGACCATCGGCTCGGCGAGCAGCCACAAGGCGGTTCTCGAAAACCCCGACAAAATCTCCAAGGTCGTGCTTGGCAAAAGTCTTGACTCCGGCACCGCGTTTGAAATCTTGTCAGTGGACATCGCAGACATCGACGTGGGCGAAAACATTGGTGCCAAGCTCCAGGCCGACCAGGCGGAGGCCGACAAACGCCGCTTCCAGGCGGAGGCCGAGAAGCGACGCGCGATGGCTGTGGCTGAGGAGCAGGAATATATCGCTGAAGTCCAAAAAGCTCGGGCTGAGGTGGTCCGCGCCGAAGCCGAAGTGCCAAAAGCCATGGCTGAGGCCTTCCGCAACGGCAACCTGGGCATCATGGACTACTACCGCATGAAAAATATCAATGCGGATACTGACATGCGCGACACCATCGCCGGCAAGGGTGAGCACGACGACGCGAAGTAAGTTTCCTTCCACGCGACGCGTGGATCCTTCGCGGTGACTAACCCACCACGAAGTTCAGCAGTCGGCCGGGCACGTAAATCACCTTGCGAATTGTTTTGCCGTCCAACTGACCGGCGACGTTTTCATCAGCTTTTGCCGCGATTTCAGCCTGGGACTGATCTGCATCGGCGGGCACGGTGACCTTGCCCCGCAATTTGCCGTTGACCTGCACCGCGATTTCGGCACTGTCGCGGACCAGCTTCGAGGCGTCAAAGTAAGGCCACGCCGCGTGGGCCACGCTTTGTGGATACCCCATTCGGCTCCAAAGCTCCTCCGCCAAATGCGGGGCAAACGGAGCCAACATTTTCACCAACGCCTCCGCCACCTCGTTGGGTACTTTTTCAAGCGCGACCAGTGCGTTGTTCAGCTCAATGAGTGCTGCGATCGCCGTGTTGAACGACAGTCTTGCCATGTCTGCAGTCACCCGCTGAATGGTGGCATGCATCAGCCGGTCCAACTCCGGATCCGGCAAGTCAGGCGTGATCTTCAATCCGCGGTTGACGGATGGTTCACTGGTCCCGCCGTCGGCAAGCTCGTCATCCACCAGGTTCCGCCAGACCCGCTGAAGGAACCGATTGACGCCCACAATGTCAGCGGTGTTCCAGACCTTCGACTGATCCAATGGCCCCATGTACATCTCGTACAGCCGGAGCGTATCGGTTCCGTATTGAGCGATGACCTCATCGGGAGCCACCGCATTCTTCAGGCTTTTGCCCATCTTTCCGAATTCACGTGTGACGGTCTCGCCGTGATGTGTGAAGGTTGCATCAGCCCGGCCCTGGGACTCTGCTGCAGGTCGGCCATGCTCATCGACCACCTCCGCGGCAGGCACTGCGACACCTCGGGCATCGCGGTAGCAGAAGGCCTGGATGTATCCTTGGGCGTAATACTTGCCGAAGGGCTCGGGGGTTGAGACGTGGTTGAGGTCGTACAGGACTTTGTGCCAGAACCGGGCGTACAGCAGGTGAAGCACCGCGTGTTCCTGACCTCCGACATAGAGGTCCACGCCGCCGGGACCCTGCCCGTCATCCCTGGATGGCGGACCCATCCAGTATTCCTCAGCCGAGTCTCCGACGATTTTGTGATCATTTTGCGGGTCGAGGTACCGCAGGTAGTACCAGCAGGAGCCCGCCCAGTTGGGCATGGTATTGAGTTCACGGGTATAGGTCACGCCATCGAGCGTGACGCGTTTCCACGCGTCATCGGCCCGTCCCAGAGGCGGCTCGGGACTGGGGTCATCGGCGTCGCAGGGCGTGGGTTTGAAATCGTCCATCGGCGGCAACGCGACGGGTAGGTCGGCTTCGTCGACAGGCCGAACCTCGCCGTTGGGGCCGTGCAGGATGGGAAACGGTTCGCCCCAATAGCGTTGCCGGCTGAACAGCCAGTCCCGCAGGCGCGTCTGCTGTTTGCGTCGGCCGGTACCTGAGTCCTCAAGCCATTTGAGTGTGCGATCTTTCGCGTCGTCCACAGACAGGCCGTTGAGATCGAGGTCATCGTGAGCCGAATGGACGAGCTGTCCATCGCCGGTGTAGGCGGTGCCCAACGTGGTTTGCTCGAGCGTCTGTGCGACATCGTCATGGCCGAGTTTCGGCTTGACGACCTGCAGGATGGGCAAAGCGTATGTGGTGGCAAACGCGAAGTCTCTCGGATCGTGCGCAGGGACCGCCATGATTGCACCGGTCCCGTAGCCCATAAGCACATAGTCTGCGATCCAGATGGGGATGGGCTGCTGGTTGACCGGGTTGATGGCGTAGCCGCCGGTGAAGACGCCGGACTTGTGCTTCGCCTCCGCCGCTCGGTCTTCGGTGGACTTTGCCGCGGCCTGGTTTTGATAAGCCGTGACCGCCGCGCGCTGAGGGTCCGTGGTCACAACCTCCACGAGAGGATGCTCGGGAGCCAGCACCATGTACGTCGCCCCGAAAAGGGTGTCAGGCCGCGTGGTGAATACGGTAATGATGTCCTGGGAATCTTCAGCGTTCTCGCTCGACCCGGGTGAAGTTTCGGCGTGAGAAGCAAGCGGGAAATCGACTTCTGCTCCCGTGCTTTTGCCGATCCAGTTGCGTTGCAAGGCTTTGATCGGCTCGGGCCAGTCCACCGCTTCGAGGTCCTCGATCAGTCGGTCGGCATAGGCGGTGATCCGCAGCATCCACTGCCGCAGCGGACGCTTGGCGACGGGGTGGTTGCCCCGTTCGCTTCGCCCCTCTGCGGTGACTTCTTCGTTGGCCAGCACCGTTCCGAGTTCCGGGCACCAGTTGACGTTGACTTCATCCAAGTAAGCCAGGCGGTAGGCGTCGAGCAGCCGGGACTGTTGATCGGGCTGCATTTCATGCCAAACAATGGCGGTTCCCGGCACACCGCCCAAGGCTTGCAGATCTTCGCCGATGCCTGAGTTGATGAGTTCACCGTCCAGGCCGACGTAATAGTTCTCCTGCTCGAGCTGATGCTGCAGGTGACTGATGGGCAGCGCCCGCTGTTCGATCGGGTCGAAATAGCTGTGATACAGCTGCAGGAAAATCCATTGCGTCCACCGGACATAGCCCGGGTCGGTCGTGGCCAGCGAGCGGTTCCAGTCGTAGCCCATCCCCAGGGCTTTGAGTTGGCGAACCATGTTGGCGATGTTCTTTTCGGTCGTGACGCGAGGGTGCACGCCGGTCTCGACCGCGTATTGTTCGGCGGGCAGTCCGAAGGCGTCGAACCCCATCGGATGCAGCACGTTGTAGCCCTGCATTTTTTTGAAGCGGGCCACGATGTCGGTGGCGATGTAGCCCAGCGGATGTCCGACGTGCAGGCCCACGCCGCTGGGGTACGGAAACATATCGAGTACGTAGAACTTCGGCGCTGACGGATCAAAGTCCGTGTCACCCGGATTGGGTGCGGCAAAGGTGTGGTGTTGTTCCCAGTGGGCCTGCCACTTGGGTTCGATCGAAGCGGGGTCGTAGGCCATGCTAAGAGTGTATGTGAGTTAGCCTTAGGCCGATCCTGTCGAAGGTCGGCAGCACTAGAAATTGGAGTACATCCCGCTGCGGATGGCGCGGGTAAGCGACCCGACAAACCACACCAGCATCAGCATCTGAAATAACAGAAACGCAGTACCTATGAATGGCACGTGATAGGCAGAACGTGCGCTATTGAAAAGCAGATAGCTATCAATGACGTTCCACAGGATATAGCCCATGTAAAAATAGGTTCCCAGCGCCCAGATGACCACGAGGGGCGAAAGCCATGACGCCGCTTGACAGGCGATCTCGTGACACACCACGGCATGTCGCTTTTTGATGACCATCGCTGCGAGCGATGCCAGGCTGCATTGCACCGCCGCGAAGAAAAAGGTGCAGAGCATGCCCGCGTACAGGCCGAATATCCAGACGGCCGGTTCGTTTAATCCTGACCAACTGGAAGCCGAACCTGGATCAGTCAGGAGATGCACCAGGACAACGCATTGAATCAGGACGACTCCCAAGCCCACCATGATGAGCAGACATCGCATGCGAAATCGGCGATGCCTCCGCTCGTGGGTGAAACGGGGCAACATCGCTCCGAATTTTCGTGATTGAAGCCCCAGCCGCATCCGCAGAGATGGCAGGACGAACAGACCCGTTGGCCCAACATGCGATTGCTGACTCTCGGAGGCATTCTTGCCACATTCAGGGCAAGAATGTCCTACTTGCATCCCCGCTAGAGAGTAGCCGCATCCTTCACATCGCAAGGGCCAGCCGCAGCGCGCAGCCCACACCGGCGGCTTGAGCGCGTGCAGGATCGCCCACCCTAAACCAAGCATGATGAATGCGATCAGCAGCACACTTAACATGACGCGACCTTCGCTGGCCGTGCCGATGTCCAAAGCGCGGATCAAAAACATAATGAGCAGGAAACTACCCGCAATGATTGGCGTCAGTAAAAGCACACTGCGAAGCGAGCTGCGATACGCACGGTCCGACGTGTCCGGCGAAGCACACCACGCCTGCAGAACAGCGGCCAGTGCAAGCCAGCCCAATTCATAAATGACACCCGCCAAGGCGAAGCCGACGCCGGCCTGACCGCTCATGGAGACAAGGGTCTCCACACTGCCTGTGAGTACGAGCAACCCAACGATCGCGCCCAGGCTTGCCATCCCATGCACCAGCCACACGCTCATAAAAGAGTGATCGCGGTACCGATGCACATACGTCCGCGGCTTGATCAGACCCAAGGGCATCGACAGCAGCGGTGAGAGTCGTGAAGGTTTAGGCATGACCGCTTCCTGGCGTGCTGGCAACGTGTGTCGGGGGCCGTATGGATGAAGCAACGAGCTCATCATTGCGGGATCGACGTTATGGATTCGGCATCTCGCCGTTAGGATGACATGATGCAGACTCAGGTGCTGGACGAGCAAATCATCGAAGTAACCCGGTCCGTGCCGATCGTCTCTGAGGCCAAAGTCGTCGTCTGCGGAGGCGGGCCCGCGGGCGTCGCGGCGGCACTCGCGGCGGCTCACGCGCAACGGCTTGCTGGACGTGAGCCAAGCGTCACCCTCATCGAAGCCCACGGCCAACTCGGCGGAGTCTGGACCACCGGCATGCTCTCGTGGATCCTGGACTGGGGCAACAAACACGGTGTGATGCAGGACATTCGACACCGACTTGCAGAACCGCGATTCCATCAGGTCGGTGGAGATGGTAAAGGTTTGGCTTACGACCCCGAACGCATGAAGGTGGTGCTGGAACGGGCCTGCGCTCAGGCAGGCGTGAAGGTTCGACTGTTTACACGTGTGTGCGCGGTTGTGAAGCAGGACGAGACCATTCATGCGGTGCTGACCGAATCCAAGAGTGGCCGCGAGGCCTGGTGCGGCGGGGTGTTTGTCGATGCCACAGGTGACGGCGACCTTGCCGCCCAGGCGGGGTGCCAGTTTGAGGTAGGCCGCCCCACAGAAGGGCCCGGGGCAGCCGGGGCCGACCGCGCAGGTGAAACGCAGCCGATGACGATGATGGCGTTAGTCACAGGCATCGATCGTGATCAGACGGCTGACTATCACGAGCGGGCCGATCGCTCATGGGCTGCCCCTAAAGACGCACTGGCTGCGGAATTTGCCCGTGCTGGAGTGGAAACCAGTTATGCCAGCCCGACGATTTTTGAGATCGCTCCTGACCTGTACGCCTGGATGATCAATCACGCGTACGGCGTGAGCGCGCTATCCGCTGACGACCTCACCCGTGCGACGCTCAGTGCCCGCGATGAGCTTCATACCAACCTCGATGCGCTGCGGAACCTCGGCGGAATCTGGTCCAACCTTCGGCTGGTCACGACCGCGCCATCGATCGGCGTCCGGGAAGGCCGGCGCGTCCGCGGGCTTTATCGGGTCACCGTCGATGACCTTGCACAGGGCCGACGGCACGACGACGCGATCTGCCGGGTCACCTTCACGATTGATGTCCACTCGACAAATAAACAGGTCAGCAAGGGCATTGACCATTCGCAGAAGTTTCACAGCGAGCCCTACGATGTGCCCTACCGTGCGCTGGTCGCTGCGGATGTCAACAATCTGCTCCTCGCGGGGCGATGCATCTCGGGCGACTTTCTCGCACACTCCAGCTACCGCGTCACCGGCAATTCTGTGGCGATGGGCGAAGCGGCAGGCATTGCCGCAGCGCTGTGCAGCCAGCACGACATCGTGCCCGCCCAACTCAACTGGGTCACTCAAGCCAGCACGATCCAAAAGCAACTCTGGGAGCGATGGTCACCGCAATTGTCCAATCCGGACGTAGCAGTGCTTGCCTCGACGACGACATGATCCTGCTCTAAAAATTGCTCTTTCGGGATGCCCCCGTTGCCCTCGCCACCACGAGCAGGTACCAGAGAAACGCGGCAACATTGCACGCGATAAACAGGCCAGCCAACACATTGATCACGGTGTCGGACCACCGAGGTTGATGCGATGTCGCCCACCGGATCGTCATGAGACCTGCGTACAACACCACGACCCACACCGCGAAAAGTGGACTGGCGTACGACGCCGCTGCCGACGAGGCGGGTAAGAGGTTGACCGGGTGGCGGGAGTTGAGCAGAGCGGCAATCAACGTGGCCGCCGCACAGCTGGCAAACAGCGTGAAACCGGCGATCCCTACAAAGGATAAGACGCAGTACATAAAGGTCTCCGCGCTGAAGACCTTTGGAGCGTAAGGCGAAGCCTGCCACTGCATGAGCGCCGCACCGCACGCCGCAGCCAACGCTGCCCGGATGATCCATCGCACGCGATACCCCCGATGGGCTGGTGGACTCAGTGGGTGCAGCCGTCGATGCGGATGGGATGGGGTCAAGAGAATCCGCCACGGGTTGATCGGTCCGCGTCGCGGCCGACGCACCATGCTCCGCCACACGTGCTCGCCACACTCCGGGCACTGCGCACCGGGGCGTAAGCCCAGCACATTGAAATCACACGAACGACACCGAGGCGGCCACCGACATCGCTTGGCAAACCCCGCTGGCAGCGTCGCCCGCTTGACAGCGGCAACACCGAGGGTGAGCCAGGCAAACAGACAGAGCACCCGGAGCACATCCCAATCCCTGGCTGGTATCCATGTGCCGGGCACCCACTGCCCTCGGATGAGAAGCTCACGAACAAGATCACCCGCCGCCCCCCAAGCGGTGGCCACCAGGCCTAGCGCCACCAATGCAGGCGTTAACATCCAGTACCGTCGCACCGCGGTCAGTGTTGACGCTCTCAAAACCTTAGGGCCAAACATCAGTTTCGCAGTAGTCGCTCGAAGCGACTTATCTGAAGCCAGCGAAACCGTGTCGGGACCTGCGCCCCAGCCGGCCATGAGCGACGCGAAACCGACATAAGTGTTCTGGCCAAGGATAAATCCCAAAACCCACGATGCGATTACGATAAGCATGTCCTCAAGGGGACCCGCTTGGATTTCTTGCACTGCCCATCGACTCCCAGACCACCCCGCCGACCAGGTCCGACCACTCAGTAGCACCGCTTCGAGGGCATCAATGAACCACAGAAGACTCCACCCGAGCATCAACCCCACCACCACCGCAGTCGTGTGAATCGCATATGACTTGAGCAATCCGCACCGGTCGGCGACAGCCACCAGCCGCCGCATCCATAAAAAATCGACGCGCGCCAGGACCGCCAGCCACGGCACACGGTTTATAAGACTCGGGGCGGCAGAACTACGACGCGGCATCGACACAACGTAGCGGACGCATCCTCATGCGAGCAGGTCACCACTCCCCAGCAGCATCACGCGATGTCGTGTGACCGCGTTCATCCTGCTTGCTAAATTTGATGGCTATGTCAGACCGCTCCACCATCGCTCGTCAAGCCGCTACGGCTCTCAAAGCCTTTGAGCCCAATGCTTCCCAAAGCCCCGTACTCGTCGGCTTCGACGGCTTCGTGGATTCGATCATTCACGTCGTGGATAAAAGGCTCAGCCCACAACACTTTGATCGCATCAAAACCCTGCGCGAGTTCGGCCAGCGCATTCTTGATTCCGCAGGTCAGTCGTCAAACATCGAAATGGTGACCCAGGTCCGCAAGCTCGGCGGCAACGGCCCCATCATGGCTAATGCACTGCTGTCGTCAGGCCTGCCCGTCACCTACATCGGAGCTCTGGGTGACCCGCAAGTCGACCCCGTCTTTGAAGAATTTGCCAAGGCCGCCACCGTGCACTCAATTTCAAACCCCGGCCTCACGGATGCCCTGGAGTTTGAGGACGGCAAACTCATGCTCGGCAAACTCGATGCCCTTGACCAATTCGGACAACAGACCATTGAGCAACGCCTGGGTCTGGACGCGTATGACGGCATCGTGCTGCAAAGCCAGCTCATCGCCATGGTGAACTGGACGATGTTGCCTGGAATGAATGACCTGTGGAGCCATTTGGCGGATCAGGTATTACCCAAGCTTTCGGGGCGGCGCAAGATTTTCATCGACCTGGCAGACCCTGCCAAACGAACCGCTGAAGACATCAGCTCTGCAATGCGTCTGGCAGGGCGCCTGGCTGAGCATGCGGATGTCTGCCTTGGGTTCAATTTGAGCGAAGCCAGGCAGGTCGCTCAGGTCATGGGGGTCACGCCGCCTGAGGCGAGTGCCGACGCACTCATGGCCGGGGCGGAAGCACTCCGGGAAGCCCTGGGCGTCCAGCGGGTCGTGGTGCATCCGCGATCCGGTGCAGCAGCAAGTGATGGCAGCGATCAGGCCTTCTTCCAGGGTCCGTTTGTGCAACACCCCAGGCTCAGCACCGGGGCGGGCGACAACTTCAACGCAGGCTTCTGCCTGGGCTGGCTTGCGGGGCTACCCCTTGACCAGTCGCTCTGCGTCGGCACCGCCACAAGCGGCTATTACGTACGAAACGCCGAATCGCCGAGCCTCGCAGCCCTTTGCACATTCTGCGAAGACCTTCCCGAACCCGAATCCACGAGCTGATCACAACGCCCGCAGTGCGAGCCACAAGACCCCCAAGCGTGTCATGCTTAATTCAAATATCGTCGATATTTGTACTAGAGCGGACCGCGATCATTTGTTGTGGTTTGAGTGGGACGGGCATCCTGCCGGTCTTCGCTGCACAGCAGCGACCGGATCACGCCTCGGCCTATGGTCGAGATGCAGGCTGGAAGGCGAGTCCCGCGGCAAGCCAAGGCCACCGCCCGTGATTTGATCCTGCTGTTTGCGGTGGTTCAGGCGTTGGGCCTGAATTGCCCGAGGGATGATCGAACGCTGCCAATGGCCCTGCGAGCCAACGACAGGCAGGATGCCCGTCGCCACTGAAGACCAATGCGGTGCCCCTAATCGAAACCAGTCAACCCTATGCCGCTCTAATCGAACGAAGTTTACTCTGGAAAATCCCGCCTTGGCCCACAAGCATCACGCGTTTATGTCCCCATGCGTTGCGTCGAGGCCTACGCAAACGACCCCATACTTGGAGGCAATGAGCAGCGAAACATGCCATTAAGCATGCCTCGTGCAGGTTGACACTCATGCAAGCCCGAAGTCACGATGCGGTAACCCAGGAGAGTATGCTGGTGGCCTTACTGAGGCGGCGTGAAGTTGGCTTTCACGGCTGCGATGACGCGGTCGTGCAGCTTGCCGTTGGTTGCGACGACGCCTTGGTTCGCGGCGAAGACGCGGCCGTGGGAATAGTCCAACGCGTTGCCGTGGATGTCGGTCACCGTGCCGCCTGCTTCCTGGACGGCCAGCATGCCAGCCGCATGGTCCCAGATTTTCTCCTGGTAGCCCGGCCGGGTCGGCAGACGCAGGTAGATATCCGCATTGCCGCGAGCCACCGCCGCGTACTTGCACTGGCTGTCAATCCGATAGGGCTCGGCGGTGATCCCCAGCGCCGAAGCAATGTCGCCCGACGCATCCTGATCGGAGTGTCCGGACTCCACGGATTCACAGAATCGGGCATCTGCGGGGTCGTCGTGCGATGTGACTGAGAATCGTTCGGGCGTTTGCGTGCCATCACCAACACTCCACGTGCCGCCGCCGCGGGTTGCGGCAAGGGTGAGTCCCCCGTCGAGGTTGGGGCAGCCCAGGACGCCGAGCACCACCTGGCCCTCTTCGATGAGCGCAAGTGCGATGGCGTACTGTTCGCCGCGGAGAAATCCTTTGGTGCCGTCGATCGGGTCAAGCGTCCAGTACCGCGTGATCCCGGGGCTGGTGTTGGGGTCGAAACCGCCGTGGTCAATCGCAGCCAACGCGGTCTCGCGGTCGAGCTTGGCGTGTTGCGCGACGGCGTCGGCCAACGCTGCGTGTCGGCCGGTCCGCAATTCGGCCGCATCCTCTTCGCCCACCATGGGCACTTCGGGGAAACGCGTGCGAAGCACCTGGGCCACCACCGCCTGTGAGGCGAAGTCCGCCACTGTCACCGGGCTTTTGTCCCCTTTTTCGAGCGTCTTGGCTTGCACAAGATTCTGCTGAACCGACCGGCAAACCTCGGACGCACTACGCACCGCAATCAGCGCTGCTTCAAGTTCAGGGGAGTTGGGCATCATGGCGTTACGAATGTCGGGTGTCATGGTGTCAGTCGTGGCGGAGGTCATAGCAGGCTTATCGGCCAACGCGGCAGGTGGCCTGAGTCGAGCTTATAAGACAGGATCTGTGCGTCCCAAGGCTTCGAAAGCGTCCTGTCGCAATCGGCACGCATCGCAATCACGGCACACGCGACCGTCCTCCCCGGGGTCGTAGCACGAATGGGTCAGCGCGTAATCGACGCCGAGTTCCAGACCGCGTTGCACGATCTCAGTCTTGCGCATGTGCATCAAGGGCGCGTGCAATGTGACCCCCCGGCCCTCGACGCCTTCGCGGGTCGCCAGTCGGGCCATGGTTTGATACGCATCAAGATATTCGGGCCGACAATCGGGGTAGCCTGAGTAGTCCACCGCATTCATCCCGGCAAAGATATGTTGAGCACCGATGACTTCCGCAAACGCCAACGCGTAGCTGAGGAAGATGGTGTTTCGGGCGGGGACATAGGTCACCGGGATCGGGCTGAGTTTTGGAGCGTGAGCTTGCGTTGCATCATCAATGTCACTTCGCTTTGGCACCGAGAGGGTGTCATCCGTTAACGCGGACCCACCGAATGCCCGCAAGTCGAGCGTTACCCATTGGTGTGAAACCACACCCAGGGAGTCGGCGACGCGTTTGGCTGCCTCAAGCTCCACGCGGTGCCGTTGGCCGTAGTCAAACGACAACGCGTGACAGGCATAGCCTTGCGTGTGACAAATTGCCAACACCGTCGCGGAGTCCAGCCCCCCTGAGAGCAGAACCACCGCGGGTGGCCTGGCGTCTTGCGCCTCGGACGAAGCTTCAGCCTCCGGATTACTTGGAGTCAGTGTCATCGCGTTTCTCAGGGAGCGAGGAGTCGTCCGTCGGCTCATCCGCCTCTTTGTTTTGCTGAGCGTTATCCAAACCTGTAGGCGGCATCTCCGAAGGCTCGCGAGAGGTCACCACCAGTGTGCGGGTGACGAGGTCTGCGACCCGCTGGCGGGTTGGAAAAATCACGGGAAGTATCAGCAACAGCACCGCCACCATGTCCAGCGGCTTGAGCAGTCCCCGGCCGACCAACCGCCACACGCCCGGGGGCCTCCCGGTCAGGTCGGTGACCCGCAGCCCCAGCAAGGCCTTACCCAGCGTCCGCGTGGTGAGCACCTCGGTCAAGGTCGTGTGGAACACCGTCACCGCGATCACCACCACACCGGGCCAGATGGCCGACCACGCCCCAGTCTCGGCGTTGCCCGGCCAGTGCTGCGTGATTTCGAGCAAACTGCGGCCCGACCAGCCCATCGCCACCCCCAGGCCAACCGATACGTCGATGAGCCCCGCCATACCCCGTTTCAACAGGTCGGCCGGTGCCAGATTCACCGGCAACGCCATGGACGCGCGTGGCCCGTCACGCTTCCAAAAGATCAGCATCAGCACCACGCCCACCGTGGCAACGACAAGCAAAAGGACCACCCCGCTCGATTCTGCCACCGGGTTAAACGTGACCATCGGGACCGCAAACGCGCTGCCCACCGGTCCGTGAAAATCAAACACGTGCACTTCAATCCCCGAAGCCTGATCCTCGGAGACTTCATGGCCCCATGAGATGACAGCGCCCTGAGCCACGCCCCACGAGGTCATCGTCCACGCACGTCCCGAAGTACGTGGGGCATCATTGAGTGCAACCTCACCGATCGAAACCAGGCCCGCGTGCCGGACCGTGTACAGCGTCACCTGATTGCGCCACGTCGTCGCTGGCTGTGTCGCGTCGCCTCGCGACTCGGAGTGATCACGTCCGCCTTGCACCGCGACGACCAGCTGATCGCTGATGACGGACGCATCCCACGCCTTGCCCTGCAATGACAACGCGTGTTCGGTTCGCACCCATTCGTCTGTGTCTTCTTGTGGCGACCAAGTCAGCAGCCCACCGGACGAAGCGGTCGTGACAAGCGTTGGCCGGGCTTGTGTGTCGCGTGCAAATATCAAAACAACACGCCGCGCCCCCGGCTGCATGACGGCGGGCAGCGGCTGTGTCACCCATCGGCCGTTCTCCAGCGTGAGCAGGCGGTCTGCCTGAACCGACTCAGCGTTCTGAGTCGGGGCCGAACGTGTGGTGGGCGGTTCCTGATCCTGGACTCCAGCGCTAAGTTCCTCCGTCACGCCGGGCTGCGTGGCAACGGATTCGACCGGCTGACTCGCTGGCGTTGACGGTGTGGAAGGCGAAAAACCGGGTGAAGCGAGTTGCGTCGATTCGCTGACCTGGGCCGGGGCAGTCGCGGGCTGCGTCGATTCAGGCGTTGATCCCGACTCACCTGCATCAGGAATCGCGAAAGGATTGTGATCTTCAGTCGGCGGACGCAGTGTGCCGGGCGGCAGATTTAGCGCTCGGTTGTATGCATCCGCATCGATGAGGTTCGCGTGGGGTGTTGGGGGCGCGTCGAGCGCTTGCAGTGTTTTCGCATCTTCAACACGCACCAGCGCCCACGTCTTGCCGCGATGTTCCGCCAGTGCCCGGAGGGTAACGCCTGGCGGCAGCGAGCGGCGACGCGTTGTCGATAAACGGGGCTGGGTGATTAAAGGTTGTCGTTGCGCACGCCACTCGACCAAGGATCCATCGGCATAAGCCAGCAACACCGAACCCGCGCGGGCGGCAACTCCGTTGGGCACAGGCTCGCCCCGAAGCTCAGCCAATGGGATCAAGGTGGGCTGGGCGTCAGGCCAAAGCCCTAACAATTCTGCCGTCTGCGGGGTTTTATCATTCGTTCGCACGACAAAGACCACCCCACCATCACCGACCACCACGTCCCCCCCCGCGGGTCGCCCCAGCCCAAAAGCGCATGACAAAACCATACCCAGCACGCCCCATCGGGAGCCACCCAACCCGACCAAACTCCGCAAGAATGCCATGGCGCGAGTGTACGTCATCCGCTGCATCCCGGCGGGTATGCGACGCCGCTGCGACCACGGCTTAATATCACAGACTTCATGCTCCGTTACCGACTCCCTGTCAGCATCGCAGTCATCGTTCTCTTGTGCGCCGCCCTCGCGGCGGACGAAACGGTGGGACGTGCCTGGGATCTCCCGGGGCTGGTGTTGCTGATCACGTTTGGCATCTTCGCTGCGGGGGCATCTTTTGAAGTCGCCGCCATGATGCGATCCAAAGGCGCCTTAACGCCTCCTGCGGTGATGGCCGCATCAGGGTGCATCGGGCTCGCAGCGATGGGCGTCACGGCGATGACGTCTTACGGCGTGCCCATTCTTGCCACGTCGCTCGCGGTGGTCTTTCTCGGAGTGCTCGTCTTTCATTGCCGGCGAACGCAGACACAAGGCGCCATTCTCGCCGGAGCGGGGGGTGTCCTGGCCTGCGTCTACCTCGGCATCATTCCGGGATTCTGGCTTTTGATCCGCCAGGAATACACCGCGTGGGTCGTGGCCGGGGCGATCCTCGTCACCAAGTCTTCCGACATCGGGGCCTACGCCACCGGCCGACTCATCGGACGTAACAAACTCATCCCCTGGCTTAGCCCCGGCAAAACCTGGGAAGGCCTCATGGGCGGACTGGCGTTTTCTGCAGTGCTCGCGGTGCTGTTCACGCTGCTGGTCGATCCCACCCAGGTCTTCGGCCCCGATGTCGCGTTGGATGCCAGCCAGACCCCTGCAAATGCGTCAGGACTCTGGCCTTTATGGTTCGCAGCCGTGGCCGGGCTTCTGCTTGGACTGACCGGGCAAGTCGGCGATCTCACCGCGAGCCTGCTCAAACGCGACGCAGGCATCAAGGACTCTGGCTCCGCGATCCCAGGGTTTGGCGGCGTACTGGACCTCGTGGATTCAGTGGTACTCGTCGCACCGGTGGCCTATTGGTTACTCAAACTGGGCCGAGCCTTGATGAGTTAGTCCGTCAAGGGTTGATGACGCCTTAAGTACAAGAATCGTTCGCAGGGCTAGGAATTATCGCATAGAATCACAACGTGGAGCCTTAACACCGTTCCGGTTATGCCTTGGTAACGCAGATTCACTTGCGTGGGCAAGCCTATTTTATTTCTCCCCGGAGACCCGATCATCGCTAAAGGACGCTTCAGACCCCCGCCCAAGGAAACGGGCAAACGCTTAAGAATTAACGACCAGGTCCGGCTGTCGCCGGTCCGACTGATTGACGAAAACGAACAGCAGCTCGGGGTCGTTGATACCGATGAAGCACGGCAACTTGCCCGAGATGCCGAGCTGGACCTGGTGGAGGTCGCCCCCAACTCCCGACCGCCGGTCTGCCGAATCATGGATTACGGCAAGTGGAAGTACGCGCAGCAAAAGAAAGAGCAGAAAGCCAAAGCTCACGCTAAAAAGAGCGAGCTTAAAGGCATGCGCCTGCGGCCCAAGATCGATGACCACGACCTGAACATGAAGGTCAACAAGGCACGTGAGTTCCTTGAGGATGGCGACAAGGTTCAGTTCGTCATGCTGTTTCGTGGCCGGGAGATGGCTCACCGCGACCTTGGACGCGGCACCATGATGGAAATCACCGAGACGCTCAGCGACGTCTCGAAAATCGAGCAGCCCCCCAAGATGGCCGGCCGCCGCATGACCATGCTTCTCACGCCTGACCGATCCGGGAAGAAAAAGAAGCCCCCAGCGATGCTTCTGCTCCTACGGAAGTTACGGCGGGATAAGTAAACTTCGCAAATTGACATTCATCTGCGTGTTAAAAAAAGCCCAGGGATGGCCATCCCTGGGCTTTCTTTTTTGAGTTGTCGGTGCGGTCCTTACCGCGGGCTGGCACCACCTTCGCCGAAGGTGATCTTGTCGGTACCCAACGCGCCGTCGTCGGTACCCAGGCCACCCAGTCCGCCGCCGCTGGGTCGCGTCTCGAGTCGTTCCTGAGCCGCGTCCTGATCGGAGGTCCACTGGGCTCGCTTGAGCGACAGGCCGATCTTGCGGTCGTCCAGATCGACGCGAAGAATTTTGACTTCGACTTCCTGCCCGGGCTTGACGACATCCTGCGGATTTTCGACTTTGTGGTCGGCCAACTCGGAGATGTGCAGCAGGCCTTCGAGGTCTTCTTCCAGCTCGACGAACACACCGAAGTTGGTGATCTTCGTAACGTGACCCTGGACGATCATGCCCGGCTGGTACGCCGAGGGGATCGCTTCGTGCCACGGGTCTTCTTCAAGCTGCTTGAGGCCAAGGGCCACACGCTGCTTGGATTGATCGACTTCAAGAACGACACACTTCATCAAGTCGCCCTTCTTGATCAGCTCGTTGGGATGACTGATCTTCTTGGTCCACGACAGGTCCGAGACGTGCAACAAGCCATCGATGCCCGGCTCGATTTCCACAAACGCGCCGTAGCTGGCGAGGTTGCGGGTTCGGCCTTCGATAATGGTTCCAGGAGGATATTTCTCGGCCACGAGTTCCCAAGGATTGACCTCGGTCTGCTTCATGCCCAGCGAAATTTCCTGCTTGTCCTTGTTGATGTCCAATACGACCACTTCGACCTCTTCGCCGATGGAAACGAATTCGGAGGGGTGGTTGATGCGTTTAGTCCATGACATCTCGGAGATGTGCACCAGACCCTCGACGCCATCCTCCAGCTTCACGAACACGCCGTACGACATGATGTTGGTCGCCACGCCGTTGACACGGGTGTTTGCGGGATATTTCTTCTCGATGTCCTCCCATGGCGACTGGTCTTTCTGCTTGATTCCGAGAGCGATTTTCTCTTTCTCGTAATCGATATTGAGGATTTTAACCTCAATTTCCTGCTCGAGTTTGACCATGTCGGAGGGGTGATTGACCCGGCCCCATGACATGTCCGTGATGTGCAACAGGCCGTCGATGCCGCCCAGGTCCACGAAGGCACCGAAGTCGGCGATGTTCTTGACCTTGCCCTTGACGATGTCGCCTTGCGTGACCTTGTCGAGCAGCTTTTTGCGCTGTTCCGAACGCCGCTCTTCGATGAGCTTTCGACGGGAGATCACGATGTTGCGACGCTCGGTATCAATCTTGAGGATTTGTGCCTCGACCGTCTTACCGATGTAAGCACCGATATCGGGAGGTCGTCGGATGTCCACCTGCGACGCAGGCAGGAACACGGGGTGGCCGATATCGACCAGCAGCCCGCCCTTGATCTTCTTCATCACCACGCCTTCAACGTCATCGCCTTCGTTGTTTTCGCTGATGATCTTCTCCCAACCGCGGATGCGGTCGGCTTTACGCTTCGACACATCGACCGTGCCGGAGTCGCCTTCGAGCTGGTCGAGATAGACCTCGACGGTGTCGCCGATTTCGACGTCGCTGGGGTTATCAAATTCGTTTTTGTCGAGGATGCCCTCGCTCTTAAGTCCGACATCGATCAGGAAGTCGTCGCCCGCCTTGCCGATGATTTTGCCCTGGAGGATCTGGCCCGGCTTAAAGTCGCCGATCTGTCCTTCCAGCAATCCTTCCATGTCGCCATCGGCGACGGCCTGTCCGAGCTCGTCGGCGACCATCGCCAAAGCCTGCTCATCTTCAATGTCCAGCGTTGCAATCAGATTCTTGTTAACCAAGTGGGGTGCCCTTTCGTTGGCAGTTGTACCCGGCCTCGCCACCTTGACGAAGCTGCTTCACGGGTCGCGGCTGACGAATTCAGCCGCCTGGTGGATCGACGCGCTCATCCCGACCATCGGCACGAGCGAACCACTTAGTGTAACAAGGTTGCCGAGCACAGCGTTGTGGAAATCACACAAGCCTGTCGCTCACACCGCGCAGCGGATCGAAGCCTCCACGCCTTGCCGCAACATCTGCAGCCCCGGCGGGTCTTGCGACGCATCAACGCCGTCTAAACGTCGTCGGCCAGAGGCGGGATGCTGGCACCACTCAAAGTAACGCTCGGGGTGGGGCATCAACCCGAAAATTCGGCCGGAAAGATCACAGATGCCCGCGATGTTTCCGCTCGATCCGTTGGGGTTGGCGTGATCCGAACCATATCGAAGGGCAACCTGTCCGTTGGCATGTAGCCTGTCCAAGACTTCAGCGCTGGCCATGAAGCGGCCTTCACCATGGGCGATTGGAAGTTCGAAGGTGCTCTCCATCCCCTGGGTCCACACGCATACGGTGTCGGCAGGTGCGTTGACCTCCACCCAGTCGTCGATAAAGCGGCCCGAGTCATTGTGTGCCAGCGTGACGGATTGCGTATCGGCAAGTGGATCGGGTAGCAGGCCCATTTTGGCCATGACCTGAAACCCGTTGCAGGGGCCGAAGACCACTGCCCCGCGCTCGACCGCGTCTCGGATGGGGTCGAGAAGCGTTTGGCGGAGCCGGTTGGCGAAAATGCGGCCGGCGGCGATGTCGTCGCCGTAGCTGAATCCGCCGGGAATCGCGATGACATTGGCGTTGCGAACGCGTGCCGGGTCGCGGGCCAGCACATCGACGTGTTCGGATCGGACCTCAGCCCCAGCAAGCGTGAGGCCTTGGGAGAGCTCGCGGTCGCAATTCGTGCCAGCGGTGCGGATCAGGAGGGCTTGAGGCTTCACGCGTGTCATCCTAATGCGAAGTCAACGCCCACGCGGCATCACATTCAGCCGGGGCCATACGCAGTGGGCCAGGCACTTATCATGCGAGGTCACGACGGATCACCCGCTTGATACGGCAGCACTTCACCTTCTCGGAGACTCGGATCATGGACTATCGCTACCTCGGCCGCACCGGCGTTCGCGTCTCACCGCTATGCCTGGGCTGCATGATGTTCGGGGGCAGTACGAATGCGGACGACTCCTACGCAATGATCGATCACGCGATTGAAGCAGGCATTAATTTCCTCGACACCGCCAACGTCTACTCCACCGGCAACTCCGAGCGGGTCACAGGCGAGGCGCTCAAACGCAACGGCCATCGCGAGCACATCGTCCTGGCCTCGAAATGCCACGGCAACATGTTCAAAGAAGGCCAGGGGGAACCGCCGACCTCAGCGCTGGCGGCCAGGCTCAACCCCAACCAGTGGGGCAACTCGCGGCGGCAAATCATTCAGCAGTGCGAGGCGTCGCTCAAACGTCTGCAGACGGATCACCTGGACCTTTATCAGATCCATCGGCCTCATCCGGACTGCGCAATTGATGAAACGCTGCGGGCGATGGACGACCTGGTCCGGTCTGGAAAAGTGCTGTACATCGGCACGTCTACCTTCGCCGCGTGGCAGGTCGTGGAATCGCTGTGGGTGTCGGATCGTCTGGGCCTGAACCGTTTCGTCACCGAGCAGCCGCCCTACCACGTGCTGGATCGCCGCATCGAACGCGAGCTGATCCCCATGGCGCAAACCCACGGCTTGGGGCTGCTGTCCTGGTCCCCGCTGGCGGGCGGATTTCTGACGGGCAAGTATCAGCGGGGCGATGCGGGGCCGGAGGGCTCGCGGTTCGGCGGGTCCAGCAATCATGGACGCAAGGCGATGCTCCAGAACGACAAGGCCTTCGACGTGCTGGATACGCTGCAAGCCATTGCGAAAGATAAGGGCGTCGCAGTCAGCCAACTCGCGCTTGCGTGGTGTATGCATCAGCCTGGCATCACCAGCCCCATCATTGGTCCGCGGACGATGGAACAACTCACCGACAATCTCGGTGCCCTGACGATTGAAATCACCGACGCTGATCGCGAGAAGATCGATGCGGTGGCCCCGCCCGGGTCGATGACGGTGCCGTTTTACCAGGCCCAATGGGGGCCGCACACGCATCGGCCGCTGGGTTAATGCGTGATTGTGGACGGTTTGATGGGGCACGCGAAAGCGTTCGGTCCTGCTGAACCTGCGGCTGCACTTGAAACCTTGGATCAGACGCCTAAACTCCCGCGATAACCGCCCTGGAGCTATTTGATGAAGATTGCCCTTTTCTACGGCACGTGCACCGGCAAAACCGAAGCGCTCGCTGAACAGATCCGTGAAGAACTCGGTGAAGACCTCATCGAAACCTACGAAGACGTCTCGCAGATTGAGCCTGATGATCTCAAGGGATATGACGTATTGATCTGCGGCATCCCGACCTGGGATGTCGGCGAGCTCCAATACGACTGGCAGGATATCTACGACCAGCTCGATGATGTCGATCTGTCGGGTATCAAAATCGCCATGTTCGGCACCGGCGACCAGGCGGGGTATCCCGATACCTACCAGGACGCCATCGGTGTGGTGTATCTCAAGATGCTCGAACGCGGTGCGGAGGGCAAGATCGGGTTCACCGATCCGGATACCCATGAATTCGAAGCCTCCAAGGGCATCATCGACGGCAAGTTCTGTGGCCTGGCGTGTGACGACGACTGCCAGCCCGAACTGACCGAGCAGCGGGTTAAAGACTGGTGCGACCAGCTCCGTGGCGAGTTGAACCTGCCGGCAAAGGCAGAAGCGTAAAGCATCTCCGTACCGTCGCTGGGGCATGGAAACTTGCGTGATGCAACGCGGTGCGGATTTCTGTGCGGTGGCTCGTACTCACTTGCTGCGTTTGGCGAGCTTGGCAATTACCCGCCACGCATCGTGAGGCGAGAGGTTCATGTCAGTTTTGCGATTGAACGCATGGACGACTTCGTCAAAACGCGGGTCGTACAGCAATTGATCACGTTTTGAGAGACTTTCTACCTGTTGCTCGACCAATGCAGTGAGTATTTTCTGAGCTTCGGTTTCGAGTCGAGGGGCGGATGACTGGGCGGAGGACCTTCCCAGGCGGGGGAGCTTGCCTGCTTTTCGCAAGTTGTGAAGTCGGTGGAAGAGCTGGGCGCGGGAGACGACCGGGGCGGGATCGACCGCGTGAGCCTCCCCTTCATCGGCCGCATACATCGCAGCGTAAATCGCTTCAAAATCATCGGTGTAAGGCAGGTCATCGAGCGTTCGGCCTTGCCTCATGTAAACGCTGACCAGCTCATCGGTGTCGTCGGTGGGAAAGAGCGTTTCGCTTGTCATGGCCGGACCCCTTTCAAACCCATTCGGTCAGGCCATCGGCGAGGCTGAGGCAAGCGTGGTTTCACGGGGTCGGGCGACGGGCTGACCATGCCAGAGGATCAGTCCGGGCTCGTGAACCGGGGACACAATGTCGCAGCTGGGCACGATGCGGACTGCCAGTCCGTGCCGACCCGAACCGACGGGCTTGAGTCGTCCTTCAAAGCGTGTCAACCCGTTGGTCTGCTCGGTGGGGGTAAGTCTCGCGACCGTCAGTGCGGTGAGTTGACCACTCACACCCACGGGCCCGTGGCAGACTTCGACGTGGAGCTGTTCGGGTTTGAGAGATCCAAGGTGGACCCGTGCGAATACATCGATTGGTGCTCCGGGTTTCAGGCCAGCGGTGAGCTCGGGGATCTCCACGTGCTCGATGTGCAGCGAGGACCAGGCTGATCGGAGCTCATCTTTCGCGTCGGCGAGTTGGACCGCTGGCTTCAGGTCGTCCCGGCCCAGCCGTCGGGCACGCTGTAACGCGGGGAGGTAATACGACTCGGCGTACTCCTGCACCATCCGATTGGTGTTGAAAAACGGGGCCAGGCCTGCGATTGAATCTTTCATCCGTCGCACCCACCGCGTGGGAAGGCCCGCCGCATCGCGTTGGTAGAACTCGGGGAGGATGCCTTGCTCGAGCAGCTCGTAGAGTGCTCTTGATTCGAGTCGATCCGCGGTGGCCGGGTCGTCATAGGTTTCGCGATGGCCGATAGCCCAGCCCACGTCTGGGGTGTATCCCTCGTCCCACCAGCCGTCGAGGATCGAGCAGTTGGGGATGCCGTTGATGGCGGACTTCATGCCGCTGGTCCCCGAGGCTTCCATGCCCCGCCGGGGGGTGTTGAGCCAAATGTCGCAGCCCTGAACGAGATAGCGGGCGACCTGGATGTCGTAGTTTTCAAGGAACAGGATGCGGCCGGACACATCGTGCGCTTCAGCAAATTGAACGATTTGCTGAATGAGCTCTTTGCCGGCGTGGTCCGCGGGGTGAGCTTTACCCGCGATGACGAACTGCACGGGGCGGTCGGGGTCGCGGAGCAGCCGCAGCAGCCGCGGAGCGTCGCTGAGAAAAAGGGTGCCCCGTTTGTACGTCGCAAAGCGACGCGCGAATCCGACGGTCAAGGCGTTGGGGTCCAGCGCGGCGTGCAACTGTCGGGCGGGTCCGAGCTGTGGGGGACGCCGGCGGTGTGTATCCGCGGCGTAGGCAATCAAGCGGCGGCGACGTTCCTGGTGTACCGCCCAAAACTGGTCATCGGGGACGTCGTACACCGCTTCGAAGACCGTGTAGTCGGTGGGGTTCTGACGTCGGCGACCTTCCCCTGCCTGGCTGTCGATCAGGTCGGCCATCTCGGGACTCAAGTAGGACGACACGTGGCATCCATTGGTGACATGCCCGATCGGGACTTCTTCAATGGGCACCTGAGGCCAGATGTCTTTCCACATGTCCCGTGACACTTCACCATGCAGTGCCGACACGCCGTTACACCAGTCGCTGGTGCGGATGGCAAGCGTCGCCATGCTGAAGGGCTGCTTCCGGTCGAAGACATCGTCTCGCCCAAGCGCCAGCATGCCTTCCATGTCAAGCCGTAGGCCGTCGTGGTAGTGCGTGAAATACCGCTTTACCAGTTCAGAGGGGAATCGGTCAATGCCTGCCGGCACCGGCGTGTGCGTCGTGAAGAGGTGTGACGCGGCGGCTTGCTGACGAGCCTGGTCAAATGTCAGATCATGTTTGGCGATGAGGTTGCGGATGCGCTCAAGGGCGACAAATGCCGCGTGACCTTCGTTGAGATGGCAGACGTCCGGCTCGATACCCATCGCCAGCAGTGCCCGGTTGCCGCCGATGCCCAGCACGATTTCCTGCTGGATGCGGGTTTCCATGTCCCCGCCGTAGAGCTGGCCGGTGATGCTGCGATCTTGCGGCGTGTTGCTGGGCAGATCCGTATCGAGCAAAAAGAGGTCAATGCGTCCGACGCGGGCTTTCCAGACACCGACCTCAACGACCCGGCCGGGCAAGTCCACGCGGACCGTCAGCGGGTCCCCGGCCTCGTTACAGACCGTTTCAATGGGAAGCTGGTCAAAGTCGAGCTCGGGGAAATACTCCTGCTGCCAACCCTCGTGCGAGAGATACTGCTGGAAGTAACCGTGGCGGTAGAGCAGGCCCACGGCGACCAGCGGCAGGCCCAGTTCGCTGGCACTTTTGAGGTGGTCGCCTGCAAGGCAACCCAGCCCGCCGGAGTAGATCTGGAAGCACTCGGTGATGCCGAACTCAGCGCAGAAGTAGGCGACGGTGAAGTCCCCCGCGTCGCCGTGCTTTTGCTGAATCCAAGGCTGACGCGTCACATGCCGATCCAGCGCCTCCCACGCTCGATCCACCTGGTCGGTGAAAACGGCATCGCTGGCCAGCTCATTAAGTCGAGCCTGATCCGCGAGCCCCAGCAGGCGAACGGGATTGTGGTGCGTGCTTTCCCATAACTCGGCGTCGACTTGTGCAAATAGACGCTGGGCGAGTGGACTCCAGGACCACCAGAAGTTCGAGGCGATGTCTTTAAGTCGCTCCAGCTTGGCGGGCAGGGTGGAGGTGACGTCGAACTTCTGAATTGTGATGTTCTCGGGCATGAACATGTGGGGCTGCTTGTAAGGGAGGTGGCGGGGACACAGACCTGGGCTTGAGGCAGCAGAATATCGTGCCTGAGAGATGTGCGTTGCCAAGGCGCCGTAGTCGCGGTGTACGCTTGGAGTGATGCGGGAAAGTGATCTGATCCAGGCCGCCATTTCGGAGATGGGTGCACACGGTGCAGTGTGCGACAAACTAGACGGCGTCACGCGGCGATCGGTCCCGCCGGGCGATGACATGGGGTGGATCCGACTGCACAATCGCGACGTGGGCGTGCTGATCAGCGTGGACCCGGTCATCCAAGGCGTTCATTACGACCCAGCCACCGCAACGCCTGAGCAGGTGGCTTATAAGGCGATCGCCCGGAACGTCTCCGATATCGCCGCGATGGGAGCCAGGCCGACGGGTGCTGTGGTCAGCGTGGTTCTATCGCGATCGATGATTGAAGAGGATGCGCATCGGCTGGTGGTTGGATTGGTGCGGGCCGGCCGACGGCTTGGGTGCCCGGTCGTCGGCGGCGACACGGCATTCAGCGACGGACCCACGGTCATTACCGCCACCGTCATGGCGTGTGCGGGGGAATCGCCACCGGTGCTGCGCAGCACCGCGCGACCCGGTGAGGCGGTGTGCGTCACCGGCCGTCTCGGTGGTAGTCTGGACCGCACGCTGGGCGAACCTGGGCATCTGACCTTCACACCTCGCATCGACGCAGGACAGGAACTCGCCTCGTTTGTCTCGGCCATGATGGACCTGTCCGACGGGCTGGCGATGGACCTGCCCCGGCTGTGTGAGGCATCGGGAGTAGGAGCCGTCATCCCGCTCGCTGACCTGCCGATATCACCCGCTGCGCTGGCGGCGTCTCAAACGTCGGGCCGACCGCCCTGGCAACACGCCATTGGCGACGGCGAGGACTACGAACTGCTATTCACATGCCCGATCGACCGCGTGCCCACGCATGCAGCAGGGATCAAAGTCACCCATATCGGGATGACCACCGAAGACGCCGCGGTCAGCTTCAGGGACTCTGCCGGCCACGCCATCGACCACACGTCCATGGGCTGGGAGCACCACACATGACCCAGCCTGAACTGCACTTACACCTTCCCGAACCCCACGACACCGCTGCTGTCGCCGCGATCGTGGCGGGCTTCTGCCGTGCCGAAGACCTCATCACGCTCGACGGCCCACTCGGCGCTGGTAAAACGCAGTTCGTACGGGCGCTCACGCAAGGGCTCGGGGGTGATCCCGCCGATGTTTCAAGCCCAACTTTCACGCTGATCCAGGAGTATGCACTTGACTGCAAAGACCGTGATGAAGCGTCAACTTCGCTGGAGATGCTGGTGCACATCGATGCATACCGCTTGAGCGGCGGCGAGGAGTTGGAGACGATTGGATGGATCGGCGACGGGCAAGACTTCGCGGCGCCTCTGTGGTGGCTGTGGAGTGGGCGTCACGAATCAGCTCGCATCTCGGCCCGGACCGCTTGAGCATCATTCTCGCCCACGCACCGCACGGCAGACACATGATGCTCACACCGCACGGCAACTGGAAGCAACGCTGGCCCAACTTGCTGTCCCGACTCGCTTCGCACGACCGGCTTAAACTTCAACCGTGAATACCACAGACCCCCACGGCGCAAACCCTCCAAGGCACTCGGCGACCAAGAGCGAACCCTTGACAAAGCAAACTGCTGCCCCTTGTCCCATCTGCAACGGACCCGTGGAGGCAACTGCCCAACTGCGTCCGTTCTGCTCGCCGCGCTGCCGAACGGTAGACCTGGGACGTTGGCTCGGCGGCCAGTACACCATCAGCCGACCGCTCGACCAGCGTGACCTCGAAGAAGGCGTCGATTAAACACGCTCCAGTGAAACGCGGCTCAGTCTTCTGCGTCTGCGACTTTCTCACCCTCTGCTTTGGCTGCCTCAGGCGAGACACCATAAATCACAAAGCGATGGCTCACGGGGTCATAGCCATGCTCGGCACAGACCTTTCGCATCAATTCGTCGAGCTCGCGACTGGGGAACTCCACCACGCGATGCGTTTCGAGACACACCAGATGCCCCTGCGGTTGCTGGCCAAACGCGAGGCGGTAATGCGCACGACTGGGCTCGATCAATTCCTCGCTGATGATGCCCGACTCGAGCAAATGCTTGAGCGTGCGATAGACCGTCGCCTTGGATACCCGAGCCTCCGCACCGGCCAGATCCTCGACCAGTTCGTCCGCCTCAAACAGCCCATTTTTAGAAAGCACGGTGTCGAGGATCAGCGACCTCTCGTAGGTGTATTTCAAGCCGCGACGTTTGAGAAATCTACGAAAAATCGAACACAACGGCGGAACGAATCCCGAGCCGTCAGCATCGAGACCTGGAGAGGAGGGAGCGGGTGACGTCGGCCCTGTCATGCCGACATGATAGGCGATCCGCAAGGCCCGCCGGTGGTATGCTCCGCCCCCACCGCCACCCCAACTTCAATGAGCTGCCACCTTGTCTGACACCAAGCACACAACTGAATCTACACGCCGCCTTGAACCCGTTCGAATCGGTCTCATTGGGTTAGGCAACGTCGGCCGCGCGGTCGCACAACTGCTGAGTGATGACGCCGCGCTCTATGCCGAGCGCCTGGGCCAACGCGTGGAACTTAAAGCTGTATTGGTCCGCAATGTGGACAAAGCCCGCGATGCACTCGGCATCGGGTCGTCGACCCTCACTGACGACCCCGCTGTTTTCTTCGATCAGCCGATAGACATCGTGATTGAATTAGCGGGTGGGGTGGACCCGGTCACCGGATTGGTCCGCCGCGCGCTAGAGTCCGGCCGACATGTCATCACCGCGAACAAGGCCATGCTTGCCGAGCACGGCGCTGAGCTTTTCGCCTTGGCTCGAAAGCACGACGTCAGCGTGGCGTTCGAGGCGTCCTGCGGAGGCGGTATCCCCTGCGTGACTGCCCTGCTCACCGGCCTGACCGCCAACCGAATCGACGGCTTGTTCGGCATCCTCAACGGCACCTGCAACTTCATCCTCACGCAGATGACCCGCCACGGACAGAGCTACGCCGACGCCCTTCGCGATGCGCAAGCCAAAGGCTTCGCGGAAGCCGATCCCACGCTTGATGTGACGGGTGCCGACGCTGCGCAGAAGCTCGCCATCCTCGCCTCGCTGGCCATGGGAGTTCATATCCGTGGGCGTGACGTGCCGCATCAGGGCATTGACGGGCTTGACCTGGACGACGTGCGATACGGTGCACAGCTGGGGTATGACCTTCGGCTTGTCGCCGCCGCCGAGCGCCCCGGCGGGCAAGGCGAGATCGAACTCTCCACCCGGCCTTGCTTCATCGAACACGACGAACTGCTCGCCCGCGTCCTGGGGCCCAACAACGCTGTCTCCGTCCACGGCCACGCCGTCGGCCATACCTTTTACTACGGCCGAGGCGCTGGCGACCGACCCACCGCTTCGGCTGTTATCGCCGACCTCCTCGCCGTGGCCTGCGGTGCATATCCCACGGCTTTTGCGCAGATGCGGCTCACACCTGACCTCCACGCACCCGCTGACGTCAGGCCACCTGCCGACACCACCAGTCCGTGGTATCTCAGGCTTCAGGCTCGTGACTTGCCCGGCGTGATGGCGCAGGTCACCACCATCCTGGGCAAGCATGACATCTCACTTTCGGCCGTACTGCAGCATCAGTCCGACGCCGGTGAGTTCGTCCCCGTGGTCATTACCACCCACCTCGCCCGCCAAGGCGACGTCGAAGCCGCGTGCGATGCCATCGCCCAACTTGAATGCATTGCCGAGCACCCAGTGCTCATCCGCATTCTCAAGCTCCCGCAGTGAATCTCTAAAGATTCAAACGGACGCATTCGACGGGCCGGCCTGCTGAAGGATCGCCGGAAGCTGTGCCGTGAACGCACCCCGCGTCATCACCGTCCCAGCCCCTGCCTCCTGCGCCGCCCGCAACGCCTCGGTCATTACGTGCGGACCAAACGCCACCACCTCGGGCCGAGCGTCCCCTGCAGTGCTGTCATGGGTCGCAGCCAACCGAATCAAGTCGATCCCCCCCTCCCGCTCAAGATCAACCACGACCAGCCGAACCGCGTCATTCACTTTTCCATCGTCCACCCGATCCAGTCGAGCCAACAGCATTCCCGCGTCCCGCGCCGGCCGACTTGGCAAACCCAACGCGTCGGCGGTCGATCGCACCTTCGTTGCAAAAATCAGGTCAGCACAGCAGTAGACAATCATGGGAAACAGTCGATGAAAAGGAGTAACACATCAAGTCTGTGGAGCGATGCGTCTATCCTACTCGCCCCTGACTTTTCATCCTTTTCGTAAACGCTCATGTCTCAAAACACCGCCGCCATCTTCGCAGAGCTCGGGTTCCGCTTTGACCGCGAGAATCTTTATCACCAGGTTGCCGAGGAGGCTCTCGAAGCCGCTGAAGATGTCGATGCCCCGCGCTATCTTCAGCTCATCCTGGCGCAACCCAAAAAAGAAATCATGGTCCACTTTCCGGTTCGGATGGATGACGGAGACTACCGGCTTTTCAAAGGCTATCGCGTTCAGCACAACAATATTCTCGGACCTTACAAAGGCGGCATGCGGTATCACCCAGCGGTCAGTCTCGACCACACCAAAGCACTTGCACTTCTCATGACGGTGAAAAACGCCTTGCTTCACTTGCCGCTGGGTGGCGGCAAAGGCGGCGTCCAGGTCGATCCCCGGCCGATGTCTGAGCCCGAACGCATGCGCATGACCCGCCGATTCACCTCGGCGCTTGGAGACAACATCGGCCCCGAGCACGACATCCCCGCCCCGGACGTTGGCACCAACGCTCAAGTCATGGGCTGGATGGCCGACACGTACATCAACCTGTCTGCCAACGGCAACCGGACCCGTGGGCTGGCGGTGGTGACCGGCAAGCCCGTCCCCTTCGGCGGATCGCTGGGCCGCGAAAAAGCGACGGGTCAAGGCCTCGTTGACGTGCTCGAAGAGTTGCTGCCCGACTATGGCCTCAACGCGTCCACCTGCTCATTCAGCCTGATCGGCTACGGCAATGTCGGGTCGTGGGCCGGGCGACTTCTGCATCAGCGCGGTGCCAAACTCAAAGCCGTAATGGACCACACCGGCGCGATCCGTAATGACGCCGGGCTTGACGCACAGGCGTTGGCTGCTCACGTGGATGCCACCGGCGGCGTCGCGGGATTCGATAAAGCCGATCCGATTGACCAGGACGCTTTCTACGCCACTCCCGTAGATGTATTCATTCCGGCGGCGCTCGAACAGATGGTGGGACACGAGCAAGCCAGCCAGGTGCAATGTCGCGTGGTCGCCGAGGCTGCCAACGCGCCGACCACCAGCGACGGCGAGGCAGAGCTGACCCGCCGCGACATTCCCATCCTCCCCGCAATTTTGTGCAATGCCGGCGGCGTGACGGTCAGCTCCTTCGAATGGCGTCAGAACCGACAGGCCGAGAAATGGACCACCACGCGGGTTGATGCCGAGCTCAAGCAGGCGATGACCGCAGCCGCCCGGCGGGTCCGGGTTACCGCGCGTGAACTGGGCTGCAACCTCAGGCGGGCCGCGTACGCCTCTGCCATGCGTCACCTCAGCGAGGTCTACGCCATCCGCGGCATCTTCCCGTAAGACCCGCGGCAACTCACATGCGGGTGATTACAGCACTTCGTTGTCGTGCGGGGTGAGATGGCTCTCGGGCGTGCTGGCAGCCAGATTCAGCACCGCGCGATATTCGGTGGGCGACTTCGCGGTCAGGCAGCGCTGGCGAGTGTCCGCATCTCCATAGGTCTCTGCGAACAGCGAGAGCAGCTCAATCTGCGTGTCAGGCTGATCCGTCGGCGTGAGGATCAGACACACATGCCGGGCCAGTTCCCCGTCGGGAGCATCAAAGTCAATGCCGCGACTACACCGCGCCATCACCAGTGCCGGTTTGGGAAGGTCATCAAGCCGAGCGTGTGGGACCGCCAGGCCGTGCGGCAGCGCGGTGTGCATCACCGATTCACGTTGCCATACCGCCTGATACACCGCATCCGCGTCAAGGCCGAGGTTCTCCGCCGCTCGATGGGTCAACACCTTCAACAAACCCGGCAAATCATCGGCGACAGGATCCAGCACGACGTTGCGGTCCGTCAACATCTCATGCAATTTCCGCCTCGCAGGACGCCTCAGCACCTTCTGCATCGCCGGGCCTGAGATCAACGAAGTCGCCAGCGCCATGATCACAATCGCCACCAAAAGTTCGTCGGTAATCAGCCCTGCCTGATGCGCAAGCTGACCCAGAATGATCCCCACCGCCCCTTGCGCTGCCATGCCAAATCCCACCGCCCAGGATTCACGCTGGCTCATGCGTGCGACGCGGGCACCGAGATAGCACCCGAGAATCTTGCCCGTCGCTGCGACCGCCAGCACGCTGGACACCAGCACCGGATCAAACGCATCGACAAAATTGATTCGCAATCCAATCGACGCAAAGAACACCGGGGCGAAGATGTTGGTCACGAACTGACTGATCGTGTCGCGGGTGCGTTCCCGCAGGTGATAGGAGTCGCCGATGGCCACGCCTGCAATAAACGCGCCGAAGATCGAGTGGATGCCCAGGTGTTCGGTCAACGCCGCGCACAGCAGTGCAATCACAAAGACGAACGCCATCACCCCGCCCGGCCACGACCAGTGCGCTTGGATGTAAGGCATCGTGCGGTGCAGCAACCACCGCCCGACGGTGAGCATCAGAACCAAAAACGCAAGTGTCGCGGTGATGGTGGTGGTGATGCCGTAGCTGTGGTCCGCTCCGCCCGTCGAAGGCAGCAGCGCAAGCACCACCGCAAATCCGATCCAGCCGACCAGATCGTTGAGCATCGCCGAGCTGATGACCAGCATTCCCATATCAGACTTGGCCAGGTTCAGGTCCAACAGGATTTTCGCGATCACCGGCAACGCGGTAATAGACAACGCCAACCCCACGAACACGTTGAACGCCTGCGGCGCAGCCATCGCCCGCGTCCCCATGCCGTACTCGGCCCCGAAAAACGACGCCAGCAGGTACCCGATTCCAAAGGGGATCACGATGCCAAAGGCCGACACCAGCAGCATGGTTTTGCCCTGCCGCCAGACGGTCGACAAGTCCACTTCAAGCCCGACAACGAGCAATAGCAACGTCGATGAAATGAGAATGAAGCCATCTTCTGCGATCCGGGTGGCCGAACCTGGCGCGCTTGGAAACAAGAAGGTGTAGACCTCCGGCGTGATCGCGCCCAGCACCGTGGGACCAAGCAGCACGCCGGCCAGGATCTCACCCAGCACCGCCGGCTGGCCCAGGCCTCGCGACACTTCACCCAGCAATCGCGCCAGCCCTAGCAGTGCCGCAAGCGCCAACAGAAGTCGCGTGACTTCGCTGACCTCAAGCGACGCGGTGGACGCCAGCACACTACTCGTAAGTTCGTACCACCCGTAAGACATGAATCGCGAGTGTAGGTCAAACCCAAGTCGGCCTGTTTCATCGCTTCCCGCCTCACGACAAGCGTGCAACGCCTTGAGCTGCGTCTTCTGCCGTGTGCACAAGTCGGTTGAGGCCTATCCTGCCCGTATGCCTGAATCTCTGATTGTTCTCGATGCCGCCACGCTCACGCCTGCCATGCTCGAAGGCCACGACGACCCCCACGGGCCCACATGGGATCGGCTTGGAGAGGCCTGCGAGGTCACCGTGCACCCCAGGACCTCCGCCGACCAGACCGTCGAGCGAATCGGTCAGGCTCCGATGGTGCTGACCAATAAGGTCCCGATTACCGCTGACGTGCTTAAGGCATGCCCGACACTGAAGTACATCGGTGTGATGGCCACCGGCGTGAACGTGGTTGATCTCGAGGCCGCCGCCCAGCACGACGTCGTTGTGACCAACGTCCCCAGCTATTCCACCGCCTCGGTCGCCCAGCACGTCATGGCGATGATGCTGGCCTACAACGTCAGCCTTGCGGACACCGATAAAGCGGTCCATGAAGGGCAATGGGCTGGCTCCTCAGACTTCAGCTTTACCCTTGCGCCGTGGTACGAACTTGTCGGCAAAGCCATGGGCATCGTGGGCATGGGCGAAATCGGCACGGCGGTGGGACGACGCGCCCACGCGATGGGCATGGAGGTCTACGCCCAAAGCCGAACTGTGAAAGATGATCTGGGCTTTCCCGTGCACTGGCTGGGCGTGAATGAGCTTTTTTCAACCTGCGACTACATCTCGCTGCATTGCCCGCTCACGCCGGACACCCAGGAGATGGTGAACGCCCAGACCCTCAAGCTGTGCAAACCTTCAGCGGTCATCATCAACACCGGCCGCGGTGGCCTGATTGACGAAACCGCGCTTGCGAACGCACTCCAGGAACAGCGCATCGGCGGCGCGCTACTGGACGTGCTTTCCACCGAGCCTCCATCCGCGGATAACCCGCTCTTGTCCGCGCCGCATTGCGTGATCACCCCGCACATTGCCTGGGCCAGCGTCGAGGCACGCAATCGGCTGATGGACACGCTTGTTGAAAACGTGCAAGCCTTCCTGCGCGGCGAACCGGTCCACCGCGTCGGCTGACCGACGGGATGTCATGCCGCCGCCTGCCCACGCCACTATCGTCCAGGTCATACCGCCCCACGCCAGGCGGGTGTTGCTCTACGGCGGTAGTTTTGATCCCCCCACCCTCGCGCACACCACGCTGCCCCCATTGGTCGCTGACGCCATCGATGCGGATGTGATTGCGTATCTTCCCGCGCTCAACCCGCCCCACAAGCCCGATCAACAGCTCGCCGCAGCCCATCATCGCGTGGCCATGCTCAGCCTCGCGGTCCAGGACCTGCCCCGGGCCTGCGTACTCACCACCGAACTCCACCGGCCGCCCACCGCTGCGAGCTACACCGTTGACACCCTTCGCGAGCTCACATCGCAGACCCACGCCGAGCTCAGGCTGTTAATCGGCGCGGATCAGGTCCGCATGTTTCACACGTGGCGTGAGCCTGAGGCGGTCGCGGCAATCGCCCCCCCTGCCGTGATGATCCGTCCACCCGACACCCGCGACTCACTGCTCGCGGCGCTGCGGGAAGCGGACCGCCCGCTCTGGGCCGATCGGCTTGTGGATGTGCCCCGCCTGGACATCAGCGCCACCCAGGCCCGAGCCCGCATCCGGGCAGGCTTACCAACGTCCGATCTGCTGGCACCCTCGGTCGCGGCATACATCCGCCAGCACCGCCTCTACGCATGATCGGCGTATAGTCTTTGGATGGCTCGACTCACAGCCCTGACCCTGATCGCTTCCACGCGTGATCCGTCCCGGATCCTCTTTTGGTGCGGCATTCTGCTGGCTGCTGCCATCGCGCTCGCGCTCACCGCGCTTGCGATCCGAAAAAAGCTGAATCAGCCCGACGTCCCGACGATTGCCACTGGGTTCACGCTTGCTGATTTTCGTGACATGCATGAGCGTGGAGACCTCACGCAAGAAGAATTTGAGCGGGCCCGGGCCAGAATCATCGCATCTCAAAGAATTTCCCACGATGACCCTCAGGACTCCCAAACCACCGCAGAGCGGACCCCTTAGGCGATTCAAGCCTTGATCGTACTGCTGGATACCGATAACAATCCGCCTGGAGATGCTTGGCTGGTCGGTCACAAAATCCCGCGCGGCAACTGTCAAACGCCGCGCAAGACCCGATATGATGGGCTGCGACGGCGAACGCCTCACGATCATGCCGCTTCGGCGAAATGAGCTTAAGGCGGGGACAGGATTTGGACGATCCTGCGTTCACGTGGCACCGTATCGTCACCTGAGGATGACCGGTGCACAGGGCAGTAATTTCAACACAGACTTGCAGTCCTTTACCAAGCAAGTTTGATTTTGAGGGCGGTTGATGGCTAACGGCAACAAAGGCGGCGGGAACGACCAGAGACGATCAGGGCGACGGCGGCAGCGGCTTCAAAGGCCGACGCGTCACGACCTGCTCGTTCTGCGGCAAGAGCTCCAGGGAAGTCGGCCCCATGGTCGAAGGGCCCAACGATGTCTATGTCTGCGCAAACTGCACCGAGCTGTGTCAGAACATCTTTAAGCAGGAACGCCGCCGGGTTCATGCCGGTCGGCCAGCCTTGGGCTCTATCCCCACGCCCCGGCAGCTCCATGAGTTCCTCGATCAGTACGTCATCGGTCAGATCACCGCCAAGCGGGCCCTGTCGGTCGCGGTTCATAACCACTACAAACGACTCCAGGCCACCGAGAAGGAAACCCCCGTCGAGCTGGACAAGTCCAATGTCCTGCTCATCGGCCCGACCGGGTCAGGCAAGACACTGCTCGCCAAAACTCTGGCCCGCACGCTCAACGTCCCCTTCGCCATCGGTGACGCCACCACGCTGACCGAAGCTGGCTATGTCGGCGAGGACGTTGAAAACCTGCTTCTCAAGCTGCTCCAGGCGGCGGACTATGACCTCGAGCAGGCCCAGCGCGGCATCATCTACATCGACGAAATTGACAAGATCGGCAAGACCAGCCAGAACGTCAGCATCACCCGCGACGTCTCCGGCGAAGGCGTCCAGCAGGCACTGTTGAAAATGCTGGAAGGCACCGTGGCCAATGTCCCCCCCCAGGGCGGCCGCAAGCACCCCGAGCAGCAATACATTCAGATTGACACGTCAAATATCCTGTTCGTCTGCTCGGGCACATTCGTCGGCCTCGAAGATATCATCCGCAAACGACTCGGCCGCAAGTCGATCGGGTTTGGCGCTGAAGCTGCGTCCGATGCCGAAGCGGTGGAAAATGATCTGCTCGCACACGTGATTCAGGACGACGTGCTGGAGTACGGGATGATCCCCGAGCTCATCGGCCGCCTGCCCATCATTACCCCGCTGCAACGCCTGTCCCCCGACACCCTGGTTCGCATCCTTACCGAGCCTAAGAACGCGCTGATCCGTCAGTACGAATACTTCTTCGAAATGGAAGGGGCCAAGCTTGAGTTCACCGAGCAGGCACTCTTTATTCTCGCCGAGCGTGCGCTCAAACGGGATACCGGAGCCCGTGCCCTGCGAAGCGTGATGGAAGAAGTCATGCTCGAATTGATGTATGACCTGCCGGACGCTGGGTCTGAAGGCGTGACATACGTCATTGACCAGGATGCGTTGGAAAATAAACGTTCCCTGGAAGATCTGCGACTGTCACACAAGGAATCCGCGTGATTCTGACTGACCGCCGCGTATGATTTTCCTCAGCGCGATACCGGTGAACCCCATCGCGCCGCGTCTGATTTGACCATAGTCTTTCAACCCCCCACGGAGGTGGTGTGACGCGAAGCAAAAGCCCACTTGTGCCCTGCGTGGCATCGTTTGTGTGTCTCTTTGGGATCGCGACCACGGGCTGTGCGCAGGTTCTGCTTGCTCAACCTGAATCACAAGTCACACCGCAGGTTGCGGTGGTCGAGGACAGGGCGACGGACACGTGGCTTGACCTGCTTGAGCAGGCTCGGTTTGCAGATGCTCTCTTAATGCTCCAACAGGAGGCGCCCGCTCAAGGGCCTACGCCAGGCGGCGCAGCATTGATTCAGAATCTTCAGGATCTGCTCGAAGCAGACACGCAGCGTGCCGAGAAGCGAGCTGCCGCCCGGGCCGAGGCGTTGAAAGAAGCACGGGCTGAACTCGATGCCGATCACCTGGAGCTTGCGCTGACCGCTGCCATTCGCGCTCAGGGATTGACCCTCGAACCACAGGCCTTGCTCGATGATCCGCTGCTGGTCGAGCTCAATGCCCGAACCCGTCAGGCCGCTCGGGAGGCTGAGGCAGGTGATGACTGGATCGCAGCCATCGGGTTGTACCGGTTGCTTGATCTGCTTTACGAACACGACCGTCGGTATGCCGAGGACGTCGCCCGTGCGGCCCGGCATGTGCGGGTGCTTCAGGCATACGCTCCTCTGGAGCTTCGACGTCTCCTGGCACAGCGCGATGACCGGCTTCGCCGGGAGCGTGCAGCAAGTCAACCCGTCGAGCAGCCGGCCGCGGATGAGGTCGATGCCGACCGTTGGCAGGACACACTGCGGGATGTTGAGCTGGACATGCTCAAGTTTTCGTTGCGTCGCGTGGCAGACCGCCACGTTGATCCGCAGGACATCAAGACCATCACCGTGTCGGCACTGCAGTCAGTCCTCACGCTCGTGCAGACGGGCGGGATGGAGCAGGAACTCACCGAACTCAAGAACAACGTCGAACGCCGGCGGTACGAAGCCTTTCTCCAACGCGAAATTAGCCGACTGCAGGAAGCCCGTGTCGCATTCGACCGGTTCGATGCTGAGAAACTTTTTGAAGAGACCGTGGCTCGCAACCACGCCACCCTTGATCTGCCCGAATCATTAATTGTGTTCGAGCTTGCGCAAGGCATGACCGACGCCTTGGATGACTTTTCCAGCGTTATCTGGCCCAGCGACCTGGATCAACTCAAGCGTTCTATTGATGGCACGTTCGTGGGCGTGGGTATTCAGATTCAGCGGCGCGACGGCAAGCTCACCGTGGTTACGCCCTTGATGGACACTCCCGCCCAACGGGCGGGCATCCGCGCGGATGACGTCATCGCGCAGGTCGATGGCGTGCAGGCGGCCACGTGGTCACTCGACAAAGCGGTACGCACGATCACCGGCAGACGCGGCACGGTCGTCACCTTGGGCATCGAGAGGCCCGGCGAGCCCAAGCTGCTCCAGCTGCCCATTGTTCGCGATAAAATCGAAGTTGATCCCGTCAAAGGGTGGATGCTCAAACGCGACGGGCAGTGGAGCTATTGGATCGATGCGTCGGCGGGCATCGGTTACGTCCGACTAAGTCAATTCATCCCCCAGTCCGGCGAGCTGCTGAGTGATGCGATCGCTCAGATGCAGAACCAAGGCGATCTCAATGCGTTGATCCTTGACCTGCGGTTCAACCCCGGCGGGCTGCTGAGCTCTGCGATTGACATCACCGACCTGTTCCTGCCTGAGGGCAAAATCGTGGCCACGGTCAATCGGGACGGGCAGACCAGTCGGCCGCATCAAGCCCGATTGCGTGGGACCTTGCCCGCGTCGCTTCACGTCGTCGTGCTCATCAATCGCGGCTCAGCGTCCGCGTCAGAAATCGTCGCGGGTGCTCTGCAACATCACGGCCGAGCATTAATCGTCGGCGACCGCTCCTACGGCAAGGGCTCGGTGCAAAACCTTTACCCCATCGCCACCCGGGTCCGACTGGACGACAAAGGCCAACCGCGGAATAACGCTTTGGGATTGCCTTTGCGTGAAGCGTCGGCGTACCTCAAGCTCACCACCGAGTACTACATGATCGGCGGTGACCGCATCATTCACCGTAAGAAACATCAGACCCCCGATGATCCTGCCTGGGGCATCACGCCCGACATCGCCATCGCCATGACAGAGGATGAAGTCGCCGACGCACTCGAAGCTCGACAGGCATTGGATATTTTGCGACTTGGGCCGGCCTCCACACAGCCCCTGGATGCGGGGCGGGAGGAGCTGGTGCACAGAGGACTTGACCCACAACTCATGGCTGCATGGGTACTGGCTCAAGGGCAAATTCTGGCCCAGTCGTCAGATCCCCACCGAGGTCCGCAGGTTCGCGCGCAGCCTTAAAGCTGCAGCACAGGGGGTTCGTCTCCACGCATACAGGCGGTCCGGTGGCTCCGCGATATAGTGAATCGAATGGGCCTACCTCCGTCACTCGAAATTCAGCGCGCTGCCGCGTTTAAGGCAACGGTGAGATTGCCGGGCTCGAAAAGCCTGACCAATCGAGCCTTGGTGCTGGCTGCGTTGTCGCGCGGCGACACCACGCTGACCGGCGTGCTGTTTGCGGACGACACGCGTGTCATGCTGGATGCACTGGAGGCATTGGGTTTCGATCTCACCGTGGAGCCCTCGTCTTGTCGCGTGATTGTGCACGGAGCGGGGGGCAGAATTCCGAGCCGACACGCTGACCTGCACCTGGGCAATTCCGGAACCACCACCCGATTCCTCACCGCAGCACTGACACTCGGGCACGGGGAGTACCGCGTGGACGGCATTGCACGGATGCGGGAGCGGCCGATCGGGCAGTTGGTTGAGCCGTTGATGCGGCTTGGTGCAGAAGTGAACTATGAAAATCAGGAAGGCTTCCCCCCCCTGCGTGTCCACGGCTCGGGGCCTCTGGACGGCGGGGCGCTGACATTACAACCGACGCTTAGCTCGCAGTTTGTTTCAGCGTTATTGATGGCAGGAGCGTGCTTCAAACAAGGTCTTGATGTGCTCTTTGAGGGTGAGATCATTTCGCTGCCTTACGTACAGATGACGCTCAAACTGATGCAGCACTTCGGCGTCAACGCGAAGCTTGAGCGAGGGGCTACTGGCGATCCAGTGATTCGCGTTCCGTGCGGTGGCTACGTGGCGCAGGACTACTACGTGGAGCCCGATGCCTCCAACGCGTCTTACTTCCTTGCGGCGGCGGCAGTTGTTCCTGGCTCATCGTGCGCGATTGAAAATCTTGGCAGCAGCAGCCTTCAGGGCGATGCGATGTTCTGCGACCTGCTTGGCCGAATGGGGTGTCACGTCGAGCAACAGCTTCACAAGAACCACGGTCTCGGCTCCGACGAGCGGAGGTCTGCGGGGGATTGATGCCAATCTCAACCGCATGCCTGACATGGCTCAAACGCTCGCAGTGATCGCGGTCTTCGCCAAGGGCATCACGCGGATTCGTAATGTTGGAAACCTGCGGGTTAAGGAAACAGATCGCATCGCGGCGCTGGAGAATGAGCTGGTCAAGCTCGGCGCCCAAGTAGATGTGGAACGTGATGACATCGTCATTACCCCGCCCGAGAATCCATGGCTTTCCACGGGACCCGCCGCTGAGATCGAGACCTACGACGATCACCGGATGGCCATGTCGTTTGCGGTCGCTGGCTTGTGTCGCGGTGACGTGGTGATTAAGGACCCGTCGTGTGTGAATAAAACGTATCCCGGGTTTTTCAAAGACCTCGCACGCTACGCCTCGCCCGAACTCGCAGCCTCGATACAGCGCTGACAGCGATCTCGTAGCTCGGGCGTGAAGGCCCACCGCGTGGAAACGCTGAGAGCATCAAGCCCCAGGCAGCGCAGAATGGCGGTCTGCAATTCCGCGATACCGAATCCGGTCGCGCCACTGATGGCGAGTGGATCAAGGGGGTCGCAGCCTGCCCCCCGGCTGGGCCGGCGTCCTGCTTGGTCACCGCCCAGAGATCGGGTTGGATGTCGACGCGTTGCGGCCAGATTCCCGACGCCTCGCGGAGACTGATGATGACGTCGGCTTCACGCATCACATCCACCGCCTGACGCAGAGCCTGCTGCTCTTCATCTTCTGCATCCGCTCGAATGCCAGGCGTATCCATCCAGCGGACCACCACACCGGCCGGGTGACTGGCCTGTGCCTCAGTGTCGGGTGGATGCCTCACTAACATCACGTCGCTGCCGACCCAGTCGCGGGTCGTGCCCGGCTGGTCGCTCACATGGCTGGCGGTGCGGTGTGCGAGGTAATTATGCAGTGTGCTTTTGCCTACGTTGGCGGCCCCGAGTACCGCGACCCTGGGCGGATCAATCAGGGCATCAAGGCAGTTCGACCGTTCGAGACAACGCTTCGCCTGCAGCGCGGTGAGAGGCGAGTCTTCCCAAAGAGCAGGCTGCGCGGCAAGCAGATCAACCGCAGCGGGGCTCGCTGCGTAAGGCAGCAGTTGAGCCACCTCCGCTGTCAATCCGGGCAGCTCAGGCATGACCCATTTCGACAAATCGTGTGGCTGGTGATTCGCAGGGGCGGGAGCAACTTGCGTCACACAGGCTCCGTGTGCACCGGCAGCTTCCATGAGTTGTGCGATCACTGCGGGGCCGCCGTGCGGCATCCACTGCACATGATTCGCATTGAGAACCACGACCAGACCTTGGTCAATCCCTGCCAGGTCTGCAGTCCGCGCGGTGGTGAAGGCTGACGCGGGCCGTCCGGTGATGGCGCAGGTGAGCGTGAGCGCAGCGGGACCTGCGAGCTCAATGATCGCTATCGCACCTGGCTGGGGAGGCGTGGCCAACCACACGCGGGTTTGCGAGCGGTGAGGTTCAGCACCGCCGGGATCAGAATTTGACGCCGAAGCGATCTGCGTGACATTCATCGATCAGATTGCCTTCGCTGCATGGGCTGACCGTGGGGACGGTTAAATCCTTCGTAGGCCAACACCACTGCGATAACCGGCAAGGGCCACCCACTGATGCCAGCGATGCAGGCCAAAGCCAGAAGCGTCACCGCAAGATCGGCTGCCGCAAGCACCGCAAGATTTCCGATGAAATACCCACGCGGCGCTACGGCAAGTCCCCGCCAATGACGTTTGTACTGCTGCATGCGGAACATATGGGACAGGGGCAAACCCAAAATCAGCATCAAGCCTGCCGCAACGGCGAACCCCGTGGATGCCGCTGGCCATATCCCTGCCCTGCCGGTCATCAGGTACCCCATACAGAGCAGCAACAAGATCGCATGCCACACAAGGCAAAGCCACCACCAACCTCGGAGCTGTCGGAGCACCCGCCTCGCCTCCGGGTTGAGCTCGTCGTCCTTGCCCGTTGACTTCTTCGGGATCATCGTGGGAGTCTGGCTGAATCCCGAAGCGTCACTCATGCTTCTTCGAGCGTACGCCGGAGCGTGACCGCCAGCCCGGTGAGCGTGAGGTCGGGCACGACGCGATCGACCAACTCATCGTCGCGGAACAATGTGTCGGCGTCCCCCCCCGTCGCCACGACCAGCGGGAAATGACCCGCCACTTCTGCAAACCGCTCGACGGCCTGATGCAGCAGACCTCGAACGCCATAATAAACGCCGCACCGCATGGCATCCGCAGTGTTGTGCCCGATGGGTTCGGTGGGCTTTGCAAATTCGATCTCTGGCAGCAGTGCCGTCCGTTCGTGCAGACTGTCGAGCTGTAGTTTCACACCCGGCGCGATCGCTCCGCCGTGGAACGTGCCTGCGCCATCAATGAAGTCCACCGTAATCGCGGTTCCGGCGTCTACCACCACACAGGCCTGCTTGAGCACATCAAACGCTGCGGCAGCGTTCAGCAGTCGATCTTCTCCCACCATGGCTTCACGGTCGAGCTGTCGGCCGATCGGAATCGTGATATCCCGCTCGACACGCACGATGGGTTGCTGTAGCTGAGCTTTAAGGGCTTTGGTAACGAGTTCCTCAGCCGGCTGAGATACCGAGGAAAGCAAAACCGTCGCATCAGAAAAAGTCTTGAGTACCGCGAACGCCTGACTGATTGCATCCTGCAATGACTGATTTTGCGCATTTTCAAAGGTGGCTGCGTGCTCGAGCTGACCATGCACAAACGCCCCGAGTCGAGTACGGGTATTGCCCACGCTGACGGCGAGAAGATTAAGGTCGTGATGCACCGTCTCAGGTTAACAAGGGCCGGGCAGGCATGCTGCAATTTACTTGGTTTCAAAGGGGCCCTGATCCGCCTTCCACCAGTAGTTCACCATGTGGCGAAGCACCTCGCCGAAGCGTTCAAAGTCAATCGGCTTACACATATACGAGTTCGCACATCGCTCGTAGGCCTCGTAACGATCTCCGGGGGCATCCGACGTGGTGAAGACCACCGTGGGGATATTCTTGAGGTCCGCAACGTCCTTGATCTCGGATAAAAAATCCAGGCCTGACATCCGCGGCAGATGCAGGTCCAGCAGAATGATGTCCGGACGGGCGGCGTCGCGGTAGTTGGTCTCGTTTTTAAGGTATGCCAACGCCTGCTCACCATCAGTCACGCGACTGATTGTGTGCTGTGAGGCAAACTCTTCAAAGTGCAGACGCGTCAACTCAGCGTGGACATCATCGTCTTCGACGTGAAGGATGTGAAGCGGAGGTCGTGGCATCACGGAGTCAATCAATATCGAAGCGATCTACTTAAAACGCGAACGCCCTAAACAGCAACGATACAGCATTTTAACCCGTATTCATGGCGTATGAGGGGAACGGGAGGGGGTTGTGTCTGGTAAACAGCCGAATCAGTCCTTGGCATTACTCGCTATCAGGTAAAGCTTCTGCGTCTTCTGGAAGCCCTTGCTCATCAAGCCCCTGAAAAGTGCGCCACGTGATGGCCGCCACGTACTTGGCCAGGTCCTGCAGTTCCTTGCCACTGGCGTCAACGTCGATCTGCACCTTGAACAGCACAAGTGTCCGTCCGGTCGGGGTCGTTTGGATCGCCCAGCAACCGATGGGCAACACGGTGTTCTGCGTGAGCAGCTGACGGGCAAGGTCTTCTTCAATCGGACCATCGACCCGCTTGAGCGTCGCGAAGATGGACCTGAGCTTTCGCTCACCAAACTGCGTGGTTTTTGAAGTAACCACCACCGCCACGATGCGTTGGTTTTCATCGCTGACTTTGAACGGCAACACGAAGTCGCCATTCTTGAGCATGCGGTAGGCGATGTCGTTTTCGTCCAGCGTGGCCTTGAGCCCTTCGTCATGCTCGACCAAGGCCTCTTGATCCGCAGCCGCGTCATAGGCCTCGGGAGCCTCAGCGTCCTGGGCGAACGCACACAGCGGCAAAGTGATCGACATCCCCGCCGTCAGCAGCATGGTTTTCCAGCAAAGTTTCATACGCTTGCTCCTCATGGATCGTGGTGGATCAGATACGCACACTGTACGCAGCACCGCAGAGCAGCGTAGCGTCAACATCTGGCCAGTACCGGGTTGAGATCGATCCCTGGTCTTACTGGGCTTGTTCACGCAGACGTTGTACGACCGTGGGGTCTTCCAGGGTGGTGGTGTCCGACGTGGTGTCACGACCTGCCGCGACATCCCGCAGAAGTCGGCGCATGATCTTGCCGCTCCGCGTTTTAGGCAAAGCATCGGCGATGATGATCTTGTCGGGTTTTGCGATCGGCCCGAGCGCTTCAGCCACGTGGTCCCGCAACTCGTCTTGAATGGCATCCTCAAGACCGGCTACTTCCACCCCCCCGCCGCGCAGGATCACGTATGCCGCAATCCCGGTGCCCTTGATCTCATGCGGGAAGCCAACCACCGCCGCCTCTGCCACGCGGTAGTGGCTCACGAGCGCCGACTCGACTTCCATCGTGCCCAGGTTGTGGCCCGCCACCACGATGACATCGTCGATGCGGCCCATGATCCAGAAGTTCCCCCGCTCGTCTTTCCGCGCTCCATCGCCTGCGGTATACATCCCATCGACCGTGGACCAGTAGGTATCGATAAACCGCTGCCGGTCGCCATAGATGCCCCGCAGCATGGAAGGCCAGGGCTTGCGGATCACGAGGATGCCGCCTTCATTCTCAGCGACTTCCTGGCCGGTGGTGTCCACGACCGCCGCGTCAACCCCCAGAAACGGTGTGCAACACGACCCCGGCACGGTCGTCGTCACGCCGGGCTTGGGGGTGAGCATGTGGCCGCCGGTCTCCGTCTGCCACCACGTATCAACGATGGGGCATCGCTCCTGGCCGATCTTCTTGCGGTACCACATCCACGCTTCGGGATTGATCGGTTCACCCACCGTGCCCAGCAAACGCAGGCTCGACAAATCATGCTTTTCGACGTGCTCGTCCCCAGCCTTCATGAATGCACGGATAGCAGTGGGCGCGGTGTAAAACTGGGTGACCTGGTGCCGATCCACGATGGACCAGAACCGACTCCAGTCTGGAAAGTTCGGGGCGCCCTCATACATCAGCGTGGGCACCCGGTTGGGCAGCAGGCCGTAGACGATGTACGAGTGCCCGGTGATCCAGCCCACGTCGGCGGTGCACCAGTACACATCCTTGCTGTGAATCTTAGGATCGATAGGGCCCGCTGCCCAAGGCTTGCTTCCCCGTTCGTCTTCAGGGCCTCGCATGCGACGCTTGGCCGGCTCGCCGTGACCACTTAGATCAAAGCTGATCCGGCTGGTCAAATACGCATACACCAGATACCCCCCGGTGGTGTGCATGATGCCTTTGGGTTTCCCCGTGGAGCCTGAGGTATAGAGGATGAAGAGCAGGTCTTCGCTGCTCATCGGTTCGGCCGGGCAGTCCGTTGAGACAGTCGCCATGGCATCGTGCCACCACTGGTCTCGGCCGGCCTGCATGGGGATATCCGCGCCGGTCCGCTTGAGCACCACGCAGTGCTCGATCTGCGAGGTCATGGTCATGGCCTGGTCGCAGTTGGCCTTAAGCGGCACCACCTTCCCGCGACGCCAACCGCCGTCAGCCGTCACCAGCACCCGGCTGTTCCCATCTTCCACGCGATCACGAATGGCCGAGGCGCTAAACCCGCCAAACACGATGGAATGCGGTGCACCAATTCGGGCACACGCCAACATCGCGACCACCAGTTCAGGCACCATCGGCATGTAAATCGTGACGACATCGCCCTTCTGCACGCCCAGGCCTTTAAGCACGTTGGCGAATTGCTGCGTCTGCTCAAGAAGCTGGGCATACGTCAGGCGGATCACCTCTGGCTGCCCCTGATCGTCCACCGCTTCGGACTCCCAGATCAGCGCCACGTGATCGCCCAGGCCGTCGCGCACCTGACGGTCCAGGCAGTTGTCGCAAGCGTTGAGTTCACCACCGACAAACCACTTCGCGTCCGGAGCCTGCCACTCCAGCACCTGATCCCAAGGCTTGGTCCAGTGCAGTTCTTTGGCGACCTCCCCCCAGAACGCTTCGGGTTGTGCGATCGATCGCTTGTAGAGCGCATCAAAGCGGGCCGAATCACTCAGCAGGGACTTTTCACGAAACGCAGCGGGTGGGGGGAACTGTCGATCCTCTTGAAGCGCAGATTCCATCGAAGTAGATGCAGGTTCAGACATGACAAGACTCCAGGACAAAAGGACAGCGAAGCGGGAACGGGGGAGCCGAGCATGATAAAGCAGACACCATGAGACGTTCAGGCTGCGGGCTGATCAGGCGTTCTCTAAGTTAAATCAACGGTGCAACCGCGAGGCCGAGCAATCGTTGTCCTGCATCCAAAATCGATTCCGTCGGGCCCACGAGGACATGGGTGGTGCAGGCATTTCGGCGGGATTGAGGTCCTTGACCCACGATGACACACGGGTCGTGATGCTCCATCTCGCCGAAGGTGACGCTGCTCCCGATCGAGTCGCCGAAGCTGTCGCCCTCGTCGTTGTAAGCCTGAACCGCGTCGCCGCCGGTGGTGGTGTCAGCGGGCGCGTCCCGAGGCACATCGCAGTAAGGCTCATTGGGTTGCGGCTCAAACGACCGAACAATCAATACGGCGGTCCCGTCACCTTGCTCTCGGTAATACCCCATCACGCCGGTCGACGCGGCGGCTTGAATCCCCATCTTGATCCGCCGTTTGCCGTCGATCAGGAAGCGCACCGCGTCGTCATCCGCCTTTACGTGCCGGTCACCGAACGGGTCGTAATAGCTTGTCGGCACGGTGCGTTCACGGGTGGGTACGGTGAGCGTTCCGGTGGGCGGCACCATCAGCAAGTCCCACGCCCCGGCGACAGCACCCTGGTCGCCGCCTGTAATTGTCACGCTGTTCTCGATTCGAAAACTCGCCACCTCCAGGTCATCCTCAACCTGCAACGCGTCGTCGAGACCATCGACCTGACGTTTCACATGGAGCTCGATCTGCTTGTCCGAGCGGACATCATGCAGGCTCATTGAAGCGGAACTCAAAGCCCGCCCATCTGACGAAATCTCGCGTACCCAGTACGCAGGGTCTATCCCCGGCTGGACCGACGTGGTGCCTTTGGGGTCACGGCGAGCGTCATCCAGACTAAGCCAGAAAAACGCGACTTCCGGAGCGATCCACAGCCGATCTCCGCCGGTCAACCTGCCAGAGGAATGAACCGTGAAAAAGGGATTCTGAGTCAAGCCCGGCAGGTCCACCCCCAGCACCCGGGCCCCATGCAAGGTGACCAGCACCCGGCCTTTCCCAGCCGTGAGCGTCAGAGGGTCTTGACTTTGAGCGGCGACGGTCGAGAGCAGCGTTGCAAACCAGGCATTCATGGTCGGCATGCTATCGAACGCTTCAAAGCACACTACACGACTCTTGTGCGAAACCCTGATGGCGATTACGACACCGTGTAGGTGTCGCCAGCCGTGAACAAATCGTCAAGCGACATTTCCCCGCCTTTGCGGGCGATGTAGGAAGCGCGTGCAGCGTCAGCCTGCTCGGTCACCAGATCTTCATAGACCGGGCGGGGCTTGCGGAACAACACACCCATGGGCTCGGGAAACTCAGGATGCTTCATTTGCGCAAGCGTCATCGCCAGCGGTCGGCTGGTCTCATCGTGGAACAGCAAGTCGTCCTCGCTCACGCCGCCCTCACCCAGCGTGACCACCTCTGGCGTCACGCCCACAAGTCGAATGCCCCGGTCGCGGTTGGCTCCAAAAATCATGGGCTTGCCGTGCTCGAGATACAGGACGTGATCCTCGCGGGTGTCGCGTCCGGTGAAAGGTTCAAACGCGCCATCGTTGAAAATGTTGCAGTTCTGATAGATCTCCGTAAAGGACGTGCCGCGATGCTCAGCAGCCTCTTGCAGCACGCCGGTCAGCCCGCGATCTTTGTCGGTGCTGCGTGCGACAAACGTCGCCTCGGCAGCCAACGCCAGTGCGAGCGGATTGAGCGGGAAATCCAGCGAACCCATCGGCGTGGATTTGGTCTTCTTGCCCTGCTCGCTCGTTGGTGAATACTGGCCTTTGGTCAAGCCATAAATGCGATTGTTAAACAAAAGGACGTTGACATCGACGTTGCGGCGCAGCAGGTGCATCAGGTGGTTGCCGCCGATGGACAGGCCGTCGCCGTCGCCGGTGACCATCCATACGTCGAGTTCAGGGTTGGCGACCTTGATACCGGTCACGAAGCCGGGAGCTCGGCCGTGGATCGAGTGGAAGCCGTACGTGTTCATGTAGTACGGGAAACGCGATGAGCACCCGATGCCGCTGACAAACACCGTGTTTTCACGCCGAAGCTGCAGCGCCTGAGCCACACGTTGCACCGCGTTAAGGATCGCGTAATCACCACAGCCCGGACACCAGCGCACGTCCTGATCGGTGGCGTAATCCTTGGCTTTGAGTTGAGGGAGGGGAGTTTTAGACATGGTTCCAACTGTTTCTAGCGTGATGCCTTTGTAATGGGCTTTTCAAGCCGAGCAATGTCACTGAGCCTGAAAAAGATTTCTGCGTGTCTTGCGTTGTAATGAAGTACTATCGACCGTGATTCCGATTCGATCAGTGGCGGCCGTTCGTACTGACCCACCATTGGCGGGGCTTGGGATCATCGGGCAGTGTTTGCACGCGCTCAATCATGATCGTGTCGAGGTGATCGAAGCTGCCCTCGGGAGAATCGGATGCTACGACGAGACTCTGGCCGTTCGTCGAAAACAGCACTTGATCTCGGCTATCGATCCGGAAGGTGCGGCCACTCGGGTAGTACATCACGAAGGGCTTGAAGGGCTCGGCGTTGACGATCTGACGAAGGTCTGCGGGGTTCATTCGGCGATTCCCGAAAGTGCGATCACTCTTTCACAGTCTAAACGGACATCTGCGAAAGAACACGATTGATCTTCTCGACGATTTCTTCGACGAGGAACGGCTTACCTTGGACCTTATTGAGGCCGGTCGCTTTGACGTGGTACTTGCCGTTGATGAGCAGGAGGAGTTGGCCGGTGTTGAGCTCGGGAATGAGAATGTTGTCAAATGTGGCGAGCAGGTCCGCGGTGTTGCGAGGCATTGGGGAGAGGTGGCGGAGATGAGCCTGCGCGACTTTGAGGCCTTGCTCCCGGCAGCGGGTCACGGCAGTGGTGATGCTGCCGTAGGTCCCGCCCCAGCCCAGCAACAGCAGATCATCCGACGCTTCGCCTTGGAGCAATTCCAACTCTGGCAAATGCTCGGCGATCCGGTCGACCTTGGCCTGCCGGGTGTCGGTCATGTGCTGATGATTCTGCGGGTCGTAAGAGACGTTGCCGGTGACATCCTGTTTTTCCAGGCCGCCGAGGCGATGCTCGTGGCCCGGCGTGCCCGGCGTGGCCCAGGGCCGGACGAGATCCTCATTGCGGCGGTAAGGCTCAAATCCGTCGGCCGCGTCGGCGTTGCGAGAATGGGCCGGATTACCTTGGCTCACTGCGGAGGTCGAGGTATCCGCAGCGTCACCGCTGACGCCCTGGGGGTGGGTGATCGTGATCGGGGCGAGATCCGCAGCCTTGGGCACCCGCCAAGGCTCGCTGCCGTTGGCGAGGTAACCGTCGGACAACAGCATGACCGGCACCATGTGCATCATGGCGAGACGGCAGGCCTCGATGGCTGCATCAAAACAATCCGCAGGCGACTGGGGCGCGATCACCACCAGTGGGGCATCACCGTTTCGGCCGAACATGGCCTGCAACAAATCGCTTTGCTCAGTCTTGGTGGGCAGCCCGGTACTCGGACCGCCCCGCTGCACGTCCACGACCACCAACGGCAATTCCGTCATGACCGCCAACCCGACCGCTTCGCTCTTAAGACATACGCCGGGGCCTGACGTCCCGGTCACGCCAAGCTGTCCAGCGAAGCTCGCGCCAATCGCCGCACAGCACGCGGCAATCTCGTCCTCAGCCTGCACCGTTTTTACGCCCATGTGCTTCATGGGGGCAAGATGATGCAAAATGTCGGACGCAGGGGTGATCGGATACGTGGCGTAGATCAGCGACTTGTCCGCCAGCTTGGAAGCGGTGATCAATCCCATCGCCAACGCCTCATTACCCGTCACTTTCCGATACGTGCCGGGCTTGATCGGGGCCGCGGCGACCTGATACCGGGCGGGGAAAATCTCTGCGGTCTCGCCGAAGAAGTACCCAGCCTTGAGTGCTTTGATATTGGCCTCGGCAACCTCAGGCCGTTTCTTACGTACCGAAAAGGTCTGCGTCAGGTGGTCAATCGTGGTATCCAACGGCCGGCCGTAAAGCCAGTACACCAAGCCCAGGGCATACATGTTTTTGCATCGCGAAGCGTCTTTGGGCTTGAGCCCGGTGTCCGCGAGAGCCTCGGCGTTGAGCTTGGTGATCGGCACGCGGTACAGCCGATACCGCAGCTGAATTTCTTCATCGTCAAGTGGGTTGTGGCCCGCCTCGTAGCCCGCTTTTTTCAAGTTGGTCTTGGAGAACTCGGTGTCGTTCACGATGACAATACCGCCGGTGTCCACATCGCCGATGTGAGCTTTGAACGCGGCCGGGTTCATCGCAATGAGTGCATGAACCGTATCGCCGGGCGTGTGAATGGTGGTGGAAGAAAAGTTGATCTGGAACCCCGAAACCCCAGCGACCGTGCCTGCCGGCGCTCGGATCTCCGCTGGATAGTCCGGCAGGGTCGCCACATCATTGCCGAACACCGCCGAAGTGTCGGTGAGCTGCGTGCCCGCAAGCTGCATGCCGTCACCTGAGTCGCCTGCGAATCGAACGACCGCACCCGCCAATGACGTGGGCGCAAGCGCATCGCTGGGACCAACAGGATTTTCGATAAGTCCAACGGAGGCGTGAGGCTCGGTCATAGCAGGGCAACGTAAGCTTGAAGAAGGTCCGCTGCAGCGACAAACCGCAGGCAAAGACGGACCCGACATATTACCTCAGTAGGTCAGAAATGCGAATATTTGATCCTATTCAACATGGTTGAATCATCCACCAAGCAGCCTGGCGAGAGCATTTCTTTCGAAAATATCGCTTGACCCTAGATTAAAACGATTCTAATGTCCGCCGTCCCGCCTCCAGATGCGACTGACAGGCCAGGACTCATTACATAACCGCTGCAAGGATTAAACATGCTCACCGTTGGCGACACCTTCCCTGATTTTGACTGCAAAGCGTGCAACGGCCTGACCCAGGACGATCTGTTCGAAGTCAGCACCGGTTCCTACGAGGGGCGGTGGAAGCTTTTCCTGTTCTACCCCAAGGACTTCACCTTCGTGTGCCCCACCGAACTGGTAGCGTTCGGCAAGCGTGCGGGCGACTTCGATGATCGGGATGTCGTACTCCTCGGAGCCAGTACCGACAACGAGTTCTGCCACCTCGCCTGGCGCCAGCAGCATGAGGATTTGAAAGATCTGCCCTACCCCTTGCTCGCCGCACAGAAACTGGCGCGTGACCTGGGCATTCTGCAAAACGGCGACGAGGTCTGCTATCGGGCGTCGTTCCTGGTGGACCCTGCGGGCGTCATTCAATGGGTGTGTGTGAATAACGACTCGGTCGGCCGAAGTGTCGATGAAGCGGTGCGGGTGATCGACGCCGTGCAGTCCGACGAGTTGTGCCCTTGTAACTGGAAAAAGGGCGACGCGACGCTCAACGTCTGATTTCTTAAATAAAAAATACTTAGCGGAGCCTCCAGCCATGAAAAGCCTTGAAGACCTGCGACAAGCCTTGCCCGAACTGGCCAAGGATCAGAAGATCAATATCCAAACGGTTTTGAACAACGAACTGCTGACTCCCGCACAGGCCTACGGGTGTGCGATTGCCTCCGCGTGGTTTCTCAAAGACGTGACGCTGGCAGAAGCCTTGGAAGCCGACGCGCTCGACGCGTCCGTGGAGTCTGCGGTGCTTGAAGACGCCCGCGCAGCAGCAACGCTCATGGGCATGACCACCATCTATTACCGCACGCGTCACCTGGCCAGTGATGAGAAGTTGCAGAACCTCCAGCCCAGGTTGCGTATGAACCGTATGGCGCAGCCCGCGACGGACAAGGCGCACTTCGAGCTCTTTGCGGTGGGACCTGCGGCCTTGGCGGGATGCTCTGACTGCATCAACGCTCACCTCGCAGGCATCCAGAAGCACGAACTGACCCTTGAGCACGGCCACGAAGCCATCCGCATCGCTTCGGTCCTCCACGCATTCAGTATTGCCAGCACACTCAGCGACGCCCCCGCGTTGGTCTAACCCGCCGCGCTGTGCCGAATCAAAGATCGCAAGAAGCCACGCTCACCCCAGCGTGGCTTTTTTCTTTAGGGGATGAATAGATAAATCGCGAAAATTTCCCGCTGTGAGGCGACACAGCCCGCAGGCGCGGCATACTTGAAGCGTGATCCAGCCCGTGCGTGACATCCTCAGCGTCAGCGTCTTGCTTACACTCTCAGTGGGCTGCGCGAATACCGATGCCCGCATCACCGACAAACACGTTGACGAAGCACCCTTGCTGGCACCCGACGGGCGACGCGTGTCCTTACTCGACACGCCGGCTGCCGTCCGACCCGACGCGTGGTATTCCGACCGCCACGACCGCTCGCCCGGAGCCTTCGCGGGATATCAGGGACCCACCGAAGTCGTCACAATGGAGTACACCACCAATCGCACCTCCGGGGCGTTCGGCCAGATTGTCGACTCGTACCGCACCACCCGGCGGACCATCACCGAAACACGCGTCACCCGCTAAGACAACGCGGTGTCTGATTTGAAGCTGCGCCTCGGGGCCAACCGCGCCGCTAAACTTCCGCCGATGTCGAGTGTCACCCTGTCTGCGTTATCCGATTCATCGCAAGCCGACCTGACCCGCCGCATCCGGGGCGGCGTGTCGTTTGAACCGGTCATCCGTGGCCTGCATGCGACCGATGCCAGCTTGTATCAGCAAACTCCACAGGTCGTGGTGACCCCTGTCGATGTGGACGATTGCCTCGAAGCGATGCGATGGGCTCATGCTCACCAGGTGGCCATCACGCCCCGCGGCGGCGCGACCTCGTTGTCCGGTCAAACGTTCGGGCCTGGCATGGTGCTTGACCTCTCCAAACACATGGACGGTGTGCTTGAAGTCAACCATGCCGAGCAATGGGTGCGCGTTCAGCCAGGCGTGATCCGAGACCGGCTCAACGCACAACTCAAGCCCGGCGGACTGCATTTCTCGCCCGACCCTGCCACGGCCAACCGCGCCACGCTCGGCGGGATGATCGGCAATAACACTTCAGGCACGAAGTCGGTCGTGTTTGGCAAAACCATCGATCAGGTGCTCGAATGCAAGATCGCCTTGGCCGACGGCACGGTCCTGGACTGCAAGCCGATGACTCGCACCCAGTGGGCAGAGGTCGCCGCCGGGCAAGGTCGAGATGCTGAGATCTATCGTGGTGTCCAGTCGCTGGTCGAACGTCACGAGACCGCCATTCGTGAGCGCTACCCCAAAGTGTTTCGGCGGGTGTCGGGCTACAACCTCGACGAGTTCGTCGATGGCGCGGGGTACCAAGGCCCCATCGGTGACCGCGATCATTCCCCCGCCAGATTGTGGAATCTCGCGTATCTCATCTGCGGCTCTGAAGGCACGCTCGCGACGCTTCTCGAAGCCAAAGTACGCCTCACCCCGCTGCCCGCTTTCAGTGCGATTTGCGTGGTGCACTTCGATGATTTGCTCGAGTCCCTGCGACATGTCGATCGCATGCTTGAACACCGCCCTTCCACCGTTGAACTGCTCGACAGCGACGTGATGGACGAAGCCCGGGTTAACCCCGCCACCCGGCACATGGCCTACTTTATTCAAGGCCAGCCCCGGGCCGTGCAGCTCTGTGAGTTTTTCGGAGACACGCAGGTGCAAGCCCGCGATCGAGCTCAAGCCTTCGCCCGTGCCATGCAGTCGCAAGGCATCGGTGTCGCCTGGCCTGTCCACGAAGACCCCAAAGAACAGGCGGACATCTGGTCGACCCGCAAACTCGGCTTGGGGTTGATTTCCAACGTCAAAGGCGCTGTGAAAGGCCGAGACTTCATCGAAGACGCCTGCGTGCCCACCGACAAGCTCGCCGACTACATCGAGAAAATCCAAAGCCTGTGCAAATCGCACGGCATCGACCGGCTGTCGCTCTACGCCCATGCGTCGGTCGGCGTGGTCCACGTCGTCCCCGCGCTCGATCTGCACAAGCCCGAAGCGGTCGACACCATGGCAGCCATCGCCGACCAGGCCTTTCAGTGGGTCATGGGCTACGGCGGGTCGTGGTCGGGTGAACACGGCGACGGCCAGCTCCGCGGAAAGTTCCTTCCCCGCATGTTCGGCGACGATGTGTACAGCGCGTTTCGTGAGCTTAAAGCACTCTTCGACCCCCAGGGTTTGATGAACCCCGGCAAGGTCGTGGACGCTCCGCCCATGACTCAGGACCTGCGGTATCAGCAGCCCGGCTACAACCAGCGCATCGCGGAAATCAAGCCCCACTACCACTACCGCGAGCAAGGCGGATTCAGCCTCGCGGTCGAGCAGTGCAACGGTGTCGGAGCCTGCCGCAAACTCGACAGCGGGACCATGTGCCCGTCGTTCATGGCCACGCGAGACGAAAAAGATTCCACCCGGGGACGCGCCAATGCCTTACGTCTCGCCATGTCCGGCCAACTCGGCGAGGACCCCATGACGGCGCTCGGAGGCGACGACGTCAAGGGCGTGCTGGATCTGTGTTTGTCATGTAAAGCCTGCAAAAGCGAGTGCCCCAACATGGTGGACATGGCCAAGCTCAAGAGCGATACGCTCCAAATGCGGCACGACCAGCACGGCACCTCAAGGGGTGCCAAAGCCTTGGGCCGGATGCCGGATCAAGCGAAAACATTTGCAGGCCCACTGGCGTGGATCCCTGCAGCGGCTGCCAAACTGCCGGGGATGCGGGTACTCATGGAGAAGCTGATCCACATCGACCGCCGACGACCGCTCCCTGCCTTTACGAGCAATCCGCTTTCAAACCAACTTGAAAAGCGTCATGTAAACGAAGCAACCAGCCATGCCTCAATGGACTCCGCCAACGGATCCAAGCCCCGCGTGATGCTTTTCGACGATACCTATGTCAATTACATGGAGCCGCACGTCGGGCTGGCGGCGATCGATTTGCTTGAGGGACTCGGCTATGAGGTGGTCCTTGCAAATGCGGGGTGCTGTCAGCGTCCCCGGCTGTCCAAAGGCCTGGTCCGCGAAGGCAAAACGCACGGCACAAAAACGCTTGAAAATCTAGATGTCTTTGCATCACAAGGCTTGCCGATTCTCTGCCTTGAGCCCTCGTGCGCCTCCGCCCTGGCCGACGACCTGCCCGACCTGATTGATGATGCTGAACTGGGGCAACGTGTCGCGAAGCAGATCAAAATGCTCGACGTCTTCCTCGCTGAGCAGGCTGTCAGTCGAGGACTCACGCTTGAGAGCGATGCGACGCATGTCTTGCTCCACGGCCACTGCCATCAAAAAGCGCTCTTCGGCACCGAAGGCATCAAACAACTCTTCGCAGCGATCCCCGGCGTGCAATGTCACGAAGTCGATTCGGGCTGCTGCGGCATGGCGGGCTCATTTGGCTATGAGCATTACGATCTGTCGAAGAAAATCTACGAAGACCGCCTCGGCCCAGCGGTTCGAGATGCAATCCGCAAAGGCGAGACGGTGGTCGCCTGCGGCATTTCGTGCCGACATCAGATGCACGACCTCGAGGGCGTCACCGCCAAGCATTTTGTCGAAGTGGTCCGCCCAGCGGCCAACCGCAAGTCAACAGCATCCGCTGAACCACTAGCGCACGCTTCGGTTTAGAAAACTCATCGCACGCGCTGCAGCACGACCACCTGCTGATGATCCGCTTTGGGGATATGCACTTTGGCGCTGATTGGCTCGCCTCCCTCATCGCCGGGAAGTGTGGCGGATACGTGGTACCGCCCCGCATAAACACGCGCGTAAACATTGCCTAATTCGTCGGCAGGCAGCGTGGAGTCGGTCCACCACAACGCATTAAAAAGCCCGGCCATCAATCGGCCTGAAGCGGTGGGTTCACCCGTTTCGTCGAGCAATGCCATAGATCCAGGCGATCCTTCCTCGGGCCGGACCGTTTTCATAATCACGCCTTGAATCGCTGGCTCCGCGAACGCCAGCCGCAGCACCGTTTCCAGGTTGATGGCTGCTGCCACCGGTGTGGCCCCCGACACTTCCAGCTCCGCCAACGTGATGGGCTTGCCCAACGCCGCCACCCGCTCCAACCCGCGCAGCAGCTCGCGCGGCTGCACCGCACGATCAAACCGCTGCTCAATCGTCAGCGTGTCAAACGGCACCACCTGACGTTCTAAAGACACCACCCGATCCACCATCGGCCCAACTCGGCCGGGCGACAATCCATCCCGCAACCGAAGGCCCATCTTCACGTCCGGCGCGAGAAACCGCGCCCGCTGATACATCTGACGCACCAACGCCACACTCCCCCCCGATGCCTGTTCGAGCATGTCGTGATCCAACGCATCCGCATACAGATCACACCCCTCGATCCGCTTGCCGAATACCGTCATCACCACGCCCGCATGCTCTCCCACGCTCGCTTGCACCGCTTGCGCGTTCATCTGCGAAAGCCAGTCCGGATTCTGCGCCGGGTCGGCGGAGACCACCGGACCCCACAGAATGGTCCGCCCTGCGGTTGACACGCCTGCCAATGCGGTATCCAGCCGATCGAGTCCACGCACATCGTCCGGCATCGGCTCAATCGCTGACCAACGGGTCAATGGCTGCATCGACAAGGTGTTAAACACCCGCAACACCGGATCGCCCAAATCCATTCCCATCACCACGCGATCGTCGAACACACACCCAATGCGAAAGTCATGCGCCACCTGCTGTACCCGCACCTGCGCACCTGCGGCCGGCGTGCCATCCGCATTGAGCACGATGACTCGAAGCCCCGTCATCCGGTGCGCTTCAATCCGCTCCTGCGCGTCGTCCACCCACTGCCCCTGCAATACCTGAGCCCCTGCCGCGCCAGCCCACAGCAGCCACGCCACCAGGACAACCTTCAATATGCGTAAACGCGCGATATTCACCCCCTATACGTCGGCATCTACCGCGTCCGCACCGCAACATGACCCGTCCGGCCCCACGTTAATATGCGCAAAAATCTACCCCAACGCCTCAATCGCCTGGGACAGATTCTTCACCGGTTGCACCGACCGCCCCAGCCCCTGAGGTGCAGGAGCGGGACAGATCACGGTTTTGAACCCCAGCCGAACCGCCTCCCGCACCCGCCGCTCAGCCTGCTGCACATGCCGCAGTTCCCCGCCCAGCCCCAGCTCACCCACCGCCGCCACCCGCTCGCCCAGGCTCCGCCCCAGATGTGCGCCCGCAATCGCCAGGGCCAGCGGCAAGTCCGCGGCCGGCTCCGCGACCCGCACGCCGCCCACCGATGAGGCAAACACGTCCTGATCGGCGAGCCGCAGCCCGCCGTGCTTCTCCAGCACCGCGATCAGCATCGCCAGCCGGGAACCGTCAAGCCCGGAGGTCTTGCGTTTCGCAGACCCCAAAAAGCCCGTCGCGGTCAAAGCCTGCAATTCAACCAACAAACATCGCGTGCCGGTCAACAGCGGACACGCCACGCTGCCCGGCCGACTGCGATAGTTCTCTGCTAACAGCCGCCCGCCGTCGGTCACCTCTTCCAAACCTCGGCCGGTCATCGCAAACAGGCCCACCTCCAGCGTCGCGCCAAATCGATTCTTCGTGGCACGCACCACCCGATGCGCGTGATACCGATCACCCTCAAACGCCAGCACCGCATCGACCATGTGCTCCAACAGCTTGGGCCCCGCCAAAGCGCCTTGCTTGGTCACATGCCCCACCAGCGCTACCGCCGTCCCGGTGGTCTTCGCGTGATGAACAAACGCCTGGCCGCACGCTCGCACTTGCGTCACGCTCCCGGGAGCTGCCGGGAGTTCGCCGTGATAGACCATCTGAATCGAGTCCACAATCAGCAACGCCGGCTGAACTTTTCGCGACTGCTCAAGCATTCGACCCAGATGCGTATCCGCCAGCACATAGAGATTCGTCGGCAATGACGCATTGGCATCATCGGATGCTTCCCCGCCGTCCTGGGACCCACCGCCCGCTGCCGCTAAGCGCGAGGCCCGTCGACGCAACTGCCCCGCGGATTCCTCGCTGCTCACGTAAAGCACAGGTCGGCCCCGCCGAGCCACCCCCATCGCGGCCTGCAACAGCAACGTTGACTTCCCGATGCCCGGATCGCCCCCTAACAACACCACCGAGCCGGGCACCAGCCCCCCACCGACCGAGCCTCCACCCCCCGGCAAACTGGGATCCCCCTCAACCACCGTCCCACCCAACACGCGATCCAACTCGCCGATGCTCGTACTGATCCGTGATCCCACCGGCCCATCTGCCGCATCCCCCGCCTCCCCAATCGGCACCGCCTCACTCGCCCCTCCGACCCCCAAACCCACCCGAGCGTCCCCGCCGCTGGGCCGACCTCCGCCCCCCGGCTCGCCAAATCGGCCCGCCGAAACATCCGCCTTTGCCGGCTTGTACTCCCGCAACGCATCCCACGTCCCGCAGTCCGGGCACTTACCCATCCATTTCGCCTGCACCGAGCCGCATGAGTCGCAAAGAAATGACACCGACGGTTTAGCCACGCACCAAGTGTACCTCTCCTGCCGCTTCCATAAGCTTTCGCGAACCCTGCCCCTCCGCCCCCGCTACAGTAAGAACTTCGCAGACTCCCCCCCGAGACCTCATTGATGATCCATCGCATCGTCCGAAACACCGGCATCCTCGCCCTGGTCGTTGCCCTTCTGCTGACCGTCAAAGCCAGCTACGCCCGACCGGCAAGCGTGATGTCGCAGCTCGAAAAACTCACCGACGTCCAGTTCCTGCTCGAGCAGAACTATGTCAGCGATATCGACAACGAAAAGCTGGTCAACGCCGCCATCAATGGCATGCTCGAAGAACTCGACGATCCCTACACCACTTACCTCACCGCCGACCAGCTCGACCAGTTCACCGAAAGTGTTCAAGGAACGTTTGTGGGCATCGGTGCCGAAGTCGATATCCACAACGAACGCCTGCGCATCGTCAGTCCCCTGGAAGATTCTCCAGCCTGGCAGGCGGGCGTTCAGCCCGGTGACATCGTCCTGGAGATCGAAGGCGAAGACACGCTGGGCATCGACATCATCGAAGCTGTGAAAAAGCTCAAAGGCGAAAAAGGCACCGCCGTCAACATCAAAGTCCGCCACCGCTCAGGCGATGAGGCAGGCATCAGAATCACCCGCGATGAGATCAAAGTCCGCTCGGTGCGTGGCATTCGCCGCCTCAGCGATAACCATTTTGACTTCATGCTCGATGACCAAAATAAGATCGGCTATATCCGCATCACCCAATTCGGACAGCGCACTTCCGAAGAGCTTGTCGAAGCCCTCACAGAACTCAAAGCTCAGGGCATGCAGGCCTTGATCGTCGACGTTCGTTTCAATCCCGGCGGGCTTTTGGATCAGGCAGTGGAAATTTCTGACCTATTCCTGCCCAAGGGAAGCACCGTGGTGTCGTTCAAAGGCCGAAAGGTCGAAGAGAAATTTTTCAAAGCGTCGAGCGATGCACTGATCGGTGACCTTCCGCTCGTTTTGCTGGCCAACGGCAACTCGGCGTCGGCTTCCGAGATCCTTGCCGGGGCGATCAAAGACAATGATCGTGGCCTTGTGGTAGGCACCCGCACTTTCGGCAAAGGCAGCGTTCAGCAGCTCCGCCCGCTGGGACGTGACCAGGGTGCCCTCAAGCTGACCACCGCTTACTACTACATCCCCTCAGGCGAGAAAATACACCGCATTGAAGGGGCCGAGAGGTGGGGCGTCGACCCGTCCCCCGATGCGTATGTCCCCATGCACCCCGAGGCCATTATGGAGCTGCTCGAACGCCGACGTGATGAGCCCAGCACCAAGCCCTATGAAGGTGTGGAGGTGACGCCTGAGTTTCTGAATGAGACCATCGGTGACCCGCAGCTGGCCGCCGCGCTCGAGGCTGCCTTAGGCAAAGTCAAGACCGGTCACTGGCCTAAGGTCGGCAAGTCGAATGTCAACGATCTCGTGAAAACCCAGCAACGCCAAAGCCTCGAACGACGGCTGGAATTACTCGAAGAGACCCGACTGGAAATCGAGCGCAAGCTCGCCGACCTCGAACTCGAATCTGCCGCAGGCACCCAGCCCGCGACAGGGCCAGCGACCTTGCCGTCCACCGCCCCCGCCACCCAGCCCTGAGTCGCTCCGCTGTGTCACTGATCCTCGGACTGGAAACCAGCTGTGATGAGACCGCCGCTGCGGTGGTACGCAATGGCACCCAGGTACTCAGCAACGTCGTCGCGACCCAGCATGATCTGCACGCAACCTACGGCGGGGTCGTGCCCGAAATCGCCAGCCGGGCTCACCTCGAACGCCTTTACCCCACTGTCCACGCGGCATTCGATCAGGCAGGCATTCGTCCAGAGGACCTCGACGCGGTCGCGGTGGGCAACCGTCCCGGACTGGTCGGCTCACTGATCGTTGGGGTAAATGCCGCCAAGGCGTTGGCATGGTCGCTGGGCGTCCCGCTGCTGGGGGTTCATCACGTCCACGCACATCTCTACGCCCCGCTGCTAAGCCCACACACTCCCGCTGACACGATTTCGCAATCCCCCGCTGTGTACCCCGCACTGGGCCTGGTCGTTTCGGGCGGACATACCTCGATGTACCGCGTCGAATCGCCACTCACCGTGACGCGCCTTGGTCGTACGATCGATGACGCCGTCGGCGAGGCCTACGACAAAGCGGCTGTACTACTCCAGGCAGGCTACCCCGGCGGGCCCAACATCGATCGACTCGCGGCCAACGGCAACCCAACCGCCCACGACCTGCCCCGGTCCATGCTCGGAAAAGACTCGCTGGACTTTTCATTTTCAGGACTGAAAACCGCCCTGCTCTACAAAGTCCGCGGCCATCCGGTCGGCCGCGGATCAAGTTCAACGTTCGAGAGAGACATCCACGACCTGTCGCAAACGCAGCGCATCGACTTGGCCGCGTCTTTTCAACAAGCCGTGGTCGACACGCTGATCCGTAAACTCGAACGTGCCTTGGAGCACTTGTCATATGCCCCCGTTGCGCTGCTGGCTGGCGGGGGCGTTACGGCCAACTCCGCGCTCCGCCCCGCGTTACATGCCTTCGGGAAGCAGCACAACCTGCCGATCCACCTGCCACCTCTGGCGTACTGCGTGGATAACGCCGCCATGATCGCCGGGCTGGCCCATCACCAACGCGCCGCAGGCCAGCACGAGGATCTCGATCTTGCGGTCGAAGGAAGCGTCCGTGATTGAAGACCAGCCGCCGAGGTAAAGCCTCAGTACTGAATGAGAGTCTCCTGATCTCAGCGAGACTCCCGTCGGTCAGTACGCCCAACACGAGCCGCGCCCGTGAGCAAGCGTCCCCGCAGCCGGATATGTCATTCGATCTCGATACGCTCGCTCTAAATTGCAGATCTTGAATCAGGGTTCCATATCGAGCAAACGTCTCTGCTTTTCCCGTCCGCCCACACCTGTACCCGGTCATCAACCGGGACGCGCAATCGACCCATTAAATTCCATGCTGTCACTGGTCCGTATCATCGACGCGTGCCCGATTCTTCACCTCAACTCGAACTCCTTATCCTCGGCAGCGGAACCTCGGCCGGGGTGCCGATGATCGGCTGCGACTGCGCGACCTGCCGGTCCGACGACCCCCGCGACCATCGCACCCGTGCCTCAGTACTCATCCGCTTCCCCCGCCCGTCGTCCGAGGTCGCACAACAATTCCAAGCCAGCGCCCCCGACGATGCCACGCCCACTTCATCCACAACAGGGACACCCGCTGCCGCCGGCAGGTTTAACGCCGCACAAGCTCACCGCTACCAGGTCTTAATCGACCCCGGGCCGGACCTTCGTGCCCAGGCGTTGCGACACCGCCTTTCCAGGCTCGACGCGGTGGTATACACCCACACGCACGCCGACCACGTCTTTGGAACCGACGATCTGCGGCGTTTCAACGCGGTCATGGACGAGCCCTTGCCGATCTATGCGGAGCCTGACGCCATTGACACGCTGCAAGGCATGTTTCGCTACATCTTCCAGCCTCACACCAACGTCAACAAAAGCTTTATCGCCAGCCTGCTGCCTCACCCAGTAACCCCCGGCAAACCCTTCGAGCTCTTCGGGGCCACCTGGACGCCCCTGCGGCTGATGCACGGCCGACTCCCCATCCTGGGCTTTCGCGTCGAATATCAAGACGCCAGCCTGGCGTACTGCACAGACGTCTCGAATATTCCGCCGCAAACCTATCCCCTGCTGGCCAACCTCGATCTGCTCGTGCTTGACGGCCTGCGGTTTCGCCACCACCCCACCCACCTCACCATTCAGCAAGCCTGCGACATTGCCGACCAACTCGCCCCGCGTCAGACGTTACTGACCCACCTGGCCCACGACATCAAACACGCGGACGTCGAAGTCGAACTTCCCGAGAATGTGAAACTCGCCTACGACGGCCTGCACGTCAGCCTCGCAGTGACGCAAAGCAGGACTCTGCCGCGCGTGACTTCCCAGCGCGCGGTCCCCACCACTGCCGAAGATTAAACAGGGCGAAACAACCTCTGGAAATCCTGCAACGCCACCCAGAGAATGTGTGTTACGCCGCTTCTTCCTCAGGTCCGTTGAGCAGCTCACGCAAAGCCAGGCCCACGTCCGGCTGCCGCATCAGATGCTCGCCCACCAACACACGATGCACCCCGTGTCGGCTTAACGTTTCCAGATCTTCGCGTGTCCGAATCCCCGATTCGCTCACCAGAATATCCCGATTCGGAACTTCGCCAAGCAACTGCAGGGTGTGATTGAGATCGGTGGTCATGGTCCGAAGATTGCGGTTGTTGATGCCCAGCAATTGATACCCGGGGTGCGGGAAGCCCACGTGGCTCTTGACCTGCACAAGTGACTCGTAGTCGTGAACTTCCAGCAATGTGGTCATTTTCAACTCCGTTGCCAGGATCAGCAGATCAATCATCTGAGGCTCGCGCAGACACTCGGCAATCAGCAGAATCGCATCAGCGCCGGCTGCACGTGCCTCCCAGACCTGATATTCATCAATGATGAAATCCTTGCGAAGCACGGGCAGGGAAACGACTTTTTTGACCTGCTCGATGAAGGCCAGCTTGCCTTGGAAAAAGGTCTCGTCAGTCAAAACCGACAGTGCCGCCGCCCCCGCGCGGGTGTAATCCCTGGCAAGGGCTGCGGGATCAAAGTCCGCGCGGATCACACCCGCAGAGGGAGACGCTTTCTTGATTTCAGCAATGACACGCATCGTCCGGGCAGGCCTGGTGACCGCTGCGTAGAAATTGCGAGCAGGCTCGGTGTCTGCTGCCAGCCGCTTGAGTTCATTGATAGGTTGGCGTGCTCGCGCTTCCGCCACCTCATGCTGCTTATGCGTCACGATCTTCTGCAGGATGTCCGACGGCTCTGGCATCCACCAAGTTTAGCCGGTCTTGCCACGCGATCCGGTAGCGCCACGATCGTGGCACTGACTCGCTATACTCGTGGCCTCGCCTGCCCACTGCCCCCTGATTCACCCCTTGAGATTCTGACCCTTGCCGACCATCGGTCTGCTATCCGACTCCCACGGCCGAACCCGTACGACTCAACGCGCCGTCGAACTCCTGTTAACCCACAACGTCGACCTGATTCTCCATCTCGGAGATATCGGCAGCGTCGAGGTGATCGATACCCTGGCGGTCGTCAACGATCAGGATGTGGTTGTGCCAGCGCGTATCGTCTTTGGAAATACTGACTGGGACTTGAAGCCGATGGCGGACTACGCCCGGGAACTTGACATTGCCGTGGACGATCCGTGCGGCACCGTGGATGTGGGCGACGGGGAACTTGTTTTTTGCCACGGCCACGAGTCGGCCCCCATGAGTCAGGCTCTCGCGCGAGGGGCCCAATACCTCTGCCACGGCCACAGCCACCGCACCGAAGATTACCGCCAAGGCCAGACGCGGATCTTGAACCCCGGTGCGCTGTTCCGTGCAAGCCGCTACACCGTGGGCGTACTGGTGACAGAGACCGACCGCTGGCAGACTTACGAAGTCGATGGCAGCTGACGTTAAGATAAGCTGTTGCGTTTGACGCCCATTCCCGCCGCTGACCCGGCCGACCATGTCTATCGACTCACCCAACCACGCTCAAAACCCGCTGCCTGGCCAAGACGATTTATTGGTCAGATCATTTCGCAGAGACGATCAAGCCATCGTGTCCTCGCTGTATGACTGCGGCCTGCTCTCCGGCCAGATCGCTCCAAACGACACCGGCGCCGATGTGGAAAACATCGAGGCGGCCTATTTCGACGATCCCCGGCACCACTTCTGGGTTTGTGAGTTTCAGCAGTCGGTGGTCGGTATGATCGGCGTGGCTTCGGATGAACGGGACACCGCCGAAGTTCGACGGCTACGCGTGAACCCTGAGCTGCAGCATTCTCTCGTTCCGGTCACGCTCATCGAAGCGGCTCTCGAACACTGCAAGCACCACGGATATCTCAAGGTCCGCCTCGATACCCGGTTTGACAATGACACCGCCGTTGATCTGTTCGACCGCATCGGGTTCCAACACACCCGGACACGCACCGCACCAGGCAAGGACTTGCTCGAGTTTTATCTCGACCTGTACCGGGACCACGAGCCTGACGAGCAGACCACCGAGTAGTCGCACGCTGCCTTTCCGTATTGACATGCGAGACGAGCAAGCGGCACGTATCACACCAGGCCAGACCCACTCACCCAAAACGTGATCGCCTGAGACGCCGAAGACTCAGCCCCCTGCTGGCGTTAACGGGCTGTAACGGGACCCCGCCAGTCCGATTCGGCGATTGACCGGCGGACCTTGCGGCAAGCGGGGACTGATGACGGCTGCGGCGGCCGCGACGATGAGATTCGCCGGCAGCGTCCACCACCACTGCATCATTCCAAAGTAGGCCAGCACGCCGGTGACCAGCAACATCACCAGCATCAGCGGGATCATGCCCCGCCATGCCAGTTTCATGAGTTGGTCAAAACGGAACCGCGGAAGCGTCCACCGCACCCACATCATCACAAACAGCAGGAACGTCACCTTCGCGGAAAAAACCCCCACTTTGAGAAGCACCAGCAAGATGCCCCACCAGCCCTCAGCTGTGGCAGGGAGCAGGTTCAACACCGGAATCGGCAATGCCCAGCCACCGAGAAACAAAATGGCGAAGAATGCGCAACCCGTGATCATGTGGATGTATTCGCCCAGGAAAAACAACGCCCACTTCATGGATCCAAACTCGGTGTGAAACCCACCCACGAGTTCCTGCTCAGCCTCGGCAAGGTCAAAGGGAGCGCGGTTGGCTTCCGCGAGCAGACACGTGAAAAAGATCACCGCCAAAAGCGGGTGCGCCACGATGCCCCATGCGTGCGAGAGACCAAACCATCCTTCGCTCATCTGTTGTTCGATCGCAATCGCAGGGTCCATCGTGCGGTAGTGCAAAATGAGAATCAGCACCACCAGACCCATCGGAATCTCGTAGCTGAGCATCTGAGCGGTTGCCCGCAATCCGCCCAGGAAACTGTATTTATTGTTCGAGGCATACCCCGCCAGCGTCACGCCGTAGACCGCGAGCGACCCGATGGCCAGGATGTACACCAGTCCGTGCGTCAGCGGAGCCACTGCCACAGTCACGATGCCCGGCTCGACCAGTCCGCCGATCCCCGGAAACACCCACACGCCGCCCCACGGGATGACCGCCCACGCGATCATCGCAGGTATCACCGCAAGCACCGGCGCGAGTAGGAACAAACGCTTATCCACGCGCGGCGGGGTGTAGTCTTCTTTCACCAGCAGCTTGATGCCGTCCGCCAACGCCTGGCCCAAACCCATCATTTTCCAGTGCTCAGGGAAAGGCAGCACGCCGAATGAAAGGTTGGTCCGGTTGGGCCCGATGCGGTCCTGAGCCCAGGCGGCGACCTTTCGCTCCAGAAAGATCAGGTACGCGGTTGAAAGCAGGATCAGGTGCAGCATGACCAGCAGCACCACAAGACTGACAAAAACCTGAGCGGGTATCGCTGGCATGATGCGAAAGGTAACACGCCAAGCCCCAACGCACCAGCGACCTGCCCCAACCCGCACTACCGATACTTCTTGAGCACCGCGAGCAGTTCCTCAATGATTTCATCAGCGTGCCCCTGCGAATTACTGCAAGCGTCTTGCACGCAGTGCTTCAAATGGCTGCGGATCACCTCTTGTCCAGCCGCCCGGAGACCCTCCTGCGCTGCGGCGATCTGCATCAGCACATCCATGCAATACCGATTGTCTTCGATCATTTGCTGAACCCCACGCACCTGCCCCTCGATTCGCCGGAGCCGTTTTTGCAACGGGGCACGCGTTTGAGGATCATCGAATGACCCTGTTCGGGGAGGAGAGTGTGACGCTGATTTAGTCATAAATGGCAAGCATAAACAAACGCTCCGACCTGATACCCTTCTGGGGTATACTTCAATCAAGTTCAATGCTTACCTCTTGTTCATTCTTCACTGAACCCCCCCCATGCAGCACCGCTACGCCATCTCAGGAATGCACTGTCCTTCCTGCGTCGCCAAAATCACCGAAGCGCTCTCTGCCGTGCCCGGCGTGGAAGCGGTCGACGTCACCCTCACCCCGCCTGCCGCCAAGGTCACCATGGCCCATCATGTGGAGACCGCTCGACTCCAGAATGCAATCGCCCAGAGAGGGGAGTATGTCCTGAGCACATTGGACACCATGACGCCCCCCGCTCCCGCTGCCCGGCTGAACGCAGAGCAACCCAAGCCGGACAGCCTGTATCCCCTGGTGCTGATCGTGGCCTACCTGCTGGGCGTGGTCGTTCTCATCGAGCTGGTCTCTGCGGACGCGTCGTGGACCCGTGGGATGCGGCATTTCATGGCAGGATTCTTCCTGGTTTTTTCCTTCTTTAAGTTGCTCAATCTTTCGGGCTTCGTCTCGGCGTATCAAGGTTACGACCTGCTCGCCCGTCGCAGTCAAATTTGGGCGTGGAGCTACCCGTTTGTGGAACTTGCTCTGGGGGTGATGTATCTCCTCAATGCGTGGCCAATTGCGGTGAACCTGATCGTGCTGGCACTGATGCTGATCGGAGCGTTGGGCGTGACCCGTGCACTGCTGGATAAAAAAGCCATCCGCTGTGCGTGCCTGGGAACCGCGCTGAACCTGCCCATGACCAAAGTCACCCTGATCGAAGACCTCACCATGGCTGGTATGGCAGGGGTCATGCTGGTGATGGCCCTCGTGCCATAGCCAACGCAGCGGCTTGCTGACTTCCACGCCGCGCCGCAAGCCCTACGATCACCAACGTGACCGCCCCTTCGCCACGCTCAACACCTCCACCCGCTTTGGCTTCGCAAGAGCCTCCCGTCGATGTCGCTGTGAAACAGACGGTGGAAACGATCATTCTCGCGTTGATCCTGGCCTTTATCTTCCGGGCGTTTGTCGTTGAAGCGTTCATCATTCCCACCGGATCGATGGCCCCGACGTTACTTGGCCAACACCTGCGGATCGTGGACCCCGCCTCCGGCCAGGCTTTTACGGTGGAGGTGCCGGACCGCGCCCGCAACGGAGCGGTGACCGCCAAAGACCTTGTCGTCACCGCCCCGCTTTCAGGCCATCGCATCACCATCCCCGCAGGCACCCGAATCCACGCGGGCGATCGCATTCTGGTCGACAAAGTCACCTACACCCTGGCGCGTCCCAGACGATTCGACGTCGCGGTGTTCAAGAGTCCCGAGACCGGCCACGGCCCACGCTCTAACTTCGTCAAACGACTGGTGGGCCTCCCAAACGAACAGCTTTACTTCTTCGACGGCGACATCTTCACCCGCTCAGGACAAGACCCCGTCTTTCGCATCGCCCGCAAGACTGACCCCGACACCAATCCCCGATGGGAACAAGTGCAACGGGCGGTCTTTCAAACCTTGTATGACAGCCGATACGCCTCGACCGAATCTCAGACCAACTCTGCGTTCGGACGCGATCCCCACGCAGCGTGGACCTCGCAAGGCCGGTGGACCAGCACCTCCAATCATCGCTTCGACTATGCAGGTGAGGGCCCGGGCTCGCTGGAACTTGACTTCAGCCGCATCGGGATCTCTGCCGTCATCCCTCACGCCCCATTCAATCAACTGCTCAGTGCAAGCCCGGCGGAACCCCTGCGTGACCTCGCGGTCGCTGTAGACGTTCAACCCGACGCGGCGGGATTGCATGCAGCCTTGTCGATGTCCGCCCGGATCGATGACATCGACGGCACGCTGCGTTTCATGATCCAATCCGACGGCTCACGCGTTCTGGAATTTGATCACGCCGTGTCAGGACCTGCGCGAGCCGCTGGGCTTAAGGTGCTCGCCACGTCGCCCGGCGCAACGTTGCCCGCCAAGCGTGCTACTTCGCTCGAGCTATGGTGGGTTGACCGCGAAGCGATTGGCTTCGTCGATGGCGAACCAGTGCTTCGATGGGAGAAACGTGGCACGTTCGATGCCGCACGCGATCGTCAGGCGGGGCGCGCGATTCCAGACATCCGTGTGGAATTACAAGGCCCCGCAGCGGTAATTCATCGCCTCCGTGTTGACCGCGACTTGTACTACACCGCAGTGGACCGGTATGCCAACCGGGCCCGTGGCGGCATCCTGCGCCGGGGCGACACATTGGATGTCCCTGATCCGGTGCGGCTTGACGCAGGTGAATACCTGGCAGTGGGTGACAATGCTGCAAATTCGTCGGACAGCCGGTTCTGGGACGAAGTGCACCCACTCATTCAAGCCCGCTATTTCCCGGATGCCCGGCAGGACGAGAAACTGGGGGTCGTGCCTGAAGAACTTATCGTCGGAAAAGCGTGGTTTGTGTATTACCCCTCGCCGTTCCTTATGGCGGGCAATCGGCTGCCTCTCCCGGACTTCGGTCGCATGCGGCCGATCCACTAACCCCCGGAATGAGATGCTGCCCAAACGTGGAACTGACGTCCTGGGGAATGAAAGCGGGCGAAGAGACTCGAACTCTCAACATTCAGCTTGGAAGGCTGACGCTCTACCATTGAGCTACGCCCGCATGGCTGACATCATATCGCGAAACGCCGTGCCTGCGTTGGGCCTGCGTCGCAGGGCAGGGGAATTGATGCGCACATCCGGCCTGTCCTATTGCGTGGCCGGGCGGGGCAGCGCCTCTCCAAGGCCAAAGTCTTCTTCGAGCTTCTGCGCATCTTCGATCCGCCCCACTTCGCGGAGCACGGAGGCAAGTCGGCGGGCGTAGTCAGGATTGCGCGGATCGATCACCCGAGCCCGCTCGAGCGCGACTACCGCCTGCGGGGCTCGACCTGTCACCGCCAGAGTCTGGGCGAGCGTGTCGAGAAAGTTGGCGTTTTCGGGTTCCGACTGCACCGCTTGCCTGGCCAGTGCGAGCGCCTCTTCGAGCGCTTTATTCTGTCGCACCAGCGTCATGGCGAGGTTGTTCTTCAACCCCGGCACATCCAGAACACGCAGAGCCTGGCGGTAGCTTGACTCCGCTGTGGGAAGGTCGCCGAGTTGCTCTGCAATTTCGCCCCGCAACGCCCACCAGCCCATTTCATCACGCTTGATGGCCAATGCCTGATCGAGATGGTGTACCGCCTGCTGCATGAACGATTCAGGAGGTTGCGCCCGGCTGGAGGTGAGATACCACACTGCCGCGAGGTCTGCCTGTGCCTGCGCGTCATCGCCGGGCGTGTGCGTCGCGAGGGTTTCAAGCCACCGCTCGGCTACCGTTGGCTGGAGCTTGCTGTCTTTAATCACGCTGAGCCAAACCGCGCGATAGCGGGGCGATTCAGCCAGCAACGGCTGCAACAACGCGACCACGTTGCGGGGCTGGTTGGCAAGCATGTAGGCCATAGAGAGCTCGTAGGCTACGGCAGCAAATGCCTCATCACCTTGCGAAATCGGTCGCTCGTAGGCCACGAGGGTCTGCACGGCGGCTTCAGCATTGCCGCGAGCACGTTGGGCCCTGGCCACCGCGAGCTCTGCTGGTATACGGTGACGCGGCGAGCGGGTGCCCCACAGGTTGGCAGCATTGAGAGATTGCGACCACTGACCCACTTCGGCAAATGCTTCGGTGGCGATCTGAGGCGAAAGCTCATCACGCGGAAAGGCGTACATCGTCCGACTGGCCAACTCCGCCGAACGAATCAACATTTCACGACCCCGACTTTGCTCGCTGGCATCCGCGGATCGCATCAAGGACTGGCCCAGACGGTGCCTGAGTCTGGCAGAAAAGTTGGCGAGCGCAGCATGGTTGGGGTTGCTGTCGGCCAGTTGTCCAAGACTATTCGTCAAATTGATGAGGTTGTTCTCTGCTTCGCCTTTGGTCAGCAAGGCTAACGCCTGATCACTCGCAGGAGCGAGTTGCGGGGTGCGAACCATTGCCGCAGCGAGTGCCACAATCTCGGGACTGTTACGTTGCCGCTTGAGTAGATTTTCGTGCCGAAGCAGAATGCGATACTCCGGCCGATTGCGGATGATCTCGGGAGCATTGCGAGCGATGTCAATCGCAGTGTCAGCCTGGCCGATGCTCAGGAGATAGTGCGTCAGTGCGGCGTAGCGGGCAGCGCTGTCAGGCTCCGCCTGAATGGCGTCCTTGAAACGGCGTACCGCTTCCTGGGACTGACCCAAGCGAGCGTAGTGGTGCGCCCAAACCTCATGTTTCTCAGCCTCAGAGACCTCTAGCGAATCCAGTTTCTCCAATGCACCCTGAGCCTCTGTCACCATCCCAGCCCGTGCATAAATCGCGTCTGCGGTGTTCACGACTTCCAGCGAAACGGCTGAATCGAGAAGCTCTTGGAGGATGGCATCCGACTCAGCGATTTGTCGACGCTGCGCTAAAAGCGACGCCAGGACCAGCCGCGCGTCAGCAGACAACGCTTCGCGGCGGTTCAAGTTGGACAGGACCTCAAACGCCTCCACTGATTCGCCTTGCACCACAAGCATCTGCGCGGCCTGAGCTTGCTGGTCGGAACTTGCGGCATTGCTGCGCAGCACGCGCTTGAGTTCATCGGTCGCGCGGCGGTGGTCACGTTGGAGCGTGTAAACACGAGCCATAGATAGCCGTGCCTGCACCGCGTTTTCTCCCTCGGGGAGGACAGCCAGGGCAGTCCGCAGGCTGTCGATGGCCACGGGATACTGACGCAGATGCTGCGCCGCCTGCGCGCGTATCAGCAGGGGGAGTGCGGACTCGGGGGTCCGTGTCAACAGCGGTGCAGTGAGTTTCATGGCCTGCCGGGCCTGGTCGTCCGTGAGCTCGGGCGACTCTAAAAGCCACTGGGCTCGAGCGACGCGCCATTGAGGCGCCTCTTCACCGGTGAGGCTGCGAAGCCGGGTCAGGACGGTATCCATGCGCTGCCGGTCGGTCCGTGCTGCGAGACTGGCCACGACGCGTTTTTGCGTGGGCAGGTGGTTGGGCCGAGCGTCTGCAGCTTCGAAATACGCAGCGGCCGCAGCACGCGGCCGGCCTAATCGTTCCAGGTATTCCCCACGGATCAGCAGCATGGCCGACCGCTGATTTCCGCGGGCTTCGGATAAACCGCGGTCAATCATGGCCAGGCCTTCGTCTGGCTTGCCTTGCAAAAGTTGCTGCAACGCCAACGCCCGAACGCCGCCCACCGACGCTTCATCCAGATTGGACAGTCGATTTTCGAGCTGCTCCGAAACTCCTAAATCGTGACTGGCGTCCAATTCAACCAGACGCGTGAGATGGGTGGCTCTGAGTGAGACGTCACTTTCCAGCAGACTCGCTGCGTACGCGCGGGCTTCATTGATTCGATTCGAACCCACCATGAACTCGAGCGCAAGGAGCGGGAAGTCCGCGTCCGACGGCGCTCGTTTTCCAAGCTGCGCCAGATCACGCAGGCCACGATCAACTTCTCGCGCATCAAGCTGAGCCACCTCTGCGGCTCGTGCCTGCAGATAGGTTTTATGTGCTTCGGGGGTATCCAGCAGGCTGACCGCTCGACTGGCGGAGGACGCTGCGGCTTTCATCTCGCCGGCCGCAAGATGCAACCGCGATTTCAACTCGTGGGGCCGACCCCAGAGCTTGGACAGTTCGATCGCTTTGTCCACCGCAATCATCGCCGCATCGCGGTCGTCGGTCTCGGCACGCGCGGTCGCAAGAATGAACCAGAACTCGGCGACCTTTGGAAACGCTTCGACTGCCGCTTCCGCTCGTTTGATGACCTCGGGCAAGTCTGGCTGTTGCGCCAGCGAAGCCGAAAGCACATCGGACCAAGCCTGGGCCATTGGCCCATCGGCGCGGGCTTTAAGTTTCTTGAGTGACGCGGCCACAGTTTGTGTGTCGCCGTTCAAACGGTGAGCAATCGCATGCCACGCCAGCAGTTTGATGGCCCCGTTATCAAGGTCCAGGGTTTCGAGAAGTTTGATGCCCTCGGGGAGGTGATCGACCAGGAGCAGCCGAACTGCCGCGGCGGTCCTCACGCCCTGCGGATCTTCTTCGTCAATGTGCAGCAAAAGGTAACGGGTGGCTTCGCGGTGCAGTTCGTATTTGTCGAACATATCCACCACTTCGAACACGAAGTAGCCGTCAGGTGGCTCACGCTCGGCAATGGCCCGCAGTGCCGCCACAGCCTTGACCGGCTCCTGTGCATAGGCCGTGGCATACGCCAGGGCGAGCATGGGCCGAAGATCGTCGGGCTTTTCGCGTTGCCAAAGCTGAGCCTGCGTAACAATCTGATCAGGACTCGCACCCGCTCCAGCCATCAGTCGCAAAACCCGGCGGTAGTGCACAAAGCGTTCAGGCTGTAACGCCAGAAGCTTTTCCGCGACTTCGAGTCCTTCGGTGGCACGTTCCAGACGTTCGAGAGCTTCTACTTTGATCAGCAGCAACTCCGGATCGTCCGGTGCCTGGGCCAGCAAATTGTTGGCAATGGTCAACGCCCCGGTGCGGTACTGCGTGCTGTCGATTCTCAGATAGATCGAGGCGAGTTTGACGCCCGCTTCGCGATTCGTCGGATCAAGCTCTACCGAGCGCTGAAGCGCCTGGAATGCCTGGACGCTGCTCATTTGATTGGCTGATCGATTCGCCGGATCGGATGCCGAGACCTTCTCTTTGGCCTGGGCATAGGCATAGAGCGCTTCGGCGTCGCCGTTGATCTGGCGTCGCTGTGCTTCGAGAATCGTGACGGTCCTGCCGTAGTCACCCGCCTGGAACGCCTGCATCGCCTCGGCCCGATTGTCTTTGAGGTTCGCGTTCTTGCGGTAGCCTTGATAGAAGTACGCCGCAGCCCCGAGGCCGACGACGGTGATCAGGCAACCCACGATGAGGATCAGTCGATTGCGTCTACGTTTTTGGATTGATTCGTTGGGCAACATACCGGCGTCGCGCTCCCTCTGGGTCAATGGGCGATTACTTCAAATGTGTTTTACAGGCTTGGCGTCGAGGACGCGACAACCCCGCGCAGGGTCGCCTCGATGAGAGGCTGATGTGCAGCCAGCAGCGATTCCACGATTTCACGGCGTTTTTGAGCTGTCAAATGGTCGGGGGTAATGACTTGAAGCTGACCGGCTCCGAAAACACGAAGCTGGTAGTTCGCAGCGGCTTCACGTACCGATTCCATGTCTGGCACCACCCGCCCGTCGGGCAGCAACAGCAAACTGGACACGCGCATCCGACGCTCCGATCCGGGGGGGCCGATGCTGAATCGGTAAGACGTGCCAGTGACTTCGCGGTCACCCAGCTTCCATTTCGTCGGCTCAGCGGCGAGCATGGTGTAGCCGCTTCGGGGGTAGCAATTGCGGGGATAATGCCCGGCGAGATCGCGTGTGTCGCGACACTGCACCAGCAGGAACGTGGCCACGTCGCCAGTCGATTCACGCACATACTGGCGTGACAGCACCGCGTTGGGCTTGAGTAGCTCAACTGCCGATTCAGGCAGCGGCTCATCCCGCCCTTTCCACCCTTCAAAGTCCAAGGGTGAGTGTTGCGCAAGCGAAGCGAGCTGCGCGTGGTAACCCTCCGCGTCCTGCGGGGACGGCCTGGTCATGACCATCCAACCCGCCAAACCGAGCAGAATCACAGCCACGCCGATGGGCCCGAATTTGATGAGGTCCTGACGCTTAAGCAAGTCGCGGTCCCCCCGAAGAATGAAGGCTTTTCATATTTGTGCGGACCGTGGAGGTCTCATCCGCCATCACAGGCAAGTCGGCCCAACGCAGAACACGCACCAACGCCATCAAGCCTATGAACCCCGCAGCCAGCATGGCCCAACCTGCGACATCATGAAACGGCTGCGCCACCGACGCGTCGAAGTGACCATAAACCAGCACGGTGGGCACCAGCCGAATGATATTGGCCGCCACCGCCGCAACCGGACTGATCACAAGAATCAGCCCACGCACCCACCCACGCAACGGCGTACCGAACGCAAACGCATAACACACGAGCACAAGTGCGAAAATCATCCGCATCCCGTTGCACGCCTCAGCCACGGCAATGTCCTGGCCGTTGTACACCAGCAGGTTTCCCGCGCGTTCGACGAAAACGCCAAACACCTGCATCACGCTCTGCGTGGCCTGCGCGGAAACCACCTGAAGCTGGTCGGCCACCGGTGCTCGCACGCGTCCGGGCACCGGGATGAGAAACACCAACACCCCAAGCGCCGGCAGGATGGCACCAAACACCCTCGGCCCCACCACCGTCAACCAGACCCCAGCCAGCACCACCACCGCACCCAGGTGCCAGATGGATTGAATGTTCGACTGATACCCCCAGGCGGACAACGCGATGCCAGCGGTCAACAAAGCGGGCCCCCAGTAGGAATTGCGGGGTTGACGTCCACGCACTGCATCACGCCGGACCCACATCAGCCACAAAAACACAGCCGGTGCCAGCAAAACCTGACTGGACTCTTCGTCCTTCATGGCAATTAGCGCAATATCTGTCCACGCATCCAGCATGACCAACACCGCCAGCACACTGCCTACCACTAAGGCAGCCAGACGGGCCGGGGACCATGACGATGAGGACGACTCGTTTACAGACATGTACGGCTCCGGCTTGGGCCGGTAACGCTTCTCACCCTGGGACACTCCTATACTGCATCTATCGGCATCATGCCCGGTGAGTTCTGCGCTTTTCGCAGATCAGGACCAATACTTTTCACCACCATCGTATGCCGATCCCTTTGTGCCGCGTCACTATCGGACCTCGACTCCACCGATGAGCGAAGCCGCACCGAGTCCCCGAAAGCATCGCGTGGCGCTGCCGCCTGAGCCGGGACGGCTGGATGCCGTTCTGGCATCGACGCTGAATGTATCGCGCGGCCGCTCTCGCCGGCTCCTCGAACAAGGACGCGTGGAGGTTGATGGCCAACGCTGCAGCCTCGCCGACAAAGCGATGCCGGTCACCGCCACGCATCACGTCGCGGTCTATCTCACTGGCTCAGCCAACGTGGATAGACCGATCGGACAAGACCTCGGCCTCACTGAACTTGGCCGAGGCGAAGACTGGATCGCATTGGACAAACCGATCGCCATGCCCGTGCACCCCCTTGCCTACGACGAGGCCGCAACCGTGCTGAACCACGTCGTATTACAAGACCCACAGGTCGTTGAAGTTGGGGAAAAGGGCTTGCGTGGCGGAGTCGTTCATCGTCTCGATGTCCCCACTTCGGGAGCATTGCTTTTCGCACTTGGGCAATCACGCTGGGAACAACTTCGCCAGGCTTTTTCCGAGCATCGCGTGACCAAGCACTATCACGCCGTCGTTAAAGGTCAGCCCGACGCGCAACGGGAAATCGAGCTTTGGCTCAAGGTCGCTCAGCACCGACCCGCCCGGGTGGTCTGTGTTCAGCCTGATGCGGCGGGAGCTCGGCGATGCCGGCTCTCGTGGAAAGTCGTCCAGTGCCACGACGATTACACGCTCCTTGATATCAGTCTCGAAACCGGGTTCCTGCACCAGATTCGCGTCACCCTCGCAACACTCGGTTTCCCGGTGGTCGGCGACGACCTTTACTCCACCCATTTGGACCCGGGCCCACAAGGCCGGCTCATGCTGCATTGCCGCCATTTGTCGGTCGCAGAAATCGAGATCAACAGCCCAACCCCGCCCGGGTTCTTCTCACTGACCGCCGCACGTCACGCTTGACGCTCAGGCCTTAGCGACGCGGGATAACGCGTTGTTCGCTTGTCGAATTGAGTTCCGAAGGGTCCCCGCTGGGCAGCTCGATCCGGTTGGGTGCCGCAAGCGTCTCTTCCTGCATGGCTGAATGACGCTTGGCAATCTCAGTCTGAAGCCGCTCCATGTCAGCCAGATACCACTCACGCCACGTTTCAAAGCCAGCCGCCTTGGCGCTCTGCGGATCGAGCGGGATATTGTCAACTTTCGAGCCTTGCTCGGTCACGGTCAGGCCGCGAAGTACCACCGTACGACCGGAACGAAATGCATTGCGGTACGCCAGCTCAGTGCGGCTCAAACCCGCCTCGCCCTCAGTATCACGCGCCACCGGCTGACCGTCAGGGTTCTCCAAAGGCAGCATGTCCTGCGTGCTCCGGGAAGCCCACATCGCCTGCGACCGCAGGATGTCACGCTTGGCGATTTCGATGTCATCTTTGAACGCCACGTCACGACGCAACGCAGTCAGCATCTGACGCAGCATTAACTGCGTCTCCTCAGCCGAGGCGGCATTGACTGACGCCAGCATCTTGGTCAGTGCCTCAGGCGAGACGTCCCCGGAGTCGGCGAGCATTTGCCGAACCTCCGCCAGCTTCGCATCCAGGTCACGCTGACGTTCGACCAACTGCAACACCTGCGTGAGCACCGGGTCATCGTCCCGCTCACGGGCCAACGCCTTGATGTCCGCAGCAAGCTGCCCCAAGGCCTTTGTATTTCCAGTCTGACCCAGCAAGGCGTCAACCTGCTTTTCCATCAGCGAGGTCAGCCGGGCAAGGTGCTCTGCGTCAGGCTTGTTCGCGAGTGCCGCAGCAATCTCTTTCAATGCAGCGGAAGTCTCTTCATCCCGAGCTTCCTTCACTTGCGCTAACGCCACCTGCACCGCCTGGGCCACCTCATCGCGGATCAGCTTCCCATCAAGGCCAGCCAGCGCTTTCTCAAACGCCTCGGTCATCTCGGCAGGTAATGCTTGTTGCACCTGCTTCATCGATGCGAGCACAGCTTTGCGATCTACGCGCTCATCATCAAGCCGGGCGATGACCTGCTCGGTGAGCTGCCGGACTTCATCGGGTTGCTGTGCAATGAGTTTGCGTAAGGCGACGAGCTCACTTTCAACGTCCTGCGTGTCGAGCTTGCGGAGGACCTGACTCATCAGCGCGACCGCCTTGGCGTTCGCAACCTGCTGGTCCTCGCTCCATTGATTGATCTGCTCGGCGGTGGGACGCTTCTCAAGTTCAACCAGCACCTGCCGAAGCAACGCATCGGCCGCGACATCATCCTCCGCCAACGCCAGCCTCAGGTCATCGGCGAGTTGGCGTGACGTGGGCGTTTCATCAAGTCGGGCAAGCACACGTGTCAACGCATCCTCAGCGTGCCGGCCATCGTGTCGGATAACATCACGGACATCCGCAACCAGCTGATCCCGCGTGGGCGAGTCTTCCAATCGCGCCACCACGACCGCCAACGAATCCTTGATCTCCTGAGCCAGTGTTTGCTGATCGGCCGCGACATGCTGGCGAATCTGGGCCGCGATGGCCTCAGAGCTCGGGCTTTGCTCCAGCTTCTCCAGCACCTGAGCCAGCAAAGTGTCGGTCTGCCGCGCCTGTTCAGCCAAGGCATCCCGCAATACCCCCGCCACCTCGTCCGCAGAGGCTCCTGGCTTCAATTCCCGGACTGCCACTTCGACCAGCCGGGTCATGGCCCCCGCGTCCAGCTCCATCTGCTCGCGCAAGGCAGAAGCCATCGCATCGGCGTCCGGCCGAGACTCCAACGCCCGGATCGCCTGGGCCATCAACGCACGCGTGGCCTGAGCGTCGCTTTGCATCGCCACGCCCAGCTTCGACACCAACGCCGCGTCTGGAAGATCATCCATCCGACTCGCCAGCCCATCGACCTTCTCCGCCAAACCCGGCACCTGCTGCAACAGATGCCGCACCTCATGCGATGCCAACGCCACCGTGTCCGCACGGCTCTGCTGCGACTTTTTCAGCCACGCGACATCCGCAAGCAGCGAATCCTGGCTCCGCTGCTGAGCATCCATGCTGGCAATCAGTGCCGCGTCAGCCTGAGCACGATCCAGATTCGAGGCGATGACTGCTTGCGTGGTTCGGCTGGCAGACTCAAGTTGATCGCCGAGCCTGGCCATGCCCAGCTGCATCTCGCCCAGCAGCCCTTGCATCTCCGCAAGACGTGCCTGTTGATCCTTAAGAAGCGCAGCGTCACGCTCGGACACTTCACGCAGCGACGCATCCACCTGTGACGCCAGCTGCCGGTCCGCCTGAACCCGATCTGCTTCGCCTGCCTGCAGTGCTGCGAGCAACGCCCGCGTCGCCTGACCTTCTCGGTACGAAACGACCGCGAGGACCACCGACACCCCGAGCAGCAAAATCGCCGCCGCCGCCAATGCCGGCCGAACATACCCAGCCCACCGCGTGGTTGCCTTGGCCCCTTGCAGTGGGCCCATCAGCGATGCGCGCTCCGCCGCCGGTGAAGCTGACGCAGGCGTCATGCGCGCCACGACCAGCACCGTATTGCCGATCTGCACGTAGTCCCCATCCGCCAAGGGGGCCTGGCCCTGCAGCCGCTCGTGGTTACGAAACGTGCCGTGCTTGGAATCCAGGTCACGCAGATACCACCGCCCCCCCTCACACCACAGCTTGGCGTGCTCCCGGCTCGCTTTGCGGTCACTGAGCCGAATATCCTGAGCTTCGCGGCCCAGAACCGTCGGCTGGCCCTCCGCAACTTCGTACATCCGTCCTTTGTCGGGGCCACCGGCCACAATCAGGATCAGCACAGGCGATACTCCAGAGGAAACGGATAGGATGGCTCCAGCGCTGGCGAACGCTGTTTGCCGTGCCCTATAAAGTACTTCACGCGAGCCACTTGTTCAAGCCTCGCGTCCTGAGGTATCGGACATTCCTCCACTTGACCACGACCCGTAACCTCACCGCCCCACGCGAAACAACGCGCAGGAAAAGAGCGCGTCCGTTGTTGTCAGGTCGCCGTACAGTCACCGATCGCCAACTGCTCCGCCGAGTCGTGGATCAGGACCCTCAAGCGTGAATGCCTCAATCACTTCTCGTGTCTTGAGCTGCGGCCGTTCGATCAGGGTGAAGCCGGGTGATCGTTTCGTGTCGTTGGCTTCCTGAAAGAAGCCCAGATCCAGGCGGGGTGTCCGGTCAGTCGCGGTAAAGCCTTCGCCTGCCGTCAGGCGGGCGAAGGGAAGGAGGATCAGGAAAATCACGCGGACCGACGCCGACCCAGCAGACACAGGCCGCCGAGCCCCAGCAGCGCGAGGGACGCGGGTTCAGGGATCGCTGCGGCGGTGTTGTAGCCGATGACCAATGCGTCCAGAGATCCACTTGTGCGTAAGCCGGTCACGCCGGTGAGCGTGCCGGTCCCAATGAAGTCTTCCAGATCAAATGCAACGCCGCCGATGGTGGTGGAGTTCGGATTGATCGAATTGCCCCTAAAACCGTAGCCAACCACGTCCCCCCAACCGCCGGTGGTAATGCTGAGGCTGAAGTCGCCGATGGGATTTCCGGAGGCATCGAGGGGCACCACCGTGATCGCATCGTTACCTGTGACCTCAAGTATGAAAAAGTCGTTGGCATTGCCGACCGCGCCGGTAATCTCCAGCCCGAACTGGGCATTCACCTGCGTCGCGTTTGCCAGGCCCACGGCTGCATCAAGACCGACAACGCTCGGCGTGCCGTCGACTTCCGTGCCGTCCAGCCCCCAAACGTTGCGGATCGTGCTTGGTCCGTAGGAGCCACTCGTCTCAAACGTCCCCGTGATCGACGATGCCCCAGCCAGCGTGCTGACGGTCCCGGCGGAAGTGGTATAGCTGTTGACGATTGCGGTGTTCCGGACCGGGTCTTGATCGGGCGTGAATGCCCCATCGGTGATGGTCAGGATTGACGCCGACGCCGAGCCGCAGGCGAAGCCGGCCGTGGCAACCCCCGCAGCGGTGAGCAAGGCGAAACGGGAAGAACGATTCTTTTGAAACATGACAAAACCTCCATTAAAGACACGAAGAGACGTCCCGCACCGGGGCGAACGATTCGCCCCGCTTGCGGGTAAAGGGCAACAGTGCACAGGTCAGCGCCGCGTCGGGCTGCGCGATCTTGGTCATCAGCATCTCCAGGCCCCGGCGGCCAACCGCCTCATCGGGGGTCACCCAGGTGTCGATGTTGATGGCTGAGAAAATCGGGTGTTCACCGAAGGTGACGAAGGACAGGTCGCGGGGGACGTCCAGGCCGGCGGCTTTGGCGGCGGTGACCAGGAGGGTTAGCTCGGTGTGGCTGTAGGCGAGGATCGCCGTGGGCCGATCCGCGGACTTCATCCGCAGGGTCCAGCGGTCGAGGCTGTGGGAATAATCGGGATTGACATCGCGGTAGCGGTCGATGCAGACTGGCTTGAGCCGGGCATCGATCATGGCTGCGGCGTAGCCGTCCCGCCGGGCCAGTTCGCTGTGGTGTGTGTTCTCTTTCCTATAGATGTAGCAGACGTATTCGATCCGGCGGTGCCCGGCGTCGATGAGTTCCTGCGTGGCGTCGCGACTGGCGCGATAGTCGTCGGGACGAACGCTGTCGTGCTCGGTTTCGTAGTTAAGCCAGACCGCGGGGAGCTGATACTTGTCCAGCAGGTTCTGCAGACGGGCCGGCGGGGTCTTGTGGTAGTTGATCAGGATGCCATCGCTGTGCCACTCGCCCAAAGCTTTGGGGACGAAGTTTTCGTCCTCAAGCTGCCCGTCTTCCACGATAGAGAGATTGACCGACAGGGCATTTTTAGCCGCGGCGGACTGGATGCCATAGAGCATGCCCTGAGACAGAGAGCTGCGGCTTCGATCGGTGCTCAATAGCAGCGTGATCGCCCGGAACTTGCCTTCTCCGATCGCCCGGGCGGAGGTGTTGGGCCGGTAGCCCAGATCGTCGGCGATCTTTCGTATTTTCTCCGCCCGCTTGCGGTAGGTCGGGCGGATGTACTGGGCACCATTGAGCACTCGTGCCACGGTGTTATGCGACACGCCAGCCTGCTTCGCGATGTCGTAGATCGTTGTCATGTAACCCAAGGGGTCGAAGAGAGCTGCAGTGACCGATGCACTTGCCACCGATGTCAAGTGTACTGGGATCGGGTCGCGTTGTCACGAACTACTTTTCGCGGCAGAGCATAATTCTCAAATGCTTACGAACAGATTGTTTACACGGACTTCGTCTTCTGATCGCAGAATCTGGTCCAACGGGTCCCGCCCGACCCCCCTTCCGCGACCGTCTGGTGGTCTTGCAGGTAGACCTGCTCGCATCCGACGCTTCGTCACGGACCCAGGAGATCGGAATGGTCCTGAGTGATCATCTTTTAAAACGTGACCAGTTTGAGCTCAAACCTCTAACTGTGTCCCGGAACGCGGTGGCCATTGATGAAACCAGGTTAGGAGCAAGATCTTGATCGCAGCGCCTCATCGTTAAATCATAATTTGGCGTATTGGATTGCCTGACATAGGGAGTAGAATCGAATTGAGAACGACTCCGCTAAGCTCCATATCGTTTATTCGGTGTACAGGGAAAGCCAGCGGCTTGAACGCGTTGCTTATCTGAATTGCACAAAAATGCGTCATATTGAAACGCACCGCTCCCACCGAATCGGCTGGCTGCGAGCCGCAGTGATGGGAGCGAACGACGGAATTGTTTCGACAGCCAGTCTCATCGTCGGCGTGGCGGCGGCAGATTCGAGTCGAAGCGGCATCCTGATTGCCGGCTTGGCGGGGATGGTCGCGGGCGCGATGTCGATGGCGGCGGGTGAGTATGTGTCGGTGAGTTCTCAGGCCGATACGGAGCGTGCCGACCTTGAGCGAGAGCGATTGGAATTGGCAAACGACGCGGGAGCGGAGCATGCTGAGCTTGCTGCGATTTATGTCAAGCGTGGACTTGATGCCACGCTCGCCCAGAGACGTCGCCACCCAGTTGATGGCCAAGGATGCGTTGACCGCACACGCGCGCGATGAACTGGGAATCACTGAAGAACTCGCCGCCCGCCCGATCCAGGCTGCGCTGGCATCCGCCGCCACGTTTACGCTGGGCGCAGCGCTGCCTTTGCTTTTCGTTCTGGTATTGCCGCATCCGATCCTTGCCTGGGGCGTGTCCGGCGGCTCATTGCTCAGTCTTGCGATACTCGGATCAATGGCTGCTGGCGTTGGTGGAGCACCGATCGGTCGATCCACCCTCCGGGTAACATTCTGGGGCGGGTTGGCCATGGCGATCACCGCTGTGGTCGGAAAACTGTTTGGCGCTGCGTTCTGACGTGAAGTTTGATTGGCGTCCTGTCAGTTCTATTGAATGCGGGCGATGCCAACGTCACGGTCGCAGCCGTCGACGTTCTGCTCTCTGCAGCAGAGGTCATCCCCTGAAGATTCCGGGCCTTGGCGGGCAAGTGAGAGCGAAAGGCTTAGCGCGCACCGCGATCATGTGTAGTGGTTCGAGTGGGACGGGCATCCTGCCGGTCTTCGCTGCGTCGCCGCGACCGGATCACGCCTCCGCCTGCGGTCGAGATTCAGGCTCAAAGGCGAGTCTCGCGGCAAGCCAAGGCCACCGCCTGTGATTTGTCCTGCTGTGTGCCTTGGTTCAGGCGTTCGGTCTGAATTGGCCGAGGGATGATCGAACGCTGCAAATGGCCCTGCGGGCCAACGACAGGCAGGATGCCCGTCGCCACTGAAGCCGTATATGGGGACGTAGACCGTAAGCAGCCAACCCTGTGCCGCTCTATTTGAACGAAGTTTGCTTTAGGCGCTACGGACTTTCAGGTACACCCCGCGAGGCTGGCGGCGAGCCAGAGGAAGGCGGCGAAGTTGGCGGCTTTCTTCTCGTAGCGGGTGGTAACCCGGCGGCAGTCTTTGATCCGCCGGAAGAACCGCTCGATCACGTTGCGATTTTTGTACCGCTTGCGGTCGTAACGCTTCTTGCGTTGTTTGCGTGGGGTTGGGCTTGATGCAGGCCTTGGCCTTCATCTTGCGGATGGCCTTGCGGATCGCGACGCTGTCGTAATCCGCGTCGGCGAGCACATGATCGGTACGCAGTCCTTCGAGCAACGTTTCGGCTTGCGGGGCGTCGCCGCGTTGCCCGGCGGTGAGCACCAGGCGACGCAGCCGACCGTCGCCCCCGGAAGTATCGACCGCGGCATGCAACTTGGTGGTCAGTCCGCCACGTGAGCGGCCGAGGCACCGCCGCGTGTCGGCGTCCTCTTTTTTTCTTCGGGCAACCTGCGCCCGGTCGAGGCGGCGGGATGGGCTTTGATGCTGGCTGAGTCGAGTTGCAGTTCTTCGACCGCCTCGGCCAGTTCGCCGTCGCCCAGCGCCTTGGCCACACGTTCCCACACGCCCCTGGCGCACCAGCGGTCGTAGCGTTTCCAAACACTGTTGGGCTTGCCGAAGCGGGGCGGCAGGTCTTCCCAGGCGATGCCGGTCTTGAGTTGATAGATCACCGCGTTCACGAACAGGCGATTGTCGGCGGCGGTATGGCCGGGGTCGGTGGCCTTGCCCGGCAGGTGGTCGCGGACGCGTTGCCATTGCTCATCGGTGAGTTCGTGGAGGCGGCGCATGAGGGCCCTCCTTGGCCAAAATAAGCAGATCGACACATCAGCTCAGCGACGTTGAATGTCGGTAGCACCTAAAGACGCTCAGCCCTCACGGCGGCTTGCCATGCTGGATGAGCCGGACGAGCTCGACGATCCCGAAGAGCGAAACTTCCACCAGCTTCGGCTCTGCATCAACAGCCAGCCCACCGGGAGCGCCACCGCTGCGGTCAAGAGCAACGACGTCGCGCGGGCGGTGAACTGACTCCCCAGGCTCATGCCCGGCACCGGCTCGCCCGCCAGCAGTCGAACGCCACGCAGCGACAGCAGCGCGAGCGAGCCGAGGTGCATAAAGAACCCCGACGCCAGCGTCAGCAACATAACTGTCACCACGCTGTCTCGCATCAACAAGGGTCGCAGTTGCTGCAACGCCCAGTAGCCAATGACAAAGCCCACTGCGTACGGGCCGATCAGCACCGGCGCTTCAGACACCTGCGAACCCAACGTGTCCGCGGTGAGACCAAGTAACAACGCCGCCCAGCTGGCGGTCACGATCGGCGCGTTCAGTCCGACAAACACCATCACGATCAACAACAGCCCCGGCGTGGCATGGACAAACGAACCCTGCCACCACGCACCGAGTCCCACCGTCAAGGCGGCTGCCAGGTAAGTCGTCAATCCAAACACTAACCAACGCATCGGCCGTCTCGCTTTTTATCCAGCCTTGAGACTGTCCCTGAATCACACATCATGCACTTTACGAACCCCCACACCACACGTCTCATGAGGCTGACCACACAACACCCCGACTCCGCCCGCTAGCATGGGTCACACATGGCTGGCTCAACCTTTGGCACCCTGTTTCGCGTGACCACCGCTGGCGAAAGTCACGGCCCGGGCAACGTCTGCATTGTGGATGGCTGCCCGCCAGGCCTCCCCCTTGACGTCAACGACCTCATTCCCGACCTTCAACGCCGAAAGCCCGGCCAATCCCGCATCACCACACCCCGCAAGGAAGACGACACCCCCGAGATTCTCTCCGGGGTCTTCGAGGGCGTCACCACCGGCACCCCCATCGCCATACTCATCCGCAACCAGGATCAGCGGTCACAGGACTACGGGGACATCAAGGATAAATATCGACCGGGACACGCCGACTTCACCTTTGACGCCAAGTTCGGCCGGCGTGATTACCGGGGCGGCGGCCGATCATCCGCCCGCGAAACCTCCGTCCGTGTTGCTGCCGGTGCGATTGCTAAGAAGTTACTGCTCACGACCCATGGCATCACCGTGCTGGGCATGGTCGATCAGATCGGCGCGATCCATGCAACCATCCCGGATGTCACCCAGGTCACGCTCGAAAGTGTGGAAGCCAACGATGTGCGCTGCCCCGACCCGGATGCTGCCGCCCGCATGGTGCAACACATTAAAGAGGTCCGTAAGCAGCAGGACTCCGTTGGCGGCGCCGCCAGACTCGTCGCTTTAAACGTTCCTGCAGGATTGGGGGAACCGGTATTCGATAAGCTGCGCGCGGACCTGGGTAAAGCGATGTTCTCGCTGCCGGCCGTCATGGCCGTTGAATTCGGACAAGGGTTCGAGGTGGCCCACAGCCGTGGTACGGAGCACTCCGACACATTCGTTCCCAAGCCCGATACTGAACACAACAACGCCGACGATGCCGCAGCTCGCATTGCCACCTCCACCAACCGTCACGGCGGCATGCTCGGCGGGATCTCTTCGGGGATGCCCATCATTCTGCGTTGCGCAGTGAAACCCACCAGCAGCATCCCACAAAACCGCCCCACCGTTGACACGAAGGGACAGCCCACCACGCTCGCCACACGTGGCCGACACGATCCGTGCCTTTTGCCACGCTTTATCCCCATGGCTGAGGCCATGGTGGCTCTGGTCCTGGCCGATCACATGCTGCGTCAGAGAGCGCTTGCTCGCTAAGTCTTTAGTCCCTGCGATAATCCGTATAGTGACGCGATGGCTCTGCTCTCTTTACCCAAGCTCGAACCGTACGCCAACTTTCTTGCGCTGATTTGGAAATATGGCAACCGGGGCGTGCTCACCGACCAAGGGATGCCCGAGCCGCAGGACGCGTCCGACGTTAAAGGCTGCCCTGACGATCTCGCTGAGGACCTCGAAAAGCTCGGACCCACGTACGTCAAACTCGGCCAACTGCTCAGCGGCCAGCTCAACATCATCTCCAAGCCTTACATGAAGGCTTTGTCCCGACTTCAGGACAACGTTGAACCTTTCGAATACGAGAAGGTCGAAGAGATCGTTCAAGAAGAACTTGGCCAACCTATTGCAGAGGCATACGCGAGCTTTGAACGCGAACCCCTTGCCGCCGCATCGCTCGGCCAGGTCCACCGGGCTGTGCTTCACAACGGCACACAAGTCGCGGTGAAAATTCAACGTCCGGGCGTTAAACCCCGAATCGCCGAGGACCTCGACGCACTCATACCCGTCGCCAAGCTGCTTGATCGTATTTATGCCGACCGGTTCGACTTCTCTGCCACCCTCGCACAATTGAGAGGTTCACTCGAGCAGGAGCTCGATTACCGCCTGGAAGCTCAAAACCTCCGCCAAATTAATGCCGCTCTCGAAGACTATCCCGAACTCATGGTGCCGGTAAGCCACCCAAAACTATCGAGTGAACGGGTGCTGACGATGGATTTCATCGAGGGTGTCAAGATCACTGAGATCCCTGAGCAAAGGCTCAAACAGGTCGATGCACCACGCCTGGCGTCAAAGACCTTTAAAGCCTACCTCGACATGATCCTGATCAACGGCCTCTTCCATGCCGACCCGCATCCGGGCAATGTCATGCTGACCGGGGACGGCAAGATCGCGTTGATCGACTTGGGGATGGTCGGACGCGTTGACCCTCAACTGCGTGACCGCTTGGTGCAACTGGTGCTTGCCGTCATCCAGGGCCGGGGCAATCACACCGCCGATATCGCGATCAAAATTGGCGAACCCAATCGCGATTTCGAGCGAGCCGGGTTCCAGCAACGAATCAGTGAATTGGTGTTGAGTCAATCTGATCAATCGCTTGATGCGTTGCGGTTTGGTGAAGTCATTCTCGACATTGCCAATATCTGCGGCGACGAGGGCGTCCGTATCCCGCCTCAGCTCACAATGATCGGTAAGGCGTTAGTACAACTCGACGATATCGGGGAACATCTGGATCCTGACTTCAACCCTAAGAAAGCGGTCGAAGAACACACGCTCAAGATCATGACCACAACGCTGAGTCGGACCCTATCGGTCCGCGGCGGCTTCGACCTCGTACTTGAACTCAAGGAACTACTGACCAGCGCGCCCGGGCAGATCAACCTTTTGCTTGACAACCTCTCGCGTCACGACTCGGGCATCAAAATTGACGCCATCGACGAAGACGCTCTCATCTCGGGTTTTGAAAAAATCGCAAACCGCATCACGGTGGGAGTCATCGTTGGCGCGATGGTGCTGGGTGGGGCGTTGGTGCTGAACGTGGAATGGTGGGGCTTGCCCGTTGTGTCTATGGTTCTCTTCACGTTGGCAGCGATTAAAGGTATCCCGCTGTTGTTGGCAATATGGCTGAACAGCCGGTAAGCATTGGCAAATCCATGGCTTAGCCGTCGATACCTTGCAAAGCAAAAAACCACCGCCAGCTCTCAGGGAGTCGCTGGCGGCGGCGGTCAAGGAGTCTCGATTCTCGCTCTTGTAGTACGACGCATAAGACACCAAAGTTCTTACCAGACACATTGCAGCTAGAGAAAACATCATTCACTATGTCGCGGCTGCTCCTAAAGTCTTAGCTCACAATCCACACCGCATTTCACAACTGAGAAAACGATGTTTCAAGCGAACGCACGATGCATCACGCTTGGCGCAGGATCAGGATGAGCGGTCTGCTCACGCGTTACGCAAGGACCAGGTGATCGTTCTTCGCAGTGGTCACAGGAGCGGAGGGCATGCTTGTGTTCAGACCACTTTCACTGTGGCGTTTGGCCTGAGCGGCAGCGGCATGCGGTGCCGACATCGCGGCATCCAAGGCAAGCTGCGCCATGGCCACCAGATCGGCCACGGGGCCAGGCGCACACCAGCCCTCGGGGCTCAGACCAGCCATCAGGTCAGTCAAGCGAATGGACGCTGTGAACATCGGCGAACCGGCGAGCAGATAAAGCATGAACGCAGAAGTGAGGCAGCGATCAGCATCTGTTCGGTCCCCCGACGCGGTGAATAGTCCATCACCATCTTGTTGGCAGGCCAAGCTGTATCGCAATGCGTCTGATCCCACACGACGTGAAAGGTCAGCCGACGGGTAATCCTTTTCGACCCGGTCAAAAGCCGAGAGCACACACGCCGTCGCGAGTGCACAAACACGGCCTTGCGCATCAAGCACGCCCGAAGGAGTCACCCACTCACCGAGCCGTGCTTCCAATCGCTCGGACAAGCCGCTTGCGTCATACGTTATCTCAACAAGCCGGCGCAAGGCCAATGCCCAGGCAGCAGCAGGCGATTGTGAAAGACTAATCCGCAAAGGCAGCGGCATCAGCAACCCATTGCGAGACAAGGCCTCGATCATTCGCTCGTGATCGCCGCTGGATTCGAGCCGATCTATCAGGCTGACGCTGAGCATGAGTAATCCTTTCCTCGGTGAAGTTCAGTCCGTGTTCGGTACGATCATAATCCGAACACAATCTGAGATCAACTATGAAGATTGGATTTTGTTTGGTTTTCTAAAAAATGCTATTCCTCGCCGCGAACCTCTGCGCTGTAATTTGGACTTTCGCGGGTTATCTGAATATCGTGCGGATGCGACTCGGCGAGACTGGCCCCGGTGACCCTGACAAATTGTGCATCCTGACGAAGTGCTTCAATCGTCTGCGTCCCGCAATAGCCCATACCTGCCTTGAGCCCGCCGACCATCTGATAGACGAAGTCCGACAAAGGCCCTCGGTACGGCACCCGCCCTTCGACACCTTCGGGCACCAGTTTGCCCCGGGCTTGTTGGTCTCGACTTGCCGCGACTCGATCGGCCTGGCCGTAGCGGTCGGCGGAACCAGCCATCATGGCGCCTTCGCTGCCCATGCCGCGATAGGTTTTATACCGCCGGCCGTGGTGGATCACCAAATCACCAGGCGACTCATCGAGGCCTGCAAACAGCGACCCGAGCATCACGCTTGAAGCGCCTGCCGCAATCGCTTTGGAGATGTCACCCGAATGCCGAACACCCCCATCCGCGATGATCGGCACGCCGGCATCCCGCGCCGCTTCGTGAGCATTGAAAATCGCGGTAATCTGCGGCACACCCACACCGCTCACCACGCGTGTGGTACAGATCGATCCCGGACCGATGCCAACCTTCACCGCATCGGCGCCCGCATCAATCAAGTCCTGGCAGCCTTGTTTGGTGGCGACATTGCCAGCAATTACGTCGATGTCGTAACGAGCCTTGACGGCACGCACCGTCTCCATCACATTTCGACTGTGGCCGTGCGCGGAATCCACGACGATCACATCCACTTCGGCCGCGATCAAAGCATCGACGCGATCAAGCTGATGCACCCCCACCGCCGCGCCCACACGCAGTCGGCCGCGTGGGTCTCGACACGCCAACGGAAACTGGTCCTGCTTGGCGATGTCGCGCATGGTGATCAGCCCGGTCAAGCCTCCGTGCTGATTGACGAGCAGCAGCTTCTCAACCTTATTGCGGTTCAGGATCGTCTCCGCCTTTTCCAGCGTCGTGTCAGGTGGTCCCGTGACGAGATCGGTGGACATGACCTCATGAATCGGTTTATCGTCGTCTGCAAGAAACATCAAGTCTCGGCGGGTGATGATGCCTACGACCTTGCCCGAGTTCTTGCCGTCAATGGTGATGGGGACGCCCGAAATCCGCTGTTCGGACATGAGTCTTCGCGCCTCAGCACATCGACTGTCGGGGGTGAGCACCACCGGGTCGGTGATGACGCCGTTGGCGGAGCGTTTGACTTTCGTAACCTCCCGAACCTGGGACTCCACGCTCAGATTTTTATGGATGACTCCAAGCCCGCCTTCCTGAGAAAGCGCGATCGCCAGGTCTGACTCCGTCACGGTATCCATCGGAGCCGAGAGAAGCGGGATATTGAGCCGAATGTTGCGCGATAAGCGGGTAGACGTGTCAGTCTGGGCGGGAATCACCTCGCTGCGGGCCGGGAGCAGGAGGACATCGTCAAAGGTGAGTCCGTCGCTGACGATCTTGTGTTCCATGCCGGATTGTGCCCAGCATGCGCGATGGCGTCAAGCGAGATGGTCTAGGGAAACAGCGCGGCCATGCCACCGAGGGGATGCCCTGCGTCGCGTTTTATTCCACGACTGCAGCTCCGCGTTGCTGCTGGGCATACAACACGAGGTTTTGCATCAGGGTGCGGGCCGTCTCGGGGGCATAACCATCAATTCCCCATTGACGAATGCCCATCATGCCCAGTGTGAGGTCTTGTCGACTGAGGAGAATGCCGGGACGATTATCGACTTTAAACTGGCTCATCGTCAGCCCACTGGAGCTGCCACGCGTCAAAACGCTATAGGGTCGAAGCAGGATTCGGTTCACCGGCTCGCCGCCTTCCAGGCCGCTGGCGGTGGTAATCACAGGACGCACCAGACGCTGCGTTGATGTGCCCATCAGCGAAGCCAGACGCGGCTCGATCTGATCGATAAAACCGGAACGTCCGCCAAGGTTCTCGACCAGCAGCGTGCCCCCCCCATTGACAAAAGCCACCAACGCTTCAAGTTCAGAGTCCGGCAACGTGGTAGCATCGGTACCGGCAAGATGAGCGAACCCCACGTCGGCGGCGGTGGCCAGTTCCGCAGGCGTCATTACCTTGACGTCCAGCGACATCTGCGTCGCATTAAAAAGGGTGTTCCCTAAGAGCGTGTACGCCTCGCTCTCCAGATTTCCCTGGCCTTCTGGAACCACCCACGCCACGGAAATCGAACCTTTGGCTGTGGCCTCGGTGCGAGGCTCGAAGGGCGTCTCCAGCCGCGGATGCATCACCCCGCGCTCTGAAGCCATCGCGTAGAGATTGATGGCCACCTTCCAGGGATCGGTGCTGCCGGGATTCTCATCGCGCTGCCACGCCATACCCCAGTCCTCGCTGGGCATGAGGATCAAGTCTCGCACGCCGTTATTGAGTGACTTCACACGCAGGCGTGCGGTCGGTGATCCAACGGGTTGAATCAATTGTGAAAGTGGATGACCGGCCGGTACGTTTTCCATCTCCGGCAACTCAGGGTACATCCGCTTGGCAAGCGCTTCGATCGAAGCCTGGAACTGACTGCTGCCGCGTTCGGGGTTGGCCCAAAGGACGCCGCCGAGGTCCAGATATTGTTTGAGATTGGCAACCTGGGTGTCCGTCAGCTCAAGATCATCACGACCCGACAAATACAGGATCGGGGCATTGAGCCAGCGGGTGGAATCTTCTTCGATCGACACAATCTGCCAGCCCAGATCGCGTTCGCGATAGGTGCTCATGTAGCTGTTTAGAAAGTAAATGTCGTTTGGACGATTACGCCAGGCGTAGCCGGGGATTTCGAGTTTATTGATCCAGATTGGGACATTGCCGCGAGCAAGAAACATAAGCTCGAACGATCGATTGACGAGGCTGTCGCCACGTCGTTCGTGAACGATTTTACTTGCGATTGATTTGAACCAATCTTCACCACCCATATATTTTCGGCCGGACGCAAGGCCAACGCGTTCTACGCCATAATAGTAATAGCCAACGCCGCCGTGCACACTGCCGGGATCTTTGAATCGCTTATCCATGTAGGCCAGGCCACGGTCAATCACCGCTTGCAGATTAGGGTCGGCGATGTCTTTATCGCGTAGAAGCTCCTGCTGGGCAACGTAGAGTACGGTCAAGCCCGCGCAGGTCATCGTAGGGCGACTGGTCCCATTCGCACCGTACGTCCACCCGCCATCTTCGTTCTGCTCTTCCAGGAAATGGACAACAGCATTTTCCCAGAACTTATCGCTGATCTTGGCACCCCGTTTAGCCGCCTGCCAAATCGCGAGAATGCCATACTGGGTGGTCGAATTGTCTGTACGTTTAATAACTCTTCCGCGCGAGCCGGATCCAAACTCGCCCCCGCCCGTGATGTTCGGATGCGGATATACGTAATAATTAAACTTACTCAGCGCACCGGTTGATTCAAGCAAACTTGAAGCGTCACGTTCAAGCAGGGGTAGAAAATCACCAGGCAAGTACGACCAGCAATGCGCACGCAGGGAAAGCGCATAGGTTCCCATCATCTCGGCTTCCGCGAGCCATTCAAGGCTTTTGGCGATGCGCGGGTCCTGCATCGATTCGCCAGAACTCAGCAGTGCGAGCGTGGCAATCGCGGTAGGTCCTCCGACATTTTTATTCTTAATGGGGTCATCGCCTTTTTTGTGATACTTGCCGTACCACGCACCATCCTCAGGATCCTGTTTGCTGTATAGATACTTCTGAAGCTCGTCAATCGTGCGGTCGATATCAGCTTGCGTGACTTCTTGAGCCCAAGCGGTCGAGTTCATCGGCATCGCCACGCCGACGAGACAGATCAGGATTGAAAGCAGGCAAGACGTGGTGCGTTTGATCATGCGTGGCGGCCTCAATACGTGATAAGGAGTCGTGGGAGCGGTGACGTGTCTACCGTACATAATAGCGACTGAGGGTTGTGACACAGCTTATTTTGGCAGTACAGAACGGTGGAGCCGAACTTTGCTTCGTGCGTTGTGGTTGTGGAAGTGTTACACGCGGACTTATTTCGCGGTTCGGGAAGCACGCCCTGATGATCCTTCAGGCTGAGGTCCGGCGAGAGATCCCCGTGTCTTCAAGTTTGCGTTGAGACTGTAGTTGCGCAATTTCGAGGCGACTGGCAACAAGCACCATGTCATCGGGGCGGTTCGACGGACTCGCTTCGATGCAATCCATGACCAGCGAAGACAAGGCTGGGGGAATCTTTGGGTCGAGCTCAATGGGTGGGGTCGCGGCACTCACCGCTTCGCTTTTGATCTGCATGCCCGGCTCGCCCTTGGGCAGCATGGTGGGAACGTACCGGCTGGTGAGCAGCCAGTACATCGTGGCGCCGAGATTGAAAACATCGGTCTGAGCGGTGATCGCCCGTCGTTTGACTTGCTCTGGAGCAATATAGTCAGGCGTCCCCTGGATACGCTCTTTGACCGTACCGATGGGACAAGACTGACCGAAGTCGATGATCTTCATTTTCTTATCAGCGAGCACCATCAGGTTGTTGGGCTTGATGTCCGCATGCACATAGCCCTCATTATGCATGACCCCCAAGCCCCGTGCGACCTGCAGCATGAGTTGGCAAAGCTCCGCATGGTTCTCCCAGCGAAACGTCTCAAGTGTCCGGCCTGACACCAGTTCCATCAATACCAGCACTTCGCTGACCCGGATCACGGCCCGCTGGCGGATCAGCTTGTAACTCTGGCGCAGCAGGGGACTGTCAAAAAGACTCGCGACCTCATGCTCACGGGTCGCCTGGTCCAGATAACGCTGGTCGCTGCTACCCTCTTTCACCACCCGCTTAAGGCAAAAGCGGTCCCCAGCCCGATCGCGGACTTCATAGAGCGTACTTCGGGCACCCTTGCCCAGTTCGCAAACGACGTCATAACCACCGAGTTGATGCAGAGTGCAGCCTCAAGTTGTAGCCTGAGACTTGCGTAAACGGTGTAAGTCGTTTAATGCAGGCCTTTTGGCAAATTTCGGGATGATCCGGCATAACCGAATAAAACTATGACAATAGCTTAACTCCGTCATCACCAATCCGCAACATTCGGATCCGCCTCAGGCAACTAAGCCAAGTCGGACGGTGGGTGCATCGACGCGTGATGACTCAGGAGTCAGGGCAGGGTGTTGCTGCGGAGCCATGCCTGAGGGAAGTGCGGGGCTGGCTGTTGGGCCGCTGAGCCTACACGCACAAACACCTGCTCCGCGGGGATGTTGTAGCGGTTCTGGAGTTGGCGGATCAGCCAGGCCAGTTCACGAAGCTGTGCGTCGGTGACGGGGCCTTGGTTCGCGTCCCCCATCAGGCAGACGCCGATGGCGTTGCGGTGATACCACTCCCATTGATTGCCCTTGCCGCGGAGATAAGCACCGTCGTGCTGTTTGTCCCAGCGATGGCTGGCTTCGATCACGCCGTCCGCCTGACCTGAGCCATCGTTCACGACGAAGTGGTAGCCGCTGTCCGGCTCACCGCCCTGTCGGCGGGCAGCGTCAAGGTCTGCCAAATCGCCCTTCGCACCGCGGCTGTCATGGATGACGATTGATTTCCAGGTCCGCTCGGACCCGGCACGCTCGAAGTCGAAGAGCATCCGCTGAGATGGGCCTTCACCGCGTTCGAGCGAAGAAAACGGCACGCCGGGGGGGGCGATCGGCGTCGGCTGGAGCAGCATCAAGAGCCCACTGACCACCGTCATACCGGCCACCAGTGACGCCAGGACGGCGACGGTACGTTTCTGCGGCATGGATGAAGAAGTTCGTCGACTCAAGGCTATCACTCAACGCGAAAGACTAAAAATTAGAAGGCACCCTTTGCCATCGCATACATCGGCCAGCCACGCAAATGAACTTGCACAAAACGATGCAACGCCCCATAACTTTTCCTTTCCCATCCTACTGAGGCCCTTCAAGCGGACTAAGCCGTTCACGTAACGCCTTTTGTTCCCGGCCAAACTCATCGATCGTGACCAGGGGGCGATCTCGACCGCGCAGTGCCAGATAACGGTCGTAAGGCGTGCGGGCCAGATCATCTTTGAACGGCGTACGAGCACATCCAGGCGCGAGCGTGGAGACCGCTATGAGCAGTGCCACGACGCAAAGGCTTGGGAGATAACGCACCACGCCGCGCGGCTGGGCGTAAGCACCGGGGGTGACATCTGAGTGTGGAGAGGGCAAGGTTGGGCCTTCCATGGCAAGCATCATGCTAGTGCGGTGCAGGTGGCGTGACAAGCTTTGATCCTGGTTCCTAAATGAGCGAATCGATGGCAGCAGGCGGGTCACGCAACGTCTCGCGTAATAATGCTGCGGTTCTGTCCGCATGCCAGCCCATCCACACCAAAACGGCCAAAACGGGAAGAATCAGCAGTGCCCCGGCCCAGAAAGGCAGGATGTGGCTGAGCATGGGGCTCAGGCGGTTGAGCACCAGTCCTGCGGATGCGAGGAGCGTTCCCAGCACGCAGCCGATCATCCACACGCCCCACGCCCGGCGGGCCGCGTTGGCCAACGTGGCACTGCCCGCTCGAACCGCCAGCCCATGGATATGACGCCAGGCATAGATCAGCCCGGCGAGACCGAGTCCAAACGCCACGCACACCAGGAGGTCGGACAGCAGCCAGTCCCCGTGGAGCGGCGTTCGCCGAATGAGCGCGGCGACCATCCCAGCGATCACAAAGAGCAACGCCACCAGAGGTATCCAGCGTGCGGCAAGACGTCGGCCCCGGTCGTGGCGGTGCTCGGGTACGTCTGGCTCCGGGGCGGTGAGTTGCCATAAGCCTGCCAAAACTCCGGCAACGCCAACCCCGACGGGCAGAAAAAGGATGCCGAGGCGAAACCACCGTGCACCGGTCGCTAAGCGTTGCCGCCAAGCGGCGTCAGCATGAACGAGCAGCTTTCGCTCGTCCACAACGATCGCGGGGTCACCACATTCGGGGCAACCCGTTTGGGCGAGAGCGGTTTGGAGGTTGTATCCGCAGTTGGCGCACGCGGCGGAATGGACGACCCGGCCTTGAGGATCGACCAGCACATAGGTGCGTTTGGGAAACAGCGTGTCAAGCATCACGCCTCCTTTATACCCGGACCGCATGGCAAGATCGGTAGCATGGTCCGGCCGATGACGCCGCTTCCAGAGACCAATTTGTCGTCGGCCACCTCAACACCGCCGCCCAGCCCGAGCCGGCTGTCTGGTTTATGGCGTTGGATCGACCCCGCAGCCCTGGCGTGGCAGTCACTCATCACACGTGTGCTGGCGTTTCCGGCGTGGGTGGTGCTGGCGTTGACCTTGGCGATCGGGGCGTGGCCGATGGTGTTGAATCTCGACGACCGCGACACCCGGCGGGTGATGGAAAATGTCACGCTTGGCTCATCTCAGGAAACCTGGCTGGTGGCACACGGCGTTTTGCCCGCCACGTACGACGCCCCGATGCCCAACTGGGCGGTGCCGTCGTGGGCTGGTCGACCGCGTACGGTGAAGCCGCCTTTGATGGTGTGGCTTCACGTCGCGGCGTTGAGTGACCTTGATCCACAGACGACCCCGCCCCGCGTGGTGGCGACGCGGCTTCGGTGGGTCGCTGCGGGTCTGGCACTTTTGACCGTGGCAGGAATCTTCGCCATCGGCGTGGTGTTGGACGGCAAGGCGGTGGGCTGGCTGGCGGCCTCGGCGGCACTGAGTTTGGCGTTTTTCACCAAGTATGGTCGGACCGCAGCCTATGACACGCACCTGCTCGCATGGACCACGCTTGCGCTGGCGGCGGGGCTGTGGGCCATGCACCCTCGGAGAGCGGTGTCGCTCAACGCATGCGTAGGCCGGTGGCTTCTTGCCGGCCTCGCGCTGACCGCGGCGGTCTGGACCAAGGGTCCGGTGGCCTTGGTGATCGTCGCGCTACCGCTGGCCTTGGTTGCCCCGCTTTGCCTGACTTATCGACGCAGCGCAGGCGTTGGGTTGCAGCCGGTTACGCCGGGACTTCGGCACACTCTGCCCTGGGGCTCGTGGGCCTGGATTCTGGGGTTGTCGTTGGTTGCCTGGCTGAGCCTGCGAGCAATGTGGTATCCGATGGCGGAGGCAGCCGACCCCGGTGTGCACGCCCGACTGGCGAATGAGTACGCCGCAGAGCGAGCTGAGAGTCAGCCCATCTGGTATTACGCCGGGCTGCTTGGTCTGCTCATGCCGTGGACGTTTTATGTCGTCGCGGCGGTTTTGTTTCCGTGGGTGGTCACACGGGGCAGGGCACGGGTGCTGACGCTCATCCCCTGGGCATGGGGGGTGTTGCTTCTGGCGATCTTCAGTCTTTCACCCGCCAAGCAACAGCGGTACATCCTTCCCGTCCTGGTCCCGGCCGTGCTGGGCGCAGCTCAACTTTTGATGTGGCAGGGACGTTCTGCCAGGCAGGGACAGGGAGACACACGGGCTGTGATCCAGTGGCTGCCCACAGTGCTGGTGGCGGGGGGTATGGCGGCGGCGGTGTTCGCATTGACCTTCAGTCCGTGGCTGTCGCTGGCTGAACCCTTGATGCGGGTGCCTTGGCCTGTTGCGGTGGTACCGCTCATCAGCCTGGGGTTTGTGGTCATCGGTGCGAGACTTTTGTCCAGGCATCAGACCCTTGCGGGCGGCATGGCGATCAGTGTGTCACTCATCCTGGCGACCGCGGTTTACCACTCGGGCTATGCCGCGGCCAAGCGAACGATCGACCCGCACTACCTTGCCGCAGCGCAGCTGCAGCAAGCGGTCGACGCCGAGCAATCCGCAGAGGTGCGGTACTTTGATCCCGGCGATGGCCGACTCGACATTTCAGATTTTGAAGAATTGCTCTTTGCATTTAAATATCGCATTGCACCGGTCACACGCGAAACCCTGATCGCTTCATCTCAAGACGACTCTGCCATGCTGATCCTGGGCTCAGCGGAACTGGGCGATACCCAGACACTTGCCGCCCAAGGCTTCGGGCCGATCAAAGAGATTCAAGCGAGCAAGCGCGGCGTACTCACGGTGTACGCCCGCAACGCTGCCGCTCCCTGATCTACAGTGCGTTGCGTGTCGCCTGATCCCCCACACGACCCACGAACCACCGCCATCCGCCTGTGCCAGACCCTGCACCGCGCGGGGCATGTGGCCTATCTCGCCGGGGGCTGCGTCAGGGATGCTTTACTCGGCCTTTCGCCCAAGGATTATGACGTCGCCACCGACGCCACCCCCCAACGGGTCCGCGAGCTTTGGCCTCGCAGCCGATACGTCGGCGAGGCCTTCGGCGTCGTGCTCGTGTACGACGGACACCACGAGCATCGCGTTGAAGTCGAGTGTGCCACCTTCCGCAGCGACGCGGAATATCGCGACGGCCGGCGGCCCGAAACAGTCACCTTCACCGACGCCCGTCACGACGCCCAGCGCCGAGACTTCACGATCAACGGCCTGTTTATCGAGCCACCTCACGACACCAATCCACACGAAACGCATCAAGCCGAGCTCTTCGCACCCAGTCGGGTCATTGATTACGTGCAGGGTCAACAGGACCTTCGCGACAAGCGGATCCGGGCCATCGGGGATGCCAGCCAGCGCTTTGGTGAAGATTACCTACGCATGCTGCGAGCCGTGCGCTTCGCGGCGCGACTTGATTTTGAAATCGAGGCCCACACCGCCGACGCGATCCGTCAGCACGCCCCTTTGATTCGCAAGATCGCTCGTGAACGCATCGGCGATGAAGTTCGGCGAACACTCACCGGCCCACGACCTGGTGTGGCAGCGACCTGGCTGCGGGACCTGCAGCTTGATTCGGGCATTTTTGAGACCACCATTCACGCAGGCAAGGCCGAGCCGCTCCACGCCGCGTCGCCGACAACCGATTACGCCACGCGCGTGGCCCTTTGGACGCAGCATCTCGAACCTTGCCCGGCCGTGAAGTCGCTCAAGGCATGCCTCTCGCTGACCAACGACGAGGCACGCGACCTCAACGCCACGCTGCACGCCTTCGAGCAGCGCGACCACGTGCTGGCCGGGCGGGTGGCCCTGCAGAAACGCTGGCTGTCTCAGCCTCGCGCGGCACAGGCCCTGCTATATTGGGCTGCCGCCGGGATCGACCTGCAAGGTATTCAGGACACGCAGGAGATCCAAAAGCGACTGGCCCACGACGGCATCGGCCTGGCCCCCCCGCCTCTGGTCACCGGATACGAGCTCATTCGTGCCGGCCTACGCCCAGGCCCTGACTTCAAAGCAAGACTTGACGCCGCCTACGACGCCCAACTCGAAGGCGAAGTCACAACCGCCATCCATGCACTGGACTTTGCCTTGGCTGCTCCACCCCCCTGAGCCTTGAGATGTTTGTGCGCGATAGATGCGGGCCAGTGTCTTACACTCCCCCTCGATTGCCGCACCGCCCGTCTCGCGTGAGCCTTTATGGAATCGATCATTGAACAGCTCGCCGGGCCGGCTCCGTACCTGATTTTCTTCTTGCTGTTCCTCGCCACAGGCTTTGGCCTGCCGCTTCCTGAAGACATCCCCCTTCTGGTTGCGGGGTACATGTGCAGTGCCTCGATCTATGACCACCCGCAAATCGAAATCATGATCCCGGTGTGCCTGGTTGCCATCGTTGGCTCAGACCTGGTGCTCTATCTGGCGGGTCGAAAGTTTGGGCACAAGCTGCTGCGTAAGCGCTTTGTGGGTCGCATTCTGAGTCGAAAACGACTGCTCAAAGCCGAGCTTGAAATTGTGCGACACGGTGGCAAGTTCGTTTTTGTCGCACGCTTTCTGCCGGGCCTGAGAGCACCAGCGTTTTTTGCGTCCGGCGTCTTCAAGGTGCCCGTCGCCAGGTTTCTGCTTTACGACGGACTGGCTGCGATGATCTCCGTACCCACGATTTTGATGCTCGGAGCCATTTTCGCCACCGAGCTCGATCACGCCCGGCAACAGATCGTCAAGGGCCAGACGTGGACCGTTGGCATCGCCATTGCCTTGGTTCTCGTCTTCATCGCAGGCAAGGTCTTTGTCTTACGGCGGGGTGCGGCGATTGATGAGGAAGACCTGGAACGCCAGCTCGCCGAAGCGAAAATCGCCAGTGGTCGGTCACCCGATCTCGTCACGCCAAGCCGCACGGAGTTTGGCCGACTGCGGCGGGGCGCAAGGGCACTTCGCAAACACCCAAAACCTTCAAGCGACGAAGCCTGAGCTCCCGCGATCACAACCACGTTGCGTTTGGACATGTCATCGAGTCGATGGATTCTTGCGGCATAACGCAGGCGGACGTACCCTTGAGCGATGCCCAACCCCGTGCTGAGTGCGACTGCCCTGAAAGATAATTACCAACGTGTCAAAGACAACCTCGCTGAAGCCGCGATTCGGTCGGGCCGTCGGCCTGAGGACGTGTTGCTCGTCGCGGTGAGTAAGTATGCCTCGCCCGACCAGCTCCAAAGGCTGGTCGATATGGGGCAGACCGATTTGGGCGAAGGCCGAGTGCAGCAACTCGCTCAACGCGTCCCGCAGATGGAAGAATATTTAAGCCGTAAGAAAACGCTCGGCGGGGCCATGAGCCGGGACGACAGTCACGCTGCGCAAAGCGTTCGCTGGCACATGGTGGGCCATCTTCAACGCAACAAAGTCAAGCAAGTCGCTCCGCTGGTCAGCCTCATTCATTCGGTGGATTCACTCCGGCTTGCGGAGGAGTTGCACAACTTCGCAGCTCGCAAAGATCTGACCGTGGACGTACTGCTCCAGGTCAACGCTACCGGCGAGGCCAGCAAGTCCGGCGTGGTGCCGGCTGCCGTACTCGCACTCGCCGAACAACTCGACACCATGGTGCACCTCCGGCTCCGCGGTCTTATGACCATGGCCGCCTACAGCGACAATCCAGAAGAGGCCCGCCCCGCCTTTAGCCGCGTGGCGGAACTTTTTGAGGACGCCAAAAAAGAAAAGATCGGCGGTAACCACTTCACCGTCCTCTCCATGGGTATGTCTGGAGACTACGAAGTCGCGGTCGAAGAGGGTTCCAATCTGGTCCGTGTCGGCTCCGCCATCTTCGGCGACGCTGACGGACAGGACCACGACCTCGACGCACCTGAGTAAAACCAACTCGCCCGCCATACCGACACGCTGCCGCTTCAAGCTCTAGTGCTACCGCTTTGGGGTACCACTCACGTCAACACCGCAAGCCCGGAGTCCTGCTGCAGTGCCAGCATCGAACGGTAGAGTCCATCCTGCTCCGCAAGTTCATCATGTGTGCCCCGCTGCACGACCCGACCGCCCTGCAGGACCAGAATCTGGTCGGCCGTCCGGATCGTGCTGAGTCGGTGGGCGATAATGAAAGACGTACGCTCCTGCCGCAGCGTGGTGAGTGCGTTTTGAATGAGTTGCTCGCTGTGTGAGTCGAGATTGGACGTTGCCTCGTCAAGAATCAGAATCTTGGGGTCCGCGAGAATCGCCCGTGCAATCGCGAGCCGCTGTCGTTGCCCACCTGACAACCTCACTCCGCGCTCGCCGATGATGGTGTCGTATCCCTCATCCATCGCGTCGATGAACTCATCCGCATGGGCCAGTTTCGCTGCACGCTCCACAGCGTGCTGATCCGCATCACGCCGGGCATACGCGATGTTCTGGCGGATCGTGCCATCGAAAAGAAAAATGTCCTGCTCCACGATCCCCAGCAGTCGGCGGTAGCTGTCGATCGTCAACTCGCTGACATCCGTGCCGTCCAACAACAAACGCCCCGAGGTGGGGCTGTAAAAGCGAGCTACCAGGTTGCACAGTGTGGACTTCCCAGCACCCGAAGGACCCACCAACGCCACCGTCTGGCCGGGCAACGCGTCGAGTTCAATGCCTTCAAGTGCCGGCGTGTCTGAGCCCGGATAGGCAAAGCCCACAGCCTCGAACGTCACCCGACCTGCGGTCGTCTGATCGTTCACGATCACAGTGCCACTGGTGCCTTCGAGTTCGGTCGGCTCATCCAAAAGATCAAGCGTTCGATCAAGCCCCGCGAGCGAGTTTTGAAGATTCGTGGCCGTGGCTGCCAGAGAAGCGATAGGCCCAAGCAGCGCTCCGAGATACGTCAAAAACGCCACCAGCCCACCCACGGTGAACGCCTGCGTGGCGGTGATCAGCCCGCCCTCCACTGCCGCGCGGTCGGCAATGATGCGGAGTGATCCGTAGTACAGCAACGCCGCCGTGGCAACTGGAATCAACAACGCCCATGCGGTATCCACCCCGCGCATCCACCACCAGGTGTGCAGTTCCTGGCGGGCCATGAGGTGGGTCTGGCGGGCGAAGGCGGCCGTCTCAGCCCCGCTTCTTGAAAACCCACGGACCACGCGGATACCTGCGAACGATTCAGTGGAACGCGCATCAATATCCCGCCGCGTCCGCCGCACCTCTCGCCACAGCGGCCGCACCCGTGCGATCCAGGTCCGATGCGTCAGCCATACCGTGGGAAGCAGCACCAAGGCCAACCCTAAAAGTCGGACTTCAATCACTGCCAATATCGCCAACGACCCGAGAAGTTGCAGGATCGCCCGCGCCGGGTTGTACAGCATCTCGAACACCAGGCTGCCCGGGGCTGAAGCGTCGTCACGGAGAATCGAACTCACTCCGCCCGACCGCAACGCCTGCACGCGAGGCAACGGGAGGCTCGCTGCGTGTTCAAACACCTGACGCCGTACACGGGCACCCACCAGCTTGCTGATACGTGTTGCGGTCCATCGGCCCAAGAGCCCCACCGCAATGCTCACCGCTGTCAACGCCAGGGACACCGCGATCAACACCCCCAGTCGCCCACTACTACTCGGCACTGCATCCAGCGCAGGCTGCAACCAACCCGGAGCCGGCTGATCATCCAATACATGGTCAAACACGATCTTGGGCGCGTATAGCGGAATCAGCGACGCCAGCGTGGAAACCGCTAACGCCCCGAGCGCGAACCCAAGCGACTTACGGTGATGGCCCAGCATGCCCAGGAGGCGGCCGAACAGTTCACCAAACGAGCGATTCCGATGCGTCGATCGCTCCTGCGACCGCCCCGGCTTGGGCTTTACCGGATCGCCACGCCGTTTCGCACGCATCCGCTCTCGGAATGCATCGAACAGACGGCGACTTGAGGTGGCTTGCAGCATAGCCCTGAGTCTAGGCACGATACATAAGCCCGCCGCCCCAACGCTGTGGAGCACACGCCCCACGTTCGCCCATCGCGGCTCACTCAGGTTTCACCTCGCCGCGTTTGGCCCCACCGCAAAAGTGACGCTCGTGTGTATATACAATTTCGACGATATTAATACCTCTGGCCGGTGCGTATGCGTCTATCGCCCAGCGTGTCGTATCGTCCTGCCAGGCCTTTGTGCATGTCAGACAATCACCTCCCACCGACTTATCGCGGCCTTGAATGAAAAAACGGGAAGCCAGGTGAATCACGGGTACAGCAACTGGTGACTACGACGACTTGCCCGTTTCAGTCGGGCCAGTCACCGGGCCGGTCATAGCGCCGCCGCGCAGCTGCGGTGTGATGTGGCCCGGCGGCGGTTTCCCTTCGGCATCGCTCGACACCTCGTAGCGGGTCACTCATGGTTTTACGCGAAGAGTCCATGAGTCCGGAACGCGATGAAACGTCGCCCTGATTGAAGGACTGATCCGCGAGGTCATATTCGCCATCGATGGATCCGCGACGCTATAGGTGGATCTGCCTTCGAGCGTTATGCCGGGCGTTGACGGGAACCGGCCTTGCGATCTCGCGTCGTCGGGGTATGGACGTTTTGCCGAGCGACCCGCTCGACGCTGCGGTGCGTGCAATCGAATTTGTAGACAGGCGTGTCTGTTTCCAGCCGCATCACTCGCCGGACCTCAACGTCATAGACACGCGGTACATCAACGCCATGGCTTGGCTGAGGATGACGCGTACGCCCAATCACGACGTCATCTCTGAAGCACACGTCGCGTTGCTCAACACCGTGACAGCCGGACGATGCCCTCAAAACTCCCGCTCCAGCGGATGCGAAATGTCAACGCGATAAGCGATCTGACAACCAGCCGCCTGTCGCAGCGCCGGCCTGGCTCAACGTGCACTGAGCTGCCATTTTTCAATCTCATTTTGAACGCGTATTGCTTGGGCACAACCGCTGTCCGCAACGTGTGTCTGTGAACCTTGTCAAAAACGTCGCTCTCGAGAATAGTATCAAATATCGACGATATTTATACTTCGATTCCTTGAGGGAGTTGACACGATTTTGCTGGTGATTTCAGTGTGGGACGCGTGATACAGCACGTGCTGCGAGCATCGTGTTGCTTCGGGCAAGATTCATCGTCGCACAACTCTCGCGTGCTGTGTTTCCCCGTGTGTTTCGCGATAACCAGCGGTTTTCAGGCAGGGTGAAGACATTTACCGCCCGCCCGGGTCGGCGTGCGAATAATTAAGCCGTGACCTGACCGTGTGGCCCCGCGAAGCAATTCCAACCCCTTGTACGGGAGCTGTGACATGGACGTCCGACCCCTCGGTGGTCTGCTGCGCGTATCTTGAGGCGGTGCCCGATCCACGACGCTTCAACGTGACCTACACGCTGCCTGAATTGCTGACCTGCACGCTCATGGCGGTGCTCTGTCGGCACGACGATTACGAGGAGATCGCCTGGTGGGTCGAATCCCGCCACGATTGGCTGGTCGAGGTGCTGGGGATGCCGGCCGACCGGACGCCGTGCCGCAAGACTTTCGAGCGACTGTTTCGACGGCTCGATCCCAAGGCGTTGCAGCGGTGCTTCATCGAACTGACCCAACGCGTGGCCGATCAGTCCAACGGCCGGTTGGTCGCCATCGACGGCAAGACGTTGCGGGGGGCGTTCGACCACGCCCACCGCAAGCTGCCCATCCACCTCGTGCATGCCTGGGACCGGGCCAACGGCCTGATGCTTGGGCAGGTGGCGGTCGAGGAAAAGTCCAACGAGATCACCGCTGTGCCGGCGTTGCTTGAGTTGCTGGATGTGAAGGACGCGGTGGTGAGCATGGACGCGATGCACTGCCAGAAGGACACCGCGGCGGCGGTTCGCAAGGCCGGGGCGGACTACCTGCTCGCGGTCAAGAAGAACCAGAAGACCTTGCGCGAAGACCTCACGCTGTTCTTCGACGACGCGATCGCCCCGGAAGGTCAACGCGATGAGCACCTGCTCACTTACACCATGGAGCCCGACAACGGCCACGGGCGACTCGACGAGCGAACCGTCTGGGCCTCGGGCAACCTGAACTGGCTGCGTCGCCGGCACCCCGGTTGGAAAGACCTCAAGGGCATCGTCTGCGTCGAGGGCAAGCGTCTCGACTTCGCCACCGGCAAGCAAAGCACCCAACGCCGGCTCTACCTCACCAGCCTCGACCCTCGCCAGGTCGGAGCCGAGCGGCTCGCCGATCTGATCCGGGGGCACTGGAGCATCGAGAACCACCTGCACTGGTGCCTCGACGTGAGCTTCGGCGACGACGCCGCACGGGTCCGCAAAGATCACGGCCCCGAAAACCTCGCGATGCTCAAACGCCTGACCCTGGGCTTGGTCAAACGCTCGACGCCCAAAGCCTCGACCCCCGCCAAAGCCAGGCGAGCCAGCCTCAAGGTCCGACGGGCCGTATGCAGTTGGAACAACGACTACCTTATCCAAACCCTCACCGGAGGCGACCGATTGTAAATGTCTTCACCCTGGATAC
>CAWCXG010000003.1:0-272500 GCA_963799465.1 uncultured Phycisphaeraceae bacterium | reverse complement strand
GGCGGCGGTCCAGGGCCTTCGCGGGGTCACGGCATATGGCTTGAGTGGCGAGGGGCGTCCCGCTTGTCGATGGCCCGTAGGGCCATTTCGAGCTTCCGACCCAACTACATTAGACCACCGCCTCCGGCGGTAGGCCCCAGCCCTGCAAGAGCTGAGCACTAACAAGCCCACACCGAGTATGCGATCGCCTTGGGCGGCCGTTCAGGGCGAAGGCCTGACCACTTAAAGGCTTGGCCCGTGAAGGAGCATCTTCGCCTGTCTTGGGCTGAATGCCGACTGGGCCGCAAGGCAGGCCGTACGGGCTTTCGACCGCCCGGTAGCCCAGCCCGCCAACATGCACATGTCTTGACGCTGTGGGGTTGAGGTGATGTCGTGAATTCGCGTGATTCGTGGGCCGGTGTGTACGGGTGTTACGCGCCACGCGCTTGGCACTGCAGTACTTCAAATATCGACGATATTTTAAGTGAGGCACGTTGATGACGCGCGTCTGCGATATAGGTTGAAGGCATGTGGGGCGGGACGTGAGATGGTGCACCTTCCGCGGTGCCTTTTGGGTCATTCGATGTTGTCGTTGCTGCGGTTGCATTTTGTAGATGTCCTTCTCCGGGCAGGCCTACGATGAGACAACACTGGCATTTTTGATAGGAACATTCCCATGGCAGACACAACCCCTGGCACGACGACCTGGCCTGAATTGGCAATCGGTTTGTATGACAAGCTCACCGGCCGAAATGCAGAAATCACGTATGAATTTGAAAACTTTGAGGTTCACGTCCCCGCTTCCGCTGACGCCGCCGCTACGCAAGCGCCCTGGAAAGTCAACGGCGTGCTTAAGATCCGCACCAAGGACCTCACTGCGAAGTAATGCGCTTTGGCTGTGCTGCTCGGGCGTTCACGGCGAATACTGAAGCGATACGCAGCGTTTTAAACGCAAGATCGTGTACTCATGGCAGATCAACGCAACGACTCAACCTGGCCCTTGCGGTTTGGCGGATCGCTTACCGTCACACGAGCCGGTGATCGGCTGACCGTGACCGGTTCAGGGGATCGGCTGGTTGTGGAGACCGATTCGCTGGCCACGCTCAACGCGTTACGCAAGACCCTGCAGGAAGCAGGCAGTGCGGTGGCGTCGGGCGATTCGGCAGGCGCGAACTTTGGTTTTCTTGATCGGGTGGATGTCACTGTGGAAGTGCGACTCCGCGGCGTGACCATCGCCACCTTCGGCCCGGCGGCGAAAACAAACTGGGTTGCCAAAGCGTTGGGCTTGTCCAATGCGGAACTTTCCGTCAAGCACTTCATGAAGGCTGCCTTTACGCGTCGCTGATCACCTGCCACGTACTCCATCCGGAAGCCTGTGGTATGAGCTACATGCAGGCGTGAGCGTTTCAAGATTTATTGACACATCAGTCTGCCGGAGCGCTTCCTCACGGGCGAGGCTGGTGTTAAGGGCACTGGCCGATGCGTTGCGTTACGTCGTGGTGACCTGTTCGAGGAATGTCTGGGCCGCGGGGAGGATGTGCGATTTGCGCTCGTCGCTCATGCGGTCGAAGGTAGAGACCATTTGTCGCATGCGAACGTTTTGATGGAGTGCGTCGCGGTGTTTGTTGACGAAGCGCCAGTACAGGCCGTCGACGACATCCGCCCAGGTCGCGTCGCCGAAGTCGGGTGCGTGATTTCCTGTGAGCAGTGGTTTGGACTTGCTGGGTTTGGGTTTGCGGTAGTCGCTCATCTTGAGGAGGTAGTTGCTGCCGCAGATGTAGGGTTTGGTGGCGAAGATTCCGCCGTCAGACGTGAGCGCCATGCCGTAGACATTCGGGCCCATGACCCAGTCGGAGGAATCGACATACATGGCCATGTACCAGTCGTGGGCCTGGCGGGGTTTGATCTCGCAGAGATTCATCAAGTTGCCCACGACCATGAGTCGCTCAATGTGGTGGTTCCAGCCGTACTTCAGGGCTTTGTGGATGGCGTCGTCGAGCGGCGGGATGCCGGTGTCGCCGGTCCACCAGGCCTGGGTGAGGGATCGCTGGGCATTCCACCGGTTGGCTTGTTCCTGCTTGTGTGAGTATTCGCGATAGATACCCCGAACGAACTCACGCCAGCCAATGAGTTGTCTGACAAAGCCTTCCAACGCGTTGAGGGGGATCTCATATTTCTGCGCATGTTCGAGCGCCCGGTCCAGGACTTCCTGCGGGGTGATAAGCCCGAGGTTTAGCGTGGGTGACAGCGCCGAGTGGAAGAGGATGGGATCGCGGGTGGATAGCGCATCCTCATAGTCGCCGAACAGGACGAAGCGTTGTTTGAGAAACGCCCGCAGCCAGGCGAGTGCCTGAGACCGGGTGGTGGGCAGCCAGAACTTGCCGTCCTCGGGGAGCTCACCTGGATGGTCCGCAAAGCGGCAGCCGATCAAGCGGATGACGTCGGCCACATGCTCGGTTGGTTCAGGCCAGCGGGTGGTGGGGATGTCCACGTCCTTGGGCAAGGGCTTGCGGTTTTCGGCGTCGAAGCTCCATTGCCCGCCGGTAGGTTTGCCGTCGGTGTCGATGAGGACGTTGAGCCGTTTGCGTTGTTTTTCATAAAAGCTGGCCATGAAAGGGGAGCGGGCGGCATCGAGGTAGGCCTCGAAGGTTTCGCGCGGTGTGACGAACATCGGGCTTTCCAGGAACGTCAGGTCAAGGCCTTGATCCTGGGCAAAGGTCTCGATTTGCTGTTCAAAAAACTTGTCTTCGATTTCCCACATGACGAGTCGATCGAAAGAACGCGTTTCCATCCACGCGGCGAGTTTCTCGGTATACGACGGCTCGGAAGCCGGGGGCGGCGTATGGTCGAGCGTCTCGTAATGGACTTGAAAATCACGGCGTTGCAGCTCATCGCGGTAGCTCCGCATGGCGGCAAGGAAGAGCAGAATCTTTTGCTTGTGGTGTTTCACATAAGTGCACAATCCCAAATCCTCAGCCAGGTAAAACGTGGCGTTTTCGTGGTCTTTGAGAAGTGCTGGCGGAAAGAGTTGATTCCCGAGAACGACGAAGAGTGTGTTGCAGCGTGCCATCCGCAGAGGGTAGGCGTGGCGATTGAGCGTTTGGGATCGGAGTGCGTGAGACCTTGCGTGTAATCCCATGGGTGGGTTGGATCATTGGACTGTTCCGAGGCCTAAAGTCTCGACGCTATGACGACCAGAATCGAAGACGAGCGGATCGCAGTGTTGAACGACGATGAGCCAGCGGAAGGGGACTATGTCCTTTACTGGATGCAGCAAAGCCAGCGAGCGCAGCAGAATCCCGCGTTGGAATGGGCGGTGCAAACGGCCAACGAGCGCGGCGAACCCGTCGTGGTGGGGTTCGGCTTGTGGAGTGATTACCCGGAGTCGAATGCGCGGCACAAGCGTTTTCTGCTGCAGGGTCTGCGGGACGTGCGGGATGATCTCGCGGAACGGGGCATTGGATTTGTGGTGCAGTGCGGCGAGCCGGTGGAGGTGGCACTGACGTTGTCGCCAAGCGCATCGGTGGTGGTCTGTGACCGGGGCTATTTGCGACATCAGCGGGCCTGGCGAGATCGCCTTGCCGACGAGGCGGGACGGCAGGTTGTGCAGGTGGAGGGCGATGTGGTCGTGCCCGTGGAAACGGTGAGCGACAAGCGGGAATATGCTGCGCGGACGATTCGGCCCAAAATTCACAAGCACCTCGAGCGGTTCGTGGTGGATTTTGAATCCACTGAAGTGAAGCATCGATGGGGCGGCGAGACGACGCCGGGCGACGCGATGGATCTCTCACAACTCGATGATCCTGACGCGGTGCTTGCGTCGCTGAATCTCGATACTTCCGTCCCGCCCAACCCCCAGTTTGTCGGCGGGAGCAAGGAGGCCTACCGGCTTTGGGATGAGTTTGTACACCACCAACTCAAGCGATACGACGAGCATCGCAACCAGCCGCAGACCGATGACGTTTCGCACATGTCCAAGTATCTGCACTACGGCCAAATCAGCCCGGTTCATCTCGCCTACAGCCTGCATCACACGCGGTATGGCAATCCTGAAGATCGCGAAAGCTACATCGAAGAGGTGGTCGTGCGGCGGGAGCTGACGCATAACTTCTGCGAATACTGCAAAGACTACGACGCGTTTTCGTGCTTGCCGGACTGGTCACGCAAGACACTCGAGAAGCACAAAGACGACGAGCGTGAGCATGTGTACACCGCTGAAGAACTGGAGCAAAGCCAGACGCACGATCCGTATTGGAACGCTGCGATGAAGGAGATGCGTGTGACGGGGTACATGCACAATTACATGCGGATGTACTGGGGCAAGAAGATCATGGAGTGGACCAACACGCCGGGGTATGCGTACCGGGTGATGCTTGAGTTGAACAACAAGTATTTCATCGACGGGCGGGACCCGAACAGCTACGCGAATGTGGCGTGGTGCTTTGGTAATCACGACCGTCCCTGGACCGAGCGGCCGATCTTCGGCACGACGCGGTACATGAACGCCAACGGGCTTAAACGCAAATGCGATCCCGAGGCCTACGTCGAGAAGGTGGACCGGCTGGCGGATGCGGTTTCCCAAGCCCGCGGCGATGCTTAAACGGGGGAAGCGCCGCGTGGGGGCACGGCGGGGGCTCAGGAAAAGTTCGGGTTATGACGGTTGGGGGGTTAAGTGGGGTTGATGGGAGGCCGATGGGAGGGTTGGATGAAGCGTGGCATGTGGCCTCGACTCACCTATCTACCTCTCGGAGTCGCCCGATGCATCGTCCGCTGATCTCAATCATTATCCCCACGCTCAATCAGGCTGACTATCTGGAACGCACGCTGTGCTCGGTGCTGGACCAGGGCTATTCGCCGCATGAGATCATTGTGATGGATGGTGGATCAGACGACGCGACGGTCGAGATCGTCAAGATGTATCAGGAGGAGGTCGCGCATTGGCGTTGTTCGTGGGATGACGGTCCGGCCGACGCGATCAATCAGGCGCTTGGCAAAGCGACGGGGCGAATCGTCAGCGTCCTGGGCGGTGATGACCTGCTGCTGCCCCACGCGTTGGAACGGGTCGCTCAGGCCATGTGCGGCGGCGAGAATGCATCGGCGTGGGTGGCGTGCGATGCGGTGCGGATCGACTCGGGCGATACCCGGCTGGGACTGCTCTCCGCAGAAGCGCCCGACGCTTTAGACACGTTTCTCGCCATGGATCGCGGTTTGCTCACCGGCTCGGCAAACTTCTATCGGCGTGAACTCATCGACCATCACGGCGGCTTCGACACCTCCCGGCGATACGCCCACCATCTCGAACTTCACGCTCGGCTGATCGCTGCGGGTCAGTCGCCCACCGTCATCGCCAACCCATTGGTGGCGGTGCGGGAACGAGCCGACGGCCGAGGTGCGACGCATGTCTTCGAGGCGGGTCTGGAATGCGTGGAAGTGGCGGAATCGATGGCGGAACTTCTGGACGTCGAGCCTCGGCTGCGACTGTGGCGAAGCTGCGACGAGCGGCGACGGATCTATGCCCTGGCCCGCACCGAGTCGGCCGAATCAGCGCAACATGCGCTTCTCTGGCGTCAGCTGCTGCGTCGCCCGCAGTGGCTCGCCTCGGCCCGATACCGCCGGTCCCTGCTGCGTGACGGCCTGGCGGTTGACAGTAAAGCCACCCCCGCGCCACTGCGCCTCGCCGCGTAAAGCAACGCAGCGCTGAATGGACACATCAGGCGGGCTGGCAGGTTATTCGCGTTCCTGGCTGCTCCATGACAGGAGTCAAAAGCTTTGCCACGTTGCTCAAGGGCGCGTCGGCTTGGCTGAAAAGCCTGTCCCGAATGTTTCATCCGGAACCCTGCTGCACGCGCTGCGAGCGTTTCGAGATTCAATAACGCATCCGGTTGTCTGGACGCGTCCTCACGGTCGCGGCTCGTATTTGAGCCCGATCATCATCGAGCACCTGACATGCAGTTGCCGTTTCAGAACAGGCCTAGATCGGGCTCTGGCGAGGGGTGCGTTCGTCGCTGCCGGAGAGGGCGGCTTGGCCGAAGGTGATAGCGTTTTTGCCTTGTCGCTTGGACTGAAGTGCCATCTGGTCGGCTTTGTCGAGGAGCACGTCGGGGGTTTGGCCGTCCCAGGGGTAGGCAGCAAGTCCGCCGGAGATGGTGAGGGTGGCGCGGGCTTCGCGGAGAAGTTTGGGGAATTGGTGGGTACAGACCGCTTGCTGAAATCGGCGGGCGATGTTGAGGACGTTTTGCGGGTGTTGTGAACCTTCTTGTCGTTGTTCGCCGTGGTCCCAGAAGATGACGGCAAACTCATCGCCGCCGATGCGTGCGACGACATCGTGATCGCGGACGACAGATTGCATGAGTCGTGCGGTTTCACGGAGGATTTCATCGCCGGCGGCGTGGCCGTACTTGTCGTTGTATTTCTTAAAGTCATCGATGTCGAAGACCATGACGGTGACTTGCTGGCGTTCGGTGCGGGCGCGTTCCATGATGCGCTGGAGGAAGCGGTTGAAGTAGCGGCGGTTCCAGACGCTGGTGAGTTCGTCGCGCATGGAGAGCGATTCGAGCTGATCGACGCGCTGTTCGAGTGACAGCCAGCGGGCCAGCCAGTCGGCCCACTGAGCGAGTTGAGTCTGGGTTGGGGCCTGGACGTCTGTCGCGTCCGTTGGGAGGTAAAGCGTTCCGAACGATTGGCCGAGAAACGCGACGTCTTGGCTCTTCGCATCCGCGGGCGGTGGGGTGCCGGGCTGGGCAAGCTGCAAATCGGAGAGTCCGGCATTCTTGCGGAGCAACTCAAGCACCACGTCAGGCCAGGCGGATCGGTTGAGAAGTAAGGTTTCGATCAGTTCGGCGTCAACCGCAGGGGGCAGGGCGTGGGTGGTGTTGTCGGGCGTTGCGGCGGTGGATGGTGCAGTGGGCTGGGTGGCGGCAGGCGAGGGGTCGGCGTCGGGAAGGAGGCGGTCGCGGAGGTCGAGTGTTTTGAGAAGCGGAGCCACTTCGGATGCCGAGGCGGTGAACCCGGCGGCGTGGGCGGACCTTCGCACAGCAGCGTCGAGGGACTGCTCATTGAGTGCGACCAACCTGACATCGGGCGAAAATTGACGCAGCGCAGCCGCGGTGGCTTCGAGATGCGGTTCCATGCCCCGCACATCGCCGACGACGGCATAGACCGGACTGATGCTCGCCTCGGCAATGGCAGCGAGAAAGCTGTCCACGCTGCAGACGCAAGGCACGCTGGGGTCAGTTCGCGGGTCGGAATCCGGGGTGGCTGGGGGGTCTGAATCGCAGGGGGATTTGAGCCGATCGCTGAGCTTGCGGGTCAAGCCGGGGTGGCGGACGACCAGAAGTCGCGGGCGGTCCTGCAGCGTCCCATTGGATGGGGCCGCGGCGAGGCGCCGGTCGATGGCAGCATCGGTATGGGAGATGGTGTGAGTCACGACGTGCCGGAGGGGTGGGGTGACGGGGGAGCAGGGGTGCCCAGAAGCATGGCAAGCTCATCGCGGGTGACGACCACCTCGGCAGCGTCCTGCTCGTTCAAGAGGTCCAGGTCCTCATCGAGCTGGTTGTCTGAGTCGTTGTCGACGGCCTGGTGATCGGGTGGGGGCGTGAGCGGGGAGGGAGCGGGTTGATGCCCGTCGTATCGGCCGTTGATGAGGCTTAAGTGCTCTCGGCCGGGCGCTTCGTCTTCAAACTGCCAAAGAACAGTCCTTGGTGAGTAGTTGCGGATGGTGGCGACGAATTCAGACATCAAGGTCTGCTCGGAAGGCTTCACCACGACCAAGGCCGCGACGGGGATGGACATGACCTCTGCCACGGCGGAGGCAGGATCCGTGACCACCGACATGGCCAGGCCGCGCCGTCGCAGTGAGCGAAGCAAAGCCCCCGGCACGCCGTCGATGGCGGACGCCAGCACCACACACCGCATGGGGTCTTTAGCGGGCGGGGGGGTGGCTTGGTGCATGTCATCCTGTGAGACGTGGCTCATCATGCTTTAGTTTACGCCGGTTTCGGGGCGGTCACAAAAAACCGACCGTCTGTAGGGTGTGGGTAAGCAGACCTAGGGGTCGGCGTGATAGCATTTCGCTTTTACCGGGTGCCAGCGGGCCACCTATAAGGGATGACGCTATGTCGATGATTGCGGCCGGGGCACTACTTCCTCGCGAAATTGCCACTTTATTGCTCGCCTTGGCGGTGTTGCTGGGTGTGGCACGCTTGCTGGGTGAAATCTGCCGTCGCTTCGGCCAGCCTGCGGTGCTGGGGGAGATCATGGCGGGCGTGCTGCTGGGCGCTACGGTGCTGGGTAATCCGATGATTGCCGGCGAGCAGGGGTGGAATGTTCAGCTTTACGATTTCCTGTTTCCCTCCTATCTCACCGAGGCCACGGCACATCCTGACGCGGCGGCGGTGGCACTTGATACGACCGAGGGACACGAAGTTGCGGAGGCAGCCGAAGCCTCTGAGGCGGCGGAAGCAACCTTAGCGGCGAGCGGCACGGCGGAAGCACCCGTCGAGAAGAAGGTGCACAAAGACAAGCGGGTTCTCCAGGACCCCATCCTGTACGGGCTGGAAACGTACCTGATGCTGGCGGTGACGTTCCTGTTGCTCACCGCAGGACTTGAGGTGGATCTCTCGGTGGTGACCCGTCAGGGCAAGGCGGCGTTGCTGGTGAGTCTGTTGGGCATGGTGGTGCCTTTTGCGCTGGGATTCGCGTTGGCGTATTCGCTGCCTTATGTCCTCGGATTTGACCCAGAGTATGAGGGGTCGAAGTTGCCCTTTGCACTGTTCGTGGGCATCGCGATGTCGATCACGGCGTTGCCGGTAATTGCCAAAGTGCTGATGGACCTGAACATGCTGCGGTCGGACGTGGGCATGCTGGTGATGTCGTCCGCGATGGTGAACGACCTGTTGGGCTGGATCGGGTTTGCCATGGTGCTGGCGATGATTGCCCCGGATGCAGGCGACGGGCTTCCGCTGCCATGGATCATTGGACTGACGCTTGGTTTCGTGACGTTTATGCTCACGGTGGGGCGGTGGATGATGAGTCGGGGCGTGCTGTATGTACAGGCCCATGCATCGTGGCCGGGCGGCATTCTGGCCTTCATTCTGGTCGTCGGTCTGCTGTGCGCCGCGTTTACCGAGTGGATCGGGATTCACGCGATTTTCGGGGCCTTTCTCGCGGGCGTGGCGATTGGAGATTCCAAGCATCTGCGGCAGCGAACCCGCGAGACCGTCGAGCAATTCGTCAACAATATTTTTGCGCCTGTCTTCTTTGCAGGCATTGCGCTGCGGGTGAACTTTGTCGAGACGTTTGATCTTGCCGCAGTGCTTTTGGTGCTCGGTGTGGCGATCGCCGGCAAGCTGGTGGGCTGCTATTACGGAGCCCGCTGGGCGAAGCTCGCGAAGCGTGAAAGTTGGGCGATTGGGTTTGGGATGACCGCTCGGGGCGCGATGGAAATCATTCTGGGGCAGATCGCGCTATCGTTTGGACTGATTACGGACAAGCTTTTTGTTGCGATTGTGGTGATGGCGATTGTGACTTCGATGCTTGCGGGGCCGGCGATGCAGCGAGCGCTGGGTCGCAAGCAAAAGCGCAGCCTGAGCGATCTCATTCCTGCCAAGGGGTTTGTGGGTCGGTTGAAAGCCATTGAGCGTTCCGAAGCGATCCGTGAGATGAGTTACACCGCCGCGGACGTCCTGGGGTGCGACGCGGAAGAACTCAACCGCCGATGCTGGGAGCGTGAAGAAACGATGTCCACGGGTATCGGTCACGGGATTGCGGTGCCGCACGCTCGGTTGAGCGAGGTGGATCGGCCGATGGTGTTCCTCGCCACCGCGCCCACAGGGATCGACTTTGACGCAGCGGACAACCAGCCTGCGGAAATCATCTGCCTGATCTTGTCACCCGAACACGATGGTACGACGCAAATTGAAGCGCTCGACGCGGTGGCACGGGCGTTCTTGAATGAAGACACCCGCCGGGCGGTAGTTGACGCGCAGACCCTGACCGAAGTGCGGGCCGCCCTGGCTTCGACGGCGAAGTCAGACCACGGCCACGGCTAAACCCACTGAAGGTCGTCCCGCGCCTCGCCCCGAAAGGGCGTCACAGCTTCGCCATGAGGTGCTGCACCGCCTGGTCAATCGTCGTGTAGGTCACATCAAGTTCGATGTCCGCAAGCTTGCGATACACCGGCTCGCGTTGTGCCAGGACGCTCACCACTTCGTCGGCTGCGCTGCCGGAGTTCGTGAGGCTGGGACGTTGGCTTGCGCTTCCCGGGTCGGCCTCAATCCTGCGGGTCAGTTCATCGGGGTCACAGCGGAGGTACACGCGTTTGCAGTCAGCGGCCTGTGCAATCGCCTGATAGCTGCCCTCCTGCATCACGGTGCCTCCGCCGAGCGCGACCACGGTGTCGCTTTGCGACATGAGCTCGGTCACCACCTGGATTTCTGCCTCGCGGAATGCAGGCTCGCCGTGCTGTTGCCAAATCTGAGCCACACTCAGGCCCTCAAAGCGGTCGCAGGTCAGGACATCGACATCGAAAAAATCTTTCCAAAGCTGGTTGGCCAGTTTTCGCCCGACGCTGGATTTTCCACAACCGCGATATCCGAGGAGCACAATCTTCATCGCTTCTAAGTTAACGATTGTTTTTGCGGCAGTGGGTTAACATCAGCGGCATGCCCAGTCCGCTTGACCATCTCGACGAACTGGGCAATCGCCGAGGTCTGCCCAAGCGTGACCTATCGCTGCAATTTATGCGAGAGCAGTTTGAGCGTGAAGTCGGTAAGCCGATGCGTCAACTCGGCCAGCTTGCGGAATTATGGACCCAGCAGGTGCCTGAAGCGTTGGCGTCCCGCACCCGCCTGGTGGGTTTGAGCCGAGGCGTGCTGCACGTGGAGGCGGACGACTCGGCCACGGTGTACGAGCTGGATCGGTTGCTACGTGGCGGGCTGGAACGCGAGCTTTTACTTGCGTTCAAGGGCCCATCGCTGCGGCGGGTCAGGGTGGTCCTGGGCCACACCGCTGGCTGATCCGCAATGCAAGCCTGATAAGCATCGGTCAGTGCGTCGTCATCAAAACGACGAACCCATCGCGACGGGGCCGTCGTCTTTGACGACTTTCTTCTCGAAGGTCGATTCCGCTTTAAGCTTGTTTAGCAGGTGATCAAACGCCTCACGGTCGCTGGGCAGATCCACGGCTCGATGCTCCAGGCCGGACTGCAGCATGGCGTTGCCGAATTCCAGGCCGTGGATGCCTTCGACGGCTGGGGCGATGAGGGTGTCGTCATGGCCAAGGATGTAGGCGATGAAGTTTCGGGTGATTTCTTTGTGCCCCGGATTTCCGCCTGCGACCTCAATACGATGAATGTCGGTTTTAACTTGCCCGAATCGCTCGGCGGTGGAGTGCGTGAAGGCTCGGACGCCTTGGTGGTTTTTCTTGAGCACCAGGCCGTCACTGTCGTGAATCAACGTGGCGTTTTCACCCACGATTTCAAGTCGGTTGACGCCGGGGGTTTGCGCGGTGGACGTGACGAACGTGCCGGTGGCACCGTTCTCAAATTCCACCAGCGACAGCACTTCGTCCTCGACTTCAATGTCGTGGTACTTGCCCAGCCCGACCAGAGCCTGGACGCGTTTGGGCATGCCAAACCACCAGCAGAAGAGGTCGAGATTGTGGGGGCACTGGTTGATGAGCACGCCGCCGCCTTCGCCTTCCCACGTCGCCCGCCAGCCGCCGGAGTTGTAATAGGCCTGGCTTCGGAACCAGGTCGTGATGGTCCAGGAAACCCGCATGAGTTCGCCGATGGTGCCGTCGTCCATGCATCGTTTGATGAACTTCCAGTCGGCGTGGGTGCGTTGGTTAAACATCCCCGCATACACCACGTTGGGATGGTCCTTGCGGGCCTGCTCGTAGACGTCGATGGTCTCTTGAGCGGCTTTGGCGGTGACCGCCACGGGTTTTTCGCAGAGCACGTGGATGCCGCGTGTGAGGGCATATTGCGAATAGACCGGGTGATCGTAATGGGGGCAGGCGATGAGGATGGCATCGACGGTGCCGGAATCGATCATTTCGCGAGCGTCGAGAAACCCGTGCTTGAGGCTGTGCTTTTCGACCACGGGGTCGAGTTTTTCGTGTGTGAGTTCGCAGGCGGCAACGTACTCGAGGCCGGGGATGTCTTTAAAATAGTTCTGATGACTGGTGGCCATTGAGCCGCCTGCACCGATCACGCCGAGTCTGACTTTGTCCATGGTGTATCTCCTGAGGGACCGGATGGTACCGAATTGCGAGACTGGTGGTAAGGCGACGCGTCGTGCTGAGTTTTACTGGCGTGTTACGTTAAATTGATGCCACGTGCACAGTGGCAGGTGCCCGCGAAGATTCGAGGTGGATCGCATGGCGGGATGCGTGGGCTTTCGAGGTTGCGGCCCGAGCGTTAAGCTCCCGCGATGTTTGAGAAGGTAGAACCAGCTCCGCCCGACGCGATTCTCGGGGTGACTGCAGCATTTAACGCAGACCCCCGGGACCACAAGGTGAATCTCGGCGTGGGGGTATATCGGGATGAGGACAATCGCACGCCGATCTTCGCTGCGGTGAAGGAAGCGGAGCGTCGGATCACCGCCACCGAGCGGACGAAGGTGTATTGGCCGATCCCGGGTCCTGCCGAAGCCGGGCCGATGCTGCGGACGCTGTACCTCGGTGACGCATTGGAAGCCACGTGGGGCGAGAGGGCTTACACCTGCGTAACGCCTGGCGGGACGGGAGCGTTGCGGGTCACCGCTGACTTCCTGTCGCATAATTTGCCCAAAGGCTCGGTGTGGGTTTCAGACCCGACGTGGGCCAATCATCACGGGGTGCTGATTCACGCAGGGCTTTCGCCGCGGACCTATCCGTACCTTGACCGTGAAACCAACGCGCTGGCCTTTGACCGGCTGCTCAAAGGTCTGGCATCGGCGTCGGCGGGGGATGCGGTGATCCTCCACGGCTGCTGCCACAATCCTACAGGCGTCGACCCGACCGTTGAGCAATGGCACGAACTCGCACGCGTCATGGCGGACCGCAAGCTGCTGCCCATCATTGACCTGGCATATCAGGGGCTTGGCGATGGCCTGGAGCAGGATGCCGCATCGGTTCGGATCATTGCGGAGCAGTGCGCAGAATTTGTTGTGTGCAGCAGCTACTCGAAAAACTTCGGGCTCTACCGCGAGCGGGTCGGTGCAGCGAGTTTCTTTGGTTCCGAGCCTCACGTGGTGGACGCCGCCGCGACGCAGGTCAACCAGGCCGTCCGCCGCATGTACTCCAACCCCCCGGCGCACGGCATGGAGATCGTGATGGAAATCCTGCAGGATCAGTCGCTGCGGGCCGACTGGGAGCAGGAACTTACCACCATGCGAGAGCGGATCCACGGGCTGCGCGCGGCGCTTCGCTCGGCATTGGACGAGCGTGACGTCACGCTGTCACCTCGCGGGAATGCCTTTATCACCGAGCAGCGGGGCATGTTCACACTCACCGGCCTGAGCAAGCAGTGTGTCGAAACACTCAAAGACCGCCACGCGATTTATGCGGTGGGTTCGGGCCGAATCAATGTGGCGGGCATGCGCATGGCGGACATTCAGCGAGTCGCCGATGCGCTGGCGGATGTCATCGGCAACCGCTGAGCCACCCAGCCAGTCACCACGCTTCTTACCATTGCGACGATGCACGAGAATATCCCCGGCCTGCTGGACGAAATCAAGACCCGAAGCGGACGACTCTATGAGTCGCTGCGGGTCGAGCAGCGCACCGCCCGGCTCAAAGAACTCGAAGCCAAGATGAATGAGCCCGGGTTCTGGAACGACCAGGATCAAGCCAACGAGATCATCACGGAAATGAAGTCGGTCAAGGCCCGGGTCGAAGCCCCCGCCGCCATGCAGGCCAAGGTCGAAGATTTGCTGGTGCTCTGGGAATTGGCCGAGGAAGAAGCGGACGACGACACGAAGCAAGAGGTGGACGCGCAGATCGACACGGTACTTCAGGAGCTTGACTCTCTGGAGACTGCGTCCTTGCTCAGCGGGCGCTACGACGATCGCAACTGTTATCTGACGATCCAGTCCGGTGCGGGTGGCACGGAAGCCGACGATTGGGCGGAGATGCTGCTGAGGATGTATCTCTACTACGTCGAACGGCAGGGCTGGGACGTGAGCGAATACAGCAAGACGCACGGCACCGAAGCGGGGGTCAGCGAGGTGACGCTTTACGTCAAAGGGCCGATGGTCTACGGATACCTCTCCGCCGAGCGCGGCACGCACCGCCTCGCCCGTGTCAGCCCGTTCAACGCGGAAGGCAAACGCCAGACTTCCTTTGCCACCATTGATGTCATCCCCGAGTTCCCCGACACCGGCGGAGTAGAGATCGACGAGGACTACCTCGAAACCACCACCTTCGCCCGGTCGTCAGGCCCCGGCGGACAGAACGTCAATAAAGTCGCCTCAGCGGTTCGGCTGGTGTACAAGACGCCTGAGATGAAAGATTCGATCATGGTGGTCTGCTCGGTGGAGCGAAAGCAGGAGCAGAACCGTAAACAGGCCCTGGGCATCCTGCGGGGCAAGCTTGAATTGCTTGCCGAAGAAAAACGTCAGGCGGAGATGGACCAGGCCACCGGCGGCAGCGTCGAGCGTGGCTGGGGCTCGCAGATTCGCTCGTACGTGTTCTATGACAACCGGGTCAAAGACCATCGCACCGGGCACGAGGTAGGCAATCCGCAGTCGGTTATGGACGGCGACTTGCAAGGATTTATCGATGCGGAGCTTCGCCGGCGCGCCCGCCGGGCACACGACGAGGCGTGATGTCATCGCCACCGGCAACGGTGCATGGACATCGCGCGTGTCAGTCCATTTCAATCCACTGTTCGATATGCATCAAGGTGGATTCACCGTTGGGGCTTCCGCCGTACAGCATCCTTTCGACCCCGCTGGCATCGACCGCCTGATCGTAGATCGCAAAGCGGTAGAGCTCGCCCAGGAATGGGGCGGAACCCGAGAGGTCGTTGGCCAGGGTCATGCGTGCTGTACTGTCCCACCCCGTGAAGGACCCCGAAACGGAGTAGCTGTAGTCCTCGATCGCGTTGCGATACAGCTTGAGGGTCGTGCCGTCCCACGTCATCACCACATGCCAGAGACTGGTGGTATTGACAAAGTCCGAGCTTGGAATCGACCAGTTATTGCTGAAGATACGAGTCTGTTGCCCGTGTCGCATGATGCCTACGTTGCTTGACGATGCGGAGCGTTGGTACGCCCCGAGGATGGCGGTCCCGCTGACCGAGGATGTGCGGTACAGCGCTTCTACCGTGATGTCATTGCGACCAATCAGGGCGGCGTAGAGCTTGGGCGAGGAGCCGGAGTCGAGTAATTGAACAGCGGTGGCGATATCCAGTCCGCCGGTACGAAGCCAATTGACATTGGCCACGTCCGAGACGGTCAGGTCGGCCGGGTTGCCGTAGCCGGACTTATCCTGCACCAGATGCGTCCGGTCCTGCACCCCGGGGTCATTGCCTGCCGCGAGATTGGCAGCCTGCGTCGCATTGAGATTCTGGTCGTACACCCGCACATCATCAATTCGGCCTTGGAAAGGAGCGTCCCAGCCGTTGACGGTTTGATCGCCACTGAAGGTCTGTCCGACGCCGAGCGTCCAAGGCTCAATGTTCCCGGTCGTTCCGCCCGCAGAGCGATCTAATCCTCCGGTGTAGCTGTCTGAATCCGAAAGACTGCCGTCTACATGGAGTCGTAAACCCGGGCCTCCCCACCCAAGAGTGACGTGATACCAGCGGTTTGCCGACATGCCGCTTTTGGAGACGGTGTAGCTGGTCGTGGTGCTTTGAATCCGAGCCTCAAGAGTTGAGCCGCTAAGTTCAATATTCAGATGCCCGCCATCATCAAAGAGATTCGATTCTTTCGAAATTAAACCTTGACGTCCGGAGGTATTGTCCGCGTAAAACCAGAAGCTCACGCTGCCTTCTGAAAGCAGATATTTGGCGTGATGGGGTACCTCTACGTAGTCATCCACGCCGTCGAACCCGTACGCGTCCCCACCATCGCCGTGCCCGGCCGCACCGCCTGTCACGCCGTTGCGGCGGACCCCAGCCTGGGTCTCGTTTTCATCCAGTGCACGGGCAGCCACATCGCTCACCGCGGGCAGTGAGAGGTCCTGATGCATCTGCGCATTGTTGTACATGCGAAAGTCGTCCTGCCCCAGCACACTGCCGTAGACAATCGCGCGATCGCGGATGACGATATCGTCCGATGAGAACATGATGGCCGCGACTTTGGCGTCGTCCTCAATCCAGATATTTTTCGTTCCTCCACCGATGCGGTAAAGCTTCAGGCGGTCGCTTGCGGTGGAGTCATTGTTGACCTCCGCACGCTCCTGAATGTAGAGCTCCGTACTGGTGTAAAGCTCGAGTGAGTTGCCTGCGGGGATGACAATTTTGACATCGCCCTTGATTCGCAAGGTTCCGGTGGCATGAACACGCAGGTCGCCGGTGATGGTCAAAGTCCCGGTGCCTTGCAGGGTCAGGCTGCCGAATTTGCGGTCAGTGTTCCAGACCTGCGCACCGCTGATGGTGAGGGTCTGATTGCCTTCACTGGCAGGCATACTTCCCGGGGACGACACGGACGGGATCACCACATTGCTGGCCAGTTCGCCTTTGATCCCGGTAATGCCGTTGTTGGCGTCATAAATGGCAGTATTGGGATCGCCGCCTGCGCCGATATACGCGTCGCCCTTGACTTTGATTCGGTCCTTGGCGTCAATGGCTTTGTTGCTGGTGCGGTTGGTCGAAACGATTGCGCTGCTGCCTGCGGTGATGGAAGAGTAAGGCCCTTTCCGCGAGTCATAGCTATCAATCACCGCGTCGTTGCGCAGAATGACATCATTGGCTCCCGCGACGCCGCCGCCGGTGCCGGAGCCGTCAAGTTTCCAATGGCTGACCAGGCTTGGCATTTCCTGCGTGAGTTCAAAGTCATAAAGAACAATGGCGGTGGCATCATCGGGATTGGGCAGATGCTTGAAGAGCGAGTAGGCCTCTGCAGCATTGACCGCACGACCGTAGAGCCGAATGTCATCCCACCAACCGCGAAAGTGGCTGTAGTTTGGTGCATTGCGCATCGACGGGCCGAACTGGAGAATGTTCAGTCCGGTGAGCGTTCCGCCGGCGGGCATGGGGTCGCCTGCGGCGGTGGCGTGGTAGGTGGGTGTGTCCAGCTGGCCGTTGATGTAAAGCTTTATGCCGTTCGCACTGTCCCAGGTCCACACCAGGTGCTGCCAATCGGTGGTATGCACGTTGGATGCGGACTCGTAGTGGAGCATCACATCGCCGCCGATCGGCACCACGGCTTTGAGAACCTGCGTCCCGCCGCCCAGGATATTGCTCACGGCATACCGCAGGCTGAACTGTTCATCGAAACGTTCAGTGGTCGAGCCGCTGACAATCGTGCGATCCAGGCCGGAGTCGGTCGGTCGGACCCACAGTGCAAGCGTGAAGCCGTCGAGGCCGTTGAGGTAGTCTTCGCCGTCGTCGTCGTCCATGTTGGTGTAGCCGTAGCTACGCGGTGCTCTGCCGATTTTTCCCGAGGTGGCTCTGAGACTGGACATCCAGAGATCCCGTCCGCGGGCGGTGGCGTCCACACTGGTTCCGTGGGCGGGGTTTTCATCGACTGGCCAGTAGGCGAGCATGTCCAGCGGCGGCGACGCTGGCACCGCCGCCCACATCACCGATCGACGCACCAGCTCCAGTCCGTCCGCGTTAAGTTTCTCGGGATCAAAACCACTCTGGGCGATAGGCATGCACACGCGTCGACCCGGGGCGGAAGAATTGTCCACCAGAAGGTCACCACGATCCGCCACAATGAGCACGGGGGATCCACCGGTTTCCGCCAGCACGCGGACGCCAGAGGCGAGATTGCTGTAGGTGCGTTGCTCGATGCTGGTGATGCCGAACGTCAGGCTGCCCACTCCGAACGAGCCGGTGATGGCGTGGCCTGCATCGACGATGGAGAGACTGTCGCCGTTGGTTCCTCCGCTGTTGCTGCTCGAAAGCTTTAATTCATCCGGCAGAAAGCCCTCTTCACACACAATGCCTACACGGGTGTCGGTCAGCTTGGTGCCGACGGTGCCGCTGTTCACGGTTTCACTGATATAGACGACATCAGCCCCCTCAAGGGCGGTATTGAATTCGCTTTGTGAGTCGTTGTCGGCAATCACCTGGACCACAAAACCCCATCCCTCAAACCACTGCTTTTTCTTGCGGTCGTCGCTGTTCAGGTTGGTGCTTCCCGCAACAAGCAGCAACACTTTCGCGTTCCCGCCGGGTCGGACGTAAGCGGTGACCCGGTGACTGACGCCGTTCACGGTACCGACACAGACCACGGTCACCGCGTCGGTGGGGTCGTCATTGAAGTCCGCGTCTTCGTCGGTCACCCAAACGCTGAAGGTACCCCCCGCCATGGACTGGTCGGTGATCCAGCTGCCTTGCGGCTGGTCGGCCCGCCAGGTCGGGTCGGTTTGGAGATAGCGAATGGTGAGTTCGAGGCCTGACTCAGCAATGCCGCGGGCCGAGGCATGGTGCACGATGTTCTGGGCGATGGGGCCGCTGGTCTTTTGCGCCGCGAGAAAGGCGGTCGAAACCACCGCTGCCATCGACGCCAGGACCAGCACCATGATCAACGCTAACCCGCGGCTACCACCGCGAGTAGAGCGTCGTCGTACCGTTTGAGGGGATTTAGCATTCACGAGGCATTCCTCAAGCGGGCAACGACCACGCATTCGTCGGTTTCAGTGCCGACCTGCAGCGTGGCTCGAAGCGTGACCACCGTGGTCAGGGCTGCGTCCGCGTTGTTAAGAGACCAGGTGCATTGCGTGATTCCAGTACTCCAAGGCGTTTGGGGAAAAGACGCGGTGCCCATCAAGGCGTCGGTGATGGTTTCGAAGTCGTCGGTGAGGCCGTACTGCACATCGGAGGTGCCGGCAGGAGGTTGATAGACCGACAGGATGTCGGTTGCGGCGTCATAGTCCAGGCGTCGAATTTCGAGAAGGTCAGGAGCCAGGTCGTTGTCCAGATCACGTACCCAGAGCACGACAAAGCCGCTGCCCACGTCGAGCACTTGCCGACTTTCCCGCAGGGCTGCGGAAAACCGAGCCGAGACCGCTTTTTGCCTTGCGAGCAATTCGCGGGCTTCGAGGGTGGACTTCTCGCCCGCTTCGACGCCGGTGAGCAGTGATGCTGCGGCAACGCCGACCACAGCCGTGCCCGCGATCGCAAGCAGCAACTCCAGGAGCGTGAGTCCCCGGCGACGAATGCCATGCGCACTGCGTGGATGGGTTGATCCGAACGTCACGATACGGGCTCCGGGACGAATCGGGTGATGGTGAACGTGGAACCCGCCGCATCAGTGACCGTCACCACAATGGTGAGACCCGTGTGCGTGCCGCCCAGGTCTGCAACGGTGACAGAGGTGTAACTGACGGAGACCGATCGGCTGAGCGTCTGATAGGTGGCAGGCCAGTCGGTCCCGGCAGCGTCTTTCAAAGCGCCTGCCGCCTCGGTCCACCCGTCAAAGTCGTCTAACGCATCAAAGTCACTCACCGCGTTTTCCCCCGCGTCGGGTCCTTCCAAAGTGTCGCCGTCCGGGTCCGTATAAGGCCCTTGCAACACGCGCTCCAAGGTGGCCTCGGCCAATGCAGCAGCGCGGGCGTTACTCACCGCGATCAGCGTTTGCTGCTGGCCCGAGGTCACCGCGTGCGTCACCGCCACCACCACCACGAGCAGCACCGAAGAGGCGATCAGCACTTCGAGCATCGTGAACCCTCGTGGCCGCAGCCGTGGGGAGGGAATCCGCTTGGGACAATGGATAGTGGAATCACACATGGGACATCGAGACAGCAACGGCTTGGAAGCGAACTGGTGGCGGATACTTCTGTGTGCATCATCGACCCGCACCGCCCGGTGCTTAAGAATGGCTGAGGTTGAACCGAAGAACCCCCGCGATTCCGCCGATAAATGTCTTGTGAGCCATCTCTCTCGACATCGAGCGTTTTCGCTGGTCGAAGTCACGATCGCCGTGGGCGTGGTGGGGATACTCTCCGCACTGGCGGTCCCGATGTTTGCGACAAGCGATATCGAGAAGCTGCAGGCAGCCGCACGACTGCTGGCGGCCGACATTGACCACGCGCGTATCGAATCAATCGCGCATCCTGAGGAACCAAGAATCCTCACGATCAAAGGCACCAATGATTCGTGGATCCTTTCAAAAGCGCCGGGCGAGCCTGTAACAGCTTCCGTAGTTTCCGCGATGGAAACGTTGACAGATGCCTACACGCAGTCTGCGTACATCAGAACGCTTGGCCAGGGAGATCTCAGGGATTGTGTGGGCATGACGGTTCAACGGAACATGTTTTTGCCCACTATCGACTCGTATATCACCTTCGGCCCGTGGGGCGGAACCTACGATGGAAATGATGACCACGTCATACTTTCACTCAATGGCACGCAGATCTCCGTCTCTATCGACGGCTCTACGGGTGAAGTGACGATCAGTGACCCTTACTAAGGCCGACCCCTAGCGGAGTATCTATACTCAAACGCTAACGATTCTCTGACGTCCCAGTCTTCACCCTGAGGTGCCCCGCTTTGGCCAATCCTCCGACTCCTGCAGTACCCACTCCCCAGGCCCGTCCCAGGTCCTGGGCGGATGTTGCCGACCGAGGCCGACGCCGCGACGTGCCCGAAGGGCTGTGGCTGCGTTGTCCGGAATGTTCCGCGATGACCTATCGACGGCAGGTCGAGGAGCACCTGCACGTTTGTCCGGAGTGCGACCATCATTATCGCATCGGTGCCGACGAACGCGTCCAGCAGTTGGTGGACACCGGGTCGTTCGAGCCATTGTGGGAAAACGTCGGGCCGCTGGACACACTCAAGTTCACTGATCGCAAGGCCTACGCCGACCGCTTGGTGGATGCGCAAAAAAGACCGGCCACAAGGACGCGTTGCTTTGCGGCCGGGCGTATGTCAAGGGACGCCGACTGGTGCTGGCGGTGATGGACAATCGCTTCATCATGGCATCGATGGGCAGTGTGGTGGGCGAGAAGATCGCGCGCAGCGTCGAGCTGGCCACCAAAGAAAATCTTCCGATGGTGATCATCTGCGCGGCGGGTGGTGCCCGGATGATGGAGTCGTCGCTGGCGCTGATGCAGATGGCGAAAACCTCGGCCGCGCTGGCCCGGTTTGACGATGCGGGGGGATTATTCATTCCCGTGCTCACCGATCCAACCACCGGCGGGGTGACGGCGTCGTTCGCCATGCTCGGCGACTTCATTCTCGCTGAACCCAAAGCGCTCATCGGCTTCGCTGGTCCCCGTGTCATCGCCAACACCGTCCGCCGCGACCTGCCCGACGGGTTTCAGCGGTCGGAGTTTCTCCTTGAGAAAGGCTTCGTGGACCGGGTCGTCCATCGCAAGGACCTGCGGACAGAGCTGGCCAGACTCATTGACTTCGCGGGCAAATGATCACATCCGCCATGTCATCCTGCGCTTCGATGAGGGCAGGGGGGCTGTTGCTTTTTCTATTGTTCATGGCTGTTCCCGCAGCGGCGGAGGTGCCGGAGCTGCGGACCGTCCGCTCGCAGTTCTACACCATCCACACCAATCTTCCCGACGATCAGCTTCGGCCTTACGCCCGGCATATGGACCAGACCTACGACGCATTTGCCCAGCGTTTTTCGCGGTTTCGCGCCAAGCGGCGTGATAAACCTGATTTGTATCTGTTTGCCCAACGCGACGAATACAACGCTTACCTGAAGACCCGTGGGTTTGACGCCTCCTCCACGGGGGGCTTGTTTTTTGTCAGGGCAGAGGATTCAGGGCTGGCCACGTGGGTGAATGATCGGCCGATGCAGTCCACTCTGCAGACCTTGCAGCACGAGGGCTTTCATCAATTCGCGTATGAGCACATCGGCACCGGACTGCCGCTTTGGGTCAACGAAGGGCTGGCGGTTTATTTTGAACAGGCCCGCCTGGTGAAGGGCAAGATGAAGACCGGCCTGGCGGAGCACCCGCGCGTCGTGCGGTTGAAGGCGGCAGCCAACGATGAGGAGTTGCTCGGCTTCGAGGAGCTGCTCACGATTGACTCTGCAACGTGGTTTGCCAACATGCAGGAAGGCGAGCGGGGCTCATTGCAGTACCTGCAAGCGTGGTCGGTGGTGTACTTCCTGATCCATGCCGACGGCGGGAAATACCGCACCGCGTTTGAGGCTTACCTGCAGGGACTCGCCAAAGGTCACCCACACGACAAGGCCTTTGAGGATGCCTTCAAAACGGATCGTTACACAACGTTTGCCAACCGCTGGCAGGACTTTATTGAGGATGATCTGGAGGCTGACGCATACACCACCGGCATCGACCGGATGGAGTTTCTGGCGTCGGGCGTTTTGGCGCTCCATGCCTCGGGGCGGGACGTGCCGGGCACGTTGAACGATTTGCAAGAGGTGTTGCAGCGTGCGCAGTATCGCCTGGCGGTGAGATCGCATGGGGGGGAGTTGACGTACAATGCTGCAGATGAAGCGTTGTATACCTACACCGACCGGCGTGGGCGGGAGCATCGGTTTGCAACGACGGTCCAGCGGTCTGGGCCGGGCAAAGGGCTGCCGTCGATTGAAGCGCCGGAGTTAAAGTTTTCCCCCAGCATCCGCTGGGTCACGCGGGGGGGCAAGCTCGCCTACGACGTGGTGTACGACTGAGCGGTGCGTTTGCCGTGCGTCTGCTTAGGCGCTGCTTGATTACAGAATGTCTGTCAGTGAACGCAGGCCCAGCGGTTCTTTGACAAAGAACGGCTCGGCATACTCAACGCCGATCCGGCTTCCCATGTAACCGTTCATGTGCCGCACCCAGCGGACGACTTGCCGGTTTTTTTCGTGCGTCTGAAATTGCGATTCGTAGGCGAGGATGGACGCTTCTTTGGCGTCCATGTGGTCGGTGATGTCGAAGAGAAACGTCGGCTGGGGCACGATCTTGAGGTGAGTGCAGAAGTAGTAGATCAGCCGCGCGGGTAGATCGGCTCGCCGGGGAGATCGATCCTGGTGAGCTTGGCGTCAAAGCGGGCGTCTTCAACAATGCGGGTGGTCGCGACGTGGTCGGGGTGGGCGTCGTCAAAGTAAGGGCAAAACACCACGTCGGCCTGGTGTTCACGAATAACCCCGGCGACGCGGTGGCGGGCGTCAAGGGTGTGGGCGATCTGGCGGTTGGTCAGCCCGAGCAATCGACGGGGAACGCCCATGATCTCGGACGCAGCGGTCCACTCTTTTTCCCGCTGTTCAGGGCTTCCGTGCGGGGTGGGTTCGCCGTTGCACATGTCCAGCAGCAGCACATCATGGCCTTGCTTGCGGAGTGCGATGATGGTGCCGCCCATTCCGAGTTCCTGGTCATCCGGATGCGGGCCGACGACAAGAATGTTCATGACAAAGTCTCTTGGCAAAGTGGATGTATAAAGATCGAGCGGTAATGCGGAGGGCGGATCAGGTCTGTTCGAGAAGACGATGGTAGATCGCGAGCAGGTCGGCGTTCATGCGTTGGGCACTAAAGGTGTGGCGGACGCGGTGTGCACCGCGGGCGGTCATCGCGATGCGGTCCTGGGGATGTTGAAGCATCCAGATGACCGCGTCGGCAAGCGCGTTGATATCGCCGACGGGCACGAGGCGGCCGGTCACATGGTCCGTGCATAACGAGGGGATGCCGCCCACGTCGTACGCCACGATACCGCAGCCGCACAGCAATGCTTCGGCCAGGACGCGGCTCTGGCCTTCCTGATGACTGGGCAGGACGCAGACATCCAGTTCGCGGTACGCCTCGGGCATCGCGGCGGCGGGGACCAGGCCCTGCATGTCAATGTGCTGGTCAAGCCCCGCGTCTCGCACCGCCTGTCGCACCGCGTCGGCCCCGAAGCCGTCGCCGATGAAGCGGAAATGCGCGTCTGGCACCTCTTTGAGAATCGCGGGGATCGCGGCGATCAAGTCGGCGTGACCTTTCAGCGGGTCAAGCCGGGCCACGAGTCCCACGACAGGTCGCGGCGGCACTGTGTTGCATTCCGGTGTCACGGTGAAATCGCTGAACGCCTGAACGTCCACCCCGCTGGGCACAATCGAAAAATGATGCCGGTCGGCGACGCGGTGATCGATCATTGCCTCGACCATCTGCGGGCTGATAGCGATGAGGTGATCGCATCGCGGCGCGGCAAATCGTTCGAGCGCGATGTAGGACTGCCGCACCACAGGCGACTGGCGGTTGTTCCAGGGCAGGCCGTGGACGGTGTGCACGATGACGGGGCGGTTGGATCGGCCGCGCTGGGCCCAGGCCGCCGCCCGGCCGAGGATGCCTGCCTTGCTTGAGTGGGTGTGGACGACATCAGGCTGAAGATCGCGAACCATTTGACGCAGCCTGCGATAAGTCTTCAGGTCTCTGCCTGGTGCAATCTGCCGCACGAGGCTGGGAATTTCGTGCAGCGTGGCGTGACTTCTTTGGGCTTCAGCCAGTAGCGATCCCTCGGGTCCGTAGATCGGCCCGAAGGCAAGGTGGACCTCATGGCCTGCATCGACCTGAGCCCGGCAGGACAGCACCGTGTTTTGCTGTGCGCCTCCCAGGATCAGACGTGTAATGACGTGAAGGATTCGCAAGGCGGGCGGTCAGCGGAAGGAAATGCAGATGTGTGGAGTGATCAATCCATAAGGGTATGTCAGGTTGCTTGCTCAAGCAGTTGCGTCACGGCGGGGTCGTGGTGTTCGATCCATTCAAGCCAGAGTCCCACGGGCGGGAGCGTCGGGCCGGCCTGCTGCCGATCACCGCTGGCATAGACCTTGTCAATGATGTCAGGCGTACGCCTTCCGACGCCAACCTCCACCAGCGTTCCAGCCATGATCCGCACGCTATTCCACAAGAAGCCGTCGCCTTGGACGACGAAATGCAACTCGTCTTCACCCACAGGATCGACTGCCGCGTGGAAGACATTGCGTATGGTCTCGGCCCGGCCGTGGCCAGCGGCGCTGAACCCTTCAAGATCGTGTCGGCCCATCAGGCGGGTGGCGGCGTCTCGCATGGCGTCAATATCGACAGGCTTAAGCACGGGGTACACCACCCCGCGGCGATCCAGCGGACGACGCGGGGCCACCCACAAGCGGTAGCGGTACTGCTTACAGCGGGCATCGGTAATGGCGTCAAAAGTGGGATGCGTCCGCTCACACCGCAGCGCATCCACGTCCTTGGGAAGCCGACTGTTCAACGCCAACGCAAACCGTTCGAGTGGAATGGTGGTCTGGGCATCGAAGTGAGCGATCTGTCCTAACGCATGAACCCCCGCGTCGGTACGGCTGGCACCGGTGAGGTTAATGACCTCTTTGGGCTGCCGCAGCAGGCGGACCAGTGCTTCTTCCACGACGCCCTGCACCGTCCGCAGGATGGGCCGATCGGGCGGCTCTTGCTTTTGCCAGCCGTGGAATTGCGAACCGTCGTACGCCAGGGTGAGCTTGTAGCGGCAGGTTTCCGCCATCGGGTCACCTTAGCCAAGACAAGGGCAAGGGGGGAGCACCTAGCGCGAGGAATCTGCGTTGTCGCAGAGACTCAGTGCTTGCGGCGTCTTTGACTGAGGATCAGCAGGCCAACGCCACCAAGGGCAATGACCGAGGTCGGCTCCGGGATAGCCACGAGTTCTCGAATAATGCCGTCCTGCTTATTCAGCAGGAACACCCGGCCGTCGGTTCCGATGCTCCACCGAAGGTCGGCTCGGCTGAGTGATCCGGGACCGTTGGCGTCATCGATCAGTGTGAATAATTCAACCGCTTCGCCGCTGCCGTCGATGTCGATGAGGATGAGTTCAGCAAAAGGGTCCGCGCCCGAGCCTGGGGTGGGGTCGCTGACGTCGAGATAGAGCGGCACGCCGGAGGGGAAATCGCCGGTGAGAAGCAGTCCATCAATTCCGGGGATACTGGTGCCGCGGACGACTTCGCCCACGGTGATGGCACGGCTGCCGGTTGCGTTGGGGTTGGCGGGGATGTCCGAGCCGTGGTTGTACTCGGCGATGGGGTCGATGAGATCGACGCCGTCGGGGCCTTCACGCAGCGTTGAGCCTTCTTTGCGATCCCAGCCGTAGTTGCCACCATTGACGATGACATTAATTTCTTCCCGGGTGCTCTGACCGATGTCGGCGACGTAGAGCGTGCCGTCCTGAATGTCCCAGCCGAAGCGCTGCGGGTTTCTCAGGCCCAGGGCGTAGATTTCAGGCAGTGTGCTGGCATCGCCGTCGGCTGCGAAAAAATTCGTGGTCGGGGCGGAGTAGTTGGCTCCCCCTGCACCGTCGGGGTCAAGCGGGTTGATCCTGAGCAGCTTGCCGTAGAGATTATTGGGATTCTCCGCCAGTTCCCAGGGGTCGTTTGCGTTTCCGCCGTCACCGGAGGCGATGTAGAGGTTGCCGCGATCATCGAGAGCCCCCGGCGTGGGGTTGAACGCAATTTGCCCGAGGTTGTGATTGTTTGCGGGCTGCTGAAGTCGCAAAACTTCACGCGGCAATCCGACGGCAGCCTGAGCGTAGGTCGAGGCGGTGGGGTCACTGACCGTCCATTCCAGAAGGACCGAGTCGCCTGCGTTTCCGAAGCCGCTTTGCCCGTTGCTCACGAAGGGATAGGTTGGAGTTGGGGCGGTATTGGTGGTGTGGTGGAGGGTGTAGAACTTTCCAAACCCAGGCGTGGATGGATCGGCAGCCGCGAAGTCAGGGTGGAAGGCAAAGCTGGAGAAGCCTCGCTCTCCGCCGTTGGAGGTGAGCTGCTGGCCTGCGGCTTGAAGATTCAGGTAGGTCGTGACGCTGCTGCCGTCCGCACTGATTTGATACAGCCCGCCGTGCTGGTCGTTGACGAACAACCGGCCGAGCGGATCGGCGGTCATGAGGTTCATGCGTGCCGGGCCGAAGGTGGACGTTCCAGGAATCGCCGAGTCGGGCAGGACCGCGAAATCACGAATTCCGACGGCGATGCCTTCTTCAATCTGTGCCCATGCCGGCGCGGCGACGGCGAGGCAGGCAAGCCAGGAGAGCGGCTGAAGTCGGCGAAGAATCTGATGCATGCAAGAGCCTCCGGGGTCATGGTGAGACCGAGGCCTCAGTCTACGCGACGGGGGCGAAAATAAAAGCCCAGGCATGGGTATGCCTGGGCTTTAGCGGTAGATTCATTTTAAGGGGAGAGCGGTTCTCAGCCCAGGCCGTCTTGCTGGCCCATGAAGGACAGCAGGTCGACAACGCGGTTGCTGTAGCCCCATTCGTTGTCGTACCAGGAGACAACCTTGAAGAACGTCGAGTCCAGCTCGATGCCTGCGCCGTGGTCGAAGGTCGAGGAGGCGGGGTCATGGATGAAGTCGGTGGACACGACCTGCTCATCGGTCCAGGCCATGATGCCTTTCATCTCGCCCTCGGCCTTGGCTTTAATCGCGGCGGAGATTTCGCCGTAGCTGGTGGCCTTTTCGGTCACGACGGTGAGGTCGACCACGGAGACATCAATCGTGGGCATGCGGAAGGCCATGCCGGTGAGCTTGCCCTTGAGTTCGGGCAGGGCGAGTCCGACGGCCTTGGCCGCTCCGGTGGAGGCGGGGATGCAGTTGACTGCCGCCGCTCGGCCACCGCGCCAGTCCTTCTTGGACGGGCCGTCCTGCGTGGGCTGGGTGGCGGTCATGGCGTGGACGGTGGTCATCAGGCCTTTGGCAATGCCGAATTCGTCGTTGATGATCTTGGCCAGCGGCGCGAGGCAGTTGGTGGTGCAGGACGCATTGGAGACGACCTTTGCACTGCTGTCGAGGGTGTTGTTGTTGACACCCATGACGATGGTGGGAACTTCGTCAGGGCTTTTGGTCGGGGCGGAGATGACGGCTTTCTTCGCGCCGGCTTCGACGTGCTTGTTGGCGCCTGCGAAGTCGGTGAAGAAGCCGGTGGACTCGACGACGTAATCGACGCCGATGTCACCCCACTTGAGGTTGGCGGGGTCGCGTTCGGCGGTGGAGCGGATGGTTTTACCGTTAACGTAGAGGTTGGTGTCGTCGGAGGAGACGTCGCCTTGGAATCGGCCGTGGATCGAGTCGTACTTGAGCAGGTAGGCCAAGGCGTCGTTGTCGAAGAGGTCGTTGATCCCGACGACTTCGATATTGGGGTTGTCTTGTGCGGCGCGGAAGACGAGTCGTCCGATGCGTCCGAATCCGTTGATGCCGATCTTGATGGGCATGGGGTTCTCCTGAAGAGTGGCCGGTTGAGGCCAGGGGGTTTGGGGTCTCGGGGCATTGCCCCGGGGTACCGATCACGTAATTGGGGAGAGGGTCATGGCAGGCCGCCGGACCCTTTCAGGACTGGCAGGCTATGGAAGTGGTGGGGAAGGGTCAAACGGGAGGCGGGTGTGGGGGGTTGGGTGCCGGGTGAAACGGGGGCGTGCGGGGGCTTTATGCTGTGGCCGTATGAGCAAGCGTGAGGCGTGGCTGGATGGATTGGCGGGACGTTTTGTGGTGTTCGACGGGCCTGACGGTTCGGGCAAGAGCACGCAGCTTGCGCGGTTGATGCAGGCTGCGGAAGCGCAGGGCGTGGAGGTGTGTCATGTGCGGGAGCCTGGTGGGACGGAGATTGGTGAGGCGATTCGCCGGGTGTTGTTGGATCCTGCGGTGCAGGAGGCGATTGACGCTCGGTGTGAGATGATGCTTTTCATGGCCAGCCGGGCTCAGCTTTTGTCTCAGAAGATTCGGCCGGCACTGGACGCGGGGTGTCTGGTGCTGGCGGATCGGTTTATCAGTTCGACGCTGGCGTATCAAGGTGCGGCGGGTGGGCTGCCGATCGAGGATATTCTCGGGGTGGGTCGGGTGGCGCTGGGTCGGACGTGGCCTGACCTGGTGGTGGTGTTCGATGTGGACGAGGTGACGGCGGCGGCTCGGATGAATCCGTTGCTGCGGGGCCAGGAGTTTGACACGGTGAAAGACCGGATGGAGATGAAGGGGTCGGCGTTTCACCGACGGGTGCGTCAGGGGTATCTGGATCAGGCGGCGCAGGATCCGATGCATCATCTGGTGCTTGACGCGACGGGCGAGGAAGACGCGGTGTACGAGCGGATGGTGACGGGGCTGGCGGGCTGGGTGTCGGGGCAGACGGGGTAGTTCGGGGCAGGTCGGGGGCAGGGGGACCCACGGTCGCTGACCTTGGGTTTTTTTGATGTGCGGGGTTAGGGGTGGGCTTGTGTTTCGTAGGTGTCGAGCACTTTGGTGACGTAGGCGCGGGTGGCGGGGCCGGCGTGGTTTTGGACGAAGGCTCGGCCGCGGTGTTGGGGGTTGTCGCGGAGGCGTTTGGCGGTGCGGGTAGGGCCCATGTGGTACGCGGCGAGGGCCACGGGCAGGTCGTCTTTGAAGCGGTCGAGGAGGTAGGCGAGGTAGGTGGACCCGACCTTGAGGTTGTAGGCCGGGTCGAAGAGGTCGCCGTCGGGGATGTCAAAGCGTTGGCGGGCTTCCTGGTGGGTGGAGGGCATGACCTGCATGAGGCCTTTGGCTCCAAGGGGTGACACGGCGTCAGGGCGGAAGCTGGATTCGTGCTGCACGACAGCCCGGATCAACGCCACGTCCAGCCCCGCTTGCTCCGCTGCCTGCTCGATGAGTGTTGCCACGTCGGCTTGCCGGGTCTGCTCCTGATGCTCGTGTTCCCGGGTGATGAAAAGCGCGATGCCCGCGAGGATGAGCATGAGTCCCACGCCAGAGGCCAGTGCGATCCGGACACGGCGTGAGGCCCACAAGGCCTGGAGCTTGCGAGCCGCTGGTGACGCAGGGCGGCGTCTGGACCGCACGGCGTTGTGGCTCGTTGGACGGGCAGTCGAGCGGCGGCGTGTCTTACGGGCAGTCACAGTCTGGATGCTAGAGCAATGTGACCTCCGCGAGCGGGATGGCCGGGGTTATTCGTGTTGCGGTGCGGGCTTATGTCGTAGGTCGCCGGGCTGGGCTTTGCACTTCGCAGCGTTGGGGTGCCGATAATGCATGCATGATGTTGATACGACGTGTGGTGACGAGTGTGGCGGTGGTTTGCTTTCTGCTGATGTTGACAGGCGTCACGATGGTGGGGCTACGGTTTGCCAAGGCGGCGGTCGCAGGGGATGTGTATCTCAAACGCCTGCAGCAACTAGAACAGGACTATGGCACGCTGCAGGAGCGGTACAACTCGGCGGTGCGGGCGGCAGCGCTGACGGAGCTTCGCGTGAATGAGACGTCTGCGCAGCTTTGGGTGCGGGGGTCAGATGGGGCGGTGCATCACTTCCAGACGCCTTACAAGGCCGGTGATGTGGTGAACTTTGAATATGTGGTCTGGCACGGCAGAGTGCTGATCTACGGCGTGTATGACCGCAACACTTCACCCAACGACGGCACGCGGATCGACCCCGAGCAACGGCTGATCGATTGGAGTGATGCGAGTGAGCCTTACACACTGGCGATCGGTCGCAAGCTCACGCCGGGGCGGTGGGTGGTGCGGATGTCAGGCAATGGCGCTTTGACGCTGGCACAGGCGGATGAGCAGGAACTCGTGGAGCTTGAAGCCCCGCCGAGCCTGGAACGGTACGACCCCATCGAACGGGAGATCGAAGACGCCACACGTGAGGTCGGGCTTGGGGAAGTGTTTCGCAGGCTGCTGCGGGGCGATGGTGCGGGGTCATAAGCGTGAGCTGAGGGGCATCTGATTTCACGCGTGAGGGGATGCATTACTCGCCGGGGATATGGCTGATCACGCCGGTCCAGGGCGAGCTGGCGGTGGCGTAGCGTCGTTTGGGGATGCGGCCTGCGGTGGCGGCGAGTCGGCCGGCGAGGCAGGCGTGTCGCATGGCGTGAGCCATTTTGAGGGGGTCCTGGGCGTGGGCGATGCCGGTGTTGAGCAGCACGCCGTCGGCGCCGAGTTCCATGGCCACCGCGACGTCACTGGCGGTGCCGACGCCGGCGTCGATGATGACGGGATAAGCCGGGTCGCCGCCGTGCTCGGGGTCTTTGAGCAATTCGAGGATGAGCTTGAGGCTATGAGCGTTGAGGATGCCTTGGCCAGAGCCGATGGGTGAGCCGGCGGGCATGACGGACGCCGCCCCGGCATCCCGCAGACGCACCGCCATGATCGGATCATCCGAGCTGTAGCACAGAACCTCGAAGCCATCGGCGACAAGACGTTTGCAGGCCTCGAGCGTGCCCACGGGGTCGGGGAGCAGGGTCTTTTTATCGCCCAGCACTTCAAGCTTCACCCAGCCATGCCCGGGGTTGCCCATCTGGTCGAGAATCTCACGGCCAAGCCGGGCCACGCGGACCGCATCGTCGGCGTCGAAGCAACCTGCAGTGTTGGGCAGAATGGTGTAGCGGTCGGTGTCGAGGTGGTCGAGCAGGCGTTTGCCTTGGGCGTCGATCAGGCGGTCGCGGCGTACGGCCACGGTGACCACTTCTGCGCCAGAAGCGTCCAACGCCGACTGCATCTGTTCGGGCGAGGCATATTTGCCGGTGCCGACAATCAGGCGGCTGTCGTAGGTGCGGCCGGCGAGGTGGAGCGGGGTATCAAAGGTGGTGGCGAGAGAAGCGGGCATAAGCAAGGCTTGATATGAAATAAAAGGGAGGGGCTGGCGATAAACTGGACGAAGGCTCGGTCTTACCCACCGCCGACGGGGGTGACGACTTCAATTTCGTCGCCGTCCTGGAGGTGGGTCTGCTCATGCTGGCGTTTTGGAATGAGTTCACGGTTTTGCTCGACGGCCACGAATTGGTCCTGCAAGCCGAGTTGGATCAGCAGGTCGCGGATGGTGCCGGGCTGGACAGTTTTGGGGTCGCCGTTGAGTGTGATCTGCATGACATGCGTATTGTAGAAGTGATTTACCACCCCGATCCGGAGTCTCGCCGATGAAACTTTTCACACGATCCTGTTTTGTACCTGCCGTGGCGGCGTTGTGTCTGGCAGTGACCGGTTGCGATGGTCACAGCCACGACCATGCGGGGGGCCATGACGACCACGACCATGCCCATGGTGATCATGACCACGGCGATCATGCGGGCCATGCGCACGAATTGATTGAGGTGGATGCGGAAGCGTTGGAGACTGTGGTGAAGAACAATGCCGGCCGGGTGACGGTGGTGGATTACTGGGCGACGTGGTGTGCTCCGTGTGTGGCGATGTTTAATCCGCTGGGCGAGGCGTTGAAAGCGCGGGGGCCGGGCGTGCGGAAGCTCAGCGTGAGTCTGGACGGGCCGGAGCGCAAGGATGCGGCGTACAACCAGCTCGAAGCGTTTGGGCCGCACGCGTTGCATGACGCCTACATCATCACGGACCCCAAGCAGCAGGCTGCGTCGCTTGAGCGTTTGGCTGGGGAAGCGTTGGACATCGCGCCGCCGATCGTTTTGGTGTTCGATCAGCAAAATGAACTGCTTGGCGTCTATCGGGATATGGACCCTGCCGACATCATCGCGGCAGTTGGTGCGGCGGTGGACCAGGCCTTGGGCGACGCGGCGGCGGAGCCTGCCCCCGCCACCGGGCCTGCGTCATGAGCGGGTCGGCCTCTGCAAGCCCGGATTATCTCTCGCCGTATCTCGATGCCATTGAAACCTACGGCTCTAACTTTCACGTCACCCTGTGGGCACATCGCGAAAGTCAGCAACGTCGTTTCGCAGCCATGGCCGATGCAGTCGATATGGCAGACCTGCGGGTGCTGGATATCGGGTGCTCGCGGGGCGACTTCGCGGCCTACCTCGGTGAGCACGACATCACCTACCGCCATTACGTTGGCATTGATCCGCTGGACGCTGTCATTGCGTACGCCCAGGGTCGGGGGCTGCGGGAGGCAACCTTCGTCACGGGCGATGTGCTGACAGATGCAGCGATCGTGCAAGCGGCGAAGCCTGACGTGGTTGCGGTGAGTGGGACGCTCAACACGATGGATTTTGACACGGCGATTGCGTTGCTGGAACCCGCGTGGAACGCGGCGACGACGGCGCTGGCGTTCAATTTTCTTTCAGATCGCCCCGGGCCTGACGCGGTACTCGCGCAACATCCCGCCAAGCGTTTGCCGACAATGGGACTACTTGATTGGGCGTTGACGCGGACTTGGAACGTCGTGCTCCGCCAGGATTATTTCAAAGATGGTCACGACGCAATGATTGTGATGCGCAAAGTCTGAGAGGCTTTTGCAGCCGTGTGGATCGACGCCACAGGTACGAACCTGCGCGGTGCTCAAAGTTTCAGGTACGCATTGCGGCGTGGAGTCTTTGCAATTCGGCGGGACAGTTGCTTGCAATGTTTTCGCGTTCAAGTGGGTCGCGGGTTAAGTCATACAACTGGTCGGGTTGGTCTTCCTGCCGGACGAGTTTGTATCGGCCGTCGAAGGCTGCCTGCCAGGGGTCCAGCCCCATGCGTTGGATGACGCGTGGAGACCCGCCGTGGGTGGAGAGCGGGCGGTGGTCGGCGTCGGGCAGGGGATCAAGTCCCGCAGCGGCCAGCAGGGTCGCGCCGAGGTCGATGAGTTCTACGAGGTCGTCGCACGTTTCGCCACCGGGCACGTCAGGGCCGGCGACGATCAGCGGGATGCGGACCGAGGGGTCGTGCCAGGTACTCTTCCACCATCGGCCGTGGTCGCCAAGCATTTCGCCGTGATCGGAACTGAAGATGATGAGTGTGCGGTCCGTTTCACCGCGCTGGTCCAGCGTGTCGAGGATGCGCCCAATCCACGTGTCGAGATTGGTGCACAAAGCTGCGTAGGCTTGGCGGATGGCCTGGTGGTCATTTCCGTCGTCAGGCCCCAGCGGGTCGGTCGGCTCGGGGAAGTTCACGCCTTGGTAAAGATCAGCAACATCGTCAGGCGGGTCGAAAGGCTCGTGGGGACCTGGGAAGTTCACCCAGAGCAGCCAGGGATCGTCAGACGTGACCGGCCAGTCCTGAAGAAACTTCAAGGCCCGTGTTGCGGTGAAGCCGTCGGAATGCGCTTCGTTGGGCACCGGGCAAGGGTGGGTGGGGATGTGAACGCCCCGCCGGCCAGGGACGCGCAGATCCCAGTCGGCGACGAGCTGCTGCCAATATCCCTGCTGCTGCATGTGCGATCCCCAGAGGTCCTGGGGCACCTCGCGGCCGATGTTGATGGCGTTGCCCTTGCCGCCTTGGTTGTCGGAATGGGTGAACCCTGCGGCGCCGATAGCGTTGGACCAGCCGTCGATGCCCAGGGGTTTGCCGTGGGCGATGAGGTCAGTCTTGCCGCAGCAGGCGGTGCGGTAGCCGGCGTTACGCAAGCGCTGAAAGACCGTGCGCGTTTTGGTGAAATCAAGGTCCTGGCCGTTGCGACGGACCGGACATCGGTGGTACTGCCGGCCGGTGGCCAGGCACGCCCGGGCTGGAGCGCACAGTGGGCTGCTGGTTCGGCATTGGGTGAAGACGGTGCCGCGCTGGGCCAGGCGGTCGAGGTTGGGTGTCTGGACCGGGACCTTGCCGTAGGCCGAGCTGAGAAAGCCCAGCCAGTCCCACCGCCATTGGTCGGGGAAGAGAAACAGCAGATTGAGAGGCTTAGACATGACGACGCCAAAGTTATCTGGGGTGTTGGTCAGGACAAGGCGAGCAACTTCTCGTAGAGTTCGCGTTGTTCATCGGTGAGTGTGGTGGGAACGACGATGCGAAGTTGAGCGTAAAGGTTGCCAGCCTGGGCGGGGTCGCCCTTGGGATGGGGCAGGCCTTTGCCTTTAAGACGCAGCCGCGCTCCGCTGGCGGTGCCCGGTGGGACGGTCATCGTGACGGTGCCATCGAGCGTGGGGATATCGAGTTTGCTGCCCAGGGCTGCTTGCGCGGGGCTGAGGTCGATGGTGGTGGTGAGATCGCGGCCAGCGAGGGTAAAGCGCGGGTCGGGGGCGACTTTGACGATCAGCATCAAGCCCTTTTCACGCAGGCGAATTTTGGTGCCGGTGATGGAACCTGCGGGGACTTTGACGTCCAGGGTTTCTACGCCTTGAGGCCCCTGAAGTTTGAGTTGTCGGGTAGAGCCGTGGGCCGCTTCGTGGAGCGAGACCTGCAGTTCGGTTTCCTGCATGGCGGGCGGTCTGGATGAACCTGTGTTGCCCGCCTGGCCGAACATTTCTTCAAACGAGCGGGCCTGGCCTGCACCGCCTCGGCCACCAGAGCCACCGAACATCTGCTCGAAGAAATCCGAGAAGCCTCCCGCATCTTCCGAGCTGTAGCGGTAGCTGCGTCCGCCCCGCACGCCCGGCCCGGCACCACCCCGGCCTCCAAAGCCCGGCGGGGGTTGAAACTCCTGACCCGCCTTCCAGTTTTCGCCCAGCTCGTCATATTTTTTACGTTTATCCGCTTCGGATAAGACCTCGTAGGCCTCGCCGATCTGCGCAAACCGAGCCTGCGCGTCGTCCGCCTTGTTGACGTCAGGGTGATACTGCCGAGCGAGCTTGCGATACGCTTTTTTGATCTCATCGGGTGTGGCGGATCGGCTTACCCCAAGGGTCTTGTAATAGTCTTCAAACTTGACGGACATGCGTGTGCTTTTCTCAGCAAGGGTCGGGTGACCTCGGCGGACCATTTCTCACGATACCGCACCACGCCAACCGTGCAGCGGCTCGGTGCTCGACGGTACAAGACGGGATGCTTGTCTTCGCCAGAGGCTGAAAGTAGGGAGCATTTTAGCCGTTAAGTTTTGCGAGCCCGATCGCTGACTCACCCGCCCCGGAATAAAGCAGGTATCGCTGTCCATCGGCGTCTTCGAAGTACCCCGGATCCCGCAATTGATGCACGGACACGTAGGCGGCTCCAGGCACCGAAGCGACGGTGGGCAGGTTGGCTCCTTCCCATGGGTGGGCCGGGGATAGTAGTGACGTTTCGTGTGTGATCCGCCAGTCGGTCCAGTCACCGGCGGTCTCGACCACCGCGTGCACCAGATGCTCTGGACAATCGCCGAATCGGCTGTAAAAAGTGTGCAGGGTGTCATCCTGGACCATGACGGCCCAGTGTCGGCCGGCGGGTCCTAAGCGGATGTGGTCGGGTCCAAAGTTGAAGTCCCCCTCAGGGGCGTGATAGAGTCGTCCGCCTTTGGCAATTCCAAATTGTTGACCGCGAAAGGTGAACGCGCGGAGGTAAGACTCGGCGGGCAGGATGCGTTGATGGATCCATTCAAGGCCGTCGGTGCTGGTGGCGAGGGCAGCGGGCTGCGTGACGTGGGGGTGCTGTTGCACGCCGCCGCAGCCGTGGTACACCATCAGCAAGCGGCCGCCGACCCAGTGGACATCCGGCGAGGCGAGATGCTGGGAAAATGGCGTTTGTGACAGCGGCAGGCAGCCGGGCGGATGAAGGGTCCACGGGCCGACCAGCTCATCGGCATACGCCAGCCGAATGGTGTTGCCGCTGTGATGAGCGAAGTAGAGGTAGTACCGTCCCAGCCGCTGGCTCATGTGATCCGGCACGCGAATCAGCGATGGACCGTTGAAGTTAAACCCCACCGCCTCAGCGTCCCATCCGGGCGTTTGCGAACTGACGATCGGATGGTCGAGCACACGCTGGGCAATCATGCGTCAGACGCCGGATCGGTGAGCGTCTCGATTGTCAAGTCCGCGTCGGGCGGGAGGGGAAGCTGCACCACGCCACCTTGCCTGGCTGCAAGCAGGCCTGCAAGAATCATCTCGGTCGCGGCGAAGGCGTGTGCGTAGTCATTGCGGCACGGCGTTTCGGTCCGGTAGCAGTGGATCGCATCGTGGATGGCCAGTGGCGTAGGGTCTTTGGCCTCTGGGAGTTGGGGTGATTCCCAGTGGCCCGGGCCGGAGTCGCGGAGCATGCGTAGCAGAGGGGCGTCGGACGCGGCAGCTTCGAGAACGCCCGCTGTCCCCCAGGCCCAGAGGCGGGCGTCATGGACGAATCGGCCGTCGGTGTGGAATGTGGCGGTCATCCCCGAGTCGAAGGTGTAGTGGTACACCCCCGCTTTTTCGAGTGGTTGCCCAAAGTGGCGGCGAATCTCGCTGCGGTCATTGCCTGCCATGACGGACGCGGCGGTTTGGTCTGGCACCAAAAACCGCATGAAGTCAAGCATGTGCGTGCCCCAGTCGAAGAGGTTCGACGCCTGAAGCCGAATGTGCTTGATCGCGCCGATGGCCTGGCTGTCCACCCATGCTTTGGCCTGAACGAATTGCGGGAGATAGCGACGTTGATGGCAGAAGCAAAGCCGCGTGGAGGATGCCTGGACCGCCTGGGCGACGTCGTTTGCTTCCTGCCATGACGTGGCCATGGGTTTCTCGCAGAACACCAGGCCGACCCCTGCATCGATCGCGTCGCGGATGGGTGCCAGGCGGTCCGCCGGTCGAAGTGCAATGCAGAGCACCTCGGGCGCATGGTGCTCGAGCATGGCGTTGGCGTCTCGATAGACCTTGGGAGGCTGAGCCTCGGGGTGGCTCTGCGCGAGTGCCGCCGCTGCCTTTTCCGCCGCGTCGCCGAAGCCGTCGGCAATCCCGACAAGTTCAACATCGGCAGCGGAACGCAGGGCACGGGCATGGGCTATGCCTCGGCTACCGAGGCCTTGGACGCAGGCTTTGATCATGACGTGGGGAGGGTATCGAGGTGGTAATGCTCTTGCCGTAAAGGGCCTGAGCAGCGGAACGTCAAAGAACCAGAGAAAATGATAAAGCGGCAATCAAGCCGGGACGTAGGACTCGGCGTCCAGCACGGAAGGCAGATCGCGGGCCTCGGTGATCCGATTGCCCTCGCCGCAGATCACGACGCGAGCCTCATGGTCGTCCACGCGGTCGGACTCGATCATGCCATAGGCCAGCACGATGAGTCGGTGCCCCACACCGGTGAGATGGGCGGCGGGCCCGTTGACCTGAATGTCACCCGTGCCGCGCTCGCCGAGAATGACGTAGGTTTCAAAGCGTGCGGCATTTTCTACGTCGAGCACGACCACGGCCTCGTTGGGACGGATCCCCGAAGCCTCGAGCAGGTTGGCGTCGATGGTGATCGAGCCCACGTAATCGGGGTCACACCGTGTTGCCGTCGCGTGGTGAATCTTGGCATGGAGGAATTTTCGCAGCATCAGCACCAAAGTCTAGCGAAACCGTGCGTGATATCCAGTGTTTACCGTGTCGCGATTCATCGATGGTGACGCTTAAACGCTGGCATTCGGAACCGCTTGAGGCGTGCCTGAGTCGGCGGCGTTGCGGGCAGCCAATAAAGCCCGGGACACGTGGAGCAACTCATCAACCGGGTAGACCGAAGCGTCTCGCAGTAAAGCAGCGGCCAGGAGCTCACGGTGCAAGGGGCGTGGCGTGGTGTGTGGCATTAGCTCGGTTTCGGGCGTTTGGTGCGTGGTCAGGCGGCAGGTGTCGCCTTGGATTTCGAGTTGTCCGAGGCTTCCGATCAGGCGGAGTCGGTCGTCGCCGTGGGTCGGCGCGGTGGGGGGGCGAAGCAGGTCGGCGTGCACCAGGCCGTGGCTTTGATCGCTCAGGGTCAGCATCGCGGCAGCGTGGTCCTCACAGCCGGGGTAGTCGGGCTGGGTGAGGTTGCCATGGACAGCGGAGACGTGGGAGATGCGCTGGCCGGTGGTGAACACGATGGCGTCAAAGGCGTGGGATGCGATCCAGAGCATGGTGGAGCTGTAGTCCTCGCGGCGTTTATAAAACGCTGGCCTTTGACCCCAGCGATAGGACTTTTGCGCAGTGGCCAGTACCACCTGCCCGAGTTGCCCATCCTGAACAGCGTCTCGCGCCGCTCGAAACGTGGGGCGGCTGCGAAAGTCGAACTCCACCGCGAGCCCCGCAGCATCGTCCTGTTTGAGAAGACTTTCGATTCGGTCCAGCGTCTGTGTCTCGGCGGCAATGGGCTTATCGCTGACCACCGCAATGCCGCGTTGAAGGCAGGCCTCGACCCACTGGCCGTTGTGGGCATAGACCGCGCCGACGTTGACAATGTTGGGCTTGAAGGTGTCAAGCATGGCGTCGGGGGTGTCAAACCACGTCATCCCGCCCTGGCCCCAGCGTTGCCGGGCTGCCTGGTCGTCATGGCCATCCCCCGCAGCGGCCAGGGCCTCGATCGTCAGGTCCGCATCCTTCAGGGCGGGATGGAGATAGGCGTGGCCCCGGCCTCCGAGAAACGCAAGGCGAAGCGGCGGCAACTCACTCATCGGAGGGGCGGAAAGCATGAGCAAACTCTATCGCCCCGAAGCGGCGGGGCGGGCGGGGCTGGCGGAACCACAGGCAACGGGTGGTACCATTGGCGCGATGCAGGAAGAAACGACGCGTTCTGAAACGTCGCCCAGTGTGGGCCTGGTGATGGGCAGCTCTTCGGACTGGCCCACGATGTGTAAGGCCGCTGAAATCCTCGACCGCTTTGGCGTGCGTCACGAGGCCAAAGTCGTCTCCGCCCATCGCACGCCCGACGATATGGCCAAGTACGGCCAGACCGCGCGGGACCGCGGCTTGTCAATCATCATTGCGGGGGCCGGCGGCGCTGCTCACCTGCCCGGGATGCTCGCGGCCTTCACCACGCTTCCCGTGCTCGGGGTTCCGGTGAAGAGTTCCGCTTTGTCCGGCCTGGATTCACTGCTTTCCATCGTGCAGATGCCCGGCGGCGTCCCGGTGGGCACGCTGTCCATCGGTGAGGCCGGGGCGACCAACGCCGGGCTGCTGGCGGTCTCGATCCTGTCCTTGCAGGACGCCAAGCTGGGGCGGGCGTTGCAGGCCTACCGTGAGGAAAGAGCCCAGGCGGCCCGGGCGTCGAACTCCGAACTCACATCACTGAGCCAGGACTATTGATCACCACTCCATTTATTCCCGAGGTAATCAGCAATGGCTAAAAACGTCATGGGCAGCGACCTGCAGACCTGTTCGACCGATCCGATGACCGGCTACTTTCGCAACGGTTGCTGCGACACGGCGGCGGGTGATATGGGCGTGCACGTGGTGTGTGCGGTGATGACCCAGGATTTTCTGACGTTTACCCGTGATCGTGGCAACGATCTTTCAACGCCTCGGCCGGAGATGCATTTTCCAGGCCTGGCCCCAGGTGACCGCTGGTGCCTGTGCGCCAAGCGGTGGCAAGAGGCCTTCGATCAGGACATGGCGCCAGGCGTGGTGCTGGAAGCAACGCACTTCGCAGCGTTGGAATACATCGACCTCGAAGACCTTCAGTCCCACGCCGTCGAACCCTCCGCGTAATCCACCTGAGCCCACGTCGCCGGTCAAGTCTCCCGCCGTTACGTGACGCTCGTGCCGAGCGTGGCCACGTGTGCGTCCACGAGTTCTCCATCTGCCGCAACGACCACATGCGTGCCCGCCTTGTGTCGGCCCCACTTCATCATCGCAATCGCCACCGCTTGCTGGCCCCGCAGTGGCGAGGCGGTCGAGCTGGTCACCGCCCCGATGACACCACCCCGAGGCCCCCGCCCCCGTTTGCTCTCGTCACCCTCGAACACCTGCGCCCCGCAATGGGCAACCGCGTGTCCTTCAACGCCAGCTGCACCAACCGCCGTTTGGGATGCGACAAGTTATGCGTCCGTGCGACCGCTTCCTGCCCGAGGTAGCACCCCTTATTCAGGCTGACGTATTGCTCAAACATCGGCGTCCCGATTTCTGCCGGCGTGGAATCCGGGCCGAAATCGACATGGAACCGCGGCAAACCCTGCTCCACCCGCACGGTATTGAAAGCCGACCACCCGACCGGACGACCGCGCAGGCCGGTGCGTCTGGCCTGGGCCTCGTCGGCATCGGGAGCTTGCTGCGCCAAGTGATCCGACCACCCCGCCGCCGCCAGCAGCGTTTCGTGCATGGACACCACCGAGCCAGCATCCACCCAGATTTGCACGCCGGTGACGTCGCCCAGGTCCAGACGAAACACCGTGGCCGACGCAATGTCCGACGTCAGCACATGGTGCGTGTCAGGCATCTCCATCACCCGGCGGGCGTAGTCGCCAAAAATAGCCTCCAACAGTCGGCCGGCCGAAGGCCCCCACAAGGCCAACCCTCGATGCGAGGCCGCGTCATCCAGCACCACATCCTCGGCAAACAGTCGGCGATCCAACTGCTCATGCACTACTGGCAGGTCTACCGCGTCGGTCACCAGCCACGTGCCCTGATCCCCATGAAGGATGCACAGGTCCGCCAGGATGTGCCCCGCATCGTCGAGCAAATAGGACGCGGTGTTGTGCCCGCCGGCCAGCGACGACAAATTCTGCGTCAACAACCGCTGTAGAAACTCAATGCGATCATCGCCCGTGAGTCGGAGCACCCCACGGTGGGGCAAGGCCATGACGCCCACCCGCTGACGAATCGCAGCGTACTCCGCTTCGTAACTCCCAAAATCCAACGCAACCGCCCATTGCTCATCGGTCCCGCCGAAGGGCACGAAGTCGGTAGCACCGTGCTGCATCAGCGTTTCGCGCAAGCCGGTCCCAGCCACCACGTGAGGCGCAGCGGGGGGGGGCGTGGGGGGCGTGGTGGGTGGGGTATCGCTCATCATGAAAGATCGTACGGGCCAGCGGGTTCGAAAGCATCGCCGACGGCAACCTGCCCGATGCTCGCGTGTCGCGGACGCCAAGAAGTTTCAGGGCCTGGTCTTTGCGGTGCATGGTGACGAGGCCTCACGCTGCAAAGCCACGACGCAATCGCAAGGCTGGCCAGACGTGAAGAACCCGCGTGCTGATTTCAGTACCATGCGGCCCCTCGCTTTCCAAACTCCCTGGAGCCCCACCGTGGCCAAAAAAACCATCTCTGACGTTGACGTCGCCGGCAAAACCGTCCTCATGCGTGTTGATTTCAATGTCCCGCTGGACGGCCAAACCGTCACCGACGACCGGCGCATCCGTATGGCGCTGCCCACGATTGAAAGCGTGCTGGAGCGTGGCGGGGCGGTGGTGTTGATGTCGCATCTGGGCCGACCGGCAGGAACGGGATTTGAAGAAAAGTATTCGCTCGCCCCCGCCGCGGAGAAACTTGAAGAACTGCTCGGTCGACCCGTCATGCTTTGCGATGAGGTCGTGGGTGCACAGGCTTCCGCCAAGGCCAAGGCACTTGAGGCAGGCGGTGTCATCCTGCTTGAAAACCTGCGGTTCCATAACGAAGAGAAAAAGGGAGATCCGGCATTCGCCCAGCAGCTCGGCGACCTCGCAGACATCTACTGCAACAATGCGTTTGGCACGTGTCACCGTGAAGATGCATCGATGTACGCGGCCCCCAAAGCAATGAAAGCCGACGGTAAGCCGGTCGTGCTGGGCTTCCTGGTGCAAAAAGAAATCGAGTATCTGCAGACGACGATCCAGTCGCCGGTCCGTCCGTTCGTCGCGATCCTGGGCGGTGCGAAAGTGTCCGACAAAATCAATGTGATCGACAACCTGCTCAGTGTGTGCGATAAGGTACTTATCGGCGGAGCGATGGCATACACGTTCTCGCTCGCGCAAGGCGGCTCGGTGGGCGATTCACTGGTGGAGAAGGACAAGGTCGATCTCGCGGCAGAGCTGTTGGCCAAGGGCGGTGACACGTTGGTGCTGCCGACCGATTGCGTCTGTGCCGACCGGTTCCCCAAGTCTGCTCAGGACGCGGAGGCTGCCGACAAGAAAACGGTCAAAGCTGGCGAGATCCCCGACGGCTACGAAGGTCTGGACATCGGACCCGACACCGCAGACCACTACGCCCGCCTGGTCGCAGACGCCAGGACCGTCGTCTGGAACGGGCCGATGGGCGTGTTCGAAGTCCCGCCGTTCGACGCGGGTACACGCAAGGTCGCCGAAGCAATTGCCAGCAGCAACGCTACGTCCATCATCGGCGGCGGCGACTCGGCGGCGGCTGTCGAACAGATGGGCCTCGCAGACCGCGTCACCCACGTCTCCACCGGCGGCGGGGCCAGTCTCGAAATGCTCGAAGGCAAACCGTTCGCCAGTGTCGAACTATTGGACGATAAATAAAATCATCGAACCGATGAGCCACAAGTCACAAGACCCGCTACCTGTGGCTCAGGCTTGAATATCAATGTGATGAAAACCAGAGTCCGCGCTGGGATCGATGTCAGGCACCGCGTCCATGCTTTCCGCGTCGGGTACGGGTTGTAACGCCAAGCGATCACGCCAGAGGTTCTCGTAACCCGGAGCCTGCTGGTCGGGCAGCTGCTCGTCAGTGTCTTTGGTTTGAAGCTTAACAGGAGCAACTTTTTGCGCTTTTTGCGCAAAACGCGATGCCTCTTCAGTCACCGCCCGCTTGGCGGACGTGAGCTGCTTGCCTTGTAAGGCGGTCCCAGCCACCCCTGCCGCGATGCCCGTGCCCATGGCGCTCATATTTTGGATATCGGACAGATCGGGTGAACAGAATCACCTTCAACTGCCACAAAGACGGTTTTGCACGCTTTTATCGGGGGGCAAGCACGTCGCCTTCGACCTGCATCACCTCTGCTTGCTGAGCTGGTTCGAGGTGCATGACCCGCTTGCCCCGCCCCGTGTTCTGCGTCCAGGTGTCTGCCCACTGCCCAACTCCCAGGGCCGTCGCTTCAGGCCGAACCATGTTGCGGTGGTGACCAGGACTCTTGAACCATTGCCAGAATGTGGCCTCCCCCGAAGCGTTGCCTGAGGCAATATTTTCAGCATAGCCCTGGGGATACCCCGCGCGACGCATCCGAAGCGTATGACTTTTGTTCTCAGCCGTCGGTGACTCGTGGCTGAAATAACTCAGGTCAGTCATTTCCTTGCTGTGTCGGCGGGCGGACTGAATCAAACGCAGGTCCAGCTCCAGGGGTAGTCGTCCCAGCACCAGCCGGTAGCGATTGACCCACGACGCATTCACGCGTTCCTGTCGATTCATGGCCGCTTCGCCCACACGCCGGTTGAAGGCATCCTGTCGCGCGGCGAGCGAACGTAACGCAAACTCCACCGCAAGTGGATCATCAAATGACGCCAGAAATTCTGTAATTGAAGTGTCCGCGTCAGGCCCGTGGACCAGACGCTTCGCGGTCGCAGCATCCAGCCCCAGGGCTTGGGCGGCAAGCTCATCAACTTCCTGAGTCACCGCGTCCAAAGCACCGTCGCCCGTGAGGCCTCGGCTTTGGTTTATTCCCTGCGCGAGCGTGAGCAACAAAGGCCGCAACGCCAACGCACTGTAAGCCCCCCCGAGTCTGTGATAGGCAGGGTCGAGCGCTTCGTGCGTGCGCATCAGGATGCTGAATCGCTCCCGTGCATCCGCGACGCCTTCAACGGTCAGTGCATCCACATGCTCAATGGCCTGGCCGCGTCGCTCCGCGAGAACTTGCTGGGCTTCCCGCAACACGCCTACGTCGTCGAGCACTCGCTCGAGCGTTCGCTGCGTGGCTTTGAGCTCGCGGGTCAGGACACGCTCAAGTGCTGCCTCACCTGGCTGGCCGATCTCGCTGAGAGATTGCAACGCGGCGTACTGCGTACCAAAATCACGCGAGCCCGCCTCCCGCGTCAGTGACATCACCTGACGTTTGACCTCTCGATCAACTTCACGTGCGCTGCTTGCAGATGGCTCAGCAACCGCGAGGCAAGGCAGTTGCATCGCAATCACCAAAACAATGATGCGAGGCCATGAAACCATGACGCATGATCCAGGTTAGAGCAGTTCCGACGCTCTGCTTATTCGTCTTCCGCTTTTTCGATCTGCCAATACTCGATTTCCAGCGGCGTTGATCGGCCAAACACGGTGACCAGCACCCGCACTTTGCCCTGCTCGGGCAGGAGTTCGTCCACAGTGCCTTCCATGTTCTCGAAGGCACCCTCGCGGATGCGGATGTGGTCGCCTGGCTGAAACTCCATCTTGACCTGAGGCTGTTCCTCCGCAGGCTTGGCCGCGTTGATCATCTTCTCGACTTCAGGCATGGACATCGCGCTGGGGCGTCCGGCGGTGCCGATGAAGTCACCCACGCCGGTGGTTTCCTTAATGAGGAAAAACACGTCCTGCGGGATTCGGCCGTCGTTCTCAAGACGCATTTCGACGAACACGTAACCCGGGTACAGCTTGGTTTCGAGAACCTTCTGCTTGCCCGCTTTGATGGTCTTTTCTTTTTGCGTGGGCACGAGGATGCGGTTGACCAGCATGGGCTTGCCCTCAGCCTCGCCGTCGAATCCTTCGATCTTGATTTTGCGCAGAAGCGTGCGGCGGACCGAGTCCTCCTTATTCGAGGCCACGCGGAGGACAAACCAGTCCATTCCAGGCGTCACCAGGGGTTCTTCGCCGGGGCTGGTGGGATCGGCGGGAGGGGTATCGACTTGACTCATAGCGTGGATTTCAAAGGTGGGAGTGGAAAACGATTATGCGCCGGATTCGAGGATGCCAATGGCCCGGAAGAGGCCAGCGAAGCCGAAGTCGATCGCAAACAACAGAGCCGCGATGAACAACACCCCACCGATAACCACTGCGGTGGACCCGATGATCGACTTGCGGTCAGGCCAGTTGACCTTCTTCATTTCGGTTTCGGTCGCGATGCAGAAATCAACGATGCGTTTGTGTGTGCCAAAGAGCCGGTACAGCAACAGTCCAAAGCCAACGATGACCACGGCCGCGGCCCCCACCTGCCAATACAAACGGTTGGTGTCGAGGGTGGAAAGCTTACCGGCCAGCCACAAGGCACCCGCCAGGACGAGCATGCCGAAGCCGATCACGGACATCGTGCGGGTCCAGTAGCCTTGCCCGGGTTTATAAAAGATGGCCATAATGAATCCAGAGGGATCGAAAGCGGTGCGAGGTCATGAGTCCGCCGTGCAAGCGAGGCGTTACCCGTTTGCGAGGATGGCTCATCACACAATGCGGCGTCGCCGCGTACACGCCCGGGGTGACTCGAACACCCAACCTGCGGATTTGGAATCCGCTGCTCTGCCAATTGAGCTACGGGCGTTGATGGGCGGTCAGACCGACGTAGCGGCATGACCTATTGATAAAGCCCCCAAACGTGGGGGCCTTGGGTGGACATTATGACGAGGCAAGCCGCGAAAAGCAAGCCGACCCAAAGCATCGGTAATCGATCATTTTCGTTTGATCTTGTGATGCGTGTGCTTGCGTTCGCTTGCGCAGTACTTCTTCATCCCGGCTTTGAGCTTCTCGGGCATGCCACCCTTGACGTTGACCGGTGTGCGGTAATTGAGGTTGTTGCAATCACTGCACTGCAACCAGACGAACTCGACAGCATCTTTGGACTTGGCCATGGCGAGCCTTTGGGTTAGCGGAAGGGAAGAAGCGAGGAAGAAAAACCGCCAGCGGGGTTACCCGCCGGCGGTTTAGGGAAAGTAAGATTTTCTTATTCGACGATCTTGGTCACGACGCCGGCACCCACGGTGCGGCCGCCTTCACGCACGGCGAAGCGGAGGCCTTCTTCCATGGCGATGGGTTTCTCTTCAAGGTCGACCGCCATCTGGACGTTGTCGCCGGGCATGCACATTTCGGCACCACCCATGAGTTCGATCTTACCGGTCACGTCGGTGGTCCGGAAGTAGAACTGGGGCTTGTAACCCGAGAAGAACGGGCTGTGTCGGCCGCCCTCTTCTTTGGTCAAGACGTAGACCTCAGCCTCGAACTTCTTATGAGGGGTGATGGTCTTGGGTGCTGCGAGCACCTGACCACGCTGGATCTGTTCCTTCTCGACACCACGCAGCAAGGCTCCGACGTTGTCGCCAGCGATACCTTCGTCCATGGTTTTCTGGAACATTTCGACGCCGGTGACGGTGGTGACCTGGGTGGGGCCCAAGCCGACGATTTCGACGCTGTCGCCGACCTTGACCTTGCCGCGGTCAATACGACCGGTGGCAACGGTACCGCGTCCCTTGATGGAGAACACGTCTTCGATGGACATGAGGAAGGGCTTATCGGTTTCACGCTCGGGCTCGGGAACCCACGTGTCCAAGGCATCCATGAGGTCGCCGATGCACTTGTTGGCGGTCTCGTCGGCGGGGTTTTGCAAGGCGGGGAACGCGGCACCGCGGACGATCGGGGTGTCTTCCTCGAAGTCGTACTTGGTCAGCAGTTCCTGAACCTCGAGCTCCACGAGTTCGAGCAGTTCCTCGTCGTCGACCAGGTCGACTTTATTGAGGAAGACCACGAGCTTGGGCACGTTCACCTGACGGGCGAGCAGAACGTGCTCACGGGTCTGGGGCATCGGGCCGTCGTCGGCGGCGACCACGAGGATGGCACCGTCCATCTGGGCGGCGCCGGTGATCATGTTTTTGACAAAGTCGGCGTGGCCTGGGCAGTCGACGTGTGCGTAGTGCCGGTTGTCGGATTCGTATTCGACGTGGCTGGTGGCGATGGTGACGATCTTGGTGGCGTCGCGCCGGCCGTCGGATTCCGAGGCCTTGGCGACCTGGTCGTAGGGGATGTGCTTGGCCAGGCCTTTGGAGGCTTGGACAGCGGTGATTGCCGCCGTGGTTGTGGTCTTGCCGTGGTCGATGTGACCGATGGTGCCGACGTTGACGTGGGGCTTTGTTCTTTCAAAGACTGCTTTAGCCATGAATCATACTCTCCGCAGGGGGGTCAGTGACCGGGGGTTGGTAGGGGGGCGTTCTAGCCGGTCACCGTGACCGGCGGGGATCAATCAAAACGACGAGAGGTGCGTCAAAGCGTCTCGGCCGGGGCCAGGAAACAGGCAGCTGGCCTCTTCTCTGGATACCGGGCTTTCGCGGGCATTTACACAGGGTAAGTCAGCCGATCCCACTGGACAACTCCCAGTTGGACGCGAAAGCGTGAATCGCAGAGGTTAGCGGTCTTGTACGCCACTTGCAAACCGCGTGGTGACGTATCAGGGCGACCTCTGACGTTTAGCGCGTTGCCGAAGGTGCCAGGCACCGTGTGCAACATTTTTCAAAGCCACCCAAGGGACTCGAACCCTCGACCTCACCCTTACCAAGGGTGTGCTCTACCAACTGAGCTAGGGTGGCATTCAGGCCTATCGTCAAGCCTCGCCTCAAACCGGATTCGCGTGTGAGATCGGCCGCCTAAGGAGGCTTTTTTAACGCGCGAAGGATGACGATATCAGGCTGCTTCCCGGGGGTCAAACGTCAAAGTACGCTTGCGAGGTCTATCGCATTCCCGGTTAGTGCTTGTTAAAGCCCAGCCCTTGCCGGGCAGGGGCCCACCGTCAGAGACGGTAGGCTTCGGGGGTTTTGTCGCATACGGCAGAGAGCGTCTGCAACTGCTCCCAGAGCATGCGATGGCCCTGGATCGCTTGCCCGGCGGGGTCGGATTGTCGGACGCGGGTTGGCGGTCTACTATCTGCAGGCCTGCAGGCTTTGCCAAAGGTCACCACGATGAAAACGCAAAAGTCAAAAATTGATGCTGCGGTCCGGGACAAAGTGCTTTCGGTGATTAATCAGATCCGCCCGAGTGTGCAGGACGATGGCGGTGACCTGGAGCTCGTTGATATCACCGAGGCAGGTGTTGTTCAGATTCGTCTGCACGGGGCTTGCGTGGGTTGCCCGTCGAGTTCGATGACTTTGCACATGGGCGTTGAACGCAACGTCCGAGAACACGTTCCTGCAATTACCGGCGTCGAGCAGGTGCCTTAATCCGATACTCTGGACACGGTCGTGCAGACCTTCGTGCGTCGGCCGGCTCCCCCGGGGTGCCTGCGCAGGCCAGCGTGACCTGAAGGCTGGAGTTGTTGTGCGAAACTTCAACTTTCCAGCCGCGTGGCTGGGGGGGAATGTTTTTTGTGGCTAACGGAATGATCTGCTGATGCTCGCTTTGACCCGCCGAATTGGAGAAGAGATCGTCATCGGCGATCCCTCCAACCCGTTGGGCATGATCCGCGTGGTAGAGATCAACGGAGACAAGGTCAAACTTGCGTTTGATTTTCCCCGGGACACGCAAGTGAACCGCCGCGAGATCGCGGACCAGAAAGCTCAGGACGCAGCAGACCGCGAAAAGACTTCACCCTCGTAAGTGTGCCTGCCACTCAACCGCCTTGGCGAAGGCGGTCAATTGTGCGCTGCGCTTCGTAGAGGTCGCGTTTGAGCTGTGCATTCTCTGACTCCAGCGCTCGGACCCGTGAGACTGGCTCGGCGTCGGGACGACCGATGCTGCTTGGGCGGCTGGTATCACTCGTGCGGCTGTACCGCGTGTCTCGGTCGGGATTGCGGTACGCGTCGTCACCCAGTTGTCCCGGACCTGACGGGTCGTACTCAGGGCATCCAGCCAGCGTGAGGCAGGCCAGTCCAGCGGCGACGGTGTAGCGAACGTTCATCTCGTGATCTCCCAAAACAAGGTGGCTTGCCCGCCGATGATGCGCCGGGGCTGGTTTGTCATTATACGTTAGACGTGTGATCCGGGGTCATTTATACAACGCGATGCGTTGCGACTGGGGGTAGTAAAAGTTGAGAATTGCGTCATATGCGTGGCCAGCCTTGGCGAGGTCGTGTGCACCCCACTGCGACATGCCCACGCCGTGCCCGAAGCCCCGGCCTGAGGAAAAGACGGTGCGTTCGGCGGTCACGTTCACCTCAAGGTGGCTGCTCCAGAGCTGGTTGGCTTTGGTGATGGCGGGCAAGCCCTGGACGGGGTGGTTGGACGCAAAGCGCAGTGCCTCCGGGGCCAGGGTGTAGGTTTGGCCTTGCCGATCGGTGACGGTGAAGCCAGCAGGTCGGCTGGCGGCGTTGCGTCGCGTGACGGTGATGGTCTTGAGACTTTTCAGGTTGGCCAGGGCGTGACGCTTTTCGTTTCCCCATGCTGCGAGACGGCGGGTGAGGGTGGATGTGTTACGCGTCACGGGACCCCAGGTATGACGCGGACCGCTGCTGCCCCAGGTGCCTTGTGGACGTCCACGCAAGGGTGGCAGGTCCGGGCCTCGGCCGGGCATGGCGGCGGCAGCGTCTTGACCCGCGCCGCCCGAGTCGCTTGAGTAAAACGTGGGGAGCACCCGGCCTTGATAGGCGATAACGATGCCTCGGGTCGTGCGGGCCGCCTGCGCGGGGCCGGGTCGGCTGGCGTCTCCGCCATAGGCCTGACTGGCGACGGTGGCTTCAAGGTCCCAGGCTCGGCCGCGCTGCCGCGCCAGAGACGCTTCCCACAAGGCATAGGACCGGGCGGCCACCGCCTGTGCTTCGAGTGCGGCGGCAGGCCAGGTGGCCCACATTTCGTGCTCGACCACGCCGGCGACGTAGCGCTCCAGACCGACCGCGTTGATCACGTCGAGCGTGGCGGTGCGGCCCGGGATCACGCCGACCCGACCGGGGTAGATTGTTTCATCGACCGCGACGCTTCCTTCCAGGCCGGTCGCTTCGAGACGAGACGTCTGCCAAGCCAGTCCGCCCGTAGCTCGGGCGGTGAGTCCGTGGTTGTTGGCCTGCACGGTCACGGGCCCGGGGACTTGGCGCCAGCTTTGGCCGTCGCTGGCGATCCAGAGTGTTTGGCCTGTGCTACCGAGGGTGACCGTGGGGGCGGTCGCTTTGACCCGCACGCGGACGGCTGGCTCGGCGGTGATTGAAGCGGTCTCCGGCCCCATCCAGCCCCCAGCGACGCGAGCCGCCGGGCCGATGGAGCCGCTGGGGGACGTGTGTCCTCGCGTGTCTTGAGCGGGTTTAAGGGTGCGAGGCTCAGGAGGTGACTGCGGGACCGCGCAGGCGGTGAGCATGACCATCGCGCCAAGGATCCAAAACGCTTGAGTGGATGGGCCAGGCATGCCCACAATCTAGGCGGTCGCCTTGCTGCCTGCATGCCACTTCGGCGAGCGATTCAATCTTCCGGGGCTTCTTGCCGCACGTGGTCGTGAAACGCCTGGATGAGCTGTCGGGTGATTTCGCCGGGCGAGCCGTTGCCGATGGCGCGGCCGTCAATGTCAACCACCGGCACAACCTCGGCCGCGGTGCCGGTGAGAAACATTTCATCAGCGGTATACAGGTCGTGTCGGGTCAGATTTTCACGGATCACAGTGAGCCCCCGTTGCTTGGCGATTTCGATCACGAGGTTCATCGTCACGCCTTCGAGCGCTCCAGCGGAGAGCGGCGGGGTGAACAGCACGGTTTGCCCGTCGCGTGACTTGACCACAAAGACGTTGTCGCCGGTGCACTCGGAGACAAAACCCTGAGGGTTGAACATCACCGCTTCGAGTACGCCGGCGTCGATGGCTTCGATCTTCGCCAGGATGTTGTTGAGATAATTCAGGCTCTTGATGCGTGGGCTGAGGCTTTGGGGGTGGTTGCGGGTGACCGAGCTGCAGATAATTTTGAGGCCGTTCTCATAGAACTCTTCGGGGTAGAGCTGAATGGTGGCCGCGATGATGTAAGTGCAAGGTCTGGGACAGATAAATGGATTCAGGCCAAGTCCTCCAGCGCCACGGGTGACGACCAGGCGGATATAGCCGTCGCGGATTGCGTTGGCGTCGACGGTGGCTTTGACCGCGTCGCAGAGTTCATCCAGGGAGTAGGGCAGCTCAAGCCGAATTGCTTTGGCGGACTCAGCGAGACGGTGGATGTGGGTTCGCAGCTTGAGAACACGTCCGTTGTACACCCGGATACCTTCGAACACACCGTCGCCGTAGAGCACGCCATGGTCGAAAACCGAGACGCTGGCTTCTAGTGCGGGGACAAGTTTGCCGTCCAGCCACACCTTGCGGTTTTCATAAGCACTTAAAGGAGATGTGGCAGCAGCGGTTGGAGATTTAAGCATGGCGGCGGGGATTCTAAACCCCAGCGTGAAGCCCTGCGTTGACTGCCGTAGCCACGCGAGATCGAAGTCGCCGCCTTGCTTACCCGGCCGCAGCGGATGCTGAAGCGATGGTCATTGCGTGGGATGATGCGCAGGCTACCGGAGCAAGGAGCCGTTGAGGCCTGATGGGCGGCTGCGCTTTTTGATTGCGCCGTGGGAGCGTCGCTGCGGGAGTTGACGCAAGGGGAGTGTGCGAACCGACAACGCGAACGGTCACGGGACCTGGCCCGAGCCTGACGCACTCCTCAGGCTTGCCCAGTTTGAGGTGGGGCCAGTCGGTGAACCCCCAATTCGCAGCAGGCAATGCCAGTGGCCACAGTGCCTGAACTGCTCGGCCAGCGAGGTGGAAATGATCGACCCGCTTCGAGTTCGGCGATGGACGCATGCGACAAGGCAGGTCAAGTGTTTCCATGCGACTCAGCAGGCAGGGAAACGAAGAGCCTGCGGGTAACCCGTGTTGGCCAGCGATGGCATCGACGTGAATCGCTTTCTTGTCGGTTTCGCCCCGCACCATGACGCGACCCCCGCCGACGGTGGTACGGAGCATCCCGGTTCGGATTCGGCAGCCGAGCAGGCGTTGCAAGTACGCGGCGTCCTGGGAAGAGCCCGTCATGCCTGCGATGACCTGCCAACCGGTGACGTTCAAACCGTCGTCAGCGGTGCCGGTCATCAGCATCGACCAAAGGATGGCAGCTGCGGTGCGATCGGTCCCGGTGTGGAGTTGAAACGCGGCCACTTCCAGGAAACCAGCGTCGCCGCGTCGAGCGGGCTCCATCCCCCTACGCGGTCCTGTTGGAAGCTGCACGAGTTGCTCCCAAGGCACGGCATACCGCGCTTTTAGCCCTTCGCCGATCAGCATGTTGAGCGTTGGTGTCACTTGCTGCCTCCCGGGCGTTTGCCCCGCGAACCCGAACGGCCTGGGTTGAGGCCAGCCACTTTCTGCACCACGCCAGCTCCGAGTTTGAGGAACCGCCGCAGCGTTCCGGTAGGAAGCCGACGAACCTGGTCATACCACCCGGTCAGGTTGCCGATGAGGTCCGCGAGTGATTCAAGCCGCTCTAGTTCCAGCGATTGCCTGGAAGAGGGATTTTGCTCCGCCTTGGCTTCGGCGATGCAGGCCCGCAGCATGGCCAGGGTCGGATCGACTTCGCGCTTCTTACGCTCATCGAGAATCTGCTGAAACATTTCCCACACATCAGTCTCGGTGGCAAAATGATCCTTTCGCTGACCCAGGACTGGCACTGTGTGCACGATGCCCCATCCCTGTAGTTCGCGGATCGACGTCGACACATTGGACCGTGCCACCCCCAGTGTCTCAGCAATCGTGTCAGCAGGTAGCGGATCTGCACTGAGATAAAGCAGGGCGTGGACCTGGGCCACCGTGCGGTTGATGCCCCACCGCGAACCCATCTCACCCCAGTGCAAAATGAACTGACTGGCCAGGGGCGACAAGCTGTGGTGCGGTGTCGCGGCGTCAGTCGTCGGGCGGTCAAGGGTGGCGGGCACGGTCAACTCCTTAGGATCGGTTATTTCAGTATAGACAGAAATAACCGGCAAAGCAAGCCATTGTCAGTTTATATGTGCAAGCGATCTTGACGATGGGAGCGTTGCCACCACGTCGCGCGTGGGGTTGCATTCAGGGCGTTCGGCGAAGCGGATTGAGTGCGATATTGTCGTGGCCGGGGATGATCACGTCCGCAATTTCAATGGCTTCGGTGAAGCTTTCGCGTGCTTGCTCCAGGTCATAACCACCTTCGAGGACCTGTCCGCGTTCGAGATGTTCGAGCGTGGGGATCGCGTCTCCAGCCACCAGCACGGTCAACTGGGGCATCGGCAAAAGCAGGCCGCAGGTGCCGGGGGTGAAGCCCGGGCTTGGAAACAGATCAACGCCGGGTAACAGTTTGTCAGGGGCTGGTTGACACCGCTGCAGCAGGGTGATGTCCTGGCGGTGCAGGGCACGGTCCTCAGCGTCTTGCGAGGCATCGAAACCCGCAACGAGCAGTCGGCCGACGTATTCACGCTCGGTTTCGAAGATCCACCACTGAGCGTGTTCGAAGGCGGCGAGCCCCATGCGGTGCGCGGGTCGGAAGTTGGTGAGAAACACATCGGTGATATCTGCGAGCGTCAGTCCGCTGCGCTCCGCCAGACGAGCTTCCAGCGCTTGAGACGGCAACGCGGGATCGACCAGCAGTTTGCGGTCACCCACCGAGATCAGTGTGGTGGTCGCATGGGCGGTACGGCGGGGGCCCGGATGAGCCCAAAGCGGGTGCTGACTCAGAGTGCCGATGGAGATGACGCGGTACCTGGGAGGCATGGCGGAAACTAATTCGTAAAAAGAGGAGTGGGATACGAAGCGGTGTGAACGCGGAGGGAACCGGATGCGAAAGCGAGGGGCTGGCGTTAGTCCTTGTAATGATCGATGTGCTGCCAGGGCAGGGTTCCGCCGTGGCGTTCTTTTTCAGCTTTGAGATGCTCGATCACGATGGCGGGGAGCAGCGGGCTGAGTCGGTCGAGGTCTCCGCCGGCCGCGATTTGTCGGATGAGCGTTGAACTGGTGAAGCCGTAGGTTTCGCCGGACATCACGAAGACCGTTTCAATGTCGGCGATTGCGCGATTGGTCAAGGCCAGCTGAAACTCAAAATTGAGGTCGGAAACATTGCGCAGCCCCCGGAGAATGGCGGTGGCTCCGAGCTTGCGGGCGTAATCGACGGTTAGGCCATCGAAGGTGTCCACGACGACGTGGTCGTTGCATTGCTCACGCAGCAGCGATTCGATCATTTCGCGACGCTGGGGCATCGAGAAAACTTCGCGTTTGGCGGGGTTTCGAGCGATGGCGACGACGAGGCGGTCGAAGAGGTGCTGGCCCCGTTGAATAACGTCAAGGTGGCCGTTGGTAATGGGATCGAAGGTGCCGGGGAACAGGCCGATTTTGGCGGTAGTCGGCAAAAGTGGAGGCATGGCCGGGAGTATAGAGCGGCTCGGGCGGGGGGAGTTCGACCACGGTGAATATGCGGCGAGACGTTACACACGGCTCAGGCAGTGCAGACCGAAGCGCTCAGGGCTGCTGCGTTGCGGAAAATTGAGAATCACTGGCCCCCTGCGCTTTTGAATGAGACTCTGGGGGGGCAGTCGAGTGACACGAACGTGTGACACGATTGCCAAATCTTCCTGCCCTGGATCGGGTCTCGTCGCGGTTGCCTCCCCGCGTCGAGGCCCTTTTTTTTGGTCGCTTGTTTTTTTCAATGATCGGGCAGGTCGAACTCGTCATCGGTGCGGTCGATCCAGCTTCGAGTCAATTCGCAAAGTTCCTGTTGCTTGCGGCCGGCGTGGGAATGATGGGCGAGGTTGGTGAGTTCGTACGGGTCTTCGTTGAGATTGAAGAGCATGCTGGTCGACCCGGGGTAGGCCACGTACTTCCAGCCGTCGTCGGTGGCCACGCCGCGCCAGGGTGAATTGATGCTGTTGCCGTGTCCGGTGGGGATCACACATTGAAGATATGCGGAGCCGGGGGGCTTGAAGGTTGGGCAATCTTCACGGGAGAACATCGGGGCATAGTTGAAGCCTTGCATCTCGGGCGGAGGTTGGATCCCCGCGAGGCCCAGGGTGGTGGGTGCCAGATCGACGTGGTTGACCCGATGGTGGGACTGAAAGCGAACGCGGTGGGTTCGGTACGACGGGCCGGCGATGATGAGGGGCACGTTGATCGCTTCTTCGTAGGGCGTCATTTTGCGAAAGTGGCCGTGGGACCCGTGGTGATCGCCGTGATCGGAGAAGAAGACGACATAGGTTTCGCGGTCGATATCGAGTTCGCGAAGCAGCGCTCGGACGCGGCCGAGGTTCCAGTCGAGGTTTTCAATGAGCGCGTAATAGCCTGCGAGCTCGCGTCGAGCCTGGTCCTGAACGCGGGGGTAGGGCGGCACATTGGGGCGCAGCTGCAGCGTGGCGGGGTTGTGCCGCTGCATCCATTGCTCGGGCGCGGTGTACGGGTCATGCGGCGGCTGGGCACTCAACGCGGTGAAAAACGGCTGATCGGCCTCGGCCCGCTCTCTGACATGATCGAGTACAAGGTCGGTGAGCGCGTCGGTCTCAAAGGTCGGCAGGCGGTAGCCGGCGACTTCGGCGGCGTCACGGTGGCCGTGGACGTGACAGTCGAACTGGGCGTTGTTGTTTTCGTATCCAAGCCAGGTATCAAAGCCGCCACGCTGCTCACGGGGAATGACAGCCTGTGAGGTGTTGACCTGGGATTCTTTGAGTCCGCCCAGGTGCCATTTGCCGAACCAGGCGGTGTGATAGCCCGCGTCGCGCAACGGCTTGGCGAGCGTGGGCATGTCGGCAGGCAGGGGGTGCTCGTGGCCTGGTACGCACTGATGGGGATAGCGTCCGGTGAGAATCGAGCCTCGGGCTGGGCAGCACAGCGGGAAACCCATCACCGCCCGACGAAACCACCCGCCTTCCTGAGCCATACGATCCAGATTCGGCGTGGCCACGTTGGGATCGCCCGCACAGGACATCGCTTGGGCACGGTGCTGGTCGCCAAAGACCCAGATGATATTGGGGGGTTTCGTCATGCCGGGCAGCTTAATGCAGGCCCAGCTCCCGTCGAATCAGCGACGCCATCCATTGCAGCTCATCGTCATCACGTTCGGAGAAAAACTTTCGCGGCTTCGCATGATTCGCTTCCACGAGCAGGCAATAGATCGGCCGATCATTCACCTCCACGCCCGAGGGTCCGACGTGCACGGAGGTAAGTTGCTCGGCCGTCCATTCGTCCTGCTTCTCACCGAAGAGTGAACGGCGGGTAATCAACAACGTGCCTGCCATCAGGTCAATCGTGCCACGACTGCGGCCGGCGTTGATTGCACCGATGAGCATCACGATGCCGATGCCCCAAAAAGCCCCTACGAAAGCAACCGTGAGCCATGAGACAGGAGGCACATTAAGGCTCGGGCCCGACCCTTTCATCATCAACCCGGTAAACACCGCCATGAACGTCAGCCATATCAGCGCGAACCCCAGGCCGCCCTTGCTTGCTTTCCACACCCCGCGGGCGGGAAGGTGGACGGTGATGCCCGCCGACGTTTCCGCCAACTCTGCGGTGCTGGTGTCGGGTTGCGGTGGCACAATTTCCAAGCCTTCGGAGTCCAGCGTCGGCTGATCGTCATCTCCAGCGATCGACTCGGTGACTTCGAGACGCGGTGCGTGGGACGCGAAAAGCCTGCCGCCGTGGGAGGCTTCGCATTGCTCAGCGAGGTCCTGGGCCAGGGCGTGCAGCCAGTCCCGGGGATAGCCCCAGGCGAGGACTGAAGCGAGCAGGTCTCTCCACCCGCCGGCAGGCTTTCTCGGGCCTTTGCCTTTTTCAGTGGCGGCCTGCTCATGGGTCAAAACCAGCAATGCGGCAAATCCCGGCGCGGGCTTGGAAGGTCCGCCTTTGGTTGACGTGGTTGGCAGGCTCACGTCGAGCTGAGCCAGTTCTTGAATGGGCCGGGGCTTTCGCGACCATCGCAGCGGCCCGAGTCGATCCACACCGCGCAGGCCTTGGTTGTCGAGTATGACTTCATTGCGGCCAAGCAGTGCAAGTGCAGCACACACGATCATGACCATGCCTGCGCCCAGCGGCATCAATCCGGTGGCCCCGAAGAGACCCATGAAAATGCGCATGGTGATGGGGGTGTGTGGATTCAAGGCGGTGGTGAGCGGGCCGAGCATCCAGAACAGCGCAAAACCTACCGCGAAGAGTCCGAAGACCAGGACAGCCACGCCAAGGGTCCGCGTAGTGCGGCGAACCGGGAGGCGGTAGACGTCTGTGCCGTTGAAGGATCGCTCGTGGGTGATTGGCGTGTCGGCGAGGCGCATCACGCTGGCAATCTTAGGACGATGCGGAGATGCTGTGGACCTGTGTACGACCGCGAGCCGACGAAATGCTCACGCGCCGGGGGCTTGCTTAATGCTTTACGTGGCCGGGGCCAGGCGTCGACCTTCCATCCACGTCCGCAGGTGCACCCAGGCACTCGACAGGCCGACGTAAAGGTAGCCAATCGCAAAGAGCACCAGGAACGGCAGGCTCAACACGGTGTACGGATCCTGCATGGCAAGGAACGCACACTGCACCATGTACATACCCATTGCTAGCTCCAGGACCACGACCCACTTTTTAAGTGACGGGATCGGGATGATTCGCGTGAAGCTGTTTTTCGAAGCGTCTTCCATCTCCTCGGGCATCGAGTCGAGCAGGGGGGTTGTCGCTGCGGTCGCTCGCTGGCTGTTGTACTTGGGGGTGCGGACGAAGTCACTTTTATGGCCAAGCAACGCCTCGGCGCAGGCGACCGCGTTATTCAAGGCAATGCCGACGCCAACGCTCATGAGCATGGGAATCTGCAGAATCGTCACCCACGTGCCCCGGCCCAGCAGCCGTTGCGAGGTGAGGTAAAAGAAGCCCGCTGACATGGCCCCGACGCCGAACATCGTCGCGCCGAACAGGACGCTGAACACCGTGCCCGAACCTTTCACGTTCGCCGCAATCGCGGGGTAGAACAGCAGGACAAACAAGTTGATGTACAGATACACCAACGGGCTGGTGAGATGGAACAAGGCTTCGAGCTTGATCTTCCAGTTTGCGGAGGATCGAAGCACCGAAGGCAGGATCTTCATGGCGGTCTGCATCTGGCCTTTGGTCCAGCGGTGCTGCTGGCTCTTGAAGGCATTCATCTCGGGCGGCAGCTCTGCGGGGCAGGTAATACGGGGCAGGTGCAGAAAGTTCCAACCCGCGAGCTGAGCCCGGTAGGACAGGTCCATGTCTTCGGTCAGCGTGTCATGCTCCCAACCGCCCGCGTCGTCAATGGCCTGACGACGCCAGACCCCGCCGGTGCCCGAGAAGTTGAACCACCGCTTGGAGCGATTGCGGGCGGTGTGCTCGATCACGAAGTGCCCGTCGAGGAAAATCGCCTGGCTTCGCGTGAGGATTGAGTCGTTGCGGTTCAGGTGGTCCCACCGGGTCTGGACCATCCCGATGCCGGGGTCGGTGAAGAAGTGGATCGTTCGCTTGAGAAAGTGGACGGGGGGGATGAAATCGGCATCGAAGATCGCGATGAACTCGCCGGTCACATGAGGCAAGGCCTCGGCCAAGGCGCCTGCTTTAAACCCGGTGCGGTCGGTGCGGTGCAGCAGTTCGATGTTCACGCCCTGGGCTTTCCAATAGGCGACGCGGGCCGCGCTGATCTGCTCGGTGCCGTCGGTGGAGTCGTCGACCACCTGGATCTGGAGCAGTTCGGTGGGGTAATCAATTCGGCATGCGGCATCAATGACCCGGCGGGCGACAGCGCCTTCGTTGTACATCGGAAGCTGCACGGTGACGCGGGGCAGTGAGCGAAACCACGCCTTGGGGCGGGGGGGCGTATGACGGTGACGCTGGTAGGCGAAGACCAGCCAGTAGCGGTGCACGCCGTAGACCCCGATCAGCAAGAGCAGGATGACGTAGGTGACGGTGAGGGGGATGCGCCAGGCGACAAAATCGATGGCGAGAGGCAGGGTCTGCATGAGTGAAGCCGGGGAACTCGAAGGAATCAGGTGGGACAGGCAGGACATGGTGAGCTTGAAGGATGGAGCGGGGCGTGGGGGGGTAGGCCTGGCGGGGGCGGAACGGAACGGAGGCGGGTGTCCGATAAGCGATGGCGATGCGGATCGCTCACCGTCCGGTACGACATCTCCCGATAACGCTTGCTACCAACTGTCGCGCTGCCACTGGGTTGTTCATTATGACGTCACGTTTAACTAAGTCTCTTACGGTCATGGGGTTGACGACCGTTTTGGCGTCGGGGGGCGTCGCGGGTTGTACCAGCTACTACAACGGCGCCTGGGGGCTGCGGTCATCCGACCGGCGTGCTGCTGTAGCGTACAAGCAAGCCCGTGAGACGCAAGAGTTAAGGAACATTTCGGCCGCAGATCGCAGTCAACCGGCCCGGCAGAACCCCCAGCTTCACACGACGGGGCAACCCGCCGGGTATCCCACAGCCCAAGGCCCCACGCAAGGCCATGCCGTTCCCGTGCAGCAGGGCGGCCCGCGACCCGCACATAACACCACCGGCGTCCCCACGCAGGTGCGATTTGTCGGCTCCTCACCAGAGGAAACCAGACGAAGCGGCCGGCCCGGACTGGTCTCGGTCTTCGGCAGCCTGCCGGGAGTGGACGACGCCGCCCAAAACGCGGGGCGCAGCCAGACCGGCGACGATCACGCCCGCCAGATCAGCTTCACCCAGGTCGGACACGATTTCGATGTCGATATCGATGCCCAGGCCCGCCGTATGGTCTTTGCCTCGACCCGGCACCGCGACACCAGCGACCTCTATCTCCAGGCCATCGGCGGCACCGCCGTCACGCAGCTCACCTCCCACCCGGGCCAGGATGTTCAGCCCGCGTTCAGCCCCGACGGACGCTCGGTCGCCTTCGCTTCGGACCGCTCGGGCAACTGGGACCTCTACCTTCTGCCGCTTGACGGAGGCCAGCCGGTCCAACTCACCAGCGACGCGGGGCACGACCTGCATCCAAGCTTCTCGCCCGACGGCCAAAGCCTGGTCTATTGCAGCTACAGCACCACCGAGCGACGCTGGGAACTGATCGTCATTGACGTCGCCCAGCCTGCCGTGAAACGCTACATCGGCCCAGGCCTGTTCCCCAGCTGGTCGCCCACCGACAACCGCATCGTGTTTCAGCGGGCCCGCGAACGAGGAACTCAGTGGTTCAGCGTCTGGACCGTGGACCTGGTGAATGGCGAACCGACGCGACCGACCGAGATCATCGCCAGCGCCAACGCCGCGATCATTACCCCACGATGGAGCCCCGACGGACAGCAAGTGGTTTTCTGCACTGTCCTCGGACAGCAGGCCGATAACTCTGCGAGACCCGCCGCGTCTGATGTCTGGACGATGACAGTCGACGGCCGGTTACGCACACGTCTTACCCAGAGCCGTGGCGCGAATCTCCAGCCACGCTGGGCGAAGGACGGCACGATTTACTTCGTGTCCAACCGGACCCAGGGTGCGGTGGAAAATATCTGGGCGGTCAAGCCGATCGTCCAACCCATGGTGCAACGCGACGGTGACGTCGAACAGCCCACGGTCATGGTGCCCACGCCTTAACGCGGGTACCGACAATTTGAATGTTGCAAGCGTGGGCGGAGTCCGACGCGAGACTTGATCCGGCAGGAGGCCATGACAAGTAAACAGGCCATGCAAAAGACGTGGAGCACGCTCTTGGGTTCTAAACCCGGGGTATCGCTCTTGATGCTCTCAATGTTCTCGACGCTGGTGATGACCTCAACGGTGGGGTGTCGCAGTAACGCCCGGGGCGAGTTCGACTCACCCTACGGCGAGCGTCGGTTATGGGCGGTCGCGCCGTTGCGGGACGAGTCCGGGTCCGGCGGTGCCGACGGCGTGCGGGTGGCAGATCATGTGGCTCAAGCACTCACCCGTGTTCGAGGCCTCGAGGTCCTGCCACTCAACCGAACGCTCGCGGTCATGGAATCGCTGGAGATGACCTCCATCGATTCCCGCGACGACGCCATTCGACTAAGACGGGCCATGAAAGTCGACGGCCTGGTCGCAGGCACCATCACCGCCTACGACCCGTACGATCCCCCCAAGCTCGGGATGACACTCGAGCTCTATGCCGAGGATGCCCTGGGGCCTCGCACGCCCATCGACCCCCGGCAACTCAGCCGAAGCCCAACGGGCAACGCCTCGGTCCCTGATCCCCGTTATGCCGATCCCGACCAGCCGGTCGTGGCGGTCTCGGGGCTGATTGACGGACGTACTGAATCGACCCGCGACGCTTTAATCGACTACGTCGATGACTACGGCGAGGGCGATGACCAAGACCACGCCTACCGCCTCTACCTCATGAGCATGGACCTGTTTACGCAGTTCGTGACCCACCAGATGGGTTCACGATTGATTCGAGCCGAGGCTGCACGCACGGCTCGGGCACAACGGGAAATCCCCGTCGTGCATCAACCAGGTCCTTCCTAGACGGATGTCGCTTCGCCGGCCGTCTAGGGCCGGAGAAGACGGTGTCCAACGCAAACGATTTACCTCCTCAAGACACCGGCCCGGCCGACGCCCCCCGGTTGCCCGTTCCCAGCGCCCCCGGCACCCCCAGCGCGGCCACGCCCCCGCCCGCTGCGTCCCTCGAAACCGGCCCCGATGATCACCAACTCGTCCTTGTCAAAGGCGACGAGCGGTACGTCTTTCGCTGCCTGCCCGGCGACGAACCCGACCTCTTAAACCAGCTCGCCGCGCTGGTCAGTCAATCCGACAACGAGCTCACGTGGTTTGACGCCGCGGTGCTGTCTCATCAACTCGGCCAACGCATGGCTCGCCGCCTCTCCTCCGCCGCGACCAACGCTTCCCCTGACGCTCCACCCACCCGACGCTCGGCCTAGGGCCTTCGCTTTCTCAAGGAATCCTCCCCATGACCGACTCCACGCCCACCCACGCCGCTACGCATAACCCCGCCATGTCCACGCCCTCCACCCGATCCCAAAGCATGCCCCAGCCCGCCGTGATGCCCATCTCCGTCGCCAGCCTGACCCCCTCGACCCCAGGTAAGCCTCACGTCGCCAACACCAAGTCCGACCCCTCGGAGCGTAAGCCCAACACCTGCCCGCTGCTCGAAAAGTTCGTCGACTATCTGCGTTTTGAGCGGCACTTCAGCCCGTACACCGCACGTTGCTACGGGGCCGACCTTCGGCAGTTCAATGAGTACCTGCTGTCGCCCAAAGCCGTTCGCCCACTCAGCGCCCAGGATGATCAGGACGACAACGACGCTGCCGGTCCGACCCCCGTCACAGGCAGTCCTGAAGCTCAGGTCATCGCCGCCGATCGGCTTGCCGACCAACGCCTGACCGGCGTCGATGCCATGGTCGTCCGCGGCTTCCTCGCCCACCTCGACGGCTTCGGCTACTCCGCAGCCACCACCGCACGCAAAATCGCCACCCTCCGCTCGTTCTATAAGTGGATGGTCAAACGTGAGTTCATCACCAACAATCCGATGCTGCTCATCCGCACGCCCAAGCAGACCAAACGGCTGCCCAAAGCCATCACCGTCGAACAGATCGAAACGCTCCTCTCTGCCCCCGACAATCGCGAAACCCTTGGCGCCCGTGACCGTGCCATTCTCGAAACGCTCTACTCCACCGGCGTCCGCGTCAGCGAACTGGTAGACCTCAACCGCCGTGATCTCGACCACGCCACGCAGACCCTCAACGTCCGCGGCAAGGGCCGAAAAGAACGCATGGTGCCCCTGGGCTCACATGCCATGGCTGCGATCCGTCATTACATCACATTGCTCGAGCCCGACCGCCGATTCACCGACCTGCGCGACAAGAGCGTCGCCGGCGACGACGTGCCCCTGTTCATCAATAAAAATGGCGGACGCCTCAGCTCCCGATCCGTGCGGCGCAAGCTCGACAAGTACCTCAAAGAGTCAGGCCTGGACTCCCAGATCTCGCCCCACACCCTGCGTCACAGTTTCGCCACCCACCTGCTCGACAACGGGGCCGACCTCCGCAGCGTGCAGGAACTCCTGGGCCATCAGTCTCTTTCCACCACGCAGATCTACACCCACCTGTCCAGCATGCGAATGCGCACCGCCTACGACACCGCCCACCCCCGCGCCATCTAAACTCAACAATCCCCCGACCCCCATCAGCCCCGGGCTCCGCCCGGGGTTTTCTTTGCGCTAAAACGCCCCCCACGCCCCCCACGCCCCCCACAACGCACCGCAACCGCCAGCGCAAACACGGTCACCGCCAGCGGCGATTCCTGCACCACATGGGCCGCGATCAATCCCACTACCCCCGCGACACTCGCAGCCAACAAATAATGACCCAGCCCACGCCCCACGCGATTCCGCCACGCCGCCGGGCTGAGCAGCACCACTGCCGCGATCACATGCGTCGGCCAGGCCCACACGAGGTGAGCGTTCCGTGCCGCCACCGTGTGCTCACTGAAAAACCACAGCCCCAGCATCACACACCCCATGACGCCCGCGATCATCAGGAGCGCTGCGTCAAACAGCCGGACCCACCACGTCTCATTCCGGATCTGCAGCTTCCAGAATAAACGCCGCTGTCCCCACGTTTGAGACAGCAGCGTCACGAAGCTCGCGATCAACAACACCGCTGCCGCCACCCACGCAGGCCAGGGCTGACCAGGCTGCACCGTGGCCGCCGCCGCAGCGCCCGGCGGGACATCCCAGTGATAGGCCAAGGTCCGCGACACCAACGGCTGCGAACCTTCACGGGTCGCACGCTGCGATGCGTCCAGCACCGCCATCAGCGGCAGCGGCAAAAACATCGCGCCCCGTACCTGACCCCGCGTCACCGACGCCTCATTTTCCCCACGCTCCCCGGTCAGCTCGTCCGCCTCAGGTCCCAGCAAAGTCGATTCGCCCGCCCAGAGCCAAGGCTTATCTGCGGTGTAAACGCCGACCATCTGGCGGTACGTCCGCGACTTCCACGCCGGGACCTCAATCCCTGCGACATGGTCCGGCACCGCATCCGACACCGCGCCTGCGTCACCAGCCCAAAGCAGCCCCGGCACACTTCGCTCCAACACATCCCGCACCCGGGTCGAACAATTATCTGTGAAAAACAAATAGCGATAGTGCTTATGTTCACGCCTGGCGTTCCACCGTAAAAAGTCCAGGACCGCTTGGGCCTCCTGGGCCGAGAGGTTCAACTCCTGCTCGATCATCGGACGACCCTCAAGCTCAGCCTGCTCCATCGAGCTCGCAAAGCTCTCAACCGACAGGGCGTAGTCCAGCCGACCCTTGACAAACTCCCACACAAAGTTGGGGTTGTGAAAATCGAAGGTCCCGTAGTTGAAGACCGCGTCGTAAAGCCCCTCACGGTGACGCACCCGAAACGCGGTGTGACCATATTCCGCGTGGATCGCGTCGCCCGGCATCACTGTCAACACCGAAATGATGAGGTGCCCCTGCCCCAGCTCTTCCGCCGAAGGAACCGCCAACGTCGTCGCCGTACCCCCACGATCCTGAGCCACCGCGTCCGCAGAGGCAGGAACCACCACGAGCAGCAGCGCCGCAAGCCAAAATGCCCCACAACCCGCTCGATGCAACGCCTCACGCAATCCCGCACGTACGGGGGTCCAAACTCCAACACAACCTGATGGTCCCGGGCCGCGTACATTCATTGCTGCAACATAATCGTCGCGTCACGACACGGTTCGTGCCGATTCAGTCTTTGACATGCTTTTCGCTTGCCCTGCCATCTGGATACCGCCCATGTTTCGCCCTCTCTGTGCTTCTGTGCTCGTGTGCTTTGTGTTCTTTTCAACGGGTGTTGCGTACGCCAGGCCGCACCAGGAGGTGATCGACGCGGTGCCTGAAGCCACCCGCATCATTCTTGATGCCTCACGGAGCGAAAACGCCCGCTTCCGCGCCAACGCCATTGAAGCCATGAAACCCCGCCCCGAGCGGGCCTTGGCGCTTGCGCAGGCCGCACTCAAAGACCCCAACCCTGCGGTCCGCTTCACAGCCCTGGTCATCATCGGCCAACAGCAGGCCCGCGAGCTCGGCCCGCTCGCCCGCCAAACCGCCGGCCAGGAAACCGCGCAATCCACCCGTGCCGCCGCGCTCTACGCCGCCTACCGCTGCGGTGAGGATGTCTCGCTCACCCCGCTTGCGCAGATGCTTCTCAGCCGCGATGCCACCGTCCGCGCCAACGTCGCCATGCTTTTGGGCGAGCTGGGCAACAACTCAGCCTTGCCTCTGCTCAACGACCGCTTCAACGCACCCATGCCCCGCGCCTCCGCCGTGGAAGTCACACTCGTCCGCCTTCAGATTGCCGAGTCCATGCTCAAGCTGGGCGAAGACCAGGCCCTGGACTACCTTCGTTCGAAAACACGCGATGTCGATGATGAAACCCGCATCGCCGCCGTGCGAGCTCTGGCCCGGGCCGGGGACACAGCGATGATCGAAAATTTCAACAACCTGATGGACCCAGAAGAGCAGCCGATCCAGGTCCGCCTCGCCGCCGCCGAAGCCATGGCCATCCTCGGGTCCAGCCGAGGCCTGCATGTGATGCTTCTCGCCGCCAACTACGACGGCAAAGCGGTCCGCGAACAGATCGAAAACTACCTCCAGCAAGCCCGAGGCGACCTGAGAACCCTCGAGGCGGCCGCAGACAACCAGGGCGGGGACGCAGCGGGCCGCGTGGAACAACGCACCGTCGCCCAGCTCCGCGCCCGCATCCGCAGCTACGAACAGCTCCGCCGCGATGACCCACAGCACCAGGCCATTGCCGCGCTGATCCGGGCACAGGCCGCGCTTGCGCTGGGGGAGGCGCAGACCGACAAAGCTCAGCAGCGTTTGGTCATGTTGCTCAAAGACCAAGACCCTGCGGTGCGTTTGGCCGCCGCTGCAGGCGTCCTCAAGGTCAGCGCAAAAGACCCCGGCAACGCCCGATAACTCGCGATCAGCACTACAGCTAGCGGCCTTGAGCCAACGTAAGACAAGGCTCGCAAACCTTGACATCCAGACCGCTTTGAGGTACACCGATAGGGATTCCAGTTCACTTCAATCGCGCGGTATCCGCCGGCTTCGCTTCTGGCCTCTCCCCGCGACTCGCCTTTGTCCCGCTTTTCTCCCCGCCTGAGGACCTGCCTTGAACGCTCTGACCAAATCCTTTGTTGTATTGGTGACCATCCTCGCCGTCCTCATGGTCGCCCTGATCGTGCCGTACGTCGCCAAGCAAGGCGACTCCGCGCAAGCCATCAGTGACCTTCAGACCAAGCTCAAAAGCACCCAGGAAGAGGCAGAGCGAAAGATCAACCTCCTTGAAGAAACCAAGGAAACATTTGCCGCCCAGGTCAACGCCCTGACCTCCGAAGTCAACGACTTCACCACCGATCAGGAACGCCTCGCCAAGGCCAATGCCGAGCTTTCCAGCGAAAAGCGGGCACTCGAAAGCCAGATCGATCTCGAGAAGGTCCGTGCCAACGTATCCTCGCAGATGGTCGAAGCCGAGCAGGGCCGAAACGAAACGCTCAATCAGCAACTCGCTGCCGCGCAGGAAACCGTGCTGACCCAGGCGTCGAAGATTGCGGACCTCAACGTCGCCGTCACCGAAGCGTCCAAGACCGAAGCGGTCATGATCGCCAACGTCCAGCGTCTGAAAGAACAGTTACTCGCCGCCGAGCAATCGATCACCGAAATTGCCAGCATGGTCCCCCGGGATTCGCGTCCCGCCCCCGAGCCTGTGGTCGGCGACATCGAAGGCCAGGTCACCAGTGTGACCGAAGACCGCGGGCTGACCTTCATCCAACTCAACGTGGGCCAGCGTGACGGCGTTCGTAAGAACATGGTGTTCTCCCTTGAACGCGGCAATGAATACCTCGGCGATGTTGTTGTCCGCGTTGTCGAGCAAGGCGAATCCGTCGGCGTGCTCGAACGGCAGCAAAAACCCGTCCAGCAGGGCGATCTCGCCACCACCCGTGGTGCCTGAACATTTACGCAACGCACTGACTCCAGCCGCCACTTTTTGAGAGTACTCCCCCATGGCCGTGAAACGAACGACCAGCGTCTCCACCAACGTGTACACCGCGATGTTGTCCATCGCGTTTGTCATCCTTGCCATCGGCGTGGGCTACACTTGGTCTAAGCTTGCCGAGCTCAATGGTGGCAACTGGATGGTCTGGTTCTAAGCGATTCGTCGCTTTTGAATCACGTGTGCATCACACGCCTGGCCGATACGAAACTTCTTCTCGACTTGACCCGCCCATCGGTCCGATAAGCCCTGCATCCCGCAGGGTGACTGCGGTCACTACAATCCACACGCAGTCCACGCGGAACTGCATCGTTTAATCGTCCTTCTTCACCCTCTGGCCAGCTCTACCTTGTTTCTTGACAACTTCCTAAGCTGGTTCAGCGTCGATATGGGCATCGACCTTGGCACGTGTAACACGCTGGTCTGCGTGCGAGGCGAAGGCATCGTGCTCAACGAGCCCTCCGTGGTCGCCGTCAAGAAGGGCACCAATATCGTGCTCAACAACGGTAACGCGGTGGGCTGGGTCGCCAAGGAAATGCTCGGCAAAACGCCGGGCAGCATCACCGCCATCCGCCCGCTCAAGGACGGCGTGATCTCGGACTTCGAGATCACCGAGGCGATGCTCGGCTACTTCATCCGCAAGGTCAACGGCAAGCGGCCCTTCGTCAAGCCCCGCGTGGTCATCGCCGTCCCTTCAGGCATCACCGCCGTGGAAAAGCGGGCGGTCTTCGACTCTGCCGAATCCGCCGGGGCCCGTAAGGTCTATCTGGTCGAAGAGCCCATGGCTGCGGGCATCGGCGCCAACCTGCCGATCGTCGAAGCCACCGCGAGCATGATCGTCGACATCGGCGGCGGCACGACCGAAGTGGCCATCATGTCCCTGGCCGACATTGCCCAGTGTGAAAGCGTTCGTGTGGCGGGCGATGACTTTGACGAGTCCATCGCCAACCATATGAAAAAGGCTTACAACCTGATGATCGGCGAGCAGACCTCTGAACGGATCAAGATCGAGGTCGGCTCCGCCGCTCCCGATCCCTCCGGCGAAGAGTCCACCATGGAAGTGCGTGGTCGCGACATGATCTCAGGCCTGCCCCGCAAAACGCTCATCACCAGCGAAGAAATCCGCGAGGCGTTGCAGGAGCCTTTGTCAGCCATCATCGAAACCGTGACCCGCACGCTCGAACGCTGCGATCCCGAACTTGCTGCAGACCTCGTGGACAACGGCATCGTGCTGGCTGGCGGCGGAGCCTTGCTCCGTGGAATCGACATCATTATCTCTAACGCCACCGGACTCGACGCCCGCATCGCCAAAGACCCCCTGACCTGCGTCGCCCGCGGCACCGCCATCTACCTCGAACACCTCGAGGACTGGAAGGGCACGATGGACCAGGACCTCAACGACTAGCCCCCGCATGCACCGCCCGTGTGGTGCCCCGCGACGGGCTGGAGGGCTCCCCGGGGCCGACCGCCCATGACTTCTCGGCATCTTCTGGTCATCGTCGCGTGCCTGCTGGCCGTCAATTCTGTTTTACCCGCAGCCTGGGCGCGTCACGCCGGCACACCCCTGCGAGCCGCCAGTGACGTGTTGCTTTGGCCGATCACCGCCGTATTGCACGATGCGTCCACGCCCGCAGTTTCCAAAACTGTGGATGTGGGTGCTGACCCCGCGCAGCACCCCGCATTGGCGTTGCAGAGGATTCAGCAGCTTCAGGACCAGGTGCGTCGGCTGACTCAGGAAGTACAGACGCTTCGCAAAGTGCGCGAAGTGCTGGGCAGCAACGCCCGTCTCGTCCGCGCGGAGGTCATCGGACTCGACGACGCCCAGCCCCGCCGAGGACTTCGCATCCGCAAAGGCTCGAATGCCGGGCTCAAGGCGGGGCAGGTTGTGATCTTCGGCCCGCACCTCGTCGGTCGTATCGATGTTGCCGACGCGTTAACCAGCAGACTGACCCTGATTGACTCGCCCGGCGACCAGTTTCAAGTCGGCTTCTCCTCGCCTGACCTTACCCAGCCGCCGCGCGAAGAACTGATCTACGTCAAAGCCGGCAAGGACGGCCTGTTCCATTCACTTGACGGGATCGACCGCGATACCGCCCTGCGCGTGGGAGACCTGGCGCGACTGATCGACCCCCGCTGGCCGGAGGAATCGCAGGCTTTTCTACTCGGCAAGATCGTGGCGATTCGGCCGCTCCCCGACATGCTCCGCAGCGATGTGGTCATCGAGCCCGCGATCCCGTTGGCAGAGCTGGCGAGCGTGGATGTGCTTGTGCCGGAGTAAACAGGAAGGACGAGACAGATCGCGTCTTGACCTTCATGTCTTCATGTCATCACTCAGCGGCGGTGCGCGTCAGATCGACGCAGAAAATCGGCTGATCACCGGGGATGGTGAGGGTGCCGTCTTCGATGGTGCCGCTGGCGATTTCGTTCATCAAGTAGTCCTTCATGACATAGGTCATGCCGTTGAGGGCCTCGCTGTGGATGGTGGCGCCGACGCGGGTGACCAGAACCGGGGACGTGCCGTACTTGGGCTTTTCCCCAGACAGGTCCAGGCCGGTATTCGAGCTGGTGCTGACCAGCGCGATGGTCGCGGTCTGTGCTTCGGGCAGCGGTTTGCCATCGGTGGAGACCAGGCCGAAGGCGAAGTACTTTTCGTCATCGGTCACGGGGTACGGGGTGTCTTTGGGATTGTGAAAGGTGATGTTGCTCACGGTGACGCCGTTGCCGAAGCTCAGCGTTTCCTTGCCGTGATCCGCAAAGAATCCCACATAGGCTGCCGCCCCAGGCGTATCGAAGGTGAGCTGCCGGCGGGTCGTGTCGAAGGTGATGTGTTCGTTTGGCTTGATGATGCGGGGGACCAGGTAGCCGTCCGCGCGGACTTTGGGGCCTTCGATACGGTCTTCTTCCACGGTGGGGTCGATGACGATTCGGCTGCCGTGTCGGTAGGTGGTGTAGAGCATGTCCTGCAACATGCCGGGCCCGTAGGATCGGCCGTAAGTCATGGACTGGGGGTGGTACATGGACTTTCGGCCAAAGACAAAGGTGGTGGGATCCGGCGCGGGGTCGGCGTGGCCGTGAAGATAGATCTGCCCCGCGAGTCGGCGGACGGCAAAGGCCACCTCGTCAAAGGTGAAGTCGTATTGGTGCGCGCCGGGGCCTGGGAAGGACAGGTCGCCCGTCAGCGAGTCCGGCTCGTTAAACGCGTATTTGCCAATCGTCCAGTAGTGATAGACCGCAGCGTCCCAATCCTGAATCGACGCCAGCGCTGCAAGTCGCAGCGGGAACTCGGCCCGGTATTTACCCGGGTTGCCCATCTGGGTTTCGTAGCACAAAAATGGCTTGTCGGGCGTGCGATTCTGCTCAAGCCACGGCACGTCGTTACTGATACGCGGGTACTGGTCGAGAATGCTGTAGAACGGGTGCTCGGGATCAGCGGGGTCTGAATCGGGGCTGAAGCCTTCCATGTAAGCGCAGTGGCTCACCGCGTCGGCCTGTTGATGGATGTACTGAGCCTGGATGCTTTCGCCGATGCCCGTGTCATAGAGAAGGGGGGACAGGCGGGTGCTTTTGCCCCAGGTTTTCACCTCGGCGGCAAGTCGCTGTTTATGAGCCAGCAAAGTGGTGGTGAAGAATTCGAGTACATCCGCACCGCGTGCATACGTGAAATCATCCCGGCTGTAGGCCTGCTCAACGCCTTCAAACGCGGCGAGTGCTTCGGGATTGGTGTCATTAAATGACGAAGGCTTGCCGGGCTTGCCCAGTGGAGCGAGCAGGACAGTGCCGCGTTCGATGGATTCGCCTTGGAGCAAAAAGCCCCAGGCCTGGGTCAGGGCGGCGTCGTCCTGATATTTATCCCGAAGGTACTCGTGCCATTTGACCAGCAATGACGTTTTGAAGATGTCCGGCAGCTTCTGCCAGCTTCCGCCAATCATGTTGCGGATCCACCACTGCTCATTGGTCAGCTCCCAGACGACGTTGACCGGGTCGTCGGCGTAGGTGAACCCGGTGTGTTGATTGAGGTGTTGTGCCCGCTTTTTCATGCTGGCGATGGTTCCCGCCTCGAGCCTTTCATCCCACACGCCGGCAAGTGCATAGGGCGGCCGCATGGCGGGAACATTGGGCGAGCGCCAGTCGGTTTTCATCATCGAGCGCACAGCCAGCTTCCAGGCTTCTTCGGTCGCGGGGTCGTCGATGACCTTGGCGTAATCGTCGAGCTGGGGTTCGTAGATCGTCGCCCCCCCCAGGCCGGCGGGCCAGATCTTGATGCCGTTGCGTTGGCATTCAGCGAAAAAGAAGTCGATGCGATCGCGGGCGGATCCGTCCCCTTTGACGTAATCACCGTTGCCGCGGTAGTGCCAGAACCGCACCATGTTGAAGCCCATGTCTTTGAGGCGTTGGACGGCCATGCGTTGTCCGAAATACACATCGCCGTCGACGGTTTCGGCAGGTCCGGGGAAGTTGCCAATTGCGCCCCAGAACCGCACCCGTTCGCCGTCGAGGGTGAGGTGGCCGTCTTTGACGATCACGTAGGCAGAATCGGGAGGCAGTGTTGCCGTCGCCGTCGGAGCCGTGGTCGGCACCTCGGCGGTAATTACCGTCGGGCATGCGGTACTCACCAACAGGACTGCAGGGAAAAGTAATGACGCAATGGGTGTTCGCAGACGCATGACAGAAGAGCCTTGAAGGAGAATGTGTGGTCGATCTCAAGTTACCCGCTGGATCGCGTGATGTCCAAAGCAGTGACGCTCAATATGCGTCAATATCACGCAACAGCGCGGTCGACGCTTCCCGATAAATATCGATGAGGCGGGGACGGGGAAGGTTGGCGCCCACCAGGGGTGGCGCAGCATTCTCGGGGACATGCGGATCGACCAGATGCAGATCAGGGTCGACGATGGGCGAGGGGCCGTCGTAGTCGGTTTCGAGCAGCGTCCGCAAGGCCCAATACCGCGAAGCGTAGAGGTCGTAGCCGAAGCCTTGGCCGACGCCCGGCGTATCTTCGGGAAGGCTCGGATCGATCTCGGTCGGGACGACGTTCTCAGCGTTCGCAACTATGTCGCTTCCGAAAAGGACGCGTCCGGGGTTGGCGTTGCAGAAGGCGGCCAGCCGTGCGGGATGCTTACTCAGCTCACGCACCTGCCATTTGGTCGCGGAGGTGTCCACACGGTAATTGGGGTATTGATCGAGCAGGTCCTGGATGAAATCGAGGTTTTCGGGATATCCGCCCATGTGGGCACCGATCACCGGGACATCGGGATACCGCTCCAATAGCCGGCGAAGGGGATCGTATTGCTGAGCTTTGGTGCCATAGCGTTCGGCGTCGGCATATTTGGTCGCGAACCAGGTGTCAGGGTCAGCGACGTGCACCATGATGGCCTTGTAACCAAGCTCTAAGGCAAGCTCAACCCCCCGCTGGCGGATCGGGGAGTCGAGCAGCATGGGGTTGCCGATCTCCGGCAGGGCGGCGAGTTTCTGAGCATCCGGGGCACGGTCGAGAAAGTCGCGACCCCGCGGCGCGGCCCAGAGTTTGATGATTCGGCAATCCACCTCACTGCGAAACCGCCTGATATCGTCCATCCAGGCGGAGACAAAAATAGTCGGATCGTCGGTCTGCATGTACCGGCGATAGTCAGGCACGCAGATGAAGTCGATGCTGTCGAAAGCGTTTTGCCGGAGTTGTACGGCGTCGTCAATGCCGGTCATGGTGAAAGTGCGGGTGATGCCGTAATCGCCAGCAGCTTGAAGATAGACCTCTGCAGCCTGGGGTGAGGTGACGTGGGTGTGCAGGTCAATGATCGGACCCAGGTCCTCAAAGACGTTGGCCTGGGCTCGATAGTCAAGCCCCAGCAGATTGGCAGGGCTCGTCGGGCACAATCCGGTTTGAGCGTGGGATAGCGTGGTCATAACGAGCGGTGCCTCCAGGGAGTGAGATCGAATAGTAAGCCACAAGGCTGGGCGCTTCGTGTGAACCGCGTTAAACTGACTTTGCAGAGCAGGAGGGCTCTGTCGGAGACGTTGTTGATGAGTTCTGGCCTGCTTGACTTCAATCCACGGTTGCAGCGTGAGTCTAAGCCGGCTTCCCACCGCGCCCCGGAGCGTTTGTTTGATCTGTTAGCCATTGATCTGGATGGCACGCTGATCCGCTCCGACAAGCGCATGAATCTGCAAGACGTCGCAGCGATCAAGCTCGCCTCGGCGGCTGGGGTGAAAGTCGTGCTGGCCTCGGCGCGGCCGCCGCGTACGGTGCGTGAAATCTACGACTTGCTGGGCCTCGACACGCCACAGATCAATTACAACGGTGCGCTGGTGCGTGATCCGCTGAGCGAAATCAATTTGCTGCATCGCCCTTTGCCGGGGCATCGCGTGCGTGAGATTGTTCGCGTGGCGCGGCGGGTGCTGCCTGAGGTGTTGGTGAGTCTCGAAGTGTTGGACCAGTGGTACACCGACCACCACGAGCCCACCCTGGGGACTGCCACGTCTCGGTCTTTTCCGCCTGATTACGTGGGGTCACTTGAACCGCTGTATGCCGAGCCGGTGACCAAGCTGATGCTCCTGGCCAACCCTGATCGCTTGGTGGCGGTGCGTGAAGCGATTCTCGAAGAGTTCGGAACTGACATTGCGCTGATGGTGAGCGATCGCCATTTGTTACAGATCGCGCATCCTTCGGTGAGCAAATCGCTTGCGTTGGCGTGGGTCGCGGGGATGCTGGACATTCAGCCTGATCGGGTGGTGGCGATCGGTGATGCTCCCAACGACATCTGCATGCTTCAGTGGGCTGGGCTGGGCCTGGCGGTCGACAACGCCTGGCCAGAGACCATGGCCGCGGCCGACGCCATTGTGCCCGCCAACAACGATGCCGGCGTCGCACACGCGATTTACCGGCACGTGCTGGCCAACTAAGTTGCTGGCGAGACGTGACGAAACCGCGTCCCGCCTGACTCATCGGTGGATCAATTGCCCGAAGGCACGAGGCGCGTCGGAGCGTTCTTGACATCATCAAAATCGATGCTGCCCGTGCCGCCGCCCACGTTGGCCCCGATGATGGCGATCGACTCACCCTTTTTCAGGGAAATGTTCTGTAGCGCGTTCTCGGAAGACCAGTCGAACGCGGTGCCATCTTTCGCAGTGGTATCGAGCAACACGGTTCCCGACTGGTCTGCCGCAACACGAACGACGAGTATCTGCAAAGGTTCCTTTGGCCCCCATGCTCGCAAGGCGGCTGACCCCTGCAGGCTGTAGTTTCCCGCCGAGGGGGGGCGAATCACAAGACCCGCGAGGTGACCCCCGCCCGAACGAGTCCGCAAAACACGCGGTCCCGGGGCATAGGAGGGGGCACTGTCCTGCATGCTTCGGGTGTCTTCAAATCGACCGCTGCCCGCATTCCATTTGTCCAGGGGGACATAGTGTTTGGGTTGGTCCCATACGTTGGTCGATCCCGCAGCCACAGCGAGCCAGGTATATCCATGCTCATCGGTGTGGGGATTGCCAGCGGCACCGTTCCACGCGGGAACCGCACCTGCTTCGAGCGGCTGACCCAAGCCAGCCTCAGGAACATCGAGAAGAATCAGCGGAGCTGCGTGGCTGCCCACATCTTTCCACCGCACGGACTGTTCGGCGTCACCCATCGCAGCCCCGGCGAAGAGTTGGTAGCCGCGTGAATTCATCCGCAGCGATCCAGCAAAACGCCCTTGTTCGATCAGAACGGCTGGTCCCGTGGGGTTGCGGTTGCCCAGAGGGTAAAACAGCGTGCCGTTCATATCGGTTTCGCCGGCCGTCTGGCGGAAGCAGACCATCTCACCTTCGGTTTTGTAGCCGAGGAACCAGAGCGTCGCTCCGTGGTTTTCGATGAGCGGGTCCTGGCCGAACTCGCAATTGATCTGGCGCAGCCAGGCATTTTGAGGATGATTAAAATGCCACGGTTTACCAATGGTGTCTTCGGTAAAGACATCGCCGCTGCCCGCTTCGGTATTGCGATATCCGTTGGCGATATCCACGTGCCGAAGCGTGAGGGTGCCAGCGCCAGCATGTTCGATTCGACCGGCTAACCAGATGTGCTCGAGGATCGTGGATTCACCTTCCACTCCTTCATAACGAAGAATGGGGGTTTCACTTCGCATGTCCTTTGGCATATTCAAAGCCGACTGGAAGCCAATGATGAGTCTTGTCTTGCCTCGCACAATCAGGGGCTTGGTGATCCGATACGAGCCGCGTGGGATGTACACCACCGGGCTGCCGGAGTCGATCGCTTTCTGAATACCGTCGGAATCGTCATCGTCTCCGCCGGGCGTCGCACCAAATGAAGTCACGCTGACCCATTGATCGGCGCTGGTGGGCTGGAACTGCGGAGCGTCTTTGACCTCGAGTCGCCAGTCCTGGTCGATGCGGTCGGGCGTGAGATTGTTGATTTTAGAGGCATAGGACTCGATAAGGCCCTCAGCTGGAACTTTCGTTTTTCCGTGCGTGTCGTCAATGGCCAGGCCGTAGCCGGCGATATCTACATTGCGGAGCATCAGACGGTTCTTGCCGGTGAACGCTGCGGCATTTTTGCTGCCGCCTTTGAGTTCGCTGTCAAGCAGAACGATCAGCCCGCGTTCGCCGGAGGTATCGAAGGCCGGGACGCGGTTGTCGCTGATCAGGCCGCGCATGGCGAGCATGTTGTGGGTGTTGGTGATGCCGGCTTTACGCTGATCTTTGAGGGTGATTCGCTCGAAGGTCATGCCGTACTGCGAGTGGCTGACCCGCATGCCGTAGTCGAAGCCGGTGATCTTGACATCCACGATGTAGCCCGGGCCAGGCCAGTTGCGGGTCATGTTGAGCCCGGTGTGGCCGCTGCCCTTGGGTGCCACGAGGTGCACGTTACGGACGGTGCCTCGGTTGCTCACGACGTAGTCGAGAGCAATGGCTCCGGGATTGCCTCGGCCAACATCGACGGTGAGGTTCATGATGTTGTGTCGAAACGCTCGGTTGCCCCCGCCGGACAGCGGCTTATCGCCAGCCTTGGTGCGTTTGTCGGATTCCGAGCCGGTCGCGAGGACCCACTTGGGCTTGGCTTCGTCGCCGTAGCCCTCCGCCTTGTCTTTCAGGCGGATGGTGGTTTTCTCAGGACTTTCGCCCACCAGAAGCATGCCCGCACGCCACCCACCCGACCAGCCGTATTGGCTGAGCTTGCCTTCCAAGGGACCGCTGACCAGATAGGTCCCGGCTGGCAAATAGACCATGGCCGGCGTGGCGTAGCGCCCTTCGTCCAGCACTGAACTGATGGCCTTTTGGATGGCTTCGGTGTCGTCGGTCTTACCGTCGCCTTTCGCACCGAAATCGGTCTTGACATTCACCACGCCCGAATCATCGGGGGGAATGAACGTGGGAGGAACCGCATGTGAAGCGGCCGCGATGAGCAAAGCAGCGCAGCAGGCGGTGAGGGCCGACAAGCGTGATGAGGCAATAGGAGCGAAGGGCATGGCAGGTCCTTAAGTGAGTCAGGGGGCGAAGACGAGAGTTTACCACCAACTGTACGTCAATAGCAATTGAAGGTTCGATTCACGCGGATTGGATTGAGCTGTGGATGATGCGCAAATCTAACCGCAGCGGGCCTCGCCAGCCGAACGGGCGTAAGGTGTCGTATCACCGGCCGACGTTGTCAACGATTGAAAGCCACTGCCGTCGCCGGTTGCCCGAAGACGCCACACCGTCGTAAAACGCAGAGGTGATCTGCTGGCCAGCGGTTTGTTCCACATGCCCATCGGCGAAGAGAATATTCTGGGACGTGAGCCCGCCGTGGCGGGTTTCAAGCATGGGCGGGCGGGCTGGGTTGGTGAGCTCGATGTAGGCCAGGGGGGAGACGAACTCGCGAAGATCGGATTGTTCTTCGGGACCATCCACAGCGGAATTGCCGGGCTTGAAGTCGGCCCGTTCAAAGAACATGGCCCGCCCAGGCGGGAGTTCATCAAGGGTGACCAGATAGTGTTGTGAAGGCGGTGGTCCGGTTTTTCGGCCCACCGAGACCTGGGCGGGTATATAGCTTGGCCAGTATCGCCCATTGGTGGTATGAAATGCCACAGACAGGTTGAGGTCCCACCGGTCGCCGATGTGGCTCATGGCATTCTCCGCCGACGGGCAGGCGAAGACTTCGGTCATGATGCGATTGTCAGGCCCGCTGAGGTAATTCGGCTGAAGGCTGCGGTACCATTCGGAGACGCCGCCGCTGTTCCAGAAGCCTGGACGCAACGTGCCGTCGTACTCGTTGGCATAACTGAACATCGCCACGCCGATCTGCCGCTGATTTGAGAGACAGACCGTCGTTCGTGCGGCTTCGCGTGCGTTCTGGAGGGTCGGCAGCAGCAGCGCGATGAGCAAAGCGATAATGCTCAACACGACGAGTAGTTCAATCAGGGTGAAGCCTGAGGATTTTCGCGACGAAAGGTTCATGACAGGCCAGAGCCAGTGAGAGGTGAGACCATGCAGTTTGATGAAACGATTAAGCTCAGTGGCTGGCTTTCGCCAACCACTGGATGATGGATGGCACTCAGCGGCGTCGACGGGGCAGCAGACACAGGCCGCCGGCTGCGAGGAGTGCGAGCGAGGCAGGCTCGGGGATGGCAACGGCCGTGCCCTCACCTTGAATCACAATATTGTCAAAGGAAGCTGAAAAATCATTGTCTTCCGCGACCAGGAAGCGCACGACGTTGCCTGCCACGAGGTTCTGAAGTGACGCTTGTCCCGAGAGGTCGTAAGGCCCGAAGCTGGCGATGCTCGGACGCTCGGTGGTCAGGCCGACATTGAAAACGAAGTCAATGCGGCTGCCAAAGCCTGTGCCGGTATCAACCTGGAAGCCAGCACCGAAGTCACGCGACGAGCTGCCGTTTTTAGCACCCTGGATACTGAAGCTGGAGATGTCCAGATCGGTGGTTGTCGCGGAGACGGTCAGGTCGAAAAAAAACAAGCGACCATTATCGAGAGCAACCGTGGTGTTGCTGGATCCAGCATTAGGGTCGAGCTGAATCACTGGAGCTTCGGGAAAGCCGCTGCCGAAGTTGTAATTCAAATTGATCACCGCATCTGAGCCCGCGGTGATATCCCCGCCTTCGACGAAGTTTTGAGTCTGCGGGCCAGCCTGTCCCATTTCGTAGCCGGCAATAACAGCTGCGGAAGCGGTCGGGGTGGTGACGAATGCGAAAGTAGACACTGAGGCGAGCGTGGTCAGGAAACGTGTTGTTGTCATAAGAGAAACCTCCATTTGAAATCAAGAATCGTCTGACGGTGCAGAATGCACTGCGTCAGAGCTGGCGAGCGGCGGCGAGAACGTCTCGCCGGCGTAAAAGGGCATGGGGATAGGACGACAAGGCTGATCGGCGGTGTCGTCCAGAAGTTCGAGAAGCATTTCGCCAGCCGCGTGCCCCAGTTCGCGTTCTGGCAAGTTCATCCGGGTGAAAATGACACCCGGGCCTCGGTCGGCGTCAAAGCAAATCAGCGCGAGGTCGTGACCGAGCTTGAGTCCCAGCCGCTCGCAGGCAAGCTCCACCAGGGTGGCTTCGTGGCCGCTGTAGCACAGCACCGCAGAGGGTTTGGCGGGAGACGCGAGCAGTTCCGCAAGTTTGGTGATCCCTTTATCGCCCCACCATCCTTTGGGGGTGAGTGTGACAGGAGCGAGCCCCGAAGCCCTGACGGTTTCGATGAACCCTGCCTGCCGCTCGGCGTGGCTGTAGTGAACTTCGCCGCTGCGTTCGCTCTTCGCGGTGGTGTCGAGAAAGAGCAACTCGCGATGGCCTTGATCCAACAGCCGCTGAGTCGCCTCGGCGGCGGCACCACGATCGTCGAGATGCACGCAGTTATGATCCCGCCGGGCGTTGAGCCAGACGGCGGGAATGGCGTGGCGGTCAACCAGATCGATCATCTTTTCAGGGATGTCGTGGGTGTAGTTGAGCACTAAACCGTCCACCATCACTTCGCTCAGCAGGCTGGGTAAAACGGTGTCAGAGGTAAGCTGTTCGTCAGTGACAAACGTAATGTTGAGGTGAATGCCCCGGGGTGAAAGCGCGGCGTTGATGCCGCGGAGCGTTTGGCCGTACAGCGTGGACTGCGCGTTGTGCTCGCTCATCACCAGGCCCACCGCATTGAATCGGCCCGTGGCCATGGCCTTGGCGGCGGCATTGCTGCGATAGCCCAGCTTCTTCGCCGCATCAACCACGCGTTGCCGCGTTTTGTGGCTTACCTGATCCTGCCGGGATCCCAGCGCAAAGCTCACCGCTTGAGGGGACAGGCCCAGGTGTTCTGCGAGTTGGCGTTGGGTGACAGGCATGGGATTCGCAGTGACGGTGACTAGAGCGCTCTAGAAGTATGAGCTAGAGCGTTCTAGTTGTCAAGTGGGAATACGGGTTGACCCGTGGAATGCGTGTCGGTGAACATTTTTTTGCGATGGCTGAGTGTCAACACCCCTCAGGCTGGGGTGGGCACTGCCTGCGTGGCAGGAACATGCTCGGTACGGGGCTCGGGGGCCCGATGAGCACTTGCTGCGGTGAGTGGCTCTTCGCCGTCCGCGAGGTTCTCGCCTTCCCGAAACAGGCGGGCAGAGTTGAAGACCACCGCGAGGGAAGCCACTCCGTGGCTGATGGCCGCGACGACGGGCGTAATGTACCCCGCAGCGAGCAACGCGAGCATGATGAGTATGTAAATCAACAGGCCGATGAGATTCTGACGGATGACCCGAATGGTGCGTCGCGAGAGGTGGAAGAGGAAGGGCACGCGATTGAGATTGTTGGACATCAGGGCAATGGAAGCCGACTGAACCGCGACGTCGGACCCGGCAGCGCCCATGGCGATGGAAATATCGCCTGCGGCCAAGGCGGGGCCGTCGTTCACGCCGTCGCCGACCACCGCCACCACGTGGCCTTTGGCCCGCAGTGCCTTAACGAGTTCAAGCTTGTCGCCGGGCAAGGCCTCGGCCTGAACATCGGTGACACTGACTTCCTGGGCAACGCGGCGGGCAGCGCCCCAGGCGTCGCCGGTAATCATCACGCGGGTCTTAATCCCTTCACGATCCAGCTCGATCATGGCGGCCGCAGCCTGGGGGCGGGCTTTGTCTTCGAGCCCGACCCAGCCCAGGGGCTGTCCGGCACGGGCGGCGAACATGAGCGACATGCCCTCGGCTGCAGTGGTATCGAAGTGCGACATATCCACGCCGTGCTCTTCAAGGAACGTCCGCCGGCCGGCCATGATTTCGACGCCATCGACTTTGCCACGCACCCCTCGGCCGGCGGTTTCGTGGAAGTCTTCAACGGGGCGGGGCACGACTTTGGCGCGTTCCGCCACCGCCATGACCGCTCGGGCCACCGGGTGCGAGGAGTTGGCCTGGAGCGAGGCGCACAGCTGCAGAAGTTGCGCACCATCGACGCCTTCGTAGGGCTGGAGCCGGGTGACGTTGAGCTTGCCGGTGGTGAGGGTGCCGGTCTTATCGAGCACCAGCGCGGTGACGCGCTGGGCGACTTCGAGGTCGGAAACGGACTTAATAAGCACACGCAGGCGGGCGGCAGCGGACAGGGCAGCGACCATGGCGGTGGGCCCAGCCATGAGGATTTCGACCGGGCACGCGATGAGGATCAACGTGATCGCGGTATCGACGTTACGGGTGAGAAACAGGATAATCGCAGCGATCATCAGGACCGTGGGGGTGTAGAACACCGCATAGCGGTCAAGCATGCGGACCACGGGCGGGCGGGAGTCGGCCGCCTGGAGGATGAGGCCCTTGACGCGGGAGAGGGTGGAGTCTTCGCCGGCGCGGGTGATGCGGACGGTCAGCAGGCCGGTCTCGTTGATGGTGCCGGAGAAGACTTCATCGCCTGGGGATTTTTCGACTGGGAGCGATTCGCCGGTGATGTTGGCCTGGTTGACGGTGGAGCTTCCGTCTTCGATCACGCCGTCACCGGGGATATTGTCGCCTGGCCTGATGAGCACACGGTCGTCCGGCCGGAGCTGCGCAGCATCGACTTCGGTGGTGTCTGCGGGGTTGCCTGAGTCATTCAGTCGGCGGGCCTTGGTGGGTGTGATCCGCACGAGCGATTCGATCATGCTGCGGGCGCCCACCGCGGTCCGTTCCTCAATGAAGGAAGCGATGAGCATGAAAAACGCGATCGCCGCGGCGGTGATGTACTGGCTGGTGGCCAACGCAGCGAGAATCGCCACCGCGACAAGCTGCCAGGTGGCCCGCGTGGATCGGCCTTGCTCGGGGGCGAGGATGGATCGGCCGGCCTCGACAACAATGGGCGTGCCCATCAGGAGCGCAGCGATGCCAGCGATGATCTGACTGTGGGCCTGCGCGTCGAAAAGGTAATAGCCCACCGCCGCGCACAGCAGCATGGTGCCGCCCACGAGGGTGGCAAGGATTTTGAGATCGACGCGGCGCTGTTCTTCGCCCGCCAGTCCCGGGTTCGGTTCGCCCGAGGCATTGGCGGAGGACAGGGCAGGGGCTGCGGAGAGAGCAGCGGAATTGGAGGGGGATGCAGCCTGGGTCATGACATCGGGAAGGCGAGAAGTGGGTCGGGCAGGCGGGCCGGAGATAGGGGGCAGGAGGCCCGGGACATTAGGACGCTTGGTCCGGGCGGCTGGTTCGATGATTGAACTATACCGGGTGGGAGGGGCGTGAGGGCGTCGTTCTGCGATGAAGGGAGGCCAGGGATGATCCGCGCAGGCCATGGGCAAATGTGGGGCTAAAGTGGGGTATGGGTATTGAGCAGCTTGAACGTTCGGTGGAATTGCCGGTGTCAGCGGAGCGTGCGTGGGCGTGGCATGCGGGTGATGGGGCGCTTCGACGGTTGTTGCCGCCCTGGGACGGGAGCCGGATGGTGCGGTACGACGGGCTGTATGAAGGGTCGCAAGCGGTGCTGGAGGTGAAGGCTCCCTGGCGGCGTCGGTGGGTTGCACGCCATGAGACGGTTGAGCCGCCGCGGCGTTTCGTGGACGTGCAGCAGGATGGGCCGATGGCATCGTGGCGTCACGAACATCGCCTGGAGCCAGCGGGTGCGGAGGCCTGCGTGCTGCATGACACGGTGAGCTACGAGATGCCGATGGGGCCTTTGGGCAGCCTGGCGCATCGGTGGTTCGCTCGAGCGCAGATCGAGCAGATGTTCACGTATCGGCATCGACTTTTACAGCAGGACCTCGCGGAACACCAAAGCGTGAGCCAGGGCAAAGCGTGGAAAATTGCAGTGACCGGATCGGGCGGCGGGATCGGCTCAGCGTTGGTCGCTTTTTTAGAGAGCGGCGGCCATACGGTGGTCCGCGTGAAGCGGGGGGCAGGGGCAAAGGGTCCCACCGCTCAGAGGGTCGGCTTCGAGATCGAAGGGGCGGCCAGCCTGGCTCAAGGATTGAGTGGCTGCGACGCAGTGGTGCATCTGGCGGGCGAGCCCATCCTCGACGGCCCCGGCGGACGGTGGGACGAGGCCAAACGCGAGCGAATCCTCAAAAGTCGAACCGAAGGGACGCAGGAAATTGCCCATGCGATTGCACAAGCAGATGCGAAGCCGGGCGTCTTGGTTTGCGCCTCAGCCATGGGATACTACGGCTACGACCGACACGCAGAGGTGCTGACCGAGTCATCGCAAAAAGGGCAAGGATTTTTGTCCGATGTCACTGCGCAGTGGGAAGCCGCAGCTGGACCTGCACGGGACGCGGGAGTCCGTACGGTGCACCTGCGGTTTGGCATGGTGCTCGACCCCCGCAGCGGCGGGCTGGCCAGCATGCTCCCGCCGTTCAAGCTCGGCCTCGGCGGCCGGCTTGGCACCGGCACGCAGTGGATGTCGTGGATCAGCATTGAAGATGCTGTGAGCGTCGTGCATCATGCGATCGGCGATGAGCGATACGCCGGGGCCATCAACAGCGTGTCGCCCCAGCCGGTGACCAATCAGCAATTCACCCAAACCCTGGCAACGGTTCTCAAGCGTCCCGCGGTCCTGCCCGCACCCGCCTTTGCCCTCAAGCTCGTGTTCGGAGCGGACCTGACCCAGGCGATGCTGCTGGGCAGCTTCCGCGTGATCCCCGAACGCCTGAGCCAACTGGGTTATGCCTTCCGACACCCTGATCTGGAAACCTGCCTGCGCACCTTGCTGGGGCGTGCGAAGGCCAAAATGTAACGAATGGTCAAACAATGCTTTGAATCCATGGATAAGAAACAACAACGCAAACGAGCACTTCGCCTTCATAGAGAGCAATAATCCTCAGGAAACATGCATCAAGGCTCCGCGCCCCCCGGATGTGTCTCCAAATAGAAGTTGCCGACGATATCTATGAATGTGACGCAAACCCTCGAAGCCCACCGTCTACGACGGTGGGTCCCAGCCCTACAAGGGCTGGGCTTCCTCAAGCACACTCCGAAAATGCCCTGGCCCTGCGGTGCTCATCGCCCGCTATGAATACGACGGCTTAAGCCGTAGAATCGTCAGAACCTTGAGCAACTCCGGCGACCTCAACGCGACCTACCACGACTACTTCGACGGCCAACGCCTCGTCGAAACCCGGTCAGGCGGCACTTCCGGGGGTGGCCTCGTGATTCGACATCAGGTGTGGGGCTTGCAATACATCGACGAGCTCGTGCAGGTCACGGTGAATCGAGCCTTGCTCGACGATCCCAGCATGGACGCCAGCGATCCGGACCACGATGTCCAGGCGGTGTATGCCGTGCTTGATCCGATGTTCAGCCTGCTGGGCCTGATCGACGCATCGGGCGACCTGATTGAACGCTACGAGCTCGACCCCTACGGCCGCCGGCAGGTCTTCGGCCCCGCCGACGCCAACGACACCACGCTCACCCTCGCCTTGAACAGCCCGGCTCGTGTTGAAGCCGACACGGTCGAGCAACCCTACGCCCTGACCGACGTCAGCCATCAGGGCCTGCCCCTCGACGAAAACACCAGCCTGCTCTACAACCGCGCCCGCTACCGCAACCCCGCCACCGGCCGTTTCATCAGCCGCGACCCGCTGGGGTATCCCGATGGTATGAACGGGTACGCGGCGTGGCATATATTCGAAGAATTTTCCGATCCGAGTGGGCTCGTCATTACGATTCCTTCGGCGAAAAAGAAACTCTGGGGCGAAGTAAATCGTTTTAGAAATAATGGGTGGGATCTAGCAGCAAATATCCTCGCTGATTTTGTGAAGGGTCAGCCGGCAGGTACGAGGGTCGACTATTCTCAGCACGCCGGCGTGGTCATGGCCGATCGTAGATTTAAGACGCGCCTGATCAAATATTTCGGCAACTGGCTTATTGACCGTGGAGTTAGGACTGGAGAAACTATACGACTATTAGATAAAAATGTACTGACAAATCCACCTGACGCAGCTTTTGATCATCGATTCAGCTACCATCCACTTGGAGGACTTGACGCTACCGATCTTGCTAACGCTTTCTACGACGCGAGGTTCGGATACGTTGATGCTCAAATTCATATCACTGGCCAAAAGAGCAGTACTGTGCATGGGCCAATGGGGAGTTCGGCAACCACCTGCTGCGTTGGGTTTCGCGTCGAAGCAAAATTTCAGATCAATGATTACTACAATTTTGTGAAGCCCGGAATTGCAAACCGGCTCCGTCGATGGGCGTCAGCATACGACAATGCACATGCTCTTCAGCAACTCAGTCAGCGTCACAACGCTTTTAGCGTAGACTTGCAGTGGACAAATCCACTAGTGGGTCGGGTTTGCAAGCGAGTAGTCACGGGGTTAGGAGTAAGTGAAAAGTACTATATTGACACCGACAATTCGCCAGGATGGGTGGCAAATGGTGACTAGAAAGATTGGTTTTGTATTCGCTTTTTGTTATTTTTGTCTTATTAGTGGCTGCTTAGAATCGCCCTCGAATTCACGTGATCCCAGAGCTAGCCTTCGGGTTGACAACATCCGTTACGTCTACGTCAAATCTCGCGGGCGTTCGATCATACTGCAAAAAGGAATCAGCCACTTGCTTGTAGAGAGTATAATTGAATCAGCAAATACTCCATGGTCAGCCAATGGCGATTTATCAGAAATTTACATCTACGTAGAGGATCCCAGTAATACATATTTTTATTTTCACGCTGTAATCGACAATGATGACCTATGCCTGAGCTACTTCGCAAAAGGCAAGGAAACGCCTATGCAACTTGTTGGCAATGCTCCACCTGCTTTAAAGGCGCTTCTTAAACTTGAGGCTGGAGGCATCTAGGCAGTGTCTGACGAATCGAGCTTTCGTAGGTATCGGACAATGATGGCGAGGTGGACGGTGCCGATGGGGAAGATAAGATGTCAGACACGAATGCCGTTGACTTAAGCCCTCGCTTTGGTAGCAGCTGACGCCAGCGGAAGTTGGGTGAAGTATTCGTCGCGGGGCTTGGTCATGAGGGGGTAGTTGGGCGGGGGCCGCTTGCGGATTCTCGGCTCCCAGTGTCTCGGATTGAACGGGTTGACCGTGACGCGGTGGAGGCCGGCGAGCAGACACAGCACCGGGGTCAACGCCTGCTTGAGGTGTCGCCAAACGTCGGTGAAGCTGATGCGGTCGATCGGCACGCCCTGCCGGGTCGCGGCGTTGATCGCGGTGACACGCACGAGGTTGTAGGCCATCACGTAGCCCCACAGTTCCTTGAGCACTACGTCGGGCGTCTGACCTTTGAGCACCGCGGCCCCGAGCGTTCGCTTCAACGCCCGGTAGTGCACCTCGATCTGCCAACGCTTGAGGTACAAGGCCGCGAGGTCCTCGGCAGGAACACCTCGCACCGACGTGTGCAGGCACACCCGACGCGACCGGTAGCCGCTGGCCTGCAGCGTGTACACCACCCGCCGGAAGCGGACCTTCGGCCCCAGGTCGACGAACATCACCGGGTCCAGCCAAGGCGGGCACTGCCGCGTGAGTTTGCGTGTGACCCATGTGTCCTCCAGAATCGTGACCGTCACCGCACCCCGCAGCCGGGGCATGCCCCCGGAAGTACGCCCCCCACGACCACCGGCCGCCTTGCCGCCCAAGTGCCCCTTTTCTTTGACCCGCAGCACCGCATCCAGCCCGCTGTACATCACCGCCGCCAGGTGCGTCAGGCCGCCGAAGGCGCGGTCGGCCAGCAGCAGATCGCCGGGGCCGAGGGCAGGGGCGGCGAGTTCTTCGTGCATCTTGGGGCAGCTCTGCAGGTCGTGGGTGTTCCAGCGGTGGACGCACACCCGGACGATCAGTCCGGTCGCCAGGTCGACCATGCCCAGAAGGTGGCCCACCGGCAGCAGCGGCCGCCGCGTCCCGCTGTCGAACGGCTTACCGAAGTGCTCGGCGTTCGCCTCGGTGTCGGGCATCGACACGCTCGTACTGTCGAGCAGGAACACGCGCCAACCATGCCACCGCCCCCCGGAATCTCCAACGTCTTCGGTCCGCTCCAGCAGGCCGTGCGCCATCCGCACCGCCAACGCCGAGAACAACTCCACCGGCACCCGCTGACGGGCCCGGCAGAACGCCGACGCCGTCACCCGCAGGCCCGTCTTGCGACCCAGGTCGGCCAGCGCCGTGTTGCCGTGCAACGCCTGCACGATCACGGCCGTCACCGTCAGCAACGGCGTCAACACCCGCAACCGACGCACCGAGCCGAGCAGTTCGAGCTGCCGGGCATTGTCCAGCGACGACGCCGCGGCTCCGAACACGTGGGGATCGACGATTCGCGTCGGGTCGTCCTTGACCCGCAGCAGCAACGAAGCGAGAGTATGGGCCATCCGTGCCCACCTTGGGATGAGGGTGCGTTGAACAACACCATCATCGCCGGAGGCTGCGGTCTTTCAAGCCCGCCGATCGTAAACCCCGCCCCAAACACAGCTTGCCAGCTAAGTCAACGGCATTCGTGTCTGACACCTTATCTTCCCTCAGCAGGTCGGAGCCCGTTTCGATACTCGGGTTTCACAGTATTTTCTCTTTATGCTTTCTTTTCTTCGCCGTCCCCATTTGTTTCCTCCTCCGGCATGATGCGAGCCGGTTCATCTATGCGTGCCACCAATGATTCTACGCCGTTTATATCTACAAGCACGGTATCGTACCGCCTGTCACCATCCGAATCAGTCCACCGATACAGTGAAGTCGTTCCGTCATAGACGAATTCGTAGTCAGCAACCCCATCGTTATTCTCGTCGCAGGCAATAACGTTGCCAGCGATGGCTAGAATTGATTTGCCGTCTCTCCATACCCGCCAGCCATCTACCACCTTGGCATCTGACGGAATGTCGAACATTAAAGAAAAAACCTCAGGCACAGGCTTACCCGCATCACGGACGGGTAAATCATGTTTGCGACATGAAGGGATTAGCAAAAAGAATGCCATGTAAAGTGAAATTATTGTGAAACTAAATTGGCATTTGCACAAAATCATCGGTATGGCCTCCTGTCACCGTAGTCGGGCGCTACGTGCGCGCGCCAGGAAGGCGACTAACCGGAACTCCTGCGCCATAATATTTGCCGATTCGATCTTGAATCGAATTTCCCTGCAGCCTCAAGCATTCTCTAGCCTCATTTTCTATGCGTATCACGGGATCAATATACCCGTTATTGGCATTCTGCCGGTTATAAGTATTTTGCCGCTTTGTTGGATGGCCCAGGCCAGTGCCGCCGTGGCCGATGATTTCATGCCAACGCATGATTGACGCCGGATAACGTTTGTATATACCGCCGCCATTCGGGTCAATTTCCCATACGCCTCCCCAGCCGCCAGGGGGAAGATAAACCGAGGGGCGAGAACGCCCAGCTATAAAATCAGTTTGCGGGCCTTTCTTTGGTTCACGCGCATTGCTAAGGATGTTCACGGTCACGGTTATGGTCTTGCTATCAATGAGGCGTTTCAGCCTTTCCCAACACTTGTTGCAACTGCAACCCTTTTTCTCTTTACGATACCGAATCTCTGAAGTGACCTCGCGTACACTTTGAATTCCAACCCGCGGCCAGACGACAGGGATGAAGAAGCCTCCACCGGCAGGTTCAAGCGATCTTCCCCACCCATTTGAGTACGTCTTTTTAACTTCCGGCCCGAGCGACCACTCAATATATATTTCAGCACAATCCCCGACAATCTCCTGCAGCGATTGTTGCATCGCCCATGACAGCCGTTGCATAGCCCTGTTGTCTTGGCCAATCCCGTCGTGCTTGTTTCCCCATGGGCCTCCGTGTGTGAAAACCCAATACTGCTGAAAAACAATACGCAATCCGCTTGGGTCGACACCTGATTTCAATATTTGATGACTTACGTACCCGTTCATGCCATCGGGATACCCCAGCGGGTCGCGGCTGATGAATCGGCCGGTGGCGGGGTTTCGGTAGCGAGGAAGATAAGGTGTCTGACACGAATGCCGTTGACTTAGCTGGCAAGCTGTGTTTGGGGCGGGGTTTACGATCGGCGGGCTTGAAAGACCGCGGCCTCCGGCGATGATGGTGTTGTTCAACGCACCCTCATCCCAAGGAGGCCACGGATGGCCTATACTCTCGCTTCGTTGCTGCTGCGGGTCAAGGACGACCCGACACGAATCGTCGATCCCCACGTGTTCGGTGCCGCGGCGGCGTCGCTGGACCATGCCCGGCAACTCGAACTGTTCGGCCCGGCGCGTCGGTCGCGGGTGTTGACGCCGTTGCTGACGGTCACGGCCGTGATCGTGCAGGCGTTGCACGGCAACACGGCGCTTTGCGACCTGGGTCGCAAGACCGGGCTGCACGTCACCGCGTCGGCGTTCTGCCGGGCACGCCAGCGGGTGCCCTTGGCCCTGTTCGAGGCGTTGGCGGTGCGGATGGCCCACGGCCTGCTCGAGCGGACCGAAGACGTGGGGGATTCCGGGGGAAGTTCCGGGGGAGATTCCGGGGGAGATTCCGGGGGAAGTTCCGGGGGACGGTGGCACGGTTGGCGGGTGTTCTTGCTCGACGGCACGAGCGTGTCGATGCCCGACACCGAGGCGAACGCCGAGCACTTCGGTAAGCCGTTCGACAGCGGGACGCGGCGGCCGCTGCTGCCGGTGGGCCACCTTCTGGGCATGGTCGACCTGGCGACCGGACTGATCGTCCGGGTGTGCGTCCACCGCTGGAACACCCACGACCTGCAGAGCTGCCCCAAGATGCACGAAGAACTCGCCGCCCCTGCCCTCGGCCCCGGCGATCTGCTGCTGGCCGACCGCGCCTTCGGCGGCCTGACGCACCTGGCGGCGGTGATGTACAGCGGGCTGGATGCGGTGCTGCGGGTCAAAGAAAAGGGGCACTTGGGCGGCAAGGCGGCCGGTGGTCGTGGGGGGCGTACTTCCGGGGGCATGCCCCGGCTGCGGGGTGCGGTGACGGTCACGATTCTGGAGGACACATGGGTCACACGCAAACTCACGCGGCAGTGCCCGCCTTGGCTGGACCCGGTGATGTTCGTCGACCTGGGGCCGAAGGTCCGCTTCCGGCGGGTGGTGTACACGCTGCAGGCCAGCGGCTACCGGTCGCGTCGGGTGTGCCTGCACACGTCGGTGCGAGGTGTTCCTGCCGAGGACCTCGCGGCCTTGTACCTCAAGCGTTGGCAGATCGAGGTGCACTACCGGGCGTTGAAGCGAACGCTCGGGGCCGCGGTGCTCAAAGGTCAGACGCCCGACGTAGTGCTCAAGGAACTGTGGGGCTACGTGATGGCCTACAACCTCGTGCGTGTCACCGCGATCAACGCCGCGACCCGGCAGGGCGTGCCGATCGACCGCATCAGCTTCACCGACGTTTGGCGACACCTCAAGCAGGCGTTGACCCCGGTGCTGTGTCTGCTCGCCGGCCTCCACCGCGTCACGGTCAACCCGTTCAATCCGAGACACTGGGAGCCGAGAATCCGCAAGCGGCCCCCGCCCAACTACCCCCTCATGACCAAGCCCCGCGACGAATACTTCACCCAACTTCCGCTGGCGTCAGCTGCTACCAAAGCGAGGGCTTAAGTCAACGGCATTCGTGTCCGACACCTATTTCGCCCATCGAAGCCGAGGCGGGCACGCCCAACAACACTTAGTGGTCGGTGGCGAAGCAGACGGCCAAGGAAGATGTGACGGCGGGCGGGCTGGGCGATGATGGGTTGGTGGGGGTGAATTGCAATGAACTGGCCGTGGTTCTGGGGTTGATTAGCGGTTGGGGTGGGGGAGTTGGCGATTGAATTAAAGGAAAGCCCAGGGATGGCTATCCCTGGGTTTTGGGGGGTTCGGGGTGTTTCATCGTGGAGAGCAGAGTGCATCTTTTGCTTTAGCGATGCCGGGTGCGTGGTGGGGCAAGGTGGTGGCCTAAGCTCGGGGCATGCTTCATGAGCCTCGGCCTTGGATGACCTGGACGCTTCGGATCGCTGCGGTGTACAACGTGCTGTGGGGTGCATGGGTGGTGCTTTGGCCTGGGGACTTTTTCATGTGGGTGGGGATGGAGCCGCCTCGGTATGAAAGCATCTGGCAGTGTGTGGGGATGATCGTGGGGGTGTACGGGGTGGGCTATTGGGTTGCTGCGCGTGATCCGCTTCGGCACTGGCCGATCATCCTGGTGGGGTGGCTTGGCAAGATTGCGGGGCCTGTGGGATATGTTGATGCGGCATGGGTGCGGGGGACGCTGGACCCGCGATTTGGGTGGACGATTCCGACAAATGACTTGATCTGGTGGGTGCCTTTCACGTTGATTCTGGTCGCGGCGTGGCGGTCGCATCGGGTTGGAGATGATGGCTTGGGTGGGTGAGCCTTGCATTGGACCGGATCACCGGATGGGCGGGATGGAACCTTGAGGTGGTCGCGGGTCTGTTGTTTGCGTGAGGGTGGCGGTTCGCGCTGTTTTAGGGGAATCTGCCAATGTGGATACGGGCACGATGTGTGGTCTTGTAAGAAGGCTTGCATGTGGTGACGCTGACTGATGTGATCATAGGGTCGATTGGCCTTGGATTGGTTGATTTGGGCGGCCTAGGCTTGCGGCGATGCAAGACACTCCCCACGTTGAAGGGCCTGTGGTTGAGAAGTTTGGCGGGGGCTGGGTGCTGACCATGCGTCAGTGGCTGGCCCGGCGGCCCGAGGAGCTGTTTCCATTTTTTGGCGACGCGTACAACCTGGAAGCCATCACGCCTGACACGCTGAGCTTCAATGTGTTGACGCCGCGGCCGATTGCGATGAAGCCCGGGGCTTTGATTGATTACAAGCTCAAGGTGCGGGGGTTTCCGATTCGCTGGCGGACGGAGATCACGCAGTGGGACCCGACGCGGGGGTTTATCGATGAGCAGCTCAAAGGGCCTTATAAGCGGTGGCATCACGAGCATCGGTTTGACGCGGAGAGCCGGTACGGCGTGGAGGGCACGCTGTGTCATGACCGGGTGGAGTATGAAGTACCCGGTGGTCCGTTGGCTGGGATCGCGAATTGGTTGTTGGTGCAGCGGGACGTGGAGGGCATTTTCAAGTATCGCGCGGAGGCGTTGGCGGGATTGTTTTTGGAACCGGCTGTGAGCCCGGTTGTTGATGCGCAAGGGCAGGCCTGATGTATGAGGCGGTGTTCTTCATCCACATCGCGGCGACGTGGTTCATGGTGGGGTTGATTTGGTTTGTGCAGATCGTGCATTACCCGCTGATGGCGCAGGTTGGGCCGGGCGAGTGGTGTGCGTACGAGCATCGGCATATGCAACGCACCACGTGGGTGGTGGGGCCCGCGATGCTGATTGAGTTGATTTCCGGGGTGGTCCTGCTATTGGGTTCAGGGTTGGATGTTGCGTGGGTCTGGATCAATGCGGCCTTGCTTGGGTTGATTTATGCGATGACCGCGTTTGTCCAGGTGGCTCAGCATCAGGCGTTGTGTGCGGGCCACGATGTGGGATTGATTGCGAGGCTGGTTAAGGGCAACTGGGTGCGGACCGCCGCGTGGAGCGTGCGTGGGGTGTTTTTGATCGTGGTGCTGCTGGATGGGATACTGGTGTGGTGACGGCTTTGCGACTGATTGAGCCTGGGCCTTGCGGGCTTTACGTTGAGGCGGGCGACTTCTGGATTGACCCGTGGAAGCCGGTGGACCGGGCGGTGGTGACGCATGCGCATGGGGACCATGCGGCGTGGGGGTGTGAGCGTTATCTGTGCAGTGCTGAGGGGCTGGAGGTGCTGCGGCACCGAGTGCATCCCGGGGCGGCAATGGAGTCGTTGCCGTACGGCGGGACGACGACGATCAACGGCGTGAGCGTGTCGCTTCATCCGGCGGGACATTTGCTGGGGTCGGCGCAGGTGCGGGTGGAAGTGGACGGACGGGTTGAAGTGGTGACCGGGGATTACAAGATTGCCGCCGACCCGACGTGTACCGCGTTTGAGCCGGTGCGCTGCCATCGGCTGATCAGTGAGTGCACGTTCGGCCTGCCGATTTACCGGTGGGAGGACGATGCGGTGATTGCCGATCAGATCAACACGTGGTGGCGGGGCAATCTTGAGGAGGGGCGGAGCAGCGTGGTGCTGGCGTATGCGCTGGGGAAGGCTCAGCGGTTGCTGGCGATGTTGGACTGGAGCATTGGGCCGATCGCGGTGCACGGGTCGGTGCGGAAGTTTGTGGAGGTGTATCGGGAGGCGGGGATCGCGATGCCGGAGCTGGCGGACGTGAGCAGTCCGGCGGCGGTGAAAGCGATTAAAGGGAAGTCGTTGGTGGTGGCTCCGCCTTCGACGTTGGGGACGCCTTGGTTGAAGAAGTTCGGGCCGTTTGGCACGTCGTTCGCGTCGGGGTGGATGATGGTGCGGGGTAATCGTCGGCGTCGGGGGGTGGACCGGGGGTTTGTGCTGTCGGACCATGCGGATTTTGCGGGATTGCTGGAGGCGGTGGAAGCGACGGGGTGTGAGAGTGTGGGAGCGACGCACGGCTCGACGGACGCGTTTGCACGGTATCTGCGGGAGGTTAAGGGGCTGGATGCGGATGTGGTGCCGACGCGGTACGAGGGAGAAGCGGAAGAAGGGAACGCGGCTGAGGTTTTAGTTGCGGAGCAGGCGCAGGCGGTCGGTGGGCCGTTGGAGGAGGCGTAAGGGTTGCGTCGTTTTACCCAGCTGTTTCACGAGGTGGATCGGACGACGCGAACGTCGGAGAAGACGGCTGCGCTTCGGCGGTACTTTGAGGAAGCGCCAGCTAAAGATGCAGCATGGGCGGTGGCGGTGTTGACGGGTCGTAAGCTGATTCGGGCGGTTGCGGGTAAGCGGTTGCGGTCGTGGGTGCAGGAATCGACGGGGCTGCCGGGCTGGTTGATTTCGGAGTGCCACAGCCGGGTGGGGGACTTGTCGGAAACCATTGCCTTGCTGGTTCCGCAGGCTGGCGTGGGAGCGGATGAGGCGGGGCAGGGTGATCACGACGAGCCGTTGCACCGCGTGATCGAGGAGCGGATTTTGCCTCTGCCGCACATGAGCGAGTCGCAGCAGCGTGAGGTGGTGCTGGGGGTGTGGCGGGATTTTGATACGCCGCAATGCTTTTTGTTTCATAAGTTGATCAGTGCCAATTTTCGGTTTGGTGCGGCCCGCAAGGTGGTGATCAATGCGCTGGCGGCAGCGGTGGACATTGACCCGGCGGTGATGCAGCATCGGCTCAGTGGGACCTTTAAGCCGACGGCTGCGTCGTACCGCCAGCTGCTCGAAGGTGATGACGACAACGCGGCGCGGCCTTACCCCTTCTACCTTGCGTCGGCGTTGGAAAACCAGCCGGGGCAAACGCTGGGCGATATCAGAACCTGGCAGGCGGAGTGGAAGTGGGACGGCATCCGTGCCCAACTGATCCGACGCGGCGGGACGTCTTTGGTGTGGACGCGGGGTGACGAATTGGTGACCGACGCGTTCCCGGAGCTTGGCCATGTTTGTGGCGCGCTGCCGGACGGCACGGTGTTGGACGGTGAACTGCTGGCGTGGGATGACAGCAGAGATCGGCCGCTGCCGTTTGCGCGGTTGCAGACGCGGTTGAACCGTAAGCGGGTGGAGATGATGTTGTTTAATGACACGCCGGTGGTGTTCATGGCGTACGACGTGTTGGAGGTGGACGGCGGAGATGTACGGGAAGCGTCGACACAGTCGCGTCGTGAGATGTTGGCTTCGGTCGTTCAGCGGGTGCGTGAAGGCGGGGGGGACGATGCGTTGATGCTCTCGCCTTTGGTGGAAGCGAAGAATTGGGAGGAGTTGGGGCAGCTTCGGGAATTGTCACGGGAGCGGGGCGTGGAGGGGTTGATGCTCAAGCGGCTGGACTCTGCTTACGGCACGGGTCGTCAGCGGGGGCTTTGGTGGAAGTGGAAGGTGTCGCCTTTTACGGCAGACTGCGTGATGGTTTACGCGCAGCGGGGTTCGGGCCGGCGGTCGAGTCTTTTTACGGATTACACGTTTGCGGTGTGGACCGGGGAAGTGCCGGGCGCGGGTGAGTTGACGCCGGTGGCCAAGGCCTACTCGGGGTTGACCGACGAGGAAATCAACCGCGTGGATCGATTTATTCGTCATCACACCGTCGGGCGACGGGGCGCGTTTCGGCAGGTGGAGCCGACGCAGGTTTTTGAAATTGCGTTTGAAGGCATCCGCCACTCTGATCGTCACAAGAGCGGTATCGCGGTGCGGTTCCCACGGATTCACCGCTGGCGGGAAGACAAGACCGCGGCGCAGGCGGACACGCTGGGGACGATGCAAGGATTGCTTCGACTCGCGGAAGGCGAGGTGAGTGGTTAGGCATCCGCCTGTTTTGGTGAGATAGGGGAAGGGGCGACCCGTGATGGGCAGCGGCGCTACGATCCACACTTGAAGGTCAAGATCGGACAGCCTGGAGCGTCTTGTGTGGACGCGTGGTTCAGCTCATCGGTGGGCGAGCCTTTTGCGTTTCAGCGGGAGTGCTGGTCCGCTCAACGTGCGGGGCTGAGTGGTCTGCTGCACGCGCCGACGGGGATGGGCAAGACGCTCGCGGCACTTCGGCCGACGCTGGAGCGGGGGGCAGCTGGGGCGGTGAAGACCGGCGGGCTGCGGCTGCTGTGGATCACGCCACTGCGAGCACTGGCGACGGATACCACGCAGACCATCGCGGAGGCGGTGGAAGGGTGCGTGGACGCGGCGTCAGCGGGGGGGGAGGCGTCGTCGCCGCTGGCTTCGTGGAGAGTCGAGCGGCGGACGGGCGATGTGTCGCAGGCCTTGAAAAACAAGCAGAAAAAGTCGCTGCCAGAGATATTAGTGACCACGCCTGAGAGTCTGACGTTGCTGCTGTCGTATGCGGACGCGTATCAGCGATTTAGTGGTTTAGACGCGGTGGTGGTGGACGAGTGGCACGAGTTGATGAGCATCAAGCGGGGCACGCAGACTGAGCTTGCGCTTGCGCGGTTGCGGCGATGGGCCAACGAACGGATAGCGCAAGGCAGGGGGGAGCGCCGGCCGGTGACGGTGTGGGGTTTGTCGGCGACGCTTGGCAATCTTGATGAGGCCAGGCAGGCGCTGCTGGGTGGGGAGGCGGAGCGGGGCGTGATGGTGCACGGGCAGGCTGATAAAAAGATTGAAATCACTACGGTGTTGCCACCGGATGTGCAGCGGTTTCCTTGGGCGGGGCATCTGGGCATTGTGTTGGCGGAGCCGGTGATTGAAGCGATTGAAGCGGGGACGTCGTCGTTGCTTTTCACGAACACGCGGAGCCAGGCGGAGATTTGGTTTCATCGGATTATCACGTCTCGGCCGGACTGGGTGGGGCAGGTGGCGTTGCATCATGGATCGATTGATCGCAAGACCCGATTGGCGGTGGAGGAATTGTTGCGGACGGGGGGATTGAAGTGCGTGGTGTGCACGTCGAGCCTGGATCTGGGCGTGGACTTTTCGCCGGTGGATCAGGTTTTCCAGGTGGCGTCGCCTAAGGGGGTGGCGCGCTTGATGCAGCGTGCGGGGCGGAGCGGTCACGGCCCGGGACGGGTGTCTCGGGTGATCGGTGTGCCGACGCATGCACTGGAGCTGATCGACTTTGCGGCCGCGCGGGAAGCGGTGGAAGCGCGGGCGATTGAATCAAGGCAACCCCTGGACCGGCCGTTGGATGTGCTGATTCAGCATCTGGTGACCTGCGCGGCGGGCGGGGGATTTACCCGCGATGGATTGCTGGAGGAAGTGCGGCAGACCCATGCATACCGCCATCTGACCGAACAGGAGTTTGACTGGGTGCTGGCCTTTGTGGAGCACGGCGGGGACTCGTTCAAGGCCTACCCGCAGTACGCGCGGGTGGTCCAAGGCGAGGATGGGCGGTATGTGACCGCTTCGCTTGCAGCCGCACGAACGCATCGCCTGGGCATCGGGACCATCACGTCGGACGCGGCGCTGAAAGTGAAGTATCAAAACGGCAAAACGCTGGGCACCGTGGAAGAGAACTTCGTGGGGTTTCTCAAGCCCGGCGATAAGTTTGTCTTCGCAGGGCATCTCTTACAACTGGTGCGGGTGCGGCAGATGGTGGTCACCGTGAAGCCGGCCAAGGGGGTGAAGGCGAACGTTCCGCGGTGGCAGGGAGGGCGGACGCCGTTGTCCACAGAGCTGGCCGCGGCGGTGCGACGGCAACTTGATGCCGCCCGGGAAGGGCACTTTGCCTCGGCGGAACTGCAAGCGATTCGGCCACTGCTGATGCTGCAGGCCCAGTGGTCGATCCTGCCGGCCTCGACTGAATTGCTCATCGAGATGGTCGATACCCGCGACGGGCATCACGCGTTTGTATATCCGCTGCAAGGTCGGCTCGTGCACGAAGGGCTTGGGGCATTGCTGGCTCAGCGGATGACGGCGGCGTCGGCTCGGAGTCTGGTTGTGACGGTGAATGACTATGGGCTTGAGTTGCTGAGTACCAAGCCGTTGCCGACGTCGGATGCGCAGTGGCGTGCGTTTTTCGGGGTCGAGCAGTTGTTGGAGGACTTGCTGATTTGTGTGAACACGTCGCAGTTGGCCCGCCGACAGTTTCGAGATATCGCGCGGATTGCGGGGTTGATCGTGCCGACGTATCCGGGGCAGGAGCGGAGTCAGCGGCATCTGCAGGCTTCGAGCGAATTGTTTTTTGATGTGTTGCAGGATTTTGAGCCCGACAGCTTGTTGCTGGATCAGGCCCGGCGTGAGGTGCTGGATCGTCAGCTGGAGGTGACGCGGCTGCGGGAGGGCCTGGAGCAGTTGGCGGGCCAGGCGATCACGATCAAGTCGTTGCCGGGGCTGACGCCGTTGTCGTTTCCGCTATGGGCTGAACGGTTGCGGCAGCAACATGCAAGCAGTGAAAGCTGGACGGAGCGGATTCAAAGGGCGGCGGCCAAACTGGAGGCTGCTGCGGGGGAGGTGACGGGTCACGAAGCCAACGCACGCCAGGGGGCTGGGGCGAAGTCCCGCAAGCGACGACGCCCCGTACCTAAGAAAGTCGATCCATAGCGAGCGTGCGCCAGACCTCAGTGGGTCGCTTTGGGGTGGGCGATTTGGCTCATGGTTGACGCTTTGCGATACGATGCACCGTATGGCTGGGCTGGGATTGAACACTTTGGCTGCCACGGCTGGCGGCTTTGCAGAAAGGAATCTAGCGATGTTGGATGTGTGTTGGGCAGGTCATCAGTGGACATTGTTTGCCGAGAAGGCGGCGTATCTTCCGGCGTGGCGTGCGCTCTTGGTGGCGGACCCTCATTTTGGAAAAGCCGAGCACTTTCGGCGATCTGGCGTACCCGTACCCGGCGGAACTACCGCCGAGATGATCGCTCGGCTTGATCGGTTGATTGAAGTGACATCGCCGTTGCGGGTGGTGGTGCTGGGCGACTTGCTGCATTCAAAAGGAAGTACGGGCGAGGGGCTTTGGAGCCAGTTGCGGACGTGGCGTCGTCGGCAGCCGTGCGAGGTCGTGAACGTGCGGGGGAACCACGACCGGGTGGCGGGCGACCCGCCGGCAGAGCTTGGCATGGGGTGCGTTGCGCGACTGACGTGGGAGAATCTGGAGTTTGTGCACGATCCAGCTGAAGCAGAGCCAAGGCAGGCAGGCACCTCATTCCGGGTGGCCGGCCATGTTCATCCTGCGGTGCACTTGGGGGTAGGTGGGGACCGGATGCGATTGCCTTGCTTTCACGCATCGAAGTCGGTGTTGACCTTGCCTGCGTTCGGAGCGTTCACGGGATGTGCCAACGTTCGGCCGGCAGCGGGGGATCTGATCTGGGCGGTGGCACCCGATGCTGTCGTGGCGGTGAGCCCCGGGATTGGCGTTTCACAGCAGGCGTGATCCACGGCTGGCGGAATGGCTGAGGTTGTGACGTGCGGATCGCTAGGCCAGGCCGAGCGCTGCAGCGTCGCGGTCGCTGAGCATCCCGCCGTCGCAGCGCTCGCGGACGGTGCCGTCACGTTTCCACGACCGCTCGCAGCGGGGCTGGTCGCGGAGGTCCGTGACTTCGATGTCGCCGTCGGGCTTGAGCGTAAAACGCGAGACGCCGCAAAGGTCGGCAAGATCGACAGGGTCGAACTCGGCAAGCTGACCGTCGGGGTCGGCGACGATCAGGCCGCAGTCGAGCGGGTTGTCGATGCCCTGGGTTTGGCGTTGCTGCTCAAGGGCCTTGAGCCAGGTCTCGCGCTGCTGCATGACCGACGCCCAGCGGTCGTCCACCGCGTGATCGAATCGCTTGATCAACGTTTCGAGATGGATGCAATGATCGGCATCATCGGGCGACTTGCTTCGTGCGGCCTCATCGGCAGTGTGCGGCAGGATGGGCGCGAGCATTCCACACAGGCCACTGGTCACCATGTGCATCACCGCTTGGGCGCGCTTGCGTCGCGGGCTGTCTTCGGCGTCGCAGTACATGCGGTCTTTCACGGCCGCGAGGTAGACCGCCGAGAGCGTGTCGTTGCAGAAGTCGAAGATCGCTTGGGTCGCCTGACGAAACTTATAAGACTCGTACGCCTCAATCACGGTGGCGGCAACACGGTTGTATTCGCCCAGCAACCACGACTCGAGTGAGGTCGGCGTCATCGCGTTGAAGACGTCGGCCCACTCCGGCGCGTTGGGGCCGTGCGGCTCATAGCCCGCGAGATTCCCGAGCATGAACCGCAGGGTGTTGCGAACTTTTCGGTAGGCGTCGCCGGCGAGCTTGAACAGTTCATCGTCGGCCTTGATGTCGTTGTCCGGGTTCAGGCTGGCGACCCACCATCGGCAGACGTCGGCTCCGTAGTCTTTAAGGAGGTCTTCGACGAGCAGAGCGTTGCCGCCGGACTTGCTGAGCTTCTTGCCTTGGCGGTCGACCATGAACCCGTGCGTGAGGACGGCTTTGAAGGGGGGCTGGCCGGTGACGGCAAGGGCGGGCAGCAGCGAGTGCTGGAACCATCCGCGGTGCTGGTCGGAGCCTTCGAGATAAAGATCAGCGGGGTAGGCCTCGCCATTGTCGCGCTTCGCCTGCTGGTCCTTCCAGCCTTCACGAAGCACCGCGTTCCATGAGCTGCCCGACTCGAACCAGACGTCGAAGGTGTCGCCGCCCTTGGTGAGTGTGGACTTATCGAGTCCATGCTCGTCGTAGTGTTGCAGCAGGTCTTCGGGCGACATGAAGAACCAGGCGTCACTGCCCTTGTCGGCGATGACTTTGGCGACCGCGCGGACGCTGTCAGGGTTGAGGACGGGTGAGCCGTCGGGCTTGAAGAATGCGGGGATCGGAAGGCCCCACGAGCGCTGGCGGGAGATGCACCAGTCGGGCCGACCTTCGAGCATGCCCCGCATTCGGTTTCGGCCCCAGGCGGGAAAAAACTGGACCCCGTCCGCTGTGACATCAAGGGCCATCATTCGAAGCGGCAATCCCGGCACGTCGTCATCATCAACTTCAAAGGCCAGATCGACGCCGATGAACCATTGCTCGGTGGCACGGAAGATGACGGGGGTTTTGCCGCGCCAGTCGTGGGGGTAGCTGTGGGTGAATTGATGGTCGTAGAACAGGTGGGATGCGGTGCGGAGGCGTTCGACGACCTGTGCGTTGGCTTTGAAGATGTGTTGGCCGATGAGCCAGTCGGGGGCGGTGTCGTCGTAGGTTCCGTCGTCCTGGACGGGGCAGTAGACGGGAAGATTTTCGCGGAGGCCGGTCTGGTAGTCCTCGGTGCCGTGGCCGGGCGCGGTGTGGACCAGGCCTGTGCCGTCTTCGAGGGTGACGTACTCGGCGGTGACCACGCGGTACACGTCAGCATCCACGGGGGGCTGATCGATGAAGGGGTGGGCGTAGCGGGTGCCGACGAGGTCCTGACCGCGAACGGTGGCGAGGGGTTGGGCCGGCGGGGTGTCCTGACCCTGGGGGACGCGAAGATTGAGAACCTTGTCGGCGAGTTCTGCCGCGACGATGACTCGGTGCATCGCGCCGTCGGGCATTTCCACGTCGTACAGGCTGTATTCGGCGCGGGGTGCCACGGCAACCGCGAGGTTGGCAGGCAGGGTCCAGGGCGTGGTGGTCCAGATCATCAACGAGACGGACGCACCGTCAGCTTGTTCACGCATTGCCTGGGGCAACGTGTCGAGATCGCTCACGGTGAAGCACACGTAGACGCTGGTGTCTTCGCGGTCGTAGTACTCCAGTTCGGCCTCGGCTAGGGCCGTCTGATTTTCAATCGACCAGTGCACTGGCTTGAGGTCGCGGTAGACAAGCTCCTGCTCAATCATTCCCGCGAAAACTTCCAGCACCGCCGCCTCATAACGCGGCAGCATGGTCAGATACGGATCGTCATAGTCAGCCAACGTGAGCAGCCGCTGCATTTGCTTGCTCTGCAGTTTGACGTATTTAGAAGCGTACTTGGCGCACTGCTTGCGGATGGTGAGCGGCTGCATCTCAGACGCTTCGCTTCGCTCAGCGTCGGCATCCTTTTTCATCTCCTGCAAAACCTTGTGCTCGATGGGCAGGCCGTGGCAGTCCCAGCCGGGGGTGTAGGGGCAGTCGTAACCGAGCATGGAGCGGGAGCGGACCACGAGGTCTTTGAGCACTTTGTTGAGCAGGTGGCCCAGGTGGATATCGCCGTTGGCGTAGGGCGGGCCGTCGTGGAAGACGAACGGACCCCGGGGGTGCTCACGCTGGCGGAGCTTGTGGTAGACGTCGAGCTTCTGCCACCGCTTGAGGCTGGCGGGCTCGTTCTGCACCAGATTGGCCTTCATGGGAAAGGTGGTGCGGGGAAGGTTGAGCGTTGCTTTGTAATTGCGATCGGCGGTGTCGGGCATGGGGCACGTCAGCAGGGAGACGCCGCGAAAAAGCGACGCCATGGATGAAGAGCAAAGCGGAGAGTTTATAGGAGTGAAGCAAGCTGGCGGGACATGGTGGTGAACGCTTTGGCCGGCACGTTGACGGTGTCCCACTTGGCGCTGCGATCTCGCAGGTGCTCGCGGTAGTCGCGCAGCTTCACCGCCACCACGGCATACCAGCGGTCCTGGTATTCAAAGACCTCATGAAACAAAGCATCGGGCGGCTGGGCGTCGCACCAGAACAGGTAAATGAACACTGGCTCGAAATCGGATCCGAAAATCTCCGCCCACCGGTTCAGGGAGGTGACATCATCGCGGGTGACCCAGTTCTGTAGCGCTCGCCCGGTATTGCCCGCATGCTTTCGGCCTTTGACATCGACGAGCAGGTTCGGGCCGGTCTGGCTGTAGACGACAAAGTCGAAACTTTTCAGCTTGCTCGGCACGCTTTGCTGCTCCCGCTCGCTGGACAACGCACGTTTCGCTTCGTCCACTGCGACATAGGCAATCGCGTTGGCACGCAGATAGTGCTCAAATGCCCGGTCGTAGTGGAATCGGCGGTGGGCCACGCAAGGCAGAATAACCGCCGCGGAGTTGACGTCGCGCAGGTCGCGTCAAAGCAGACGTTGGGCAAGCGTGTCCTGGGTCACTTCGGATTGTTCGCCGGTGGCAAGATCTTTGAGTTGTATGCTGGCGTCTTCGACGATGAGTGCGAAGCGGGCGTTGGCTTTCTCCGCATCTTTAAGAAGTTTGCCGACGTTGCGGGTGGTCTTGTAACTCATGCGAGCGTGTCGGCCTTCACGTCGCAGTGAGCTGACCAATCCGGGAACACGCGCGGCGGCATCATCGCTGGCAGCGAGTACGACCACGTCAGGCCGGGGGCCGACCTCGCCGGTGAGCCCTTTGTCCTGCAACACCAGCGACAAGACGACATCGCCCATGCCGAAGCCCACGGCAGGCAGCGCTGGGCCGCCGAAGAGCTCGATGAGTTGGTCGTATCGGCCTCCGCCGGCAAGGGCGCGTTCGGCACCGGTCGCTTCGTGCACTTCAAACACGGTGCCGGTGTAATAGGCCAGTCCGCGGACGATGCCCAGGTCATATTCGCACCACGGGGCAAGATTGAAGGCTTGAAGCTGCGTGTCGAGTGCCCGCAGTTCGTCGAGCCCATCTTCCACGCCGACCGCCCGGCAGAGATGATCCACATCCCCTGCGGGGAAACGTCGGCGGATCATTTGGCTGAATCGTTCGACACGATCTTCATCCAGTCCCAGGTTCTTCGCTTCACGCAGGAAGGCTTGCGGCTCAAGCTTGTCACGCCGGTCGAGCAGGTCGAAGGCATCGAGGACGCGGTCATCGGGTACGCCGAGAAGTTTGAGGATCTGGCGCACGACTTCGCGGTGACTGAGTTTGACGGTGACGTGCTCGTGGGTCAGGCCAAGCTCGCGGAGCAGGTCGACCGCGACGCCGATGACTTCCGCGTCGGCGGCGGGGCCTTCAAGTCCGACCATGTCGACATTCCACTGCCAGAACTCGCGCAGCCGCCCGCGTTGGGGTCGCTCGGCGCGGCAGAAATTGGGCGTGGCAAACCACTTGATGGGCTTGGGCAGGGCGTTGGCCTTGGCGGCGATCATGCGGGCGAGGGTGGGGGTGAACTCGGGGCGGATCGCCAGGCCTCGGCCGCCTCGATCTTCAAAGTGGAAGAGTTCGGAGACGATGCCCTCGCCGGACTTCACTTTGTAGAGGTCGAGGTGTTCGAAGATCGGGCCATCGACCTGCTCGAAGCCGTGGCGTTCTGACACGCGTCGCCAGGCGTCGAGCAGGTACTGCCTCCACGCCATATCGGAGGGGTAAAAATCGCGGGTGCCTTTGGGAGCTTGGAGGGTCATCAGCGCAGGCCTTGTGAGGAGGCGGGGCGGTCGAACGCGGAAGGCAGAGGGTACCGCCGCGGGACATCATGTGGGCTGAATGCTGGTGGCATCCTGGTGATCTATACTGATGTCCTATGGGTATTGCCGACGCTGACATTGTGAATGTGGACCTTCCGCCCCTGAATGCTGCGGAGCAGTTTTTCCTGCCCGAGGTGTTTAAGGGACTGGGCACGACGCTGCGTCACATCGTGGGGAGTGTTGGAGGCTCAAAGCGTGAGCACAACAAAACGATGGAATACCCCGAGCAGCGGCGCGAGGACCTGTCGCTCGAGGAAGGCGGGATGCATATTCCCAATTATCGCGGTGTGCACCGTTTGAATCGAGACGAGCAAGGCCGGGTCCGCTGCGTGGCGTGCTTCATGTGCTCCACAGCGTGCCCAGCCAACTGCATACACATCGAAGGGGCCCCGTCGCCCTGGGACGACCGCGAGAAATACCCCATCAAGTTCGATATCGACGAACTGCGGTGCATCTTCTGTGGCATGTGCGAGGAGGCCTGCCCGGTGGATGCCATTGAATTGACGCAGCTTTACGACACGGTGGGCATGTCGCGCAGTGAGATGATTTTCGATAAAGAGAAACTGCTGTCGGTCTACGACGAGACGATTGATCGCAAGCCGATGTGAGCGGGGTGACTTTTATATGGAGAAAGCCCAGGCATGGCTATGCCTGGGCTTTGGTTGTTGGGCGGTTCAGTTTGCCGTTCAGGCTCGGACGAGCTTAAGGGTCGGCATGGCAGCCTGCTCGTCCATCAGGTCACCGACCTGGTCGCGGAAAGCGTCGAGGGTACGGGAGACTTCGAGCGTGGGGATGCCCAGCACGACGCCGATCTCCAGCGGGCTGAGTTCGTCGACATAAAACATCATTACAGCAAGGCGGTCATTGCGGCCCAACTCACGGACCAGGCTTTGCACCTTGCTGCCCATGCGTTCTTTGGCGTCGATACGCTTTTGACGAGGCGCGTGAAGGGAGAGAGACGTGGTGCTGATGGCGATACTCATGTGCCGGGTTCCTTGACGCATTTGCGCTGGTCTAATGCCTCCCCAACGTGAGTTATCGAACGCTGAGCGCACCCGACATGAAATTTGCGAATCTGCGTGCGTTGGTGTGGCCGGCCACGCCGGTATGTCCGTGTGACTCGCGACAAGGCCGGCGCATTTGACCGCCCGGATCGAGTACGGCGCGTGTTAGGGATTGCGCTCTGGCGGTGGTTCGGGTAAGAAGGGGGCTGGTCGCGAGCTCGCAGGATATTTCAGCCCTCTTGCCCGGAGTTTGGTCATGGCCGACCTTGCCCAAAGTGGTCCCTTGCGCTACTTCACCGCGCTGCCCGATCCGCGGGCGGACAACGCGACGTTCCGACTCATCGACCTGCTGGTGATCGCCTTGTGCGGCATGATCTGCGACGCGGATGGTTGGGACGATCTCCAAGACTTCGGCCGCGTCAAGGCCGACTGGTTTGCGACGTTCCTCGACCTGCCGAGGCATCGCGACACCGGCGAGCCACGCACACCAGGGGCCGACACCTTCCGCCGGGTGTTCAGTCGGCTCGATCCAGAAGCCTTCGAGCGTTGCTTCATGAATTGGATGAACGCGGTGGTCGAGCAGTCGGCGGGCCGACTCGTCGCCGTCGATGGCAAGAGCATTCGCCGGTCGTTCGAGCACGGCTGGGACAAGAGTGGCATGGCTCACCTAGTCAGCGCCTTCGCCACCGACAACGGCGAAGTGCTCGGCCAGCTCAAGACCGCCGGCAAGGGCCAGGAGATCGAAGGCATCAAGCAATTGCTGGGCCTGATCGACCTCAAGGGAGCCACGGTGAGCATCGACGCGATCGGTTGCCAGAAGGACATCGCCGAGCAGGTCATCGACGCCGGAGGCCACTACGTGCTGGCGGTGAAGGCGAATCAGCAGACGCTGCACCGCCGGGTCAAGGCCGAGCTCGACGACATGATCCGGATGAACTTCAAGGGCACCTGGCACGACCGCCACGAGCAGACCGAGGGCGAACATGGCCGGATCGAGACGCGGCGCGTCTGGGTGACCGATCAGCTCGACTGGCTCAAGGTCAAAGACCAGTGGCCGGGCCTGCGGAGCGTGGTGTGTGTCGAGGCCACGCGTGAGGTCATCGGGCAGGAACCCACGATCGAGCGTCGCTACTACATCACGTCACTCGCTCCTGACGCCAAGCACCTCGGCCACGCCGTCCGAAGTCACTGGGGCATCGAGAATCGCCTGCACCACATCCTCGACGTCAGCTTCCACGAAGACGACAGCCGCGTTCGCAAAGCCCACGGCCCCGAAAACCTCAGCCGACTACGCCGCATGGCCTTAAACCTGCTCAACAACGCTGACCACCTCACCAAGCGAAAAAGCATCAAGGGCCGACGCAAGATCGCCGGCTGGAACCACCAGTTCCTTTTGCGCGTCATCGCGGGGTAGTCATATGCGGTGGCCCTGTGACTCGCGAGACGGGCCACGATTCCTATTCGCCATGCGACGCATGATGTGATACATTGTGCGGTTCGCATTCGTCGGCCTGCGATCAGGCCTTCCCACCCGAGACGGAGCCCTCTCATGAGCCAGTTCAGCGGTTTTACCACCACCCCTCCCCCCAAGGTCGTCGTTCAGTCCTCCAACGGCACGACCTATGTTGACTTCAAAAACTCCGAAGATCTGAAGCGGTTTTTGACGCCCAACGGCAAGATCCTCAGCCGTAAGAAGTCCGGGCTTGACGCCCGCGAGCAGCGCATCGTGTCGCAGGCCATTAAACGTGCCCGTTACATGTCGCTGCTGCCTTACACCTCCGCGACGATGTAAGCCAGGCCGTGGGCCTGCACCATCTCGTTCGAGCGTCGAATCACCGATGTGAAACGCCTCTGCGGTCAAGTGGCTGGCTGTCTTGCGCGCGGCGATTGTCTCACGCCTTAAAGGTTGGCAAGGGTCTGATCGGGTAGATGGATCTTTTATGTGCTCAGACCTTTGGCTGTCGCCTGCGTGACGGTTGTCACCGGTCTACCATCGCCGCATGAGTCTGACGCACATCAAAGTCCGCGGGGCCCGGGAACACAATCTCAAGGGCATTGACCTGGACATCCCCCGCGACCAGTTGGTGGTCATTACGGGCTTGTCGGGCAGCGGGAAGTCCACGCTGGCCTTTGACACGATCTATGCCGAGGGTCAGCGGAAATACATGGAGAGCCTGTCGGCCTACGCCCGGCAGTTTCTCGATCAGATGCAAAAGCCCGACCTCGAAAGTATCGAGGGGCTGCCGCCGACCATTGCGATCGAGCAGCGAGGCGGTTCACACAATCCGCGATCGACCGTCGCGACGACCACGGAAATTTACGACTATCTTCGGCTGCTGTTTGCACGTGTGGGTAAGCCGCGTTGCTGGCACGTGGATGACAAGGGGCGTCGCTGCGGGCACCTGATTGCGAGTCAATCGGCCTCGGCCATCGTGGATCACGTGATGCAACGTGACGATGGGGCGAAGCTCATGCTGCTCGCGCCGGTCATCCGGGGCAAAAAAGGGCATCACAAAGAAGTTTTCGAGATGCTGGTGAGGCAGGGCTTTGTACGAGCCCGGGCAGACGGCGAGGTGATTGACTTACGCGAGTTAATTGAAACCAAAGACAAGACGCCTTTCACCACCAAGGTGCAGCGGTATCAGCAGCACAGTATCGAAGCGGTGGTGGATCGCGTCGTGGTCCGCCACGGCGAGGGGGAAGACGACGTGCGGCAACGGGTAGCGGACTCGATCGAGTTGTCGCTGAAGTTGGCGGATGGGCTGGTGGTGGTCTCGCAGATGCAGGAGGACAAGACGTGGTCCGACACGCTGTTTAGCGAAAAATACGCCTGCCCGCTGCACCCGGAGTGTGCTTTGGAAGATTTGGAGCCTCGGCTGTTCAGCTTCAACTCGCCTTACGGTGCCTGCCCGTCGTGTAACGGGCTTGGCACGGTCTTTGAGTTTGACGAAGACCTGGTGGTGGCGGACACGTCCTTGTCCCTGGGCGAGGGGGCTGTCGAGGCGTGGCGCAAAAACGGCAAGCGGATGAACATTCTGTACAACCGGCTGATCCGCCGATTCTGCCGCGACTTCGGCGTCGAAACTCACACGCCTTACAGCAAGCTTCCCAAGGCCATCCAACGCATCCTGATGCACGGCACGGCCCCGCGGGATGAGAAAAAATACGAGGCCAGTTTCGAGGGCGTCCTGCCGAATCTGCAGCGGCGGTTCGCGGGGACCGAGAGCGAGTTTGTCCGAAACAAACTTCAGGCATACCTCTCCGAAGCGGCATGTGAAACCTGCGACGGGGCCCGCCTGCGGACCGAAGCGTTGCACGTATTCCTCGAAGAGTCCGGCGTCTCAGGCAAGGCCAGCGGGTCAGGTCCTGTCAAAGCGGCGCGAACGGCTGGAGACTTCCAGCATGCGGACGACGTGGGGGGCAAGACGGGGTTTCGGCATCTCGACGATGTGGTGCAGATGACCATTGAGCAGGCTTCCTGCTTTTTCGAGCAGCTTGATTTGAGTCAGGAGGGGCAGCAGATTGCGCAGCCGATTCTCAAAGAGGTGCGGGCACGGCTTGGGTTCATGCTGTCGGTGGGGCTTGGATATCTCAACTTGTCGCGTAATACTGGAAGCCTGTCGGGCGGGGAGGGGCAACGGATCCGCCTGGCGACGCAGGTGGGCTCGGGACTGGTGGGCTGCTGTTATGTGCTCGACGAACCCACCATCGGGCTGCACCAGCGGGACAACGATCGACTCATTGCCACGCTGCGTCACCTCACGGACATCGGCAACACGGTCCTGGTTGTCGAGCATGACGAAGACACCATTCACGCGGCAGACTATTTGATCGACATCGGCCCAGGCCCCGGCCGGCACGGCGGGACGGTGGTGAGTGCCGGCCCACGAGCGGAGGTCTTGAAAGACCCCACGTCGCTGACCGCGCGATTTCTCACCGGGCTTGAAGCGATTGAGATACCCCAGCAGCGTCGGCCGCTGGACCCGGCCAAGCGGGCGTTGACGGTGAAAAACGCACGCGAAAATAACCTCGCGGGCATCGACGCCGTCTTCCCGCTGGGCGGGCTGGTGGTGGTGACCGGCGTGTCAGGGTCTGGTAAATCCACCCTGGTCAATCGCATTCTGCTGCGGGCGGCAAAGCGTCACCTGCTCGGCTCACGGGTCAAGCCCGGCCTGCATGACAAGCTGTTGGGATGTCAACATCTTGACCGCATCATTGAGGTGGACCAATCGCCGATCGGTCGAACGCCCCGGTCCAACCCCGCGACGTACACCGGCGTGTTCGACATGATCCGCACGCTGTTTACCAAGACCAAGGAGGCAAAGGTGCGGGGATATAAGCCCGGCCGATTCTCATTCAACGTCAAGGGCGGGCGGTGTGAGGCGTGTCAGGGGCAGGGCACGAAGAAAATCGAGATGCACTTTTTGCCCGACGTTTACGTGCAGTGCGATGTGTGCAAGGGTCGGCGGTACAACCGGGAAACGTTAGAGGTGACGTATCGGGGCAAGAATATTGCTGACGTGTTGGAGATGACGGTCGAGGAGGCGCTCGTGTTTTTCGAAGCGTTCAGCGATGTGTCGCGGTTGCTGACCGCACTGAACGACGTCGGATTGTCCTACGTTCAGCTTGGCCAGGCGAGCACCACGCTGTCGGGCGGTGAGGCGCAGCGGGTCAAGCTGGCGACGGAACTGGGCAAGCGGTCGACGGGTCATACGCTTTACGTCCTGGATGAGCCGACGACGGGTCTGCACTTTGAGGACGTGCGGAAGCTGACGCACGTGCTGGATCGGTTGTGCGACGCGGGGCATTCGGTGCTGGTGATCGAGCACAACATGGACGTGATTAAGCGGGCCGACTGGCTGGTGGACATGGGGCCTGAGGGCGGTGACCGGGGCGGGCAGGTGATTGCTGCCGGGCCGCCTGAGGCGGTTGCGAAGGTTAAGGCCAGCTATACCGGGCGGTACCTCAAAGAGCACCTCAAGCGGAAGCGTAAACCCGTCGCGGCGGCGTGATCGAGATATCGTATGTTCGGGATTTTCCGGTCAAGCAGCGTCAAGAACGTTTCAGGCAATGAGTGGTTTGAACGCACGAACGATTATGCTAGTATTTTCTGTTATGACAGAAATAACTAAAAAGATTGTGATTGCTGCCGCCAATGGCTTTCTGGGAAGGCACGCCACCGCCGCGTTACTCAATCAGGGCTACCGCATCGTCGCCCTGGTCCGGGAGGGGCGGCAGCGTGAGGTCATCTCGCATCCGCAGGTAGAGATTCGAGTGTGGGATGGGAAAAAGCCTGGGGACTGGGCTGGGGATTTGGACCACGCGGCAGGGGTGATGAATCTGGTCGGGCGAAGCGTGGACTGTGTGAAGACGCCTGAGCATCGCAAGGAGATTATGGACAGTCGCATCGAGGCAACGCGGGTGCTCGGCGAGGCTTGCCGGGCGGTGGCGAATCCGCCGCCGGTGTGGCTGCAGGCGGGTACCGCTCACATCATCGGCGACCCTGAACCCCGCGACACGGTGTGTGACGACGCCACGATTCCGCCGACACATGGGCTTGCTCCGCAGGTCGGCCGAGCGTGGGAGGGGGCATTTGCTCGTGCTCTTTTGCCTTCCCAGCGTGGTGTCATGTTTCGCATCAGCTTCGTGATCGGGCCGGACGGCGGGGCGTTACAACGATTGGTTCCGCTCACCAAAGCGTTTCTGGGTGGCACGGTGGGTCGAGGCGATCAGTGGATGAGTTGGCTGCACATCGAGGATCTCAACCGCTTGTGGCTCGCTGCGCTGGAAAATCCGCGCTATCACGGGACCTACATGGCCACCGCGCCACATCCGGTGACCAACCGCGTGTTCATGCGAACGCTGCGGCACGCGTGCAGTCGGCCTTGGTCACCGCCTGCACCGGGGTGGGCGGTGCGTCTCGCAGCACCGTTCTTAAAAACCGATCCAGAGCTTGCGTTGCTGGGCAGGCGGGTGGTACCGACGCGATTACGTGAGGAGGCAGGCTTCGAGTTTAAGTGGCCCGATCTTGAGCCAGCGTTGCGTGATACGGTTGAACGGTGGGGTGACGCGCCGCGCGTTTGCTCGAATTGAATCGCGTGCAGGCAAGGTCAGGCGGTCCAAAGCTGACGGTAGAGCGGTTGATTTTGCATGAGGTGATCGTGGGTGCCCGCGTCGGCGATTCGGCCGTCGTGGAAGAGCACGATGCGGTCAGCGTCCATGACGGTGGTCATGCGGTGGGCGATCAGGAGCGTCGTGCGACCGACGCGCAGGTTGCGAAGCGACTGGTTGATTTTGCCTTCGCTTTCGGTGTCGATCTGACTCGTGGCTTCGTCGAGGACCAGCAGCGCGGGGTCACGCAGGATGGCTCGGGCGATGCATAATCGTTGTCGCTGTCCGCCGGACAATCCCGTGCCGCCTTCGCCCAGCGGTGTGTCGTAGCCTGCTGGCAGGGCCGTGATGAAGCCGTCGGCGAGCGCGAGTTGTGCTGCGTTTTCGATGTCAGCACGCGCGACGTGTCGCCGGCCGTAGGCGATGTTGTCGGCAATGGTGCCGGCGAACAGGACAGGTTGCTGGCTGACCACCGCCATTTGGCTTCGCAGGCTTCGCAGGTTGTGATCGGCGACGTGGTGGTGGTCGAGCAGGACGCGGCCGGTCGTGGGTTCCATGAGTCGGGAGAGCAGGCTGACGAGCGTGGATTTACCCGAGCCGTTGGAACCGACCAGTGCGAGGGTTTGGCCAAAGGGGATGTCGAGATTGATGTCGGATAAGGCGTCGCGGTCGGCACCGGGGTATCGGTAGCTGACGTTTTCAAATCGCAGTGACACGGCATGTCGGGGGAGTTCGGGGAGCTGGCGGTACTGGGGCGAGGCGGGGCTGCTGGTTTCCTGGGGGAGCAGGAGCACTTCATCGATTCGCTCAGCGGCGGCGGCAGCCTCCTGCAGGTCGTTGTTGAGATTGGCCAGTGGACGCAGGCTCGCCCCAGCCATACCCAGGGCTGCGAGGACCTTGATCATGTCTGTGGGGTCGGCTGCCTGACGCTCAAAGACCACCCAGGCCCCGGTCAACGCCACGCCCATGACCCCGACGATGGCGATGAGCTCGATGACCGGGCTGGACAGGGCCCGGGCGGTACGTGCTCGCAATTCCTGATGCAGAAGTTTTCGATTGATGTGGTGAAAGCGGCGGCGTTCATAGCCCTCAGCATTATGAACACGCACCACCGCCATGGCCTGCACCGATTCCTGCACGGCGGTCACCATGGCCCCCGCTTGACGCATGGCGTATTTGCTGGCCCGACGAATCCGCTTGCCAAACTTGCGGATCATGATGTAGATCAGCGGCGCGGCGAGCAGAAATAATCCCGTCAGGACAGGTGAGTAAATCAAGGCAAGCGTCAGGAACGCCACGCCCATCAGAATGTCACGCAGCGCCTTGCCCATCAGGGCATTGAAGCCTCGGCCCAGCCGGGAGGTGTCGGCCACGATCCGCGAAAGCTGATCGCCCGAATCGCTGCCGAGAATCAACTCCAGCGGTGTGTGCAACAGTCGCTCAAACGCCCGGCTTCGCAAACGCGTCACCACCCGCATGGCGATCGTTATGGTCAGCGCAGCGTGCGTGTAGCGCATGGCGGCCCCGACGATGGAGAAGAACAGCACCACCCCGAGCACCGCCGCGAAGCCGGCAAACCGGCTCTCGGGCACCATCGACGCCAGTCGCGATTGGTCGCCCACCACGCCGACGATGCGGGAGTCCTGCAACCATGTGGTGACCTGTTCACGCAAACCGACCCCTGAACCAAACATCAAGTCAATGATGCCCATCAACGCGCCAAAGCCTGAGAACGCGCAAATCGCGTCCAGCACCGCCGCGCCCAAGGCAATGCCCAGCAATCGGCGGTACCTGAGCATGTCACGGGCGTGGCTCCAGAACGAACGCATGCGGCAGAGGGTAAACGTTCAACCCGAGGTGTGTCAGGGTGGTCTTGTCAGCGCCCAGGCGTGTCAGCTTTTGGTGAGCGACGCTGATGTGAAGACAAAGCCGGTTGGGATGGGGATAATGTCCTAACGTCGTACCCTTTCGCCTGCCCTATTTACAAGGCTGCCTATGTCCCTTTCCCGTCGATCTTTCCTCCAGTCCGCTGCGGCGGTCACGTCCGGATTCGCCGGGCTTCAACTGCTTTCAGGCCAGGCCTTGGGTGCTCCACCTTCCGCGGCGGGGGGGCAGGAACTGGGAGCGGGGTTTGGCTACGGGCCTCTGCGCGTGGACCCGTACGGCGTACTCGATCTCCCCGCAGGGTTCACCTACCGCACGCTGGCCCGGCAGGGGCAAATCATGGACGACGGCTTGCTGTTCGGCGGACAGCCCGACGGCGCGGCCGCGTTCCCCGGACCCGACGGCACCACCGTGCTGATTGTCAACCATGAGCTTGCGCCCGAGCTGTTCTTCAAAGGGCCGTTCGGGGTGCGCAACGAATTGCTCAGCAAGATCGACCCGGCCAAGCTGTATGACACCGGCCACGGCAAGACCCCCGGGCTGGGCGGAACCTCCACCATTCACTATGACACCCGGACCGGCCAGGTCGTGAAGCGGTTCATGTCGCTGGCCGGCACCGAGCGGAACTGTGCCGGCGGCCCGACGCCTTGGAATACCTGGATTTCCTGCGAAGAAACGGTCTCGCTGACCGACGAGCTTCGCAGTAAGGATCACGGCTTTTGTTTTGAGGTGCCCGCCGACGCGACGGGCCTGGTCGATCCGGTGCCGATCAAGCCGATGGGGCGGTTCTTCCACGAAGCGGTCGCGGTCGATCCCGAGTCAGGCATCGTGTATTTGACCGAAGACCTGCAGGACGGCGCGTTTTACCGTTACATCCCCGACGAGCCGGGCGCACTGATGAAGGGCGGCCGGCTGCAAGCCTTGGCGGTGCGGGACAAGCGGTCGGCGGACCTGCGGAACTGGGTCGATGCGGTGAGTGCGGATGAGGCAGCCAGGACATTGTCCAACAGCGCTCATACGGCGATGAAGGCTGGAGACCGCTCGCCGCACGAGACGCCGGTGCAGCAGGCGATGGATGTCGCGTGGGTGGATGTGGAGGATGCGCTGTCCCCTCAGGACGACATGCGGTACCACGTGTATGACAAAGGGGCGGCACGTTTTGCGCGTGGCGAGGGCTGTTGGTTCGGCGAGCACAGCGTTTACTTTGCCTGCACCTCGGGCGGTCACAAGCGACAGGGCCAGGTCTTTCACTATCTGCCCAGCCCCTACGAAGGTACCGCGATGGAACAGCGTTTCCCCGGCCGACTGGAGCTGTATCTTGAGCCCAACGACTCCGACCTGCTCAACAACTGCGACAACGTCACGATTGCTCCGTGGGGCGACCTGATTCTCTGCGAAGACGCAAAGGACGCCAACGATGTGGTCGGTGTCACGGCCAAGGGTGAGTACTACAAGCTGGCCCACAATGCGTTGTCGCGGAGCGAGTTTGCCGGGGCCTGTTTCTCGCCTGATGGGTCAACGCTCTTTCTGAGCATTCAAGGCGACGGTTTGGTCCTCGCCATCACTGGCCCCTGGGCGCGAGGCCGAGGATGAGCATGTTCAGCACTGCCGGCCGATACGCGCGATACTGCGTCTGTTCCCTGCTGCTTGTATGGACGACCTCACTGTCCGCCGAGCCGGCGAAGGGCTTGGCTGCGATGCCGACGCAGGACGCCGAGCTCTCCCGCATTGCCTTTGGGTCCTGTGCGCGAGAGACGCAGCCGCAGCCGATCTGGGATGTTGTGCAACAGACCTCGCCGGACCTTTTTTTATTCATCGGCGACAATGTTTACGCGGACATCCCCAAGGTGCCCGAGCGGCGCGAGCAGATCGAAGCCAGTTACCAACGTCTCGCAGCGATCCCCGAGTTCGCGTCCTTCCGAAAGCTCGTCCCCATACTGGCGACGTGGGACGATCACGACTACGGCAAGAATGATGCGGGCGTGGAATGGGCTCTCAAAGCAGATGCGCAAGACGTGCTGCTCGACTTTTTTGAAGTCGACCAGGAGTCTCCAAGGCGAACGCGAGAGGGTGTTTATCACGCCCAGACGTTCGGGCCAGAGGGAAGACGGGTGCAGGTCATTTTGCTCGATACGCGGTACCACCGCTCGGCATTGACCCGTGACCCGCAGGGGCGATCCCGGGGCAAGGGGCCCTACATGAGTGACCCGGACCCGGCGAAAACCATGCTGGGCGAAGAGCAATGGATGTGGCTGGAAGCCAGACTGCGTGAGCCCGCTGAGGTTCGCCTGATCGTGTCAAGCATTCAGGTGGTGTCCTGGGAGCACCGCTTCGAAACGTGGGGCAATCTGCCCGCCCAGCGACAAGCTTTGTTTGAGCTTATCGGTCGCACCGACGCACGCGGGGTGGTGTTTCTTTCGGGTGATCGCCACCTCTCGGAGTTGTCGGTTTCGCGCGAGCCGGGCACTGCCTATCCGATGTATGACTTCACCTCCTCTGGCCTGAATCAAGGCCGACAGCGGGTGCGTGAACCTAATCAATACCGCGTGGGTGGGGATGAGCAGGTGTTTCGCCAAACGAACTTCGGTCTGATCACGATCGACTGGGCGGTTGAGCCGGTGGAGATCCAATTGCAGATCATCGACGCACAAGGCGAGCCGCTTTTTTCGCACAACCTTAAACTCACAGAACTTCAACCCGCGCGGTGAATCTGCTAGCATCACGCCAGCCTGTCACGGAGACCCATGATGAACATTGAAGCCGTCCTCGAAGCCATTGACGCCAAGATCGCCAGCCGCAGCATTCTGACCCACCCTTTTTACGTTGCCTGGCAGCGTGGTGAGCTGAGTCGCGAAGACCTGCGGGCCTACGCGGTGGATTACTTCCCGCATGTCGCCGCTTTCCCGGGTTACCTACAGACCGCGATTGACCGGACCGACAACAACCTGGTTCGCGCAGAGCTGACCGACAATTTGCATGACGAATTGTACGAGCCTGAAGCTCACCCTCTGCTGTGGCTTGACTTCGCCCAAGGGATGGGTGCAACGCGTAGGGACGTCACCGCCGCACAGACCACTGAGAAGACCGCTCAGACCGTCGCAGCCTTTGAGCGGTGTGCGGCTCGCAGTGATGCCTCTGCTCTCGCATCGCTTTACGCCTACGAGTCCCAGCAGCCGGAAGTCGCTCGGCAAAAATCCGACGGCCTCAAGGACACCTACGGCATTGAGGACGACAAAACCCGTGCCTACTTTGAAGTGCATGCTGAAGCTGACATTGAGCATCGTCAAGGTGAGCGGGAAGCCCTCGCCCACGTGCTGGAGCAGGGCGGGCCGTCCGCTGCGGATGATGCCTTGGCGGCGACCGACGAAGCTCTTGATGCGTATTGGACTTTGCTCGACGGTGTGTGTGACCGCATCGGCCTGAACTGCGAAACCAGTGCCTGCTAAAAGCATTTGCCGTTCTCCCCGCCTCATGGGCTAGCCCCGGAGGTGGGGGGTTCAGTCATGCACGACCTCGATCATGCCCACCGCCCGTACACGTCGTTCGGCCTGGCATTACGGCTTGTTCGGCCTGATCCTGGCGTGCCTCCTGACGCTGCTGATCTGGCCGATCCTGCTGACTGTCGGTAGCGCGTTCTACACGCCCGAGGGCGGACTGACGCTGACCTATTTCATCGGAGAGGACCAAGGCGTCCTCCGCGATCCGCTGTTCCGCGAGGGGCTGTGGAATGCGCTGCTCATCGCGATTTTCACCACGTTATTGTGTCTGGTGATTACGTTGCCCATGGGCGTGATTGCGACGCGTTACCGGTTCCCCGGCAAGGCGTTGATCTCAGCGTTGGTGCTGGTTCCACTGATCCTGCCGCCCTTCGTGGGCGTGATCGGCTTGCGGGCCATCCTTGGTCGAGCGGGTGCGCTGAACGCGCTGCTCAAAGACGTGGGTTTGCTGAGTGAAGCGTCGCCGGGACTGGACTTTCTCGGGGCTCGATTCGATTTTTTGGGGATGAATTTCGACGGCCGATTCTGGGCCGTGGTGGTGATGCAGGCGTTGCACCTTTACCCGATTCTGTATTTGAACGTGTCGGCGGCGCTGGCGAATCTTGACCCGTCACTCGATGAGGCGGCGATCAACCTGGGAGCGTCACGGCGAAAACGATTTTTTCGCTGCACCTTGCCGTTGATTTTGCCGGGTGTGTTTGCAGGGGCGACGATTGTCTTCATCTGGAGTTTCACAGAGCTCGGCACGCCGTTGATGTTTGACTACAACCGGGTGACGGCGGTGCAGGTGTTTTTCGGGCTACAGGAGATTGACGCGGACCCCAAGCCGTTCGCCTTGGTGGTGGTCATGCTCGTGGCGGCGGTGGTGCTGTATCTCATGGGCAAGTTTGCGTTCGGCGGCAAGGCCTATGACATGCAAGGCAAGGCGACGGCGTCAGTCGCTGAGAAAAAACTCACCGGGCTGCCGGCGCTCGGAGCAGTTCTTTTGTTCGGCGGGGTGACGTTTCTCGCGGTCATGCCCCACCTGGGCGTGATCTTCGCGTCGTTTGCGGTCGACGGCTCGTGGTACGACACGCTCATCCCCGCCCAGCTCACAACGTCCCATTACGAAGGCATGTTGCGACACGATCTGGCGATGTCGAGCATCCTTAACAGCCTTAAGTATGCGCTGATCGCCATGGTGTTCTGCATCATCATGGGACTGGCGATTGCCTATCTCACCGTTCGCATCAAGATCAAGGGCGGCACGCTGCTGGACGCGCTTGGCATGCTGCCGCTGGCGGTGCCGGGGCTGGTGATGGCGTTTGGATACGTGGCGATGAGCCTGGCCTGGCCCTTCCCGCAGTTGCACAGTTTCTTCAGCGGCATGGGATGGTCCGGCGTGGCGTCGGTGTTTCAGGTCCGCGGGGAAGCCCCCAATCCGCTGGTGTTTCTCGTGATCGCCTACACCATCCGAAGATTGCCTTACATCCTGCGTTCGGCCTCGGCGGGGTTGCAACAGACCTCGGGTGAGTTGGAAGAGGCGGCCTTGAACCTTGGAGCTTCCACGATGACCGCCATTCGACGGGTGGTCGTGCCACTGATCATGGCCAACCTCATCGCGGGCGGGATCCTGGTCTTCAGTTTCGCGATGCTGGAAGTCAGCGACTCCCTGATCCTGGCTGAAAAAGAGCAGCACTACCCGATTACCAAAGCCATCTGGACGCTTTACAACCGCCTGGGCGATGGCCAGTCGATCGCCAGTGCAATGGGCGTCTGGGGCATGGTGCTGCTGACGTTGACACTGGTGGCGGCGAGCCTGCTGCTGGGCAAGAAGCTCGGCGCGATCTTTCGGGTGTAAGGCTTTTTGGTGTGGACACTCCCCTTGTCATGCGAGACCTTTCATGCAGATTGATTTGTCGGGCCAGCGTGCGTTGGTGACGGGTGCGAACTCAGGGCTGGGCGAAGCGATTGCCAAGCGGCTCGGGGCGGCCGGTGCGAAGGTTGCGGTTAATTTTCGCAGCCGGCCAGACGACGCGGAGGCTGTGGTGGAGGAGATCAAGCGGAGCGGGTCCGACGGCTTTGCGGTCCAGGCCGACGTGACGGATTACCAGGCTGTCGATGCCATGTTCGAGGAGGTTGATAAGCAATGGGGCGGGCTTGACATTCTGGTCAATAACGCGGGGATCGATGGCGAGAAAGAAGTGATCTGGGAGCAGGATTTCGAAGCGTTTGAGAACATACTTCGCATCAACCTGTTCGGAGCGGCGTACTGTGCCCGCCACGCGCTCAAGCGGATGATCCCTGCAAAGTCCGGCGTGATCATTAACAACACTTCAGTGCATGAGCTGATCCCGTGGGTCGGGCAGTCAGCATATTGCGCAAGCAAGGCGGGGCTGTCGATGCTGAGTAAATCGCTGGCGTTGGAGGCAGCGTCCCACGGGGTACGTGTCTTGTGCATTGCCCCGGGCGCGATCCAAACCGACATTAACCAGGACGTCTGGAAAGACCCAGCGATGCGGGAGGACCTGATGTCAAAAATTCCTATGAACCGCATGGGCCGGGCTGAGGAGATCGGCGACATGGTGGTGGTGCTCGCATCGGGGCAGGCGGGGTATATGACCGGATCGAGCGTTTATGTGGATGGCGGGATGATTAACTATCCGAGCTTTGAAAAGGGCGGTTGACTCGATTGCGTGGCCGGGCCTTGGCTGACCTATGATCTGGGCATGGCGATTTCGCTCTCCGAGATGGTGCTGGACAACCGCGTTGATGAACGGGCGTTTATCAAACGTCGTAAGCCCGATTGGCTTCGCGCGAAACTTCCGGGCGGCCCGGGGTGGAAGGCAACGCGCGAACTGGTCGACAAATATCAACTACACACCGTGTGTGAGTCAGCGAAGTGCCCGAACATGGGCGAGTGCTGGACGCGCGGCACGGCGACGATGATGATTCTGGGGGACGTCTGCACGCGGTCCTGTGGATTTTGCCACATCGCCACTGGCCGACCGCCTGAGTACGACCTGGACGAACCGCGGCGGGTGGGCGAAGCGGCGGCGTTGATGCGGCTCAAACACCTGGTCATCACCAGCGTCAACCGCGACGAGTTACCCGACGGCGGGGCGGAGGTCTGGGCTGAAACGATCCGCGAGATTCGACGTCACTCGCCAGGCACGACGATTGAAGTCTTGATCCCCGACTTCTGCGGCGACTGGGATGCGTTGCAGGTGGTGCTGGATGAACGCCCTGAGATTTTGAATCACAACCTGGAAACCGTGCCCCGGCTTTACAAAGTCGTCCGCCCGCAGGCGATCTACGAAAGGTCGCTTGAATTGCTCAGACGGGCCAAAGCCCAGGGGCTGACGGTCAAGACCGGCATCATGGTGGGCATCGGCGAAGAAGACCATGAGGTTGAAACGCTGATTGACCGGGTGCAGGATGCGACGCGTGTGCCCGGCGTGGGCCGCAGCGAAGCGTTGGGAGGCAATGTCTCGGAGGTCCGCGATGCGGCGTTGGTGCCGGACCCCGACCGGGCGTTCCCGCCGGGCGCGCGTCTGATGCGTGAAGTGACGGGCGTGGCCAAGCCGGAGCTGGGTGAAAAGCTGCGTCGTGGCGGGGCCCTGGTACAGCAGACGTCGAATCCCTACTGGGGCCACAGCGGGCCGGAAGTGCCCGGCGACCGAAGCCAGCGCATTACGGAAGTTTCGTACCCTGCGTCGGTTTATCCGGGCGTGCACGAAAGCTGCGACATCCTGACCATCGGTCAGTACCTGCAGCCCACCACCCGCCACCTGCCGGTGACACGGTTTGTCACTCCAGCTCAGTTTGTGTCATTCAAGCAGACTGCCGAAGCGGCTGGTTTTCGGCACTGCGAGTCCGGCCCGCTGGTGCGATCAAGCTACCACGCCGACGAGCAGGTCCTGAAGATGGACCCGGTCACCTCGGTCGGGGTGTTCTTGAGCTCCGCGACTGCATTTTTGCCGGTGACCTCAAGGTATCTGTCACAAGCGTTTAAGGCTTGATCCAAGGCGTCATGTCGTCGTAGTCAAACGTCATGGCTTTGGGGTCGTATTGAGCAAAGCGTTCGACGTGGCCGTCGGCGAAGAGCAGGTTGAGGTTTCCGGCATGCTGCGGTGTCCAGTAGCTTCCTGCCCCGACGGGGTCTGGATTCAACGGATCCACATCGGGGAGTCCAACACAGTTTTGCGTGAAGTCGTCTTTGTCCGCGTCGTCGAGATTGAAGTTGCGGTTCAGGTCTCCGCCCACCACGAACGCGGAGGTGTTGCGGATGAGATCGGCAGACACGGCAGAGAATTGATTTCCTGCGCGACGGTAGGCGGCGTTGGCCCCGATGAAATAGTGGTAGGGGCTGTCGCTTGGATATTCAGGACATCCGGAGTAGAACGGCTCGGCGTCGCTGTGATTTTTGTTCGGTTTGGCGTTGACATACGCGTCGATCTGCTCCATCCAACTGGGCAGGTCGGTCGAGGGTGTTTCGCCGTCGTCGGAGTCAATTTCGTCCCAGCGGACGATGCTGCCGGCGTGGGGGTATCGGTTGTTCGCATCGATCTGAAAAGTGGCATGGCCGATGCCGATCTGGCGCAGCGTCGAGGAGCACGTGAGCACTTGCGCGGCACCGCGAGCTGAGAACAGTACGGGAAGCAGCAGGCCGATCAACAGGGCGATGATGCCGATGACGACCAGAAGTTCAATGAGCGTGAAGCCGGTCGACAGCAATCGCTTCGGCGAGCTTGTACATACGCATACGGTCGAGCGTAGCTGGACTTTATTCATTTCTTCAATCCTCCATGAGTAAAAGCATTCTTGATGTTAATCGAATTTTCAGTCTCGGGCACTCTATTTTTAGAATCAGAAGTGAGCCCTAAGAAACTTAAGTGGTGAGCGTACCGGGGTTATAGATGGTGCCTTGACTGACGTAGCGCTGGAGCACCGCGACGGCGTCCTGGCGGTGAATGCCGGTGGTCCATTGGATGCCTTGGGCCTTGAGTGCGGCAGGCACGTCGTGGGGTTTAGGGCCTTCGTTAAAGCCTGAGGCTCGGGCATCGGCGTCGGTGGCCCCGCATACCACCCGCTTCACGCCGCTCCAGCAGGTTGCCCCGAGGCACATGGTGCAGGGCTCGCAGCTGGTGTAAAGCGTCAGCGGCTGGTGGGCGAGTGTGGAGAGATCGTGCGTGCCAGCGGATTGCTGTGCAAGCGACAGGGCCATGACTTCGCCGTGCGCCGCGGAGCATCGGCCGGGCATGACCACGTTGACCGCTGCGGCGATCAGGGTGGCGGCGCTATCGACGACCGCTGCGGCGAAGGGTCCGCCGGTCTGCTCATCAACGTTACGGCTGGACAACCCAATTACGAATTGCATCCAAGCCTCAGACGATGTCTGGCCCAGCGGAGCCTGGTCGAGTGCGGCCGGCAGCCAGGCGGGCATGTCGAGGTGGAGACTGGTGTGCATGGCGGTGGATATAGCGGTCAGGCGTCGGGTGTGACCAGATTCGGGCAGTCATCCCCGGCGAGCAACTGTGACAGATTATTGACGGTTGTCGCGGCGATTTGCTCAAGGGCTTCACGGGTGAAAAACGCCTGGTGGCCTGTAATCAGCACGTTGGGGAAGCTGACGAGCCGAGCGAAGACATCGTCACTGAGAATGTCTGTCGAGCGGTCTTCGAAAAACAGGTCGGCTTCCTCTTCGTAAACATCAAGGCCCAGGTAGCCGAGCTTTCGATCTTTCAAGGCTTCGATCACAGCCTCGGTATCGACCAGCGCTCCCCGGCTGGTGTTAATCAGCATCACGCCGTCTTTCATGGATGAAAGCGACGCGGCATCGATCAGGTGATGGGTGTCTTTGGTGAGCGGGCAGTGCAGGGTGATGATGTCGGCCTGGGCGATGAGCTCTTTAAACGGGAGATACGCGACGCCCAGATTTTGCAGATCGGAACGGGGGTGCACATCAAACGCGAGGACTCGGCAGCCGAATCCCAGGAGGATGCGTGCGGCGGCGGCACCGATTTTGCCGGTACCGACCACGCCGACGGTCTTGCCGTGCATATCGAAGCCCAGGAGGCCGTTTAAGGTGAAATTTGATTCGCGGACCCGGTTATAGGCGCGGTGGGTTTTGCGGTTGAGGGTAAGCATCAGAGCCACGGCGTGCTCCGCCACGCCGTGCGGCGAGTAGGCAGGGACCCGGGCGACGGGGATGTGATGCTTCGCGGCAGCGTCGAGGTCGATGTGATTGAAGCCAGCTGAGCGGGTGGCGAGGCACCGCACGCCGACTTGGGACAAACCGGCGATGGCCTGCGCATCGACCTGATCATTCACAAAGACACACACTGCATCGTGACCCTGAGCGAGAGAGGCGGTGTCTGGGTCAAGCCGAGACTCGAGGAAGGTCAGTTCGAGTGTGTTTTTAGCGGCGGCCGAGAGGTAGTCACGGTCGTAGGGCTTGGTGCTGAAGACAGCGGTTTTCATGGTTGCATCTTACCGCGCGGCGCGAGAGGGTTATCGGCGCCGACGCCAGCCAACGAGCATCCCCAGCACGAGAATGGATGCGGGCATTCCGAGGGCCAGCGCGAGTTGGACCCCGCGTCGGTAGGTGTCGGTGAGCGGCTGGATGCGTGGCAAGGCCTGACTGCGCGGGCTCGCCACGATGAGGCCGTCGAGGCGGGCGAGCCAGAAGATGCTGTTGACGAACAGTTCTGCGTTGCCGGGGTATAGCGGCTGTCCGCCGGGGCGGTCGGCCAGGCCAGGCCCGGTACCCAACTCAGGATGTCGGCCCAGCGTGGTGATCAGATCGGTCGTGAACAGCGGCTCACCCAGGACAACGAGACGCTGCGTGTCCGTCTCGGCGGCGGCGGCAACCACGACGCTGGGCGCGGCGGCGTTGGGATCGAACGGCGGGATTCGGCCGGGGGGGGTGTTCGGCGGCGGGACGAAGGACCACACCCGGGGCCCTGCGACGCGGAGCAGGGGGAACGTTTCGCTGCCGACTTGTGCTTCGAACTCGATGGGCATGGGAAGCTGAAGCCGAAAGTCCAGCCCACGCGTCGCAGCGGCGATGGGGTGATCGCTGCCGGGGCCTGAGAGGTCAAAGCGGTCGGTCTTGATCCACTGGCCTTGCGGGGTGCTGGTCTGCTGGGCAAGTCGACGGTACGCCAGGGGGTGAAGGCCAAACGTTCGCAGGAGTGTGATGAGCGGTCCGGTGGGGTCTGCAGACTGTGTGGTTGAACCGTTGGTTGACGGGGCAGCATCGCCTCGCACGGCGGCCAAACGCTGGGGTGCCCAGGTAGGGTCGTAATTGAGGATGACCATGACGCCGTCGCCCTGGTCAAGCCGGTCTTTGAGGAAGCTGGCCACGCGTTGCCGGGGCGCCATGTTGAGCGTCTCAGGCACCCGGTCGGTGGGCGCTCGAAAGGGCATGGCCACCCAGACCACGCGTTGCCCCGGGGCTGGCTCAGGGGGCGGGAGCGCCTGGGTTCCCGCCTGGGCAGGGGCTGGGTTCCAGGCGCGGACGTCGATATTCAAGGCGGTCAGTCTTTGAGCGACGTGGTCGAACAAGCCATCCCCGCCAGGCCCGGCCAGAGGGCGGTTGAAGTCGCCGCGAACGAACACCACCATCGGAGGTTGCTCAAGTCCGAGACTGACGAGCGCGCCGGTGACCTGCTCTTCGCCGAGAAACAACGTCTGGGCGGCTTGCGTTTCACCTTCCTGACGGTCAGCGGTCGCACTGGCTTTTCGAAACATCGCAGACACCGGGATCACTCGAAATTGCGATACATCGGATGGGCCCATGCCCTCGCGGGAGACCAGGACCCACTCTGATTCGAGAAGCGTTCGTCGAGCCTGTTCGTAACGCTCGGGCGGCACGGGATGCTCGCGGAGTGTCGTGACCAGTTCGCTCAGTGCCGGTTTGAGTTGTTGCAATTTCTCGTTGACCGCCAAGGCTTGCTCTTGCAGCTCAGGCTGGGCCCGCAAACTTCGGCTCAGGCTGTAAAGCAGCGCATCGACATCGCGGATCGGGCCAGCGACTTGCTCGATACGTTCGAGTGCTTGCGTGAGCGTGGGGGAAAAGGCAGGCATCACTTCGGTTTCAAGTTGTTGAAGCGACGCCAGAACGGTGGCGAGATGCTCAGAAGAAGATTGAGCGTGGGTGAGCAGTGGAGCGGTGAGCTGCTGGTTGACCTCAGCTTCCTGCGACAGGGCGGTGAGTTCGGATTGGTAGGCGTCGAATGCGGCGGCGAGCGCTGCGAGGCGGTCGGCGGTTTGTGAGGCGGCCTGGGCGGCTGGGGCGGTGTCGTAGGCGGAGGTGATTTCGCGGAGCAGGCGGTCCTTGCGGGTGGGCGGAGCGGCGGCGTCCATCACGTCGAGCGTGAGCAAGGGGCTGCGGCGGGCGTACTCTTCGAGCAGATCCTGGATGCCTTCCCGTCCGGGCTGCGAGGCTTCGAGCAGCGCGGTGAGACGGTGATTGTGACCGAGCCCTGAAAGGACCGCACGGGTCTGCGGCGAGAGCGTATGGCGGCGGGTTTGGGTCACGTCGTAGCGGACGTAGGCCTTGGCGTTTGGGCCAAGCATGTCGTACTGCCAGAAGACGACGACGTTCAACGCCAGCACGATGCTGACCGCGGCAGCGATCACCACGCTGCTGCCTGCGGCCTGGGACCATCGCCGGGTCGCACCGCTTGACGGTTGCGGCGCAGTGCTTTTCGTAGGCTTTGGTGGGGTTTGACGCTTGGAGTTCACCATCGCCGACGACCCTCCATCACGCGCGCTGCCAGGAATACGAACAGCCACGTCAGACTGCCGAAGTACACGAAGTTGCGTATGTCGATCACCCCTTTGGCAAAGTCCGCGTACTGCGCGTTGACGCTCACGTAGGCCACCGCCTGCTTCCACTGCGGATCGAGAAACGCGGCGTCTGCGACAAAAAACGCCGCGAACGTGGGCACGGAGATGATCGCGATGGTGACCAGCAACGCGATGACCTGATTGCTGGTCATCGCCGACGCGAACAAGCCGATCGACAAGTACAGCCCACCGACCAGGAGCAGTCCCAGTAAGCCGGTCCAGATCGGTCCCGGCTCTGGATCGGCCACGGTTTCCATGACCAACGCCTCGACGCCCAGCGGCATGAGCAGCACCACCAAAAACGCCATGGCCCCGAGCCATTTTCCCGTGGCGACGGCTGCGTCGGACACCGGCGTGGTCATCAGTCGTTCGATGGTGCCCAGCCTGAGTTCTTCGGAAAAAAGGCGCATGGACACCGCCGGGGCGATGAAAATCAAAAGCCACACGGCGTCGTCAAACACCGGCCGCATCGTGGCCTGAGCTCCGGTCTCAAAACGCGCCACGAAGAGCAACGCGGTCCCCAAAGCGAACAATCCCAGCACGACATAGCCGATGGGCGAAAAGAACAATCCCAGCCATTCGCGTTTGGCGACTGCAAAAATACGGCTCATGACGCGGCTTCCGAGGGTGACGGTGGCGGAGTGGTCTCCGAGGCCACGGCGCTGAAATAGCTCTCCAGCAGTGAGGCTTCGCGGGTGAGCTCTCGCACGGGCAGACCTGCACCCGCGGCCGCAGCGGCGACGGCTTCGCGTACGTCGGACGAGGCTTTGGGCTGGACACGCAGTCGAACCCAGGGACCCCGGTCGGCATGCTCAGTGTGGGACGCTTCTTCGAGCGTGACGGTCGCGACCCCTTTGACCGCTTGCAGCAGCGAGATGGCACGCGTCGCGGTCCCTCGCACTTCAATCAGGACCACCGCCCCACGCGCCGCTTGGTCGCGAAGCTCCGCCGGCCGGCCTTGCGCTTTGACGTGCCCGGCTTCGAGAACGACCACGCGATCCACCGAACGCTCCACCTCAGTCAGGAGGTGGCTGGACAGTAAGACCGTATGTTGACCGCGCAGGCCCGCCAGCAAGGCACGAAACGCCAGGGTCTGCCCGGGGTCCAGCCCGGAGGTGGGCTCATCCAGGACCACCACATCGGGCTCGTGAATCAGGGCCTGTGCAAGCCCCACACGTTGGCGGTTACCCTTCGAGAGTCCGCCGATCACGCGTCGCCGAATTTGCTGCAAGGCACACAGGTCAGCGAGTTGATCGATGCGAACAAGGCGGGCCTTTCGGGTCATGCCGTTAAGTCGGCCGAGGTAATGCAGATATTCACTGACCCGCATTTCACTGTACAGCGGCGTGGATTCGGGGAGGTACCCGATGTTCCGGCGCGCGTTGAGTGAGTCCCGCACCACGGAGATCCCGGCAATGGAGGCATCGCCTCGCGTGGGAGGCAGGTAGCCTGTGATGATGCGTTGGAGGGTGGATTTGCCAGCGCCATTTCGGCCGAGTAGCCCGACAATTTCGCCCTTGGGCACGTCGAAGCTGACGTCGTCGAGCGCTCGCACCGGGCCGAAGGATTTACTGAGCCGACGGACCTGAATCATGGACTGTGCAGGGTACTTGATCGTCTCGTGAGGCGGGAGATGCGAACGGCTTCACGTAGCGAGACGGGATTAACGTCGTCGCCCCTTCATGCGCCAGCCGCCCCATGCGACCGCAGCCCAGCCGAGTATCAGGAGCGAGCCGCCCAGGGGGGTCACCGCCCCCAGCCAGCGGGGCGCGTCCAGGGCGAGCGCGTAGAGCGTGCCGGCAAAAATGAGGATACCTGCCACCCAGCAGCCCGCGGCGATTCTAAACCATCGTGACGCACGCCAGACGGTGGCAAGCATCAGCAGTGCGATGGCGTGCATGCTTTGGTAGCGCGCCGCGGTTTGCCACCATTCCATTTCGTTCGCGCTGAGATGGCCCTCGAAGCCATGCGCCGCAAACGCCCCGGCTGCGACCCCCAAAGCCCCCAATATCCCGCCCGCACACCACACCCACCAACCGGATCGTCCTCGCACGTTTCGCTCCTTGCGTTGTTCCAACCCGCCCCCACGACCAGACGGCCTTGGGCCTTGGGCCTGGGCCTGTGTTATAGCCTTACTTGAGTGTCCGGAAATTTGTTTCACACGCGGTCGCGGGTATTCAAGGGTCGATCCACCTTAAACGCCCGATTGCCGCGAAACTCGCCCAGCCGGCCGACGTATTTCCGCCTGCCTTCGACCTCGAGCGTCAGCGGGGCCGCCGCAGGCTTGTTGGTCAGGATCATGTCGCCGGGGGACAGGTCGCGCAATTCGCTGAGTGTGATGGTGGTGTCCGCGAGGATGCTGGAAACGTGCACCGTGGCCGATTCAAGTCGGCGGGTAAGTCGGCGGCGCAGATTGTCGTCGCGTTTGTGGGTTTTGTAAGCCGCCCAGGATTGGCTGGAGAGTTTTTCGATCAACGGCTCAATGACGTTGTACGGAATGCACAGCGACATCGTGCCCGCTCGGCCCCCCATTTTGAGTTCAAAGCCCACCACCACCACGACCTCATTGGGGGGCACAATCTGCACCAGTGCCGGGTTGGACTCGGTATCACTGAGTTTGAAATGAATTTCCAGGATGTTGGCCCACGCCTCACGCATGGCCGTCATGGCTCGGTCGATGATCTTGCCCACCAGTCGCTGCTCGATGGCGGTGAGTGGACGCTGGGGGATGAACAGGTCTGCGCTTGAGCCGCCGAGCAATCGGTCGATGACCGGGTAGACGATGAGCGGGCTGATTTCCATGCACAGGTGGCCTTCGAGCGGTTCAGCGGAAATCAGGTTGAAGCAGGTCGGGTTGGGCAGCGAATGGGTGAACTCACTAAAGGTCATCTGCTCAATATTGGCGACCTTGACCTCCATAATGGTGCGCAGGAAACCCGACAGCAGTGCCCCGTAATTACGGGCAAAGGTGTCGTGGAGCGTTTCCAAGGCTCGCATCTGGTCTTTCGAAACGCGTTCAGGCCGCTTGAAGTCGTAATCGCGAATCTCGATATCGTCGAGCGGGATGAGCCCGCCGCGGGCGCGGGAGTAGATATGCGTGGAATCCTCAGACCCACCACTCATCGCGTCAGAGCCTTCTACCGCCGACAGCAGGGCGTCAATATCGTTCTGGTCAAGGACCTCAGCCATACCCCATGATTATCGGCCCACGCTGGGGTTGTGGATGAGGTTTCAAGCCAACAGCCCACCCCGCGGGAATAGCAGACCTGCCATGCTGCTTTAAGTTGCATGCAAACTGCGTTAATGGGCGGTTCTACCCGCTCAACTTCGAGGCTTAGAATGAAACCCTTGCGACGCAATCAAACAATCTGGTGTTGGTGGGCCGTCGTGGCGGCATGGGTGATGGGTGCATCGGCCTTTGCTCAGGATTTTGGAAGCGTTGGGCTTGCAGGCGACACGCTTGGGGGTTCGGCGCAGCGGGTTTCGGTATCGGCGGTCGTGCGCGATCGGGTGTTGACAGCGGGGGAAGACTTTGTAGTGGCGGTGGTGCTGGAGCACGATGAGGGCTGGCACACCAATCCCTATAACGCCAAGCCTCCCGCGAGCCTGCCGAGCTTTAGACCCATCGGCACCGAGGTGACGCTTGCGCAATCATCGGACGACCGGTTTGTGGTCCACGTGGATTGGGTGCAGTGGCCCCGGCCCAAACGTATCGACTGGGCGGTGGTGGGGGGGGTGTACGAGGTCTACGAAGGCAAGGCGGTGGTGTATGTGCCGGTTTCGGTGGCGTCCGATGCGGCGGTGGGGCAGGCGACGCTTGCTCTGAACATCCTGATCCAGGCATGCGATGATAAACAGTGTCTCACGCCGGTGACACTCACGCGGTCGGTCTCGCTTGACATCGTGAAAGAGAAGACGGAGGTGACGCCCGCGACGCTTCCGTCGGGCAAGGTTGACGACGCGGGGCTGTTTGATGATTACAGACCCAGGTGGGCTGAGATCCATGCAGGGCGGGGGCCTGCGGAGTTGGTGACCTTTGACGTGTTTGGGTGGTCGTTCGAGATTGATGTCTCGGGGACGGGCGTGGTGACACTGCTGCTGGTGGCGGCGGTGGGTGGATTTTTATTGAATCTGACGCCTTGCGTGTTGCCGGTGATTCCGATCAAGGTGATGAGCCTGAGTAAGTCTGCGGGGACGCCGGGGCGGACCCTGTTGCTGGGGTTGGTGATGGCGGTTGGGGTGGTGACGTTCTGGGTGGGGCTGGGTGGTGCGATAGCGTTTATCTCGGGGTTTGAATCGATCAGTGAACTGTTTAAGAAGCCGGGCTTTTCACTGGGGGTGGGTTTGTTCATTGCGGTGATGGCAGTGGCGATGGGTGGGCTTTATTCGCTCAGGCTGCCCGACGCGGTGTACCGGGTGGCACCGCGGGGCGAAACGCTCCACGGTGCGGGATTGATGGGGGTGATGACGGCGGTGCTGTCCACGCCTTGCACCGCACCCTTGATGGGAGCCGCTGCGGCATGGGCGACGCTGCAGCCTTGGGGCATCACGATGATGGTGTTCGCGGCCATTGGTGTGGGGATGGCATCGCCTTATGTGGTACTGTCGGCGTGGCCGGGGCTGGCGAATCGGGTGCCGCGGACCGGGCCTTGGTCGGAATTAATTAAGCAGATGATGGGCTTGCTGCTGTTGGCGGCGGCGGCCTATTTCGTCGGTGTGGGGGTGACGTCGATGCTCACCGATCCTCCGCAGCCCCCGAGTCTGGTGTATTGGTGGGTGGTGGCGGCGATTGTGACCGCAGCGGGCGTTTGGGGGGCGTGGCGGGGCGTGAAGCTGACCCGATCGTTCACCGCGAAAACTTCGTGGCTGGCAACGGGTCTGGTCCTGACCGTTGTTGCATGGATTGGGGCGGCAGGCTTTACGGATCGAGGGCCGATCGACTGGGTGTACTACACACCCGAGCGGTTCGAGGAGGCGTTGGCGGAGGGTCGGCCGGTGATCATGGATTTCACCGCCGAGTGGTGCATTAACTGCAAAGTTCTGGAGAAAACGTATCTGTATCGGGACGGCGTGGTGGATGCCATTGAGCGGGCAAATGCGGTGCCGATCAAGGTGGACCTGACGCGCTCCACGCCGGAGGCGGAGGCGATGCTCAAGCGTGCGGGCCGGGTCGCGATCCCGCTTCTGGTGGTGTACGACGCACAAGGGCGGGAAGTCTTGAAGAGCGACGCCTACACCGACCGTCAGGTGATTGAAGCGTTAAATGAGGCAGCGGAATGATGGGGTTTCATGTTGCGTGGCGAGAGGAGTAGAGTAGTGCTGTGAACGTGAGCGTCGCCATCATCGGACCTACGGGTTACACCGGCTTGGAGCTGATCGAGCGGCTGGTGCGTCACCCCCGCGTGGAGCTGACGTATCTGGCCAGTCATCGTGATGAGCTGCCGGACATGCGGCAGGAGTTTCCAAGATTGACGGGCACGCTCGACGACGACCTCGCGCAATGTCGGCCGATCGACGTGGAGGCCATTGCTGCGGAGGCCGATGTGGCATTTGTGGCCCTGCCCCACAAGGCCGCGATGGCGCGGGTGCCGGGCTTGCTGGACGCGGGCATTCGGGTCATCGATCTTTCGGCGGATTACCGCCTTGCAGACCCTGATCTGTACGAAAAAACCTACGGCCTGCCCCACGAGGACCACGAAAATCTTGCCGACGCAGTCTACGGCCTGCCCGAGCTTTTTCGCGCTGACCTCCCGGGTTCCATGCTGGTGGCGAATCCCGGTTGCTACCCGACCGCCACGGCTTTGGCCATCGCACCGCTACTTTCCCACAGCCTGGTGCGGCCTCAAGGCATCGTGGTCAACGCTGCGTCGGGCGTCTCGGGCGCAGGACGTAAAGCGTCACCGGGCACGCACTTTGTCGAAGTGTTCGGCGGGTACAAAGCCTACGGCAGCATCGGTGCTCACCGTCACCAACCTGAGATTCGCCAGACCCTCTCGCGGGTGGCTGGACACGACGTGGGGCTGGTGTTTGTGCCTCACCTGCTGCCGATCGAGCGGGGCATTCTTGCCACGGTGTATCTTGATCCGCATGATCCGGATGTCACGCAGGCCGAGCTGGATGAGGCCTTCGTCGATGCGTATCGGCATGAGCCTTTTGTGCGATTCAGTCCCAGCGGCGGAGCTGGTGCATTGCCGGATGTCAAGCAGGTGGCTTACACGAATTATTGTGATCTCGCGGTGCGGCTGGTGGATGCGGGCGAGTCGCAGAAGGTCGTGGTCTTCAGCGCGATCGACAATTTAGTCAAAGGTGCTTCAGGTCAGGCGATTCAGAATCTCAATGTGGTTTGCGGGTTCGACGAAACGCTTGGGCTGGTGTGACGTGCGTCTGATCGGCGAATAACAGCCCCACGCGGGGACAGCTTTTCCGGATCGGGCATTCGCCGCAGCGGGGGTTGCGTGCGTGGCAGACGGCTCGGCCATGGGCGATCAGCAGGTGGGCGGTTTGGCACAGCAAAGCCGTGGGGAACTGAGCGACGAGGTCCTGCTCGGTCTTTGCGGGCGTGGCGTTGGGGCTGGTGAATGCCAACCGTCTGGAGAGTCGGCCGATGTGGGTGTCGACAGGGATGCCCACGTTGATTCCAAAAGCGTTGCCCAACACCACGTTGGCGGTTTTTCGGGCCACGCCCGGCAAGGTGAGCAGATCGTCCATCGTCTCGGGCACCCGGCCCTGGTACACCTCGGCGATGCGGGTTGCGGCACCTTTGAGGCTCTTAGCTTTATTGCGAAAAAAACCGGTCGAACGGATAAGGCTTTCGAGTTCAAGAAGTGACGCATCAGCCATGGCCTGGGGCGTGGGATACGCTTTGAACAGTGCCGGGGTGGTGAGGTTCACACGGGCGTCGGTGCATTGAGCCGACAGGATTGTGGCGATCAGCAGCTCGAAGGGATTTTTGAAATCAAGCGAGCAGTGCGCGTCGGGGTACAGAGCGTCGAGGCGGTCGTAGAGACGTTTCGCACGGCGACGCGCGGCGGCGGAAGTCGGGGGCGGGGGCACGTGGGGCACGATGGCTGCAGGACAAAAGGGGCACGGCCGGGTGATTGACGCTGGGCTATGAACGCGCGGCTTACAAGGTCAGCATGGCAAGCTTCGCAGCATGTTCAATCCGCTCGACCTCGCAGAGGGTGTCGCTGAGATTCTCGCCGGTGGCGAGCAGGCCAACACCCCGCAAGGCCACGCAACGTGAGCGTTTAAGCGTGTCGGTCAGCTGATTGTCTGCAGCTTTGGCTTTGCGCAGGATCGGCAGGCCCTTAAACCCCGGAAGGTCGAGATGGTCATCGGGTTCCCCATCGGATAGCGCCATGACGCTGACCGTCAACGCCAGGATCGAGCATCCCACGTGTCCCAGATCACGCGTCACGCCGAATGCCGCCTGGTGGTATCCCCACACGGCCGGGGGCATGTTGCGGTCCGAGTCCAGCCCGGTGCCCTCAGCATCGACCACCACCAGATCCTGAGGCTTAAGCGCCGCACGCCGCACCTGCGGAGGTGTCGTCAGATACCGCCGACGATGCAACTCAACGGCCAACACGCCTTGGTCCCCCGGCAACATCCCAGCCGTCCAGAGCTGACGGGCACCATCACACAAGGCTTGTCGAAGGGCAGCTTCTTCCATGATGATCAGCGGGGGTCGCGGGGCGTGGAACATGAACAGTGTAACCGGTCTTCCGCTTGCCTTGGCTGACGTACGAGCTGCTGCGCTGCTTCACAGGTCCTCTGGAGCAGACGCAGAATGCGACGCTTCCTGCAGCTTTCTCAGTTGGTCGAACGCCTGCATCGGAGACAGCGTGTCGAGCTCGAGGCCACGTAATTGTGCAAGTGCGGGATGGTCCAGATATTCGCGGAACAGCGAAAGCTGAGGCGAAGGCGGTGGGGCGGGTGAAGCGGGGTCTGCGGGCGGCCGGGCGGCGTGGCTGACTGCGAGTTGGTCAAGAACCTGACGTGCACGCTGGACGACCGATGAGGGGAGGCCGGCAATTTTGGCAACGTGCAGGCCGTAGGACTTATCAGTCGCGCCGCGGGCAATGCGGTGAAGAAACACGATGTCGTCATTCCACTCGCGCACGGTGACGTGAAGATTGGTGATGTGGTCATGTGTGTCAGCAAGCTGAGTCAGCTCGTGATAGTGGGTCGCAAAAAGCGTGCGACACCCGCACCGTGCTAGATGCTCTGCAATGGCCCATGCCAGCGCGAGGCCGTCGAGCGTCGAAGTCCCTCGGCCAACCTCGTCCAAAACCACTAACGACTGCGCGGTCGCGTGATGACAGAGGTTGGCGGTTTCCACCATTTCCACCATGAAGGTGGATTGCCCTGCATGAAGTTCGTCCGCCGAACCCACGCGGGTGAAAATCCGGTCGCACAGCCCGATGATTGCCTCGTCAGCAGGCACGAAGCTCCCCGTATGCGCAAGCAGTGTGATCAGCGCGGTTTGCCGGATATACGTGCTTTTGCCCGCCATGTTGGGGCCGGTGATCAAAGCAAGTGACGGGCCGGGCGTTGAGCGGGCCGTGGATGATGGAGGCGAGGCATCCATAGCGCTCCCAGCATGGGTCCCAGTTTCTACAGCGTCATGGTCAGCCGGTGTCCTCGGCGAATCAGAGACCTCCATGCGGACATGCGCCCCGCCGCCCAGCTCGACATCGTTGGGCACAAAGCGATCTTCAAGCAGGTCGTCCAGTACGGGGTGTCGCCCCGCGTTGATGTGCAGCGTGGTGTCCGCCGTGAGGGTGGGCCGAACATACCGCCGGCGACGCGCGTGTTCCGCAAAGCATGCGAGCACATCCAGGTCTGCTGCGAGCTGCGCAAAAGCGTTGAGCTCGCCAATCCGATCACGCGATAACGTGCACAGCTTTTCAAAGAGTTCGAGTTCCCGCGATTGTGCTTTGCTCTCAGCGGTGAGCACCTCGCCTTCGAATTCTTTAAGACGGGGCGTGATATAACGCTCAGCGTTTTTAAGTGTCTGCTTACGGGACCAGTCCTCGGGGGCTTTGTGTTTTTGCGCAGCGGTGAGCTCAATGTAATAGCCAAACACTTTGTTGTACCCGACCTTGAGATTTGGCAGGTCGTTCTCGGCCGCAAGCTGCTGTTGATATTCACTCAGCCAGCGATGGCTTTGCGTTTGGAGCGTGCGGAGGCGGTCGAGCGCCGCATCGTGGCCGTCGCGGATGAAGCCGCCTTCACGCAGATGCGCGGGCGGGTCATCAACGCACGCCGTACTGAGGCTCTCCGCGAGCTCGCTCAAAGGCTCCGCCACCCCTTGCGCCAGCTCAGCATACGGCCGAAGGCTGGGCGTGTGATCGAGTAGCTCTGCCACCGGCTTAGCCTGAGAGGCAGACCGCGCAAGCGCCACCAGATCCCGCGGCGCCGCCCGGCCAAGCGCCAGCCTCGCACTGATCCGAGGCATGTCGTGCAACCGGTCCAGCAGCGAACCCAGCGCTTCCGCCAGGCGGTCATCGTGCAGCAGCGTCTGCACTGCATCCTGCCGCGCGGTGATGGCATCGAGATCACGCAGCGGGAAACAAAGCCATTGACGAAGCTGCCGCTTGCCCATCGCCGTGCGGCACCGCTGCAAGACCCCCAGCAGCGAACCCTTCGTGTCCTGGCCCCGCAGCGTCTGCACGACTTCAAGCGACGCGAGTGTCGACGGGTCGATCACCAGGTGCTGGGCGGGATCGTGACGAACAGGAGCTTGCAGATGTGCGAGACGCCCCGCCTGCCCGGTCCGCTGGGTGTCATGCAGGTAGGCAAGCACCGCGCCCGCTGGTTGTAAGGCCGGGTCGTTCGCATCAAGACCAAAACCGCGCAGTGTCGTCACTTCATACTGCTGATGCAGCACCGCCACCGCCTCTTCGAGCCCAAAGGTATACGCCGGCCGAGGCGTCAGCGGAACCCGAACCTGATCCGCAAGATCCTGCACCCGGCGGGGCGTTTCGCCAGTCGCCGTCTCGCAATACAGCAACTCGCAAGGCGCCACCCGATTCAGCCAGTCAGCCAGTCGATCAACGGGCATGGTCGCCAGCTCAAAACGCCCGGTCGATAGCTCGCACCACGCCGCCGACGCATTCGCATCATCGTGAAACACCACCCCCGCCAGCGGGTTGTCCTTCCCCGCTTCAAGCATCGCCTCATCCGTCAACGTCCCCGGCGTCACCACCCGCGTCACATCCCGCTTCACCACGCCCTTGGCCTGCCTGGCGTCCTCCACCTGCTCGCACACCGCCACCCGATGCCCCGCCTGGATCATCCGCCGCAAGTACCCCTCCACCGCGTGGTAAGGAACCCCCGCCATCGGCACCCCTTGCGTTCGCTGCGTCAGCGTCACCCCCAGCGTGCGGTGGGCCAGCTCCGCGTCCTCGTAGAACATTTCATAAAAGTCCCCCATGCGAAAAAACAGCACGCACCCCGGATGCTGCTGCTTGAAGCGCTTGTACTGCCGCATCGCCGGGGTGTCGGTCTTGGTCTTCTGAGGCATCGCCCCAACAGCGTACCACCCCCCAATTCGCCCCGGGTCCGCCCGGGATCTTCCCTACGCCCACGAAAACTCCGCTCCACCCACCCCGCTCCCCCCACCCCCCACGCACCCGCCCCCCCCCCACATCGTGACCGTATTCACGCATGAACGACAGAGCGGCTGCCGTTAGGCACCGCTCTGCCGGATAGCCAAAATGTTGCCCGCAATCAATCGCCGAGAAACCAAACGGGTTTAGTCGTTGGCAGCGTCCTTGACCTTGCCGCGGGTTTCCTGGGCTTTGCCCTCAGCGTTCTTGGCTTTGCCTTTGACCTGCTGTTTGGTGCTGCCGGTGAGCGACCCAGCCGCATCACGGACCTTGCCCTCCGCCTGTTTCATCTTCCCCTCGGCCTTATCCTGTTTGCCTGATTTGCGTTCGTCTGACATGGTGAATCCTTTTGATCGCGAAACTAAATCCCTGCCATAAGTAAGGACTCCAGCCGGGCAGGGCATCGGCCAGGTCCACCTGAATTCTACGCGGCCCCACGACTCCCTAGCCCCCCTCCAGCACGAACCATGCTTTCGTCGTAAGCCGTTTTTGCCCCCCATGCCGCCACCTGGTACCCGCTGCCACGAAAACACTCGGCAGAGAAAACCCACACAAAGCCCGGGGGCAGAGCCCGTTTTGCCTCAGCGGAACCGGGTGATCAGGGCGGTGAGGGACACGGTGACGAGTTTGCCGGGGAGGAGGAGCAGGGCCATTTTGAGGGCCCAGCGGTTGGCGTCGTCTTCGAAGGACAGGGGGTTGTCGATTGGCGTACCGAACAGGCCGAGGTTGGACAGGTCCGGCGTGGGGGCGCAGGTGGCGGCGATGAGCAGATAGGTGCCCATCGTGAGCCAGTAGGTGACGTGGACCCAAGTGGCCATGGGCGGGGCGAAGACGAGCAGGGCGACATAAGGCCCGACCACGAACGCAATCGAAAACAACAGCCCGAGCAGGACCCAGATCAGCGCGGGCTTCGCTTGTTTAGCCTTAGGAGTCGAGCCGTCGCGTTGGACTTGCGCGGCCCGGTCCTTGCCCCAGCCGCATTGCGAGCAGAACATCACCATGCCGCCGTCGATCCGCTGGCACGTGACCGATGCGTTGCAGGCAGGGCATTTCATGACGTCCACCTTGTGACGGGCGAGGCGCGGTGTCAAGGGCAGCAGGGCCGGTTGAAGACATTTAGCTTTCGGGGGAACGGACTTCCAGTCTGTTCCTGGCCGGTAGGGCCAGTTGGATTGTCGGATCAGCCTTCGGCCAAATGGAGGCAGGGATGCCTGTCCTACCCCGATACGTTGAAAGGCGGAAAGGAGATCTGAAGGTGGGGGTCTGGAGGTAGGGGTCTGGAGGTGGGAGTTCTGGAGGTGTCCGACACCGTCGGGATCTTCCTTCGGGATCTTCGACCTGCGGTCGAACGACAAAGCAGGACGCCCGTCGCCACGGGGGATGATGAGCGGCGGTTGTTGCTGTTTGCGGCTTGATCCGCACCTTCGGTTTGCTCGCGTGCGGTTTTCTTTGAGAAAACCCGGGGTCAGAGCTTGTTTCGATATCCGAGGACAGAAAGAGATTCAATCCGATCCATTTCATCCGCATAAGCACCGAACGTAAAAGGCTCAGTTGCCGGCCGCCCGCGGGAGCAGGCGTTCAACCGACCACTGGATTATCCATCGCGGGCGTCGCCGGTCAACTGCAGCCGGTGGTTAGGCGACTTCTCGCAGGACCTGATACCTCAAGCGTATCGCGTCGTCATTCAGTGGGCGAGTATCCAACAGCTTGAGCTGAGTTGGATCCAAAACTTCGCCGAACAAGGGGACGCCATCGCCGAACACAACTGGTTGAAGATCAATCAAGATCGTATCCACCAACCGCTCTCGCATGAAGGCGTGGTAAACCGCACGACCGCCTCCAATGATGGCCTCTGTCACCCCCGCTTTCCGAAGCATCTCTAAAGCATTCGCTGGCGAGTTAGCCCGTTGCCAACCGGCTTCAGAAAAATCGATATCTCGTGACGAAAGGACGATTTTATGTCGAGGGGTCAAGATCGATGACATCTCATCATCCTTCAACTGCTCGACAGAGCTACGCCCCGCGATGACATTGTCGGCTTCGTTGACCAGGGCACACCAATCTTCCCAAGCACTTGGCGGAAACAGGGGAATGCCATCGGTGTTTGCGATGAATCCATCGAGTGATATCGAGAGAAATAGGGTCTTCTTCATAAGGGGCTCCAAATCAAACAGCGATCAAGATCAATACGCCGCCATGAATATATATGAATGCACATCATACGGTCACGGCGACTCGGCGATGATGATTGGGCGATGCTTGTTCGCAACACAATAGGTTCAAGGTGTGACTCCCGACAGGCCAGCAGCCAAGGCACCGACCGATACGACACCTATATAAGTTCGCATGTGGTTCCACCGCTGCCATCGGACCTGATAATCCGGCCAGATGCCATCAGCGTCACCAGGGTCTGCTGCCGCCAGTCGATTATTCAGCGGTACATTACATAGCATGGTGATTCCAAACGGTCCTATCAGGTACGAGACCGAACCCACGAGTAAGCAAACATTGCCGGGTGATCCAGGTACGAGACACGCGTTCACCGCAATGATGGCACAGAGCACCGGGGTGCCTAGAAAAAACGTGAGGAAAATTGGATTGATGATCTTCTCATTGATCTGTCGCATGGCGGACATGCCTTGCTCGTTGGGAAGGGTCGCCAAAGCCTGCATCACGAAGTTCGAGAATGCGAACAACAAACCGGTCACGACCCCTGCCCCGATGATTGCTGCAATCGTAATCAACGTCATGATGATTCAGGCACGCTTGTCGCCTAACGTAAATGGCTCAGTTGCCGGCCGCCCGCGGGAGCGGGCGGTCAACCGACCACACCATTCTACTCGCGGGCGTCGCCGGTCAACTGCAGCCGCTGGTTAGGGGCCTCCGAGGAGCGGAACGACAGCAGCACCGCCATTAACGCGAAAGGGAGAGGTGAACTCATCACAATCAGACCCGTCGTTGTGACGCCCCGCAGGAGCCAGAAGGCAATCAAGGCGAAGCACAGGGTGAAAGCGATGAGACTTAAGCCGCCGTACCGGGCGATTCGGGAGGAACGTTTGAGGAGGCCGCAGATGGTGAACGCGATGCCTGTGATCGCTTCTACCGCAACGATTACGAGGATCAGAGGTATCCATTCCATGCCCGGAAACATCTGTGCAAGTATTAGCGCCATGGCCCCTAACTATAGTTATACAGAATTGGTTCGGGAGAACGGCCCCCGGACTTTGGGTCGGTCTGAGGCGGTTATGTCGGGGCAAGTGGCGATTGTCAAAGAATTTGTGAATCCTTCCCACCGTATGTGGGAGCCGATATTGGCGGGGCAAACACGTAATCGCATGGGAGGCGAAGAAGAGGGCTGGCGAAGAAAAGGGTTCGGGAGTCAATCTCCAGCGCCTCGCTGGCGGTGAAGGTGGCTGCGGCGGTGAGGGAGGTCGGGAAGCCGGCGGTCGGGTACGGAGATCAGGGATCACTGACCATTTCGCTGATTTGATTTGTCGCGTGACTGGGGTTTAGCTGGCGAGCTTTGTGATGGCGTTGGCGATGCTGTCGGGGTCGAGGCCTTGGTAGTTCATTTGTCGCCAGAGGCCGGTGGCGCCTTCGGTGTGGGTACCGATGTGGTTGTATTTGCCGGTGAAGCCGTGTTGGAGCAGGGCGGAGCCGAAGCGGGAGCCAAGGCCGGTCTTGACGTTGAATTCTTCGGCGACGAGTACGAAGGGGGCTTTGGCGAGGGTGGCCATGATTTCGTCGTCATAGACGTTCAGGGTGGACTTATTGATCAGGCCGACGCCGGTGCCGAGGGTTTCGACGGCCCCGAGGGCGCGGTGGAGGGTGGAGCCGTAGGACACGACATAACCCTGCCCGTCTTTGGCTTGGCGGATGACGTCGTCTTTGCCGGGCTGGTAGGTCATGCCGTCTTGGTAGAAGCGTGACCCGTCTTCTTTGAGGATGTGGGGGATTTTGGATCGGTTGGAGAAGACGAAGCGCAGGCCTTTGTCGGTGAAGACGCGCTTTACGCAGGCGACGAACTGGGCGGGGTCTCCGGGGAAGTAGACGCGGGTGTCGTCGGGTTTGTGTTCGAAGTCGAGTCCGCCGTCGACGAAGAGGTTGTTGACGCCGAAGTGGCAGGTGTTGTCAGCCATGTCATCGACGCCGGCGTGGCTGAAGTGGAACAGCACGTTGGAGTGGTTGAGTCGGGCCATGGTGATCTCGGAGATGACCATTTCGATGAAGGCGGAGAAGGTGGCGACGACGCCTTGCTTGTCTTCGTCGTAGCCGAAGCCTGCGGCGGCGGAGACGTTGCCGCGTTCCATGATGCCGGCCTTGATGTAGAGCTCGGGGAAGCGTTGGCCGACGGCTTTGATGCCGGTGGAGCCTTCGAGGTCGCAGTCGAAGACGCGGATTTTGGAGGCGGCGTCGTCGAGGTCAGCGATGAGGTCGGCGAGGGTGGTGCCGAAGAGCGTGCGGCAGGAGCCGACGTCTTCGGTGGAGCCGGGGTAGTGGGGTTTTTTGTCGACCTTGGGGGCGGACTTGAGCAGGGCGGCGGCGTCGGCGTGACCTCGGAATTCGAGGTATTGCATGGCGTGATCGACGCTGAAGACGTCGTGGCCGTGGATGGTGCCTTCGATGCCTTCGACGTGGGGGGCCATGGGTCGCTTGTTGATCAGGGCGACAGGGCCTTCGATGTGGAGCGCGGTGCACATGCGGGCGTAGAGGTCGTCGAGGTTTTCGCCGTCGCCGACGGTGACGTCGAGGCCGTGGCCTTCGAGGGTTTTGGCGACGTCATAGCCGGTGAGGTATTCGGAGGGGTGGCCGGCGATGGTGACGTTGTTGTCGTCGATGAGGAGCTTGACGTTGAGGTTTTGGGCGACGGCGAGTCGGGCGGCTTCGGCGTCGTTGCCTTCCTGCTGTGAGCCGTCGGAGCCGAGGATGAAGACGGCTTGCTCGGGGTGGGCCATGGCGTGGCCGTTGACGTAGGGCCACATGTGTCCGAGTCGGCCGGAGGAGAAGTTGACGCCTGGGGTGACGAAGCGTTCGGGGTGGCCGGGGAGCTTGGCGTCAAAGACGCGGTACTCGAAGAGCTTTTCAACGGGCAAGGCTCCGTCGAGGACGGCGAGGAGGTATTGAGTGGCGACGCGGTGGCCGGCCTCATCCCACATGATCGAGCAGACCTTGGTGTCTCCGCCGTCCTGGCTGTGCTGGATGAAGGCACGGGCGATGACGACTTCGGGGACGGTGTCGTAGGGTCCGCCGGAGTGGCCTGAGACACCGCGGGCACCGGCATAGGCGGTGAAGAAGACGATGGCATCGCGGCAGAGGTCGATGTTGTATTGCAGGTCGTCGCGCTGCGCTTGCGAGAGTTTTGGGTTGGCGGGGTCAAGCGCGATGGAGCGGTAGCTGGAAAGGTCGAAGGGAAAGACAAGCGTCTCGGGCATGATGTGTGGCTCGAGTTAGAGGATTGGGAACAGGACGTTGGGAGTTTAACGCAGCGCGTCGGGTAGCCTGGGTGTCAGGGCCTGGAAGTTGTGAGGGCGTAAGTCCAGCGATCGAGCAGCACGCGTTCAAGGGCGGCGTCACGTTGGAACGGTTCCCAGTAGGACGATTCGATGCCGCGCTGCTTCCACTCGGGGGGAATGTCGGAGAGCTGGGTGAAGACGCGTTGTGCGGAGCCGTCGATACGACGCAGGGGTTGCTGGCGACGTTCGACGAGGACTTCAACGCGGGGGGTGAAGGTGGTGGGGCCTTGGGTGTCGGCGGGGTTGGTGGTGGTGGTGGGGGTGAGGGTGAAGCGTGCGGTGCGGCGGAGCTGGCCCAGGGTGGCGGCGGGTCCGAGGTTGGCAGGCGTGTTTTCGCCCCGCCAGGGTTCAAAGGCGGTGGCGGCGATCAGTGGATGGGAGGTGATGACGCCGAAGCGATGGTCGTCGCGGTCGAGTATGAAGCCAGCGTCTTTGAGCACCTGGCGTGCCTGTTGCAAGGCGGGGTCGTACTGCGGGGCGTGAACTGTCGCCTGGGCGTTGCGCGATGTTGCGGGCGGCGTGGTGCAGCTGGTGAGCAGAAGCGCAAGCAGGGCAACGTGGCTTAGACATCCTGGCAGGCTGAATCGGGGAAAGGCCATCCGCATCAGGGTTTTATAGCGGATCGTGAGGCGGAGCTATCGGACAGTGGCGATGTAGGAATGGACGGATTGCAATGTTTTCATACTCTGTTCATGTTGTTTGGTTGAATTGATGACTCCTACTTGAACTCCCTGTTTACGGAACACCCTCATGCCCGCACCCGATCCCGCGACCGATATCCAGGTGAATGCTGAAGGGGATGTGAATATTGCTGCGGCTTCGCAGCCCGAGATATCCGTGGAACAGGCGGGCGAGCAGGCTACGGCAGGGGTGGAGGCCCTGATGGCTGGCGACATTGGGACGTTCTGGGAGAACTACTCTCAGTTGTTTACCGATTACATTTTCCCGGCAGTGATCGCGTTGCTGATCCTGGTGGTGGCGTATTTTGTTGGCCGGTTTCTCGGTCGGCAGGCGGGCAAACCAGTGCGTAAGCGGGTGGACGAGACGTTGGGCAAGTTCGTCGCCAAGGTCGTTTTTTACGGCGTGATGGTGATGGCGTTCCTGGCCGTGCTGGGGCGGTTTGGCTTTAACATTGCGAGTTTTGCAGCGATTCTTGCGGCAGCGGGTTTTGCGGTTGGCCTGGCGTTCCAGGGCACGCTTTCAAACTTTGCGGCGGGCGTGATGTTGCTGGTGTTTCGGCCGTTCAAGGTCGGTGATGTGTGTGTGCTCAACGGGCAACTGGGCAAGATCGACGAGATCGACCTGTTCGTGACGCACATCAACACGCTGGACAATCGCAAGATCATCATGCCCAACGGCGAGATCACCGGTTCGACCATTGAGGTCATCACGCACCACCCGCAACGCCGAATCGAGGTGCTGGTGGGCACGGCTTATTCGGCGGACATTGACCAGACCCGCGAAGTGCTTGAATCCACGCTTGGCAAGATTGAGGGGATCGTGGAAGGGGACGACCGTGGGTTTAAAGTGGTGCTCGATGAGTTGGGCGGGTCGAGTGTCAACTGGAAACTCTGGGCCTGGGCGGAGGGTGCGGACTTCCTGGCAATTAAGCAGCAGATCATCCGCGACGTGAAAGTTGCGCTGGACACGGCGGGCATCAGCATTCCATTCCCGCAGCTGGATGTTCACATGGACCGTGAGTGAGACCCAGCGTCCGCACGTGAGATCATGGGTTTGGGTAGGTTGCTGCGGTGCGTCACTTGGCCGACCTAACGCGACGTGTGCAGACCCCGCGGTCGGTATTGCAGTGTGTCGGATTGATTGCGGTGGCAGTGCTGCCGCTGTGGTTCGGGCTTGGCAGTATGACGTTGCAAGGCCGCAGTGAGGCGCGATACGCGTCGGCGGCTGTGGCGATGGCCGAGGGGTCGCCGGGCGGGTGGTTGGTGCCTTACTGGCAGGATCGTCCGCACCTCACCAAGCCGCCCCTGACGTACTGGGCGATGGCCGCGTCGGTGCGGATGCTGGGGCCCACGGAGTTGGCGGTGCGGTTGCCTTCGGCGGTGGCGGCGTCGGCCACGCTTGGGTTGACATGCTGGTTGGCGTGGTGTTTTTCGCGATGCGGAAAGCATGATTTGCAGCGTGCGTGGCGTGGGGATTTGCGACGCCTGGCCAGGGCGAGGTGGACGCGCGCGGCAGCGGCGGGGATGTTGCTGTCGGTCATGCCGATGTTCGTGGTGGTGGGGCGTTTGGCGTTGACCGACGCTTTGCTGGGATTGTTTTGGCTGGGGGCACTTGGCAGTGCGGCGGCGGCGTTTGATCCAGGTAAGCCTCGACGCACGGGGCCTGGAGATACCCAGGAGCATCAGGATGCATTGAATGCGGGGTCCGTGAAGGTGGGGGGCAGGTGGTTGGTGTGTTTTTGGGGGTGCGTAGGGTTGGCGGTGATGACCAAGGGGCATGCGGGGTTGTTGCCGGTGGTGGTGGTGTGCGTGTGGCTTGGGATGGCGGGGCGGTGGCGGGCATTGGGGGCACTGGCGTGGAGCTTGACGTGGGGGTGGGCGTTGGCGGTTGGGCCTGTGGCGGTGTGGGTGTGGACGGTGGCGGTGGATCGGCCGGAGGTCTGGTCGCTGTGGCGGGGGCAGGTGGTGGACCGGGTGACGGGCTCGGGGGATCACGCGCGGGCGTGGTGGTGGCTTTTGCCGGTGGCGGTGGGTGGGCTTTACCCGGCGGTTGCGGCGTGGCCGACGTGGCGGTGGGGCCATCGCAAGAGCGAGGCGGGATCACCTCGCGGTCGAGCATGGTGGGGCACATCGGAAGGGTTGTGGGTGTGCGGCGTGGTGGTGCCGGTGTTGGTGTTTTCGGTGCAGGCGGGCAAGCTGATGTCGTATTTGATGCCGGTGTGTGGGCCAGCCGCGTTGGTGGGGTCGCGGTGGGTGATGGCATCACGGCCCGTGCGGTTGGCGGGGCTGCGGTGGACGGCAGTCGGGTTGCTGGTGATCGCGGCGGCGGGCGTCATCGGTGCGTGGCGTTTCTGGGGACATGCGTGGCTTGGGTTGCCGGTAGCGTGGGGTGCGATGGCGGGGGTAGCGATGGTGGTCAAGATACATCGCGGATCACGGGCGGGTGAGGCACGGCCTCAGGCGAGTACTGCACGCACCGGGGCAACTTTGTGGCTGATCGTTGTCACGCTTTGGGCGTGGGTGGTGACGGTTCAGATGAGCTTGCAGGACACCACGGCCCGCGAGATGGGGAGATATTTCGCGGCGCAGACTTCGGGTACACCCGACATCGCGACGGTAGGTTTCAATGACCCATCAATTGGTTTTTACGCGGGAGGCATCAGCAGTATGCAGGACCCGCGGTTTAAGCGAGATGAGTGGCCGAGGCTCCGGAAGTCGAACCTGTGGATTGTGGCATTGCCGGACACTTGGGAACGCTTCAAAGCTGGAGAGCGCGGCGAAGTACTTGAGGAGCGATATCGCATCGTCGGCACCTGGCCAAACGACGCTGGAGCCACGCGGTATCTGCTGCTGCGGGTTCGTGAGGATTTTCGATCCGACACCGGTACAGAGCCCTTGCCACAGATCGTGCGGTAATGCTGGGGCCACGAGTGGCTAAGCTGCATGGGCAGTAGTTTTGAGTCCGATACCTCACGCAGGAGTTTGCACGATGTGGTCTGCCTGGTTTGCTACTTCCTGGTCCACCGTTGGTCTGGTCTGGCTGAGCACTGCGTGTGTGTACGTCTTGGTGATCGCCCTCACGCGGCTGGCGGGGCTGCGAAGCTTTTCGAAAATGTCAGCCTTCGACTTCGCGATGACCATTGCGATCGGCTCACTTTTCGCAGCGACGATTACTTCACCAACCCCCAGCCTGGGGGTCGCGGCGGCGGCGTTTGCGGCACTGTTTGCAGGGCAATATGCCATCGCGTGGCTTCGGCACCGTTCGACGTTTTTCTCGAGCGCTGTTGACAACAAGCCTTGCCTGTTGATGTACGACGGCCGGGTGCTAGAAGACAATCTCGCCGCGTCCCGGCTCACGATGGACGACCTGCGTGCGAAGTTGCGGGAAGCCAACGTGGTGCGGTGGGATCAGGTCCGGGCGGTGGTGTTTGAGTCCACCGCGGATGTCACGGTGATGCACACCCACGAGCCGGACGAGCCTTGGGACCGGTCGTTGCTGGATGGCGTCCGGGGTGTTCCGCACGATGACGCCGACGCGTCGCCCTGACGTTAAGCGATCAGTCTGCGAAGTTGGTGAAGTGGTTGTCCTGGATGGGAATTGCGAAATCCAGGATGTCGTGCAGGATCTGCCCGGGTGAGCCGATGGAATCGATCTCTGCGATGAGGTCAGAGGGGTAGTGGTCCAACACGGGGCGGGTCTCGTCGTGGTACACGCCCCAACGTCGGCGGATCACTTTTTCGTCCGCGTCGTCGTGGCGGTTTTCTTTGAGAGCACGACGTCGCAGCCTCGCGAACATTGCCTCCTCGTCGGTGCAGACCAGGTGAATGATCTTGTGGACCTCGATGTGCTGGTCCATCAGCTCGGCCTGACGCAGGGTGCGCGGGATGCCGTCGAGCACGAGCAGGTCGGCTTTGGGTTTGTAGTTGCCAATCACCGCGCGGGCGTGGATATTCTCCGCCCACATTTTCACGGTGGCCTCGTCAGGCACCAGCTCGCCGCGTGAGGAATGCTCGTAGAACACCCGGCCAAGCTCGGAGTTGACGTCGATGTTGCGAAACACGTCGCCGCATGAGCAGTGATAAAAGCCGGGAATGCGTCCGAGAATCGCACCCTGGGTGCCTTTGCCCGCTCCAGGAGCTCCGAAGAGCAACAATGTTTTATATCGCGCCATCGCGGAAGAATACTCCAAGTTCCGCACAGATCGGGGCTTGAAGGCCTACAAACGTGTTTTTTTATTTTCAGCCAGGCGACTCACAGATTTCCTGAGGTTATTTTGCACCTTGGAATCTTTCTAAGACAAGTAGCCAACGGCGTATTCTGAACCTATCGTGAATAGCTTGTCGAGTCGGACTCGATTCCCCCAGAACACCCCGCTCCGGAGAGCTACCCGCGATGTCGCTGAAACTGCCGATCTATCTGGACAACAACGCCACCACCCGCTGTGATCCCCGGGTGGTTGAAGCCATGCTGCCCTACTTCAGTGAGATGTACGGCAACGCCTCGAGCCGAAACCACCGCTACGGATGGGACGCTGAAGACGCCGTCGACACTGCACGCAGCCAGGTGGCGGATCTCATTGGTGCCTCGCCCAAGGAGATCATCTGGACCAGCGGCTCGACCGAATCCAACAACCTGGCGATCAAAGGTGTCGCGGAGATGTATGCCAAGAAAGGCAAGCACATCATCTCTGCGGTGCACGAGCACAAAGCGGTCCTGGATCCTTGTAAACGCTTAATCAAAGAAGGCTACGACGTCACCTTTATCAAGCCGGGCAACGACGGCATCATCCGTGCTGAGCAGGTCGCCGAGGCGATCCGGGATGACACGATCCTCGTGACCATCATGTGGGCCAACAACGAGCTGGGCACCATCAACGAAATCCCTGAGATCGGACGGCTGTGCCACGAGAATGACGTGCTGCTGCATACGGACGCCACGCAGTGGGTTGGCAAAATGCCAACTGATGTCGATCGTGATGGCATCGATCTGATGTCAGCCTCAGCCCATAAAATGTACGGCCCCAAAGGTGTGGGCTTCCTATACGTTCGGCGTCGAAAGCCCCGCGTTCGCTTGAGTCCGCTCTTCGACGGCGGTGGTCACGAACGCGGTATGCGCTCCGGAACCCTCGCGGTGCAGCAGATCGTGGGGATGGGCAAATGTGCCGAGCTTTGCGGGCTGGAGATGGACGATGAACGAGAACGCTTGCTGCGGCTGCGGACCAAACTCGAGAAAGGCGTCACCTCCAAGCTGGATATCGCGGTCGTCAACGGTCACCCCGAGCGACGACTGCCTGGAACGACCAATATCTCCTTTCCGTATGTGGAAGGTGAATCGCTGATGATGGCCATCAAGGATGTGGCCGTGTCCTCCGGTTCGGCGTGCACCTCGGCGTCGCTGGAACCCAGTTACGTGCTTAAAGCGCTCGACGCTTCAGATGAATTGGCCCACAGCTCGATTCGCTTCGGCATCGGCCGATTTAACACCGAAGAGGAAATCGATTACGTCATCGAAAAAGTGACCACCAATGTCGCCAAGCTCCTTGAAATGAGCCCGCTCTACGAAATGGTCCTCGACGGCGTGGATCTTTCCACCGTCGAGTGGGGCGAGCACTGAGCCACGGCGTAGTCGAGAAGAGCAGTCTTAGCCGGGGTGAGCTCACCAGAATGCCCCAGCGGTAACGGAGCGAAGATGCGTCTTTAAACGATCAACTCCTCTGGTCAGCCTTTCGCAGACCAGCTACAATCCACTTACTTGAAAAGAGATCACTATGGCATACAGCGAAAAAGTCGTCGACCACTACGAGCGTCCCCGCAACGTCGGGTCAATGGACAAAAACGATCCCACCGTGGGCACCGGCGTGGTCGGTGCACCTGAGTGCGGCGACGTGATGAAACTTCAGATCAAGGTGAATCCCCAGACCGGCGTGATTGAAGACGCCAAGTTCAAGACCTTCGGCTGTGGCTCAGCCATCGCCAGCAGTTCGCTCGCCACCGAATGGCTCAAAGGACGAACGCTCGAGCAGGCTGAAAGCATTAAAAACACTGAAATTGTCCAGGAACTGAGCCTTCCGCCGGTGAAAATTCACTGCTCGGTACTTGCGGAAGACGCCATTAAGGCGGCCGTCCACGACTATGAAGAAAAGGCAGGCCTTCATTTGGCCGATCATGATCATGAGACCGCGGCGGCGGGAGCCTGACGGCTGGCGTAGTGTGCGCTTGTCTGCCGTGTTGCCTGAGATGAATCGCATCGAGCATTGACATGAGTTGGGTACGCATCGCCATCATGACCGGATTCCAAGCGTTGGCCGTTGCCGGCGTGTGGATGGCAACGTGGGCATACGCGAATTGGCCCAGCTATAAAATCGAAGGCTTGACCGTACCTGAAATTGCGCGAAGGATCCCCACGCTTGCCATTGGCGGGCCGCTTTTCGCAGGGCTGCTCGGGGTGAGTTTGGTCCTGGCAGCGGTACTTTTCCTCGCGGTGTATCTTTTCAGAAGCGAAGCCTGACTCAGAGGGTGACAAACCTCGCATTCGGCGCTAAGCTTGACACGTACCCGCTCACTTGGTGAGTGGACTCCAACCCATTCTGCCGCTAACCGGAGATCGACCGCTATGGGCATTGAGCTCAGTGAAACCGCCGCTCGGGAAATCAAGACCATCATTGACCAGCAGGAACTCGATACCGAGCAAGTGCGTCTCCGCGTCGGCGTGAAGGGCGGCGGTTGCTCAGGCTTTTCATACCTGCTGGACCTGACCGAAAACTTCCGTGATACCGACGAAGAGTTCGAGATTCATGGCGTGCGAATCGTCTGCGATCCCAAGAGCTACCTTTATCTCAACGGAACCAACATTGATTTTAAAGACGAAATCATGGGCCGCGGGTTCGTGTTCAACAACCCCAATGCCAGCAGCTCCTGCGGTTGCGGCAGCAGTTTTAGCGCCTGATATTTCCTCTCCAACATTTTTTCAAAGCCCAGGCATAGCAATGCCTGGGCTTTTTTTTTACGCGATACCCATACGCCAACCAGAGCTCGGAATCGCCAAGCGATTCGTAGACCTCGGATCAATTGTGGTTTCCATGAATTGGATGCCCAGAGCTACATGACCCGTCTCCACCGGATACAGCCGCCAGTCGCTCAGGGCGAACGTTGCGTGCATGCAGTGTCAAAGTTCCGGGGCGGCCATTGGTAGACCACCACCATGCTTTCGGCGATCCGCCGCGACGGCGAGAGACGTGACGTCAACGGGCCAATGATCGGAGACATGAGTTAGGCCGCACCGCGATCATTTGTAGTGGTTTGAGTGGGACATGCATGCTGCTGGTCTTCGCTGCGTCGCAGCGACCGGATCACGCCTCAATTTGCGGTCGAGATGCAGGCTGGAAGGCGAGTCCCACTTCAAGCCAAGGCCACCGCCTGTGATTTGATCCTGCTGTTTGCCGCGGTTCAGGCGTCGGGCCTGAATCGGCCGAGGGATATCGAACGCTGCAAATGGCCCTGCGGGCCAGCGACAGGCAGGATGCCCGTCGCCACTGAAGCCATATACGGGGACGTAGACCGAAAGCAGCCAACCCTGTGCCGCTCTCTTTGGACGAAGTTTGCTCTACGCAGCATGATCCCCAAAGCTGCTCTAGCTTTTAATTTCGACGAAAATAATAACTAGACCACCTGCGATTCCACCAGTGAGCGATCCTGTTCGTGATGTCGTTGAATTGCTCCGAGACTTCGCGGATGTTCGGGGCGTTACCTCGATCCTGGCGAGCGACACGAATCGCGTCACAGATGTATTCGACCGTGGCGATTCGGGAGGACATCGACGGGTTCGATCAGCCAGCTATTCTTGTGAAGTGGTGGACAGAAGTTATAAGCTATTTGTATAAGAAGATTAACGCTAGCTTTGTGATACGTAGTCGTGCTGACGATGGAGCTGTGGCGAAGCGTCTCGCGGTAGCGACGCGCGGGTGAAGTTTGTCGTCACGAAGCGGGGCAGCCTGGCTGAATTTGCGTTTCGGGGTCTCTAAAGTAGCGGGATGCGTGAGGCGGGTGCGAAGACGAAAGGGGACGGTGGGGTGACGGTGCGGATCGCGACGCGGCTGGCGGATTTGCCTTTGGTGAGCAAAACCCGGGCGGGCCAGCTTCGTCGACTTGATCTTCACACGGTGGGGGATCTGTTGCGGCATCTTCCGTCTCGGTATGAGAAGCTTTCGCCGGAGGGCGCGATTGCGGAGCTTCAGCCGGACAGTCAGAGCATTGCGCGTGGGACGGTCATGGCCTGCCGGGCGGTGGAGGGTCGGGGCCGGCGGGGCCGATTTGAAGCGACGCTCAAGGACGACAGCGGGTCGTTGGCAGCGGTGTGGTTTGCCATGCCTTATTTGCGAAACCGCATTCACGCGGGGCAGGAACTGCGACTCACCGGCAAGGTCAAGCGATACGAGCACTATCTGCAGATGGTCAATCCGCGGTGGGAATTGTTGAATGATCCGGACGCGGAGCAAGCGTCAGAGGATGTGGAGGGCGGGGAAGCGGGTGCGCAGGGTGTGGATGTGCTGTTTGAGCCGGTGTATCCAATTACGAAAGGCCTGGGCCAGGCGGCGATGCGTCGGCTGATGGAGCGTGTGATGGCAGCGGCAGCAGGGGCGGTGGTGGATCCGCTGCCCGCGAGGTTGATCGAGGGGCATCATCTGCCGACGCTGGAGGCAGCGTATCGATGGGTGCATGCCCCTGCGGAGGAAGATGAGTATCTGCAAGGCCTACGGAGGCTGAAGTACAATGAGTTGCTGCTGCTACAACTTGGGCTTGCGCTGCGTCGGGCGCATGTGGAGCATCATCTCCACGCTCATCCGCTGCGGCACACGTCTGCGATTGATCGGCATATTCGTGAGCGTTTCCCATTTACGTTGACGGCTGAGCAGGACCGGGTTGTGGCGGAAATTGCAGCGGACCTGACGCGGCCGCGTCCGATGAATCGGCTGCTGCAGGGCGATGTGGGTGCGGGCAAAACCGTGGTGGCGGCGTATGCACTGTTGATGGCGGCAGCGGACCGGCGGCAATCGGTGCTCCTGGCCCCGACGGAGTTGCTGGCAGAGCAGCACTTCGCATCGCTGTCGGGGGTGTTGGAGCGGTCCAACGTGCGGACGGAACTTTTGACTGGAAACACGCCGGACCGGCCTGCGGTGCTGGAGCGAATTGCCACCGGTGCGGCGGAGGTGGTGATTGGGACGCACGCAGTGCTGAGCGAAGGTGTGCGGTTCAAGGATCTGGCGGTGGCGGTGGTGGACGAGCAGCATCGGTTCGGGGTCAAGCAGCGGGCGGCATTGCGGGAAGCGGTGGGTTCGCGGGAGGGACAAGACGCGGGGGCGTCGGCACGAACTCTCACGCCGCACATGCTGGTGATGACCGCGACGCCGATTCCGCGGACGCTGGCGTTGACGGTGTTTGGTGATTTGGACACGTCGACGTTGAAGGGGTTGCCGCCTGGGCGGACGCCGATTGAAAGCCGGGTGGTGAGCACGGACCAGCGGGATGCGGTGTATGGCTATTTCGCCAAACGGGTGGCCAAAGGCGAGCAGGCGTACGTGGTGGTTCCCGCGGTGGAGGAAACCGCGGCGACGGAATCGTCCAGCCTGCTGGTGGGTGTGAATGCACATGCGAAGCGGTTGAGTGAGCGTTATTTTGCAGGTCAAAAGGTGGCGGTGGTGCACGGGCAGCTCAAATCTGAGACGCGGCGACGGGTCATGGAGAAGTTTCGTTGCGGTGAGGTGAATGTGTTGGTGGCGACGACGGTGATTGAGGTGGGGGTGGACGTGGCGAATGCGACGTTGATGGCGATTGAACAGGCGGACCGTTTTGGGCTGGCGCAGCTTCATCAGCTTCGTGGGCGGGTAGGGCGGGGCACGGGCAAGTCGTTGTGCGTGTTTCTGGGTGACCCTCGCACGGAGGACGGGCAGAAACGGTTGGATGCGGTCGCGGCGACAACGGACGGCTTTAAGATCGCAGAGCTTGATTTTGATATTCGCGGCACGGGTGAGTTACTCGGGACGCGGCAGTCGGGACAACTTCCGCTTCGGGTCGCATCGTTGCCGGAGGACATGGACCTGCTGAAGTTGGCCAAGCGTGACGCGGACGCACTGGTGGCGGCGGACCCCGCGTTGGACCTGGCAGAGCATGCGGGGCTTCGGCGGGTGTTGGTCGGGCAGTTCGGGGCGATGCTGGGTCTTGCGGATGTGGGGTGAGGTCAGCGTGAGTCGGCGGGTGGAGGCGGGGCGGGCGGGGTTTTGCGTCTTCGCTGCTTGAAGAAGTCCTGCAGCAGCGCGGCGGAAGCAGGGGCCAGGACGTTGCTTTGGGAGGGCAGGCGGTGGTTGAAGCGGGGGTCTGCGGCGAGTTGATACAGCGAGTCGATGCAACCGGCTTTGGGGTCGGCGGCGGCATAGGTGAGGTGATCGAGGCGGGCGTTGATCAGGGCACCTGCGCACATGGGGCAAGGCTCGAGGGTGACGACCATGGAGCAGCCGGTGAGGTTCCATCGTCCCAGGCGTTGGCCGGCGTCGCGGAGGGCGACGATCTCGGCGTGGGCGGTGGGGTCGTGGTCGGTCTCCCGGCGGTTGGCCGCCTGAGCGATCGGGTCGCCGGTGGCGGTGTTGTAGACAATGGCGGCGACGGGCACTTCACCGCAGGCGGCGGCCTGGGCAGCGAGCGACAGTGCGTGTTGCATCAACTCGGACACGCGATCTTCGGGCGGCATGGGGATTTGGGCGGGCACGGCAGCATGGTAAGCGTCGGTAGAGTGCACGGATGAAAGTGGTATGCGCTCCGGACAGCTTTAAGGGCGCGGTCTCGGCAAGCCAGGCGGCGGCGGCAATGGCCTCGGGCGTGCGGGATGTGTTGCCAGCGGCTGACGTGGTGGAGGCCCCGATCGCAGACGGCGGGGAAGGCACCGTCGAAGCGATGCTGCAGGCGTCTGGCGGGGAGCAACGGGTTGCCACAGTGCGTGGGCCACTGGGCCAATCGGTTGAGGCACGCTGGGGACTGATTCACGAGGGTCGTACGGCGGTGATTGAGCTCGCGGCCGCAGCGGGGTTGACGTTGGTCACAAAGCGCGATCGCAATCCAATGCATACATCCACCTACGGCGTGGGGCAGATCATCCGTGAAGCGCTCGATGCGAATGTCGAACGCATCATTCTCGGGCTGGGGGGCAGCGGAACCAACGACGGCGGATGCGGGATGGCCCAGGCGCTGGGCGTGAAGTTTTACGATTGCCGGGGGGATGTGATGCACGAGGCAGTGACCGGGGAGATGCTATCCCGTCTTGGAGGTATCGACATGGCGGAGCGGGACGTGCGGCTTTCTTCGGTAGCGTTGGACGTGGCGTGTGATGTGACGAATCCGTTGACGGGCCCACGCGGGGCGGCGGCGGTTTACGCGCCTCAGAAGGGGGCAAGCGCCAGCGAAGTCAAGACGTTGGATGCGGGGCTGGTCAACTTGAAAACAGTGTGGGCCGCAATGGGTCCGGTGGCGGCGGACGCGGAAGGATTTGGGGCTGCGGGCGGGGCAGGAGGTGGTTCGGCGGTGCTGTTGGGCGGTACGCTTCGGCGCGGAATAGACCTGGTGCTTGGAGCCATTGATTTTGATGAGCTCGTCAATGGAGCGACGGTGTGTCTGACCGGTGAGGGGATGCTGGACGGCCAATCATTGTCAGGCAAGGCGGTGCTCGGAGTGGCCGGGCGAGCAGGACGTCAGGGCGTCCCGACCGCCGCGTTGGTCGGAGCCGTTGGGGAAGGCTGGGAAGCAGTGGCTGAACACATCGCGGCGTATGGTTCACGGGGGGAAAGCCCAGTGATCGTGATCGGGGAAGGCTTAACGCAAGCGGATTCGATGCGGCGGTGTGGGGAGCTGCTGCGGGCGGCAGCGGGGCGCGTGGTGCTCCAGTACATGAAGCCGTAGAGCCGTATGTTCACACGTGCGGCATGAGCATGGGAAGTCAGGTGGTTCGTGTGTAAACTTTGGGATATGGGTGATCGCATCGCAAAGTATTTAGTGGTGATTGGTTTGATTGCGGTGGTTGCGGTGCCCATCGGGGTGCGGGCGTTCATCGTGGACGATGCGGCGGCTTCGGCTGGCGGCGATTCGTCGGATCGCTTGATTGTGATTACGCCGCACAATGAGCAGATCCGTTACGAGATGGCGCAGGGATTTAATCGATGGCGGGTATCGCAGGGACTGGGGCCGGTGACGTTTGACTGGCGGGCGTCAGGGGGAACCAGTGATCTGCGCAAAGGGATTCTGAGTCAGTTCAAAGCCAAAGCCGATGCGGGCAAGGGCGATGAGGGCATCGGGGCCGATCTGTTTTTCGGAGGCGGGGCCTATGACCACGACAAAATCGCTTCGGGAGTAGACCTTGACAATGATCCGAAGAACGACAACAACGTGATCATTGCGGTCGAGCCCCGCCTGCCTGCTGGCTTGCTTGAGTCGGCGATTCCGGACGCGGAAGCTTTTGGCCGGGGGAAGCTTGAGAAGCTGTACCACGTCAGTGAGCAAGGTGAGGTGTTGTGGATCGGCACGGTGCTTTCGAGCTTCGGCATTGTTTATAACGTGGATGCCCTGGAGCGGCTGGGCATCGACCCGCCGACGACATGGGAAGACCTGGCAGACCCGCGACTTGCGAACTGGGTTGCGCTGGCGAACCCGTCTCACTCGAGCTCGGCAGCGGCGGCGTACCACGTCATTCTCCAACGCCGGGGGTGGACCGAGGGGTGGGCGGTGCTGCGGGGCGCGTTTGCCAACAGTCGATACTTCACGAATTCGTCGTCGAAAGTGCCGGTGGACGTCACCACCCGTGATGCGGCAGCGGGGATGGCCATTGATTTTTACGGCCGATTTCAGGCTGGGTCTGTCCCCGCGGCGCCGGACCGCGTGAAGTACGTCGATCCCTCCAAGACCCTTCACGGCGAGACGGTATCGCTCACCGCCACCACCGCCGACCCGATCACGTTACTTCGGGGTGCCCCCAACCGGGCAGTGGCGGAGCAGTTCATTGCGTGGCTGTTGATGCCTGAAACGCAGCGGCTGTGGCAACTCAAAGTTGGCCAGCCGGGCGGGCCAGAACGCTTTGAGCTGCGACGTCAGCCGATCGCGCCGAACGCGTATCAGGACAAAGCGGGGTGGACGGACCCCGAGATTGACCCGTATGCGACGGCAGCGCCGCTGGCCCCGGGGACACCTGACGTCTTCCGGATCATTGCGCCGTTGACCAGTGCGATGGCGATTGACATCCACGATGAAATGTCGGCTGCGTGGAAAGCGTTAAACCTTGCGCAAGCTTCGGGACATCCACGCTTGAGCGAGATGCGAGAAGCCTTTTATGCGCTGCCTGAGGTTTTGACCTTAGAGCTGCCTGAAGGTTGGCGGGCAGCGCAAGCAGACCCCGAGCATCCTGATCATGAAGCCGTACTGGCAGCTTTGAAAACTTTTGAAACCAGGCTTAAAGGGCTTGATACGTCCGCCTTACACCGGGAGTGGCGGTCGTTTTTTCAGCAGCAGTATGCGAAAGTGATTGAGCTTGGCGGATCGTAATCGCATGGGTATGCGAGGTCCGCTTTGCATTTCGTGAAGTCACCCGGGGCCTTCGCGATTGAGGGGCTACTGTGATGCGATGTAGCGGCGTTGCGCTTCGGCCCGGAATCGGCCGGCATTAATATAAACGCCGCTGGAGGTGTCAGAGAAGTAATTGTCGCGAAGTTCATCGAACGCCCGCCGGGCTTCTTCCCACTGCTGGGTACGGAACCGGCGGTAGGCTTCGTCGTACTGCTCGGTCACGCGTTGTGTGAGCGTTTGGCGTAGCTGAGCGTGCTGATCCACGTCCTGCGGCTCGTCGAGCGTGTTGTTGTTGTAGGCCTTGGCGGTGCGGTAGGCGGCGTACGCGCGGTATGCAATATCGGTGCGGTTGACATAGGCGTTGGACTCGGCGTACAGCTTGCGGGCTTCGCGCAGATTCTGGCGGTAGGCGTTGGGGTCGGGGTCGAGGATCGGTTTATCCTCGGCAATGAGGTTGGCGATCTCGTCAGCGGTGAGCGGCTGAAGGCTTGGGTTGCTCGCGTCATCGTTTCCCGAGTCGTCGAGCGTGGCGAAGAATACCCCGATGCCGACCATGAGCAGAAGGTAGACACTGATGCCGATCCAGAGTTTACGTCGGCTTTTGCGATTCGCAGCATTGGGAGAGGCATTGTCGAGGTAGCCCGCCTGCTCGGCGTCAGGTTGGTGCAAGCTGGTCTGGAGCAGCGCCACGCCGGCGATCGTGATCATGCCTGCGGCAGGGAGGGGCCGGGGCTTTTGCCGAACCTTCTTGCCGTTGATTTCGCAGCCGTTGGTGGAGTGGTTGGCCAGGACCCAGCGTCCATCTTCGATCAATAGTTCGCCGTGGAGGCGGGAGACCAGGGGGTCTTCGATGACCAGACGGTTGTCAGGGCTTCGGCCGAAGGTGATGGGGCCTCGGTCAAACTGGACGGTTCGGCCTTGCTCCTGACCACGCAGAACCTGGACGCGAAGGGGCGGGAGTCCGGCGAGTTCGGCGGCATCCAGGTGGTCGAGGGCGGAGGGTTGGTCGTTCATAGTAAACCGCCGCGGAGTACAAATCGCATCGCCATCGGTGCAAACACGACGATGACAACCGCAAGGAGGATCAGCATCGAGGGAATCAGAATACGCAGGCTTGCCGAGGCAGAAAGTTTCTCAGCCCGAACACTTCGGTGCATGCGAAGCGTATCGGCCTGCATTTTCAAAATGTCTGAAAGGGGGGTACCCAAGCGCTCGGCCTGGTTGACCGAGGCGACGACACTGCGGAGCGATTCCAAAGGGATCCGGTCGGCGAGATTGACCATGGCCTGGGCCCGCGTGGCTCCGAACTCGATCTCGGAAAGCATGAGCCGAAGCTCCTGATTGAGGTCATCGTCGGGATTGTCACGGATGAGCGTTTCGACGGCTTCGGTGAAGCTGGAACCCGCAGCCATGACCAGTGCGATGAGGTCCAACGTATAGGGGACCTGTTTGGCAATCCGCTGGGTTCGTTTGGTCGCGGCACCTCGGAGTGCGGAGAGCGGAGCGTAAAATCCGATCGCGGCCCCGGCGGGGAGGCCTAGCAACAGCAAACCCGAGGCCATCCACTCGCCGATGACCGCCCCGGCGAATCCACCTGCGGTCGCACAGACCAAGCACAGTGCGATGTATTGATCGACGCTGTAGCCCGCCGCGTTGCCTGAGGCAGACAGGTCCTGCCGCACGCGTTTGCGAAGCGCCGGCAGGTTGATTCGGCCCGCCAGGCCCACGGCGGGATTCAGGATCGGGGCAAGCGCCACATTTTCAAAGATCGTCTCATGATCTACACCCAGAGATCGCGCGACCCGTCGTTGGACAGGCGGCTCGGCGGGCACCGGGTCGCGGAACAATGCGATCACCGCACAGGCCACTGCGGCGAAGACGACCAAGCTGGTGAGGATCGGGAGAAACATGGGGGGAGCGGATAGCGTGCGGGGAAGCCGGACAGGTCAGAGATCAATCTGCATGATCTTCTTGATCCATGCGTGGCCGACCACGATCAGGATGATGGCGACGAGCAGCACGATACGGCCGATGGGCTCGGTGAACAGCAGCGTGACCTGATCGGGCACGATGAGGTAGAGGATGAAGAGCATGACCACCGGCATGGACGCCATCATGTTGGCCTGGGTTCGCCCCTGAGCGGTGATGGCTGAGAGCTTTCCTTCGAGGCGCTGAATCTCGCGGACCGAGTCGGCAATGCGGTCGAGGGATTGAGCGGAGTCGCCGCCGCGGACGCGGTGCATTTCGATGGCGGTGAAGGCGAGTCGATAGAGCGAACTGCCGATGCGGTTGGAAGCGTTACGCAGCGCCGCGTCGAGGTCCATGCCCATGTCATACTCGCGTAAGACCTGGGAGAACTCCTGCTGGATTGGCCCGCGATGGTTTTGCACAAGAATTTTCATGGATTGCACGAGATTGAGTCCGGCACGGACTCCTGAAGCGAGGGTGGCGAGCCCGTCGGTAAGTTGGCGTTCGAGTTGATGGAGTCTTTTGGATTCCAGGTGCTTCATGACGATGCCGGGGGCGAGGATCGCGACGGCACCGATGATTAAGGCGGCGAAAATGTTTTTGGTCACGCCGTAGCCGAAGATCGCCGCGATAAGCACCCCGCCGAGCGCGACAGCCAACGCCATGCGGGGCTCGACATTGAGCAGAAGTTTTTGGCGGAGCAATCGGTCGTAGTACGCTTCTTGATTGCGGAGCCACGCGACGACCGGGCCGTAGCCGTAGCGCACTGCGATCAGCACCGATGAGAAGGCGCATGTACAGGCTAAAATCAACGTCGCGGTAGGGTTCATACGGTGCGGGCGTGGTTCATAAGAATAAGTATGGGCGCGAGACTTGGTGTGCAGTCCTCCGGCATTTTAAGCCTTAAAGAAAGGCTTCGACGGCGACCTGTTTGCGGTCGATCATTTCCTGGGTAAAGCTCGGCAGGTAGCCGGTGTGACGTAGCGCGGGTTGGTCTGGATGGCGGAGTGTGAAAATGTCCTGGAGGCGGATCTGGTGGGATTCAGGGTCGATGGCGGTGACCTCGGAGATGCGGGTGACACGGCGTCGGCCGTCGGCGAAGCGGGTGACCTGCACGACCATGTCGACCGCAGTGATGATCTGTTCGCGGATCGCCCGCATGGGCATATCGACGGCCATGAGCACGAGGGCTTCGAGACGTTTCATGGCGTCACTGGGGGTGTTGGCGTGCAGGGTGGACAGCGAGCCGTCGTGGCCGGTATTCATCGCCTGAAGCATGTCGAGCGTTTCAGCGCCGCGGACCTCGCCGACGATAATGCGGTCCGGCCGCATCCGCAGGGCATTGCGTACCAGCTCGCGGATGGTGTAGGCGCCGCGTCCTTCGACGTTGGCGGGCCGACCTTCGAGCTTCACCACATGCGGTTGCGGTAGTTGAAGCTCTGCGGATTCTTCGATGGTGATGATGCGTTCGTTGGGCCGGGCGTAGGCAGAGAGAACGTTAAGCAACGTCGTTTTCCCCGAGCCGGTGCCGCCGGAAATGATGATGTTTTTGCGGCCGACGATGCAGCCTTGCAAAAACGCGGCGCAGGTTTCACTGATCGCCCCGCGATCAATGAGGTCGTCCATCGTGAAGGGCACCCAGCCGAACTTGCGGATGGTGAGGCAAGGCCCGACAAGCGAGAGCGGGGAGATCACCACGTTGACACGCGACCCATCGGAGAGGCGGGCATCGACCAGCGGGGTGGAGGTATCGACGCGTCGGCCTACTGGTGTGAGGATGCGTTCAATGATGGAAAGCAGTACGTCTTCGGAAAAAAAGGTTCGGCTGGCGGGCTGGATAACGCCTTGCTTTTCGATGTAAATATGGTCTTTGCCGACGACCATGATCTCGCTGACCGACGGCATTTCCAGGAGATCCTGGAGCGGCCCCAGACCGAAGAGAACATCATGGATGTCCTTGGAGAGCGTGCGTTCCACGAGATAGCGTCGAAGCTCACGAGGCAGGTGAGACTTCTCCGCATCGAAGAGATCGTGAAACGCTTCGTCGGCCACAGCCAAGTCTTCACCGACTGACGTGGGGTCGAACAGCAGCGGCATCTGATCGACAATCGCCGCGACGTGCTGAGCGACAGATTGCTCGTGGATCGGATCGGTGCCAGCAAGGTTTGAAGACTTGTAATCCGTTTGGACCCGGCCTTCGCATTGACGTACGACCTCGGCGGTGACCAATCGAGAGAGGTGCTGGCGGACGATGTATTCGGTGAGCTCGGGTTCGAGTTCACCCACGTGTTTACGAACGGTCTGGCCGAGCTGTTGGTTGACCTGTTCGATGAATCGGGCGTCGCCTTTGTTGATGCTGCCGGTGACGCGAAGGTTGAGGCGGTCGAGAAGTTCGCCGTGGATCGCTTGTTCGAGTTCCATCACCTGGCGGCGCAGGACGGTGTCGTCATCTCGGCCTCGGCGGGTCTTGCCGTCCCGGCCTACGGCGGCGATGGAGAACTGTCCGATCTGCACTTCGTCGCCGAAGTCAATCGCGACAGGATCGCCGGGCAACACCTCTTCGTTGGCCACGCGGGTTCCAGCCCGGGACAGCGCTTCGACAAACATCCGGTTGCCGCGGGGGAAGATACGAGCATGATGGCGTGCGACGAAGGGGCTTTTGAGAACGATATTGTTGCCTTCGTCGCGGCCGATGGTCACCGTGGTCGCGTCCACCTCGAGGGTGTCGCGTCGGTTGGCAGCGTGATCGTAAAGCCAGAACTGCATGATGGTGAACGAGCCGGGACTGAGGGGGGAGGATGCAGCAGCGAAGTTGCGGCTGTCATACACACGACGATGAAGAGATCAGCCAGCGGGGGGTTGGCGGGGCTTGATGTTGAGTTTGTCGAGGACTTCGCGGTTGATGCGATCATTGGTCCAGACCGTCGTCTTGTCAGCGGGGGGCCGGAGCCAGAGTTCGTAGGCGATGATGCGACTGGTGATGTCCGCGAGCGTAACGCCGTAGTCGGGGTCGATTTCGATGTCGATTTTCGCGGCGTTGGTGCCGACGCTGCCCCCCGTATTGTCAAGTTCCTGGATGTTTTGTTTGCCGACGCCGACGACGCGGACATTTTCCATCACCACCATGCTCTCGCCTTTGATGTTGGCGATGAGATCGACGTAGGTGCCGGGGACCAGGTCGGCGGAGTTGAAGCCCGCGATGACGGGGATGGTCGCGACACGTTTGCCCAGGCTGACAGGGATTCGGGGGGCGGATCGGCCGCTGTCCCGGAAATGATCGAGCCGCAGGGCCTGGCCATTTTCAGCGTCGTTGACAAGCGTGCGGCCGAGGAATTCATCGATGCCTTCGGTTTGGTCATCGCGAAAAATAAACCCGCTTTTGCGAAACGCGTCGCGGAACTCCATGGGGAATTGCACTTCGTCGTACTTGTCGGATTCGATTTTTTCGCCGGCGTCAATCGGTGCCTTAAGAATGTAGGCGGTGAAGGTGGATTCGTTGCCGACGCTTTTGATGGCCTCGATGTAGACGTTGACAAGGACGACCGCAAGGATCGCCAGGCCGATGGCAACAAGCAACAGTCGGGTGTTGCCGGTGGGCGGGGCGGGCATGGGACTGGAGGAGGCAACTTGAGTCATGGCAGGTCGCGTGGAGGGATAGGAAGCGGAGCGTTGGGATTTGGGTAATGCAAGGTCAGGGACTGGTCGGGGCTGAGGTGGGACTACTGTACTGCAGGCGTACGAGTGATCGCGGCGTTGCCTGGATGACGGTGACCAGAAGCTGGGTGGGCGGGTTGGTGCGACCTTTGACGAATCGCAGGTGATGTTGCACGTCACTGAATGCGGGGACCGGGGCGGGCGTCATGCCGTGCTGACGTGCCTGGGCCTCATAGTGTTTTTGGACGCTGTCCACGGTGGCTGCAGGGGGCAAGTGCCACGCGGATTGCTCGGACCGCTGGTCGGCGAGGAGGATGCCTTGGCGTCCGCTCAGCTCGGCATCGGGGTAAGGCATAAGACCCAGCGGTTCATGGGTGAGTTCGTAGTACTGTTTGTCCAACGGGTTCATCGGATCTTGCGGAGCTTGCAACGTGGGAGGCTGCGGTGGGCCGACGGCTTGTTGAAGCGGCGCGTTGGGCAGCCATTCGATCGTGCGTAACGCGAAACCACCCGCCACCAGGCACGCAAGTAGCAAACTGATCGCGAGGACGGCCTGGGGCTTGGTGAGCGGAGTGCCCGGCTCAGGAGCGGGCGCAGGAGCGGTGGGCACGGCGTCGGTCGGTCGGGAGGATGCGATGTCGGCAGCGGGGGGAGTTTGGCTCAAGGCGGTTTAGCCGGCGGGAAGGTCTCGGAGGAAGGCTTTGACTTCGTCGGTATTGCGGTATTTCTGGGCCTGAATGGCGTTGGCGCGAGCCTGTGCGACGCGGCCGGCCTTGAGGGCTTCGCGGGCGTCAAACATCCAGTCTTCATAGTGAGCGGTGACGAGCTTGGCGCGGGCCTGCTCGGTGAGCTCGACGGGGAGGGACATGTCGCGGGCTCGGATGTAGGCCGTCTTGGCTTCTCCCCATCGTCGGGCGGCGAGCGCGGCATCGCCTTCCGCAAGTGCGGCCGCGAAGTCTCGCAGGAGGCCGATGCGTTCGAGCAGTCGAGCGGGTCGGCCGTCTTCAGGTACGGCTGCCTGGCCTTCGAGCAGGAAGCGTTCGGCGTCGTCAAGATTGCCGGCGGCAAGCAGTGTCACGCCTTGCTGAATGGCTTTAAGTCCTCGGACTCGAGCGATCAAGGCGTCCTGGTCGGGCACTTTGGCGAGCAGCGTCAAGGCTCGATCAAACTTACCGCTGGCGATCAACTCGTTGGCTTGATCCAGTGACGCCTGCCGGGCCAGGCGGGTGTCGATGGTGCGGAGCTGAACCTGAGCGGGTTCGTAGCCATTGATGGCCACGGCTTCTTCGAACTTGATTTTGGCTTCGGCGACCTGGTTCTGTTCCTGCAGCTTCAGGCCGACCTGGTAAGCGATCTCCGCCTGGATGGCGTCTATGCGAGGCTGGTACTGGGTGTCGCCGGTGAGCTTGAGGACTTCACGCCAGGCATCAAGGGCGGCTGAAAGCTTGTCGATGTAATTGGCATCGGTGGGCTGTGCTTCGCGTTCGAGGCGGCGGGCGGTTTCGAGGGCGGCGGTTTGGGTTTGGCCTTTCTCTAGCTCTGCAAGTAAGGCTTGCTCCTGGTCGCTGCTGCTGGGCCTGCTGACGGCAGCTTCACGAAGCTTACGAATGGCTGCGGGGATTTCGTTGTTCTCAATGTCTTTACGGGCCGCGGCGAGTACCTGGTCGGTGAGCACGGCGTTACGGGTGGTCTCGACAAGCACCTTGCGCTGCTGCCACTGGGTCTGCTGACTCAAGGGGCGTTCGGGCAGTGAGGGCGCGACGGCGTTGAGTTCGTCATCGGCTTGCCCGAGGCTGGCGAGGGTTCGGCCGGCGATCAGCGTATCGATGTCGGACATGCGATTGAGCCATGCCATCTGTGGATTGACGCGTCGCTTGAGCAGATTCAGCGAGGTGAGCATGGCGCTGCGATCTTCGTCAGCCTGGGGGCTTTCATTATCCAGGTCATTGATGCTTTTTTCAATCGTGGGGATGGCCTCGACGGTCTCGCGGAACTGGCTATTGTCAAAGAGCACCCAGCCGGCGGCCAAAGACTGGGCAGCCTGAGCCCGGGCTTTCCAGGTGGTGTTGTCCGCGAAACGCTCGGTGAGATCGGTGAAGGCTGCGGCAGCTTGGGGATAGTCCTTGCTTTCGAGAAATGCGAACGCTTCATCGAGGCTTTGCTCGGCCTGGGCGACTTTGGCGTCGCGCTGTTCGGCAGCTCGGTGGTTGGTGTAGAGCATGAAGCCTGCGGCGCCGGCGATCCACAATGCGAGCGTGCCGCCGAGGATCCAGGGGAGTTTGCTGCGGCGGGTCGGGGTGACATATTCCGGCGCGGCAGGAGCCGCCACAGATGGAGCGGGTGGTGGCAGGGGGGCTTCTTGCGGTGTCTCCGATGGGGATTGCGTGCCAGACGCGGAGCCGGGATTCAAGAGGTGACGTCGGATGGCTTCGAGCACGTCGTTGGCGGAGCGGATGCGGCGGCCGGGGTCTTTTTCCATCAGGCGTTCGACGAGCTGCTCGAGCGTCGCGGGGACCTGTGGATTGAGCTTGGAGAGTGGCTGAGCTTTGGAGCGTGGATTGGTATGCCATTTGACCCAGCGCATGGAGGCGTTGCGTTCGTCGCGGGTGATGGATCGGAAGGCATCTTCAAAGGCGTTTCGGCCGGCGAGCATCTCATAGGCCACCATGCCCAGGGAGTAGAGGTCGCTGCGGGCGTCACCTTTCTCGCCGCGGAGTAATTCGGGGGCCATGTAACGGGTGGAGCCCAGGTCCATGGCTTCCTGCTCGGCGATGGCGGCGGCGAGGCCGAAGTCGGTGATCTTCAAGCCGCCGCCTTGGGGCAGGAGGATGTTGGAAGGTTTGAGGTCTCGGTGCAGCAACCCTTGGCCGTGCAAGGCAGCGAGTGCTTTGGCGGCGGCGGCGAGGATGCCCAGAGCCTGACGCTGGTCGAGCGGTGTGCCGGTGCGTTGGAGGAGTTGTTCGAGGGACTGGCCGTCGACGTATTCGCTGATCAGCATCAGCCCGTTTTTATGATCGACGACATCAATGAACTGCACGAGCAGCGCGGGGTCGGCTTCACCAGCACGTCGGTGCACTTGCGCTTCGCGGCGGACGGCCTGCGTGGCGGCTTCGGGGTCGGCGACATCGCGGAGCATCACCTGCTTAATGGCTACTGAACGATTGAGCAGTGGATCGTGGGCTTTGTAGACCTGAGCGGTCGCACTGCCGCCGACACGTTCCTGCACGACATAGTGATCGACCTTATCGCCCCGCTGAAGGCTTAAAGTTTCACCCATGGGGTTGGTCGGTTGTGAAGCAGTCTGGCTGATGGCAGGCCTCCGTCGATGAGCTCGGGTGAATCACTTTTACGCGTGGACCGGTGCACAGGTTTGCACGCGCGACCTGGGTGGGGTCTGGACTCTTACAGGTTACGTTGTAAACCGACGTTTGCGAAGTGCTGGCGCGATATTGCTGCAGCGTTTACGGCCCAAGCCAGGCCCAGGGGGTCTGCACCCCAAGCATCTGCTCGGCCCCGGCAAGCAACGCGCCAAGGGCAGCGACGGCAGCGAAAGGCACGGGATGCGATCCAACGGCTGGCACGGACTGCTGCTGATCGATCGGCAGCTGACTATTGGGATCAGTACAAGAATCCGCTACGGGTCGGGCGGGAGGGCTGCGGGCGGTCAGTACGAGCGTCATGATCCGTGCGGCGGTGTCTCGGATCAAACCGTAACGCAGGATGACTACCACAGACCACATCACACCCAGCAATAATGCGTACACGGTCGTGGACAACACAGCAGGCCACGACGCGGTCCACGCTCCGACGGCTGCCATGAGCTTCATATCTCCGCCTCCCAACCCGCCCATGAGCACGAGGACCATAAAAGGCACCAAACCCGCGAACAGCCCCCCAAACGCCAGCAGACCTTGATCCGGCTTGCCTGCCGCGAAACCCACGACCGTCCAGTAGACCAATGCGAGCACCACCGAGGGCAGCGTCAACCAGTTGGGCACAATGCCGCGGGCGATGTCGGTGTAGGAGGCCACAAGGACCGTCACGGCGAGCAGGCCGTAGGCCAGTGCATGCCATACCAATGGATAGGCCAAAAGCCGTGCTCCAGCTTGGATTAGAACGGCGTATCAGGGACTTCAGACTCGCCCTTGACGTCTTCCCAGCGGTCGGTGAGCCACGTCACGATGTCGTCGCCGAAGAAAATCAGGATCGCGAGCAGAGGCAATACCACCGCAGCGATGATCAGGAGCTTTTCGAGTCCCTCTGCACCGCGATCATCACGGTACAAACGCAAAGCCGTCTTTTTAAGATGAGTCAGGGTTTTCATGGTGTTTCCTTGATTCCGGGGATTGCCAATCACCCCTCCGAGCATGGTCTTGAGAATTATATTGTACGTCACACGGGCGGGATCAATCAAGCGTTAGCGAACCGATTAAGGCAAAGGCATCGCATTGAGCGTGGTGATCATGTCGTAATGGGCTACGAGAATATCGAGCCCCAGCGTGATAGCGCCGTACGTAGGCAGTGCGACAAAGGCCGCGAGAAGCGTCCACTCCAGCGTGGTGGCACCGGCCTGGTCACGGTGCAAACGTCCGAGAACCCTCCCAAGCCGCGCAAGAGCTCCAGGCTTGGGAGACGGCGTCGCGGCTGATCGTGGGTGGTTAGGCTCTGGCACGGTTGTATTTTACGATTCAGTGGGCTGTGCGTCGAGCTTAAAGATTGAGCGGGTCAATTCGGTGACACGATCCTCGTGGCCGTGGAGGGCATCGGCCATCTGAGAGACAGCCCCGGTGGCCTGAAGGGTCATGGTTTTTTTACCTTGGTCGTCAAAGTGAGGCCGAACCGTGAAGATATCTCGAAGACGGTAGTAGCCATCTTTTCCGAGCGTCTCGACCTCGCTGATCTGGGTCACGAGTCGCCTGCCTCCGATTTGGCGGGACAGGTGGATGACGATGTCGATGGCGGAGGACACCTGCGAGCGCAGGGCCGAGAGGGGCAATTCGACCTCGGACATGAGAGCCATGGTTTCCAGGCGGTTCAACGCATCGAACGCATTGTTGGCGTGGAGCGTGGTCATGGATCCGCCGTGGCCTGAGGTCATGGCCTGGATCATGTCGAGCGCTTCGCCGCCGCGGACTTCGCCGATGATGATGCGATCCGGGCGGAGGCGGAGGCTTGAGCGGAACAGGTCACGAATGGTGACTGCGCCGCGGCCAAAGCGGTCCGCAGACTTGGCTTCCAGCGAAACCACATGGTCCTGCTGGAGTTGCAACTCTGCGGAGTCTTCGATCAATACGATCCGCTGGCCCTCGGGGATGAACTGAGACAGGCAATTGAGCAGCGAGGTTTTGCCTGAGCTGGTGCCGCCTGCGACCAGCAGATTCTGCTCGGCATGGGCAGCGATCTGGAGATACTCGGTGGCCTGGTTGGTCAAGGTGCCCAGGTGCACAAGCCAGTCCATGTCCAGCATCATCTTGCTGAACTTGCGGATGGTCACTGCCATGCCCAGGCGGGCGCAGGGCTCTTTGGCCACGTGAACGCGTGAGCCATCGGGCAAGCGGGTGTCGATGAGGTAGGTTTCGTCTGCAAGGCTTTTGCCGGTGAATTGCAGGACGTTGTTAATCGCGGCTTCGTAGGCTTCTTTATCAGGGAAGCGGGCGTCAACGCGTCGTATTTGGCCGTCCTTCTCGATGAAGACTTCCTCGTGGCCGTTGATCATGACCTCGGCGACGGTGGTGTCTTGCAAAAAGGGCAGGATGGGGGCGAGATAGTGGGCTATTGTTCGGTCGAACAGAGAGGCGTCAGGGCGGGGGACAAGCTCACCACCCGCTTCCACACCCGTTCCCAGAGAAATATCCACTTCGGCCATCCAAGCATTGTAAGCTTCGCAAGCCCTCACCGGCTCACGTATGCAAGAGAGGTCGCGGCCTGCGACCCAAGACGAGACGTTATTGATGGCCAAAGATCGCGAGGACAATTGGGATTGGCGAGGTCCTCGCCGCAATTCGCTACCTCCCTGGGTGCTTGTGGCGGGATTCGGCTCGCTGGGGGTGGTGGTGCTTTTGGCGGTGTTGCTGGCTACGACCGTGGATGTGCGTTTGCCAGCGTTCCTGGGCCCTTCGCCTGAATCGATTGCTGAGCAGGCTAATTCCTATGTGCGGGAGAATGTGCAGCGCACCATCACCACGGACGCAGTGGCGGAGGGATTCAGCGATCGCATGACGCTCAACGTCCGCGTTCAATTGAAAAATGCTGGCACTCGGACGGTCCAGAAACTGTCCGCTGCGGTCGAAGCCACGCTCCAGCCCAGTGGGGTCAAAGTCGAGCCGCAGAACGTCGAGAATGTTTTGGAAGGGCTGAAGCTTACGCCCAACGGCGAGCACGTATTTAACGTCTCATTCACCGGCCTCAAACTAGGGTCGGGCCAGCAGGCCGAGCGGGTGGACGTGGTGGTGTCGCTGCTGGGTGCGGAACTCGAAGACCTTTGACCGTGCGATCGGTGTGATGCTGGGCGTACCACGCCTTTTCAGGCCGCGACACAAGAGGTCGGCGAAATAGCTTGAATCTAAAAAACGAGATCTGCATGGAGCCTGCCGGGCTCGAACCGGCGACATCCACGTTGCAAACGTGGCGCTCTCCCAACTGAGCTAAGGCCCCGACTTTATCCGGGCCGCAGAGTATATCACGCGCATGCGCTTTTTGTCACTGCCCCTCTTCACCCTTCCAGGGTGAAGACATTTACAATCGGTCGCCTCCGGTGAGGGTTTGTAAGGTAGTCGTTGCTCCAACTGCATACGGCCCGTCGGACCTTGAGGCTGGCTCGCCTGGCTTTGGCGGGGGTCGAGGCTTTGGGCGTCGAGCGTTTGACCAAGCCCAGGGTCAGGCGTTTGAGCATCGCGAGGTTTTCGGGGCCGTGATCTTTGCGGACCCGTACGGCGTCGTCGCCGAAGCTCACGTCGAGGCACCAGTGCAGGTGGTTCTCGATGCTCCAGTGCCCCCGGATCAGATCGGCGAGCCGCTCGGCTCCGACCTGGCGAGGGTCGAGGCTGGTGAGGTAGAGCCGGCGTTGGGTGCTTTGCTTGCCGGTGGCGAAGTCGAGACGCTTGCCCTCGACGCAGACGATGCCCTTGAGGTCTTTCCAACCGGGGTGCCGGCGACGCAGCCAGTTCAGGTTGCCCGAGGCCCAGACGGTTCGCTCGTCGAGTCGCCCGTGGCCGTTGTCGGGCTCGGCGGTGTGGGTGAGCAGACGCTCGTCGCCTTGTTCAATGGCGTCGTCGAAGAACAGCTTGAGGTCTTCGTGCAAGGTCTTCTGGTTCTTCTTCACCGTCAGCAGGTAGTCCGCCCCGGCCTGACGCACGGCGGCCGCGGTGTCCTTCTGACAGTGCATGGCGTCCATGCTCACCACCGCGTCCTTCACGTCCAGCAACTCAAGCAACGCGGGCACGGCCGCGATCTCGTTGGACTTTTCCTCGACCGCCACCTGCCCGAGCATCAGGCCGTTGGCCTGATCCCAGGCGTGGACCAAGTGGATGGGTAGCGAGCGGTGGGCGTGGTCGAACGAGCCCCGCAGCGTCTTGCCGTCGATGGCGACCAACCGGCCGTTAGACTGGTCGGCCAGGCGTTGGGTCAGCTCGATGAAGCACTGCTGCAAGGCCTTGGGATCGAGTCGTCGAAAGAGTCGCTCGAAGGTCTTACGGCAAGACGTGCGATCCGCCGGCAAATCCAAAACCTCGACCAACCAGTCGTGGCGGGCTTCGACCCACCAGGCGATCTCTTCGTAATCGTCGTGCCGACACAGCACCGCCATCAGCGTGCAACTCAGCAATTGAGGCAGCGTGTAGGTCACGTTGAAGCGTCGCGGATCGGGCACCGCTTCAAGATAGCGCAGCAGACCGCCCAGGGGTCGGACATCCATGTCACAGCTCCCGTACAAGGGGTTGAAATTGCTTCGCGGGGCCACACGGTCAGGTCACGGCTTAATTATTCGCACGCCGACCCGGGCGGGCGGTCAATGTCTTCACCCTGGTGAAGACGGCGCATTGCTTGCTGCAATGAGTCGAATAGCCGATAATGTCTGCATGCCAGATCTGCATCACTCTCCCCGCCCCTCCATGGGTGTTCCCGCTGGCGGGACCGCGCGCGTGGTGTCGTGGGCAGTGGTGCTGTGTCTTTTGTCCACACCTGCGCTCGCGGGACCGCTGGGTGAAGGCCGACACGTCACCCGGCTCGAGCGTCAGGCCATGCGGCAGCTCTTGCTCGAATGGTCAGCCGCCACGCGACACACCGCCCGGCCCGCGCGGCATGTCACCAGTGAAGCGCTCGGTGCCCATCACCCCGCTCCACGGTTCCAGCCCACCGGCTTGATCGGGATCGATCCGCATGACTCCTGCAGCCTGCCTTTCGCGCTGCACAATCTGCCTCCGCCCACGCTAGCTGCTTGACGTCGAGAGACCCGGCTTCCCGCAAGGTGAAGTCCCGACCTCGACCACGCCCACCCCGCTTGCCTGCGACAATGCGTCACATCATCCAGTGACGCGACGCCTGACACACGCTTCACCCCAACCCTTTGATCGGCCTTGCGACGCGAAACCCCCGCGGCCCCGGCCCGTCCCTCTTTCGCACACCCTCTTCTTTAAAGAACACCCATGGTCCTCAACGCACTTTCTCGATCGGCCTCCAAGGTCTTCGGCTCCCGTAACGACAGACTCATCAAAAGCTATCGCAAACGCGTCGATCGCTTCAACGAACTCGAACCCGCCATGCGCAAACTCACCGACATTGAGCTGCGGGCCAGAACCACCGAGTTCCGCGAACGCCGAGCGAAAGGTGAAAAACTCGCAGAACTTCTCCCCGAGGTCATGGCCACCGCCCGCGAAGTGATGGACCGCTATGTCGGCATCCGCGGGATCTTCAACCCGGCAAACCATTTCGATCCCAGTCGATTGCCTGACCATGCCCGCAAGCGATACGACGATTGCCTCGCCCTGCTCGAAGCGACGCAAGCACAGCCCGTGCCCGGCGGCGACCCCGCGCCGCCCTGGTTGTGCATGGATGTGCCCGTTGAGCTCTACGACGCGGTCCGCGAGCTGTATCCCGAAAGTCGGCCGCCATTTCGCGCCAGGCCTTTCGACGTCCAACTCATCGGCGGCATGGTGCTCGGAGAAGGGCGGATTGCCGAAATGCGGACCGGCGAAGGCAAAACCATCGTTGGCCCGCTCGCCTGCTATGCCGCGTGTGTCGACAGCCTGTCCTGTCACGTCGTCACCGTCAACGACTACCTCGTGCAACGCGACCGCGACTGGGTCTTCCCCTTTTACTTCGGCCTGGGCTTGACCGTCGGCGCCATCCACCCCCAACACATGCAGCCTCCGCAGCTCAAAGCCCAGGCGTATAGCTGCGACGTGGTCTACGGCACGAATGCCGAGTTCGGCTTCGATTACCTCCGCGACAACATGAAAATGTCCGCCGAAGCGCAGGTCCAAAAGCGCCGTGACTTCTGCATCATCGACGAAGTCGACTCCATTCTCATCGACGAAGCCCGAACCCCACTGATCATCTCAGGCCCCGCTCGACAGGACCAACGCAACTACGCGCTGGCGGACCAGCTCGCCCGTCACCTCATGGACCGTCAACAGGAATGGAACGCAGCGAATAAAAAAGTCGAGAAAACCGAGCTTCGTATCAAAGGCCTCGAAGGCGACATTCGCACCGGACGCGACAAAGGCAAAGCCGCCGCGATGCGCGAAGAGATCAAAAAGCTCATGCCCGAAATGGCAGAACTCGAACGATTACGCGATCGGCACACCCAGTTCTATGAAGTCGAGATGCAACGCAAAGCTGCGCACCTCACTCACGAAGGCGTCTCCGAAGCGCAGAAGGTCGCGGGTATCGGCTCGTTCTACGTCGGCAACAACATGGACATGCCCCATCTGCTTGAGAACGCGCTGCGGGCCCACGCGGTGTACCAGGCCGACAAGGATTACGTGGTCAAGGACGGAGAGGTCGTCATCGTCGACGAAAATACCGGCCGACTGATGGTCGGGCGGCAATGGTCCGACGGCCTCCACCAGGCGGTCGAAGCCAAAGAGAAAGTCAAGATCAAGGAAGAAACCCAGACCCTGGCCACGGTCACGATCCAGAACTTCTTCAAGCTCTACAAACGTCTGGCAGGCATGACCGGCACGGCCATCACCGAAGCCACCGAGTTCATGGAAATCTACACCCTTGAAGTCGTCGCGATTCCCACGAATGTTCCCATCGCGCGTGATGACCGAAACGACTTGATTTTCATGGGTGAAAAGGACAAATGGGAAGCAATTCTCGATGAAATTAAGCGGGTCCACGACCTGGGTCGGCCGGTCCTCGTCGGGACCACCAGTGTTGAGAAAAGCGAGATGCTTTCCAACGCCCTCAAACGCAAGTACAACGTGCAGCATTCGGTGCTCAACGCCAAGCAGCACGAGCGGGAATCCAAGATCGTCGAAGACGCCGGCGAGCTGGCCGCAGTCATGATCGCGACCAACATGGCCGGCCGGGGCACCGACATCAAACTCCAGCCAGTCGCGCGTGAAGCGTTGATCGACCATTGGAAACGACGGGACCTGTTGCCCGCGTCGGCGGGGGTGGAACTGAGTGACGAAGAGTTGGTCGCTGCGTCCTATCGCCATCAAGCCAAAAAAGAACTGGGCCTGAGCAAGAGTGAAGCCCAGGCCATTGACGGCGAGACGGCCCGACTGCAACTGATGCGAAAGTGGCTGGTCGATGACGCGTTTTTCGATGAGTCCAAAGCAAAGAAAATGGACGCCGCCGAATGCGAGGCCCAGCTCGATCAGATTGCGGACTACCAGCGCCACCGCCTCCAGGTCTGGCCGCACATTGAAGCCATGGGCGGGTTGCACATTGTCGGCACCGAGCGGCATGAATCGCGCCGCATCGACAACCAGCTCCGCGGGCGGGCCGGGCGGCAGGGCGACCGCGGAAGCTCACGCTTTTTCCTGTCGCTCGAAGACAGCCTCATGCAGATGTTCGCCGGCGACCGCACCAAAATGATCCTCTCACGCCTGGGCATGAAAGAAGGCGATGCCATCGAGCACGGCATGGTGTCCCGCAGCGTTGAACGAGCCCAGAAAAAAGTCGAGGAACGCAACTATCAGATCCGCAAGAACCTGCTCGACTACGACGAGGTGATGGAATATCAGCGATCGACTTTCTACAGCCTGCGTCAGGACGTCCTGGAAAGCCGAGACATTCCGGGCCTGATTTTTGAGTACATCGGCGAAGCGGTCGAAGAGGCGGGAGCTGAATATCTCGATCCGATTTACGTTCCCACGCAGGCTGCGGAATGGGTTCGGCAAAACCTTGATGCCTCCGTCGAGCCCGCCCGACTGAACCTTGAAAACTTCGACGAGCTGGAAAGCCAGGTCCGCAAGGCTGCTGCGTCCGAAGCGCAAAGCGTGGTCGATGTCACGCTGGGCGAATACATGTCGGACGACATTGCCCCCGATGACTGGGACCTCAAGGGCTTGCAGAGCTGGGCGATGAGCCGGTTCGATGTGAACCTGTCCCAGAACAAACTGCGGCAGAGCAATCCCCACGAAGTCCGCCAGACTTTGATCGACGCGGCGCTCGAACAGATCGAGAAGAAGGACCTCACCCCGTTGCAGGGCTTTAGCAACGTCAACGCCGGTGCCGAGGCGTATTCGCACTGGGCTTCTCAGAAGTTTGGTATCGAGGTCAAGCCCGAGACGCTTTCCGAGATGCCGCGTGACGCCGCTGCCGACCACATGCTTCAGCAGGCCCGTGCCGCGTACCGCCGACGCGAGCTGACCTATCCCATCGAATACGCCATGACCGCGTTCACGTCGCTGCTGCAGCAGGATCATGATCAGGCGCTGCGATGGCTGTACGGGTGGACCGTTCAACGTTTCGCGTTGGAGTGGACGCCTGAGAAGTTCACACAGGAAATGTCAGGCGAGACCATTGCCGAGAAGCTGGTGAAATTGAACGAAGACTGGCTCGCACCCGACGGCGGCCTGGATCAGGAAGCCAACGCAAAAGCCGCCGAGTTGGCGAACAAACCGCAGGAATTGCGACAGTATCTTGCAGACCGTTTCGGCATGGAAGTTACACCGGATGAGGTCGAGGCCGCCCCGGACCTCCCGGCGTTCATACGCCGTAAAGCCCGCGAAGGTCAGCGGTCCGACCTCACGCAGCTCGAACAATACGTGCTGCTGCAGATCCTCGATCAGGCGTGGAAGGACCACCTTTACGCGATGGACCAGATGAAGGACTCGATCAACCTTCGAGGCTACGCCGAACGGGACCCCAAGATCGAATACAAGCGTGAGGGTGCCAACCTGTTCCGCGAGATGCAGGCTGGTGTGAAGGACCGGGTGACCGAGCTGATTTTCCGTGCTCGTCTGACACCGCAGGTTCAGTTGCAAAGCCGATACGGTGACGACGAAGACCTGCAAGCGGTCCGGCCTGACGACGACCCGTCCGCTGCATCCGGCGCGGGTGATACTCCAGTGGCAACTGCCGGTGCGGCGCATGCGGACGGGGAGGACCAGGCTCCGCGTGCCCCGCGAAGTCGCAAAGCCCGCCGAGCCGCAGCGTCGCGTGATCGCCGCGACACCGGCGAGAGCAACACAACTTCCGGCGGGCCGGCCAAGCCAGCGCGTAAGAAACGGCGGTGACGCTTACGGGCCACCGGAACGAAATTGAACCGTCGAAACCGGGACGCTTCCTCACGGACGCGGCTCGTGATTGAGACGCTGGCGGATAGAGCGGGTGCAGCCTGCTTCACAGCAATCGAGCCAGCACGCTGTCGGCCACCATCAGTCCCCGCGGGGTCAGGCGGAGGTGATCGTCCTGTCTGTGCAGCAGATTCCACGCGATCAACTGGTCGATCTCAGTGCGTCGGAAGTCGTCGGTTGCGAGGTGCTGGCTCAGCCAGTCCACCGGCACGCCGCGTCGCAGCCGGAGCCTGAGCATGAGCTGTTCGCCAAGCTGGGCGGATGGTTTGAGTCGTTCGTGATCTTCGGTCGGAGGTTGCCACGTTGCATCAGGATCGTCTCGCGTTTTGCCCTGTAGGTAACGGGTGAGGTTGGGCACATTTCGCCAGCGTTCGCCTTTCGAATGCGAGGCGGCTGACGGCCCAAGCCCTTGCCAGTCGGCATTGAGCCAGTAAGCCAGGTTATGCAAGGCATACGCCCTGCGGGACCCGAAGTAGGTCGCCAAGGGATGGTCTGTTGCCGAGCTGGGCCACGCAGGACTCGGCTCGTGCCGTGGCCGAAGGCCCGCCCAGTTGGAGACCTCGTAAGGCTCGAACCCCGCTTTGGTCAGATGCGTGATGACCGCATCGTACATCCGTGCCTCCTGGTCTTCATCCACACGTTGAATGCGGCCGGCACGAAGGCGAGCGGTCATCGGGGTGCTCGGCTCATACGTCAGGCCATAGCTCGAAAGGTGATTGGGCTTTAACGCCAACGCCGCGTCAAGATCCGCGATCACCTGCGACACGTCCTGCCCCGGCACGGCAAAGATCACATCAAGGCTGACGTTTGCAATCCCTGCAGCCCGTGCCATCTCCACAGCCCTGCCGACGTTGGCCGGGTCATGGTGGCGTTCAAGCATTTTGAGTGCGTCTGGGTTAAAGCTCTGTGCTCCGATGGACAGTCGGTTCACCCCGCCCTGTGCCAGGCGGTTGAGCAGTGCGGGCGTGACGGTTTCGGGGTTCGCTTCGACGGTGAACTCGACAACACGTTCCATAACGCCTTGAGCGTGCAAGGCCTCAAGCAGTCGAGCCCAATAGAACTCGGGGAGCAGCGTGGGCGTCCCCCCGCCAATGAAAACGGTCAGCGGCTTGAGCGTCAGTCGGGCGGCCGCCTGGCAGAGCTCGTCAATGAGCCGGGTCGTAAACGACGCATACAAATCTTCCCCGAGGGTCGTGACGCTGAAGAAGTCGCAGTAATGGCATTTATGAAAACAGAACGGCACGTGCAGGTATAGTCCAAGCGGCCCACAGGCCCAGGCCAATGGCGTGGGTGCAGGTTGCTGGTGTTGACGGGCAAGGGTATGCTGCATGTGTGCTTGCCAGGGGTGAAAACGGATCAGGACTGCTGGAATGAATGTGGCATTGGTGATGTTTAAGGCGGATGGTACCCGCCGGGATTTTCCGCTCCACAAGGACCGGGTCATCCTGGGCCGGCAGGTCAATTGCGATCTGCGCATCCCGCTCACCAGTGTGTCTCGGCAACACTGCGAGGTGACGCTGGATATCCCTTCTCAGCATATCCGCATCAAGGACCTGGGCTCGAGCAACGGCACGTTTCACAACAGTGTCCGGGTCACTGAAGCCACGCTTTCCGCAGGCGATGAGGTTGTCGTGGGGCCGGTCGTCTTTACGGTGGTGGTCGACGGCGTTCCCGATGAAATCAAGCCGGTCCGCACCATCCTGGGCGATCAGCAGGAAGACGACACCTTAAGCCCGCAGATCAGCCAAGGCTCCGCGATTGACGACAGCGACGCGATGACCATGCCGACGACCATCGAGGCGGAAGAGCAGACGCCAACGGTCGATCTTGACCTCGAGGACGATGACCCTATCGCAGCCCTTCAACGCCTGGCGGACGCGGAGGATGACGACGAGGACAGGAAGTCCCGAGGCTCTGACTTTGATTTAGATGATTCAGAACTCGCGCTGTTGCTCGGCGATGACGACGAAACCTGAGCACCGTGAAGGCTGCAGCTTTCTCGCTTGTTTGGAGCTAACGACCACTGCGTGATCGCTTCGTAAATTGACCAGGCATTGGGTCAGCGAGCACCCGCACCGGTGATGCTGCCCAGCGTGGTTTTGTCTGTGGCCTTCGAGCCAGTGTCTCCACCGGGAGCCGGTGCGGCAGGCTGGGGGACATTCACCCGCATGCCGCACTGGCGACACCGCACGGTTTTTCCACGGGCCTGCGGGGGAACCGCCAAAACCGCTCGGCATTTCAGATTAGGACAGATCAGTCGGATCGCAGTCATTGATTCGTAACCTCCTTGGGGTGACCTTGCGGCAGGTACTCAGTCCGCGGGTTCCTCTGGTTTCTATCGGTCCGATGACGCGAGGAGTTAATCAGGTTCGTTAATGTCCTGCATATCAGTGACAAAGGCGGGGCTGGGGTGACGATCAGCCGATAGTTCCGGGATGATGATGACCAAGCTGTGGGGATGCGATTCATGACGTGGGAAGCCTGGGTGATGTTGGGACTGGTCGTCCTGATTTCGATTGCGCTTTTGCGAGCGTGGGCGGGTCCGGACACTGTGATGCTCGGTGGGCTTGGTCTGGTGCTGGCGTTGGGCAGTTTCTCGCCTAAGTTTCCCGGGGTCGCGGATGCGGTCGCGGGTTTTGGGTCCAAGGCGGTCGTGACGATCGGGGTGTTGTTCGTCGTGGCTGAAGGGATTCAGCAGACCGGAGCCATGTCGATGCTGACCCGTCGTCTGCTGGGTCAGCCCAAGACGCTCGCGGGAGCGCAGGCGCGTTTGATGTTTCCCGTGGTGGGGCTTTCCGCGTTCCTCAACAATACGCCCATCGTGGCCATGCTCATGCCCATCGTGCATGACTTCGCGCGTCGCACCGGCGTCGCACCTTCCAAACTGTTTATGCCGCTGTCGTTCGCAGCCATCCTCGGTGGCTCGTGCACGCTGATCGGGACGGCAACCAACGTGTTTGTCTCAGGCGAAGTGTCTCAGGCGGTGGAAGCCGGGAGCATTCCGCCCGTCCATCTCGGCATGTTTACGGTGTCTTTGGTGGGTGTGCCCGCCGCGATCATCGGGGTGCTGACCATCATGTTGCTGAGTCGATGGTTGTTGCATGACCGTCGTCCGGCAATGCCGGATAAGGCCGCCAAGCCTTACACCTTCGAGGTGATCGTCCGTGCAGGATCCGCCATCGACGGCAAAACGATCCGACAAGCAGGCCTGCGTGCGTTGGATGACGCGTATCTGGCGGAGCTCGACCGCGACGCCGAAGGCCCTATCGCCGTGGGCCCCGAGCAGGTCCTGCGGGGAGGGGATCGGCTCATCTTTGTCGGCCCCTTCGAGGCAATGGAAGGCCTGCTGCAACGACCCGGATTAGAGCCAGCAGCCGGACGCACCTCCGACCGTGTAGGACGTCGGGGCGGATTGCGGAGGGTCGAGGTGGTCGTGAGCGATCGGTGTCCATTGATCGGCCGCAGTGTGAAAGAAGGTAATTTTCGGGGTCGCTATCACGCCGCAATCCTGGCCGTACATCGCGGCGGGCAACAACTCACGCAGAAGATCGGCGACATCGTGCTGCGCTCCGGCGACTCGCTGGTGCTGGAAACCGACCCGTTCTTTGTGGACAGACACACCGAGCACGGCGACTTCTATCTGGTCAGCCGGCTCGACCCAGTCGTGCAACGGACCGGGCGGGCGTGGCTGGCGTTGGCACTTCTGGCGGCCCTGGTGATCCTGGTGACCACAGGCTTGACGGAGATGGTGACCGCCGCGTTGCTCGTCGGGGGCGTCATGGTGCTCACCGGGTGCGTGAGCATGGCCGAGGCGCGGGCCAGTGTGAATTGGCGGGTCCTACTGATGATGGGTGCCGCACTGGGCTTTGGTAAGGCGCTCGACTCCACGGGAGCTGCGGAGCAGGCGGCCTCGGCGATTGTCGCGGTGTGCTCGGGGCTTGGCCCGTGGGGCATTCTCCTGGGGCTATACGTCATTTCGATGCTGCTCACCTCGCTGATCGGGCCCCTGCCCACCGTCGCCCTGGTCTTCCCGGTCGCGGTTGCGGCAGCGGTCAATCAGGGACTCAACTTCACGCCTTTTGCCATCACGATGATGATGACCGCTGCGGCAAGTTTTGCTTCCCCGACGGCATACCAGACCAACCTCATGGTCTACAGCGTGGGGGGGTACCGCCCCATGGATTTCATCAAGATGGGATTGCCGTTGAACCTGGTGGTGATGGCGGTCACACTGACGCTTGCGCCTTTGATTTGGCCGCTGCAAGGCGTTTAGACCCTCGATACGCGCACAAAAACGGGGCCTGCCGTCGCCTGTCGGCAAGCCCCGTGAAGGCCGAGCACGCTCGGCTGGGTAAGTCGCACCTCGCTCACACAAGCCGAGGCCGTGGGGCAGTGTTTCCCGTCACTACCACACCTGCGCAGTGCATCAGCACACGCACGGTCTTACCCACTCTCTCCCCCCGGGTTCCCACCCGGAGTTCAATTGAAAACATTGCGAAAGGTGTGCCAAAACACCTGAGATCACGGAGAAAAACTTCAAAGTGCCATATCCCGCCATAGTGGCCGCATGACCTGCGGGGCCGCTTGGGATACACCCGGGATTACTCAGTGCCTACCGCTTAAGGCAACCGCACGTGCACATGGATTAGGCATCAGCGGTCCTGCTCATCGAGCAAGTCCAGTGTCGCAATAACTTCGGTGAGCGCAAGCAATGACCACGCAGCGGCATCGGTCGCGAGACGGTTTTCCGACAGGCTGGGTCTGACGCCCCCGGTAGATCGGTCACGGTCAAGCGCACAGAACAGACTCGCGTCCCGCATGGTAAGCCGATTGAGGAACCCAGCGCCCATGGTGATGGCGAGGCTTGGTCCGTGCCGGTCGCTGTCATCACTGAGCAATTGCGGGTCCTGCAACGCCAGTGCCAGGAACAACACAGGCCCTGCCGAGTGCCAGGTGGGATTCGGCGGGGTGCCAAATGGTTCGGGTTGAATTCGAAATCCCCCCAGCACATCCGGCGGGCCCTCGCGGGGGATACTTGTAATCTGACGCTCTCGGCGGGGATCGATCAGCTCACGCGTAAAACTTCGCAGCAGCGTGAGCCGACGATCCCGTGCCGACCTGGCCTCCTGACTCCTGCGGGCCAATCCAGGGCCTGCCAACCGCTCGGCCATCATCATCCAGGGCAACGCATGAATGTTGTCCTGTTCGTCCGCTTGGGCATACAGCGCTTTGAGTGAAAGCTCCAACGCTGCGGCCAAACGATCGTCGGGCTTGCGAGCATATGCCCCCGCGAGCGCAGCGGTAAGCAGAGCCGCACGAGGCTGGTTGAGCGGGTCGCGGCCGGCAGGTTGAAACTGACCTTCCGCACTGACGTATCCCACGATCCGGGTTGCGAGGAGGTCACGCCGCTCAATCCACTGCTGCTTGGTTTGAGCGGTCGGACTCGCGGTCAAGGCCAAAAGACACAAGGCTTCCACCTCAGGCGGCGCGGGTTCGCCTTGAGCATTCGGCTTGGTGATAGCCAACGCGATCCGGTGTGCAGCGTTTGCATATTCTTCGATGCGGCGGTCGTCCCTTGTGCGATCTGCAGGTTGGAGTGCTTCCAGAACCGCAGCGGTGCGAGCGAGCGCAAGCGCAGTGAGAGCTGCCTTTTCAGGCCGAGCAAACTGCGGGCGGTATACCGCTTGATCGGGCAGGAAGGTGCCATCCACCCGCCCGTCGAAAATCACACGGCCGGCAAGATTTTTCGCGATGACCGTAACCAGGTCCAGCACGCCTTCGCCATCCAGTGTGGGTGGCAGACTGATAGGATTGCCCCGAATCATGCCCTGCGCGAGCTGAGTGGGCGAAGCTCGGACAAAGTGCGCGACTTCAAAGCGTTGCAGGACCGGCCCAGTCTGACGCCCGACCGACCCGAGCGCCTGATCATTCAGGCCGATGTCGGTCAGCAGACGACGAAGCTGTCGATCAGGGCCTTGGCGGTTCACCAGTGCGGGCACGGGCCAGGCGATCGAGGCTTTGCCTGTCGCTGGATCACTGATCCGCAGGCCATGAAATCCGGGCGCGAAGCGTGTGTAGAGCTCTTCGGGTGGAGCGTCGCCAAGCATGCGGATGGGTTCGAGCTTATGGGCAAGCTGAACGCCAACGAGTAACTGGCTGGAGATATCGGTCAGTGTTTCAGGCAACTTCTGACGGCCAGCGACTTCAGCGGCTTTGCGCGTCGCGGGGTCTTCCCACATTTGACGGGCGCGAATTAACGCGTCGGCTGTCGCAGATTGCAGCAGAGGCACCAGGTCGATCGGTGCGGCTGTCTGTCCCGAAGCATCGTCGAGGTTGGTGCGGACCGCCTGGCCACGGCCGAGTACCTGCCCGTGGAGCCGGATCGTGACTTCAATTCCCAACAGGTCTTGAACGGGACGAGGAAGGCCCGCTTGCGTGGGAACCTGGGTATCGCGTACCCAACGCTCCGCGAGGGTATGAGCTTGCAGGGCTGTGACGGGATTTACGGTGACCACATCTGCCGGGATGCTCTGTCCAGTGGGCTGGGCATACATCACCACCGGCCAGAACGCGGCGAACGCCACCCAAATCATGACCGTCGCCATGCGTTTGGATGGGATGCGTGGAGCAACGCGGCTGGAGCTGGCCGTGTTGCGGATCGGCATCATCCTGCAGGCAGGACACGACAAGGCGGCACTTGCATTGAATTCTAAGGCACTGTTCATAGGGTGTTTATAAAAATTAAAGAAGAATGCGTTGTGGTCATGAGTCCGCGTTGATTATGCTTGGGGACAAGCTTATCGGAAGGATGCCCCATGTTCAGCCTTTTCCAATTATCCGCCCCGCAACTGGCCTATCGCAAGAAACTTGCGGTGATGGTTCTTCTAACGTTCCTGGCGTTGTGTTAGTTCTGAACGACGGTTGGGGCTGTGACAGGCCTGGGCTTTGGACGTGCTCGTTGCTTAAGGCCTTGCGCCGTCATCCAATTCGCCTCATGTGCCTTTGGCAACCTGCTGACGCATTTGATCCAGCACCCGCATATTCCCAACCGTGTCTTGACGTGAAACCGTGAGCGGGGCACCGTCCTGAACGATGCGCGAGAATGTGTCTGCCTCGATCCCGTAGAGCGGGAGGTCGGTTTCAAGTGTGAAATCCTGGCGGGGCGGTGGGGCGGCAGCAGCGGGTCGATCCATCTTGGGCGGGGTTTGCCGAACCAGGCTGTAGGCGGCATGCGGGCGAGGCGGCTTCCACGGGATGGGCACTTCAAGGTATCCCGCGGTGCCACTGATGACCGCAAGGTTGTTGGTCTGCAGGTCCATGCCGCAGGTGATCGTGGCCAGTACACCTGAGGGAAATTTCAGGACTGCCGCCGCATTCACATCGACCCCGGTGTCGTGCAGATTGCCAACGGTTTGGACGACGCTGGGCTCTTCGGCGGTGAGGTGTCGAGCCAAGCTGACGCCATAGCAGCCGATGTCCATGATCGATCCGCCGGCGAGATCCGGGTCGAAGCGGACATTGCCTTCGACTGTATTGGTGGCGTAATTGAAGTTGGCGCGGATTTGCCGCAGGTGCCCGATGTCGCCGGTGTCAACGTGATGCTTCACGGCAAAGGTCAGCGGGTGGCACCGGTACATGAAGGCTTCCATCAGTACCCGGCCGGCGTGTTCTGCGGCATCGAACATCCGCTCTGCCCCGGCAGCGTCGGTCGCCATGGGTTTCTCGCATAAGACGTGCTTGCCTGCCTGGAGTGCCAGCACGGTCCACGTTTCGTGCAGCGTGTTGGGCAAAGACACGTAGACCGCATCGACCGAGTCATCCGCCAGCAACCCGTCGTATGTGCCGTAGGCGACGGGGATGTCATGGGTGGAGGCAAACGCCAGCGCGCGAGTTTCATTGCGGGACGCCACCGCCGCGAGAACCGAGCGGGAAGATTCCGCGACGCCTTGGGCGAACTGCCGCGCGATGTTGCCGGTGCCCAGGATTCCGTAACGTAGAGGTGAACTCATGATGGCAACGGTACCATCGTGTGGTCAGTCGTGACACACTTCGCCCCGATCCTCTGTGCGGTCAAAATTTCCATGATGGCTAACTGTTTGGTGGTAATGCTTGAAAAGATTCGACAGACGCTGGTTTTGTTGTTGATCGCTTTTGCGGGAGTGTCAGCAACCGCTGAAGCGCTGCCTGTGATGGGCGGCGAGCCGCAGGTCGTCAGTCAGGCGGACTACCGGTTTACCGAGGGGCCGACCGTGATGCCTGATGGCAGTATTGCGTTCAGCGATATCCCGAATAATCGGGTGCTGCGTTACGTTCCGCAATCCGGCGAGACCACCACGCTGTTCAAGGACACCGGCGGGGCGAATGGGTTGCTGGCCGTTCTCGCGTTCGGCCCTCAGTCTGTGTTTGCCTGTGCGGGACGCGATCAGGCGGTGCGACTGCTGGGAGCGGACGGGGACGTTCGGCTCGATCACCTCAGCCGATCGGCGGCGGCAACGCAACCCAACGATGCGGGAGAGAGCACGTTGAAGCCGTTTCGCTTTAACGGCCCCAACGACGTGACGGGCTCGGCTGAGCACGGCTTTTACTTTACGGATCCAGCCTACGGCGGAGAGAAGCCAGGTACGCCGAGCTTTGAAGGCGTGTACCACACCACACTTGCCGTTCTGGCGACCGACCAGTTGCCGGGCATCGCGTTCCACGCGCCGACCCTGGTCGCACACGATCTTGAACGCCCCAACGGCATCGCCCTCACCGCCGATGGCCAAACGCTCTACATCGCGGATAACGCCGCCCGGATCATTTACGCCTACGACGTGGTGGCACCGGGCAAGGTTGAAAACCGTCGCGTGTTTTTCGATACCGATGCCGCGACTGCTCGCTTCGACAACATCGGTAAAAACGGCGGACCTGACGGCATGACCCTCGCCCCCCAAGGTCCCACAATCACCCCAGCCAACGCGATCGCCGCCGTTCCCACCACGCAACCAGCGTCCACGCAGCCCGGCGAACCGTATCTCTACGTCACGCTTTACGACGTTGGCGTTGTGGTGCTCAACGCTGCAGGCACTCCGCTGGGACTGATACCAACCGGCAAGCAAACCACCAACTGCGTCATCGGCCTCGACGGTTCACTGTACGTCACCGCACAAAAAGCGCTGCTGAAGGTCACCGATCCCCACGCGCGACGCTGAACCATGACCTTTGCTGGGTACACGGATCGCTTCGTGCCATCTCACACCGAAGATGAGGCCGCGATGAAGTCAGCTTGCTTGATCCGGCCCAGGGCGGTCTCAATATTATCGCGTGAATTGAACGCTGAGAGCCGGAAGTACCCCTCGCCGCTTTTCCCGAAGCCTGCGCCGGGTGTGCCCACGACTGCGGTCGTTTGCAGCAACTGATCGAAGAAGTCCCACGACCCGACGCCCTGGGGGCATTGCAGCCAGATATAAGGTGCGTGGACACCGCCGAAGGTGTTGAAGCCCGCTTCGGCGAGACCTTCGCGAAGCAATGTCGCATTCTCCAGGTAGAAGGCCACAAGGTCCGCGACCTGCTTTCGGCCGGCGTCGGAGTAGATCGCTTCGGCGCCGCGTTGGACGATGTAGCTCACGCCGTTGAACTTCGTGCTCTGCCGACGATTCCACAAGCGGTGGAGGCTCACGGGGTCGCCGCCCGGCGTGGCGGGTCGATCAAGTTCCTTCGGCACGACCGTGAAAGCGCAACGTGTTCCAGTGAAGCCTGCATTCTTGGAGAAGCTGCGAAACTCCATTGCGCAGGTGCGGGCCCCGTCGATTTCGAAGATCGAGCGAGGCAGTTCATCGTCTGTGATGAACGCCTGATACGCGGCGTCGAACAAGATCAACGACCCGTGCTCATTGGCATACGCCACCCATGCCGCGAGTTCGTCGCGGGTGATGGTGGCACCGGTGGGATTGTTGGGATAGCACAGGTAGATCAGGTCGACGGGCGTTGACGGCGGCGTGGGGGTGAAGCCGTTGTCTGCGGTCATCGGCATGTAGACCAGGCCTTCGTAGCCGTGGTCTGAAGCGGGGCCTGTGTGCCCCGCCATGACATTGGTATCTACGTAGACGGGGTAGACGGGATCGCACACCGCAATCGTGTTGTCGTGGCCGAGGATGTCGAGAATATTGCCGCTGTCGCACTTTGAGCCGTCGGAGACGAAGATTTCGTCGGCGGTGATGCTGCAGCCGGGGGTTGCAAATTCGTGTTCGACGATTTTCTCGCGAAGCCAGGCGTGGCCTTGCTCGGGACCGTAGCCGTGGAAGGTGTCACGGCCGGCTTGCTCGTCGACCGCCGCATGCATCGCCTCGATACAGGCGGGCGGCAGGGGCTCGGTAACATCGCCGATGCCGAGCTTGATGATCGGATCACCGTTGTGCGACGCGGCGAAGGTATTGACCCGTCGGGCAATTTCGGGGAACAGATAACCAGCCTGAAGCTTCTGATAGTGGGGGTTGACGTGCAGCATGGGACGGATGGTAGCGGTGTGCGATCAGATGTGAATCCGCCGGCGGGACAATGAACCTTTTCGCTGAATCGTTCATGATTCAGAGGCCTTGGCGAGCCGTTGGATGAGCTCCACCTCGGCCGGGTCGTACGGGGAACCATCGGAGCGCAGAATGTCGTGAAACCACACCTCAGGCTCGGGCAAACGACCCGGCTGATCCCAGGAGGTCCACGGGTAAATGGTGTTGGATCGACCTGCGACCAGCCCCCAGCTTAGCGCCCCGACCTGCTGGTCGTGCAACACCGGCAGGCAGGCTTGAAACGTACTTCCCGCCGTGCGGCCCATGTATTCGGTGCAGAGTAACGGACGGTCACCGACGTGTTCCCTCGCGTCGGCTAACGCCAGATGCAACCGCTCGGCATCGCCGTAGCAGTGAAAGCTCGCGATGTCACTGCGGCAAAGCCCGGTCCGAGTAATCGCTTCATGAAAGCGGCCGCGGTGGGCACCGACCGTCAACGGTTGGCTGGGATCGACGTGCTGAGCCCAATCGAAAGCGTGATGAACCAACGCATGACAGGATCGGCTTCCCATCGGTCGAAAGTCCCAGGCAACCCGCTGGCCCTTTGCATCTCGGTCAACGTGTCGGCCGTCCTGCTCTGGCTCGTTGTAAAGGTCCCAGCCAAAAATGCGGTCGTCATCACGAAAACGATGCAGGGTCTGGGTCACGTAATCCTTGAGTGTCTCGCGGTACACCGCATCGGTCTGAGCCCGCTCCGCACCACGACCGGCAGGACATCGGAGCCAAATGGAATTATGCACGCCCGGCAGCGGTTCGGGTTGTGGACCCAGCTGAGCATCATCACACCAGCAATCGTCAAACAGCACGAAGAGCGTGGAAATCCTGTGCGTGTGGGCAGTGGATAGATAGGATTCCATCCGCTCGAACAGGCTGTCGCGATCGTGGTGGAACAGCAGGTCGTGGAGATAGACCCGCATGCAGTTCATGCCCATCGCTGCGGCGTAGCCAAGCTCGCGGTCGATCGTTGGCAGGTCGAAGGTTTGATCCTGCCACATTTCGAGCTGGTTGCCCGCAGTGGAGGGATAGAAGTTGACACCGATCGGCCAAGGCCTCGCGGCATACCAATCTGCCGCTTGATTGACTGACCAGCGTGGGGTGGGCTCAGACATGAATACCTCGCAGAAACGAAAAAGACTCGACGCTGTAAGTGTTCAACACAGGATGAGGTGAGGCGAAAGGGCTCAGAGTTTTTCGGCCGCAAATGCACGAGCAGCGTCTAACGCCTCCGGCAGCTTCGCGGGATCTTTGCCGCCTGCCTGGGCCATGTCCGGCCGACCGCCGCCGCCGCCGCCGACCACTGCCGCCGTATGTTTGACCCAGTCGCCTGCTTTCAAGCCTTGCTTGATCATGGCGTCCGGCACAGCAGCGAGTAGCGCGACCTTGCTCGATTCGGGTTCCACCGCGGCGAGCAATAACGCCGTTTGAGGATGGCGTTTGCGGAGGACATCCATCGCCGTCCGCAACGTCTTGGCATCTGCACCGTCAATGGGGGCTACCAGGATGGCACTGCCATCGTGAGCATCTGCCACGGCTCGCGCGGCGTCCACGACCGCTTGCTCGCTTTCGCTGCCCTGGGCCTTGCGATGCTGCTTGACCTGCTCGGCGAGCTCGGCGAGTTGTTCCCTCAGCAGCGTGCGCATACGCAGCGGCAAGGTGGCGTCCGCAACAGCCTGCATGAGGTCATCAATATGTTTGGCAATGGTGACCGGATCGCTGGACGTATAGCCTTCGACCCGCTCCATGAGCTTGCGCCCATCGCGCTCGGCCTGCTCGGCGGCATCGCCGGTCACGCCGGTGACGCGTCGCACGCCTCGGCTTACCGCGTCCTGGCTGACGAGCGCGAATCGCCTGGCCAAGCCCGTCCGGCTCAAATGCGTGCCCCCGCAAAACTCAATGCTGTAACCGCTCCACTCCGTATTGTCCGGATCGTGCAGCAAGGTTTTCACCGGCTGACCAATGGAAACGACGCGAACGCGGGGCGGATACTTTTCGCCAAAAACCGCCCGCAGGCTGTGAATCTGCAAAGCGTCCTGCTGCGGGGCAACCTGCGCATCGACGATCAGATCGGCGTCGATGTCCGCATTGACCTGCTGCTCCACAGCCTCAATCTGCTCAGGCGTGAGCGCGGCGTCGTGGCTGAAGTCAAAGCGGAGGTGCTGATCGTTCACCAGCGAACCTTTCTGCGCGGTGTTTTGGTTGACATGGTCACGCAGCGCGCGGTTCATCAGGTGGGTCGCGGTGTGGTTGGCGACAATCGCCGCGCGGCGGTCTGGATCGACCGCAGTGGCCACTCGGGCGGTGGGATCGGTGACCAGCGGGCCCGCAGTGACTTTGCCGAGGTGTAAGTGGACGCCGCCAATCTTCAGGCAGTTGCTGACCCGCACCCGTCCACCGCCGACCCCCGGCGACGCACCGGCGGTCTGAATCGTGCCGGTATCTCCGACCTGTCCCCCGGCCTCGCCGTAGAAAGGCGTCATGTGCAAAACCACCGCGACTTCCTCGCCCGCCTCGGCCTGTGTCGCAGAAACGTACTGCCCGTCACGCAGCGCGAAAACGTGCAGCGGATTGGTCTGCAGCGGGGTTTCGGTGGCCTCGTGACCCGTGAAATTCGTCGGCTCGAACCACTGGGCATCAAGGCCTTTGGACACTAATTCGGTCAGCGTTGCGGTGGCGTCACGGGTCGTGTCCCCGCCGCCTCGCGACCGCTCCCGGGCCTGCTCCATGAGGGCTTCAAACCCGGCAGTATCCACGTCCAATCCCCGCTCCCGGGCGAGTAGCTCGGTGAGATCGATGGGGAAGCCGTACGTGTCATGAAGGGTAAAAGCGGTGTCGGCCGGGATGACCTGCAATGGTTCATCATCGTCGTCTTCACTCACAACCTGCTCAAACAACGCAAGCCCGCGGTCGAGTGTTTTGCCGAACGACTGTTCTTCGGATTCGATCTCAGCAGCGACTCGCTGGGGGTCTTTGGTCAGCTCCGGGAACGCATCGCCGAACGTCTCCACGACGGCCTTGACAAGTTTGTGAAAGAACGGACCTTCAACGCCCAGATCGACCCGTCCGTATTTCACCGCGCGGCGCAGAATACGACGCAGCACATAGTCCCGGCCTTCGTTGCCGCAGTGGGCCCCATCAGTCAGCGCGAATGTGAGTGTGCGGATGTGATCCGCAATGACGCGGTAGGCCGTGTCGATGGGGTCGTCGAGCGTGCCCTCCCCGCCGTCGTAAGGTCGAGCGGCGGTCATGTCACTGATCGCGGCAAACAGCGGTGTGAAAACATCAGTGTCGTAATTCGAGGTTTTGTCCTGCAGGACGCGGACGATGCGCTCGAACCCCATGCCCGTGTCGACATGCTTGGCTGGCAGGGGGGAAAGCTTTCCGTCAGCCCCACGGTTGTACTGGATGAACACCAGGTTCCAGATTTCGATCACCGTGTCCTGATCGTCCGCATTGACCAGCCCCGCGCCCGAGCAGTCCGGCGAGCGGTCGTAGTGCAACTCCGAGCAAGGCCCGCACGGACCGGTATCGCCCATTTCCCAGAAGTTGTCCTTCTTATTACCCGGGTGTACCTGATCAGTGGGGAGTAGAGCTTCCCAAAGTGCTTTGGCTTCGAGGTCGGGCTCGAGGCCCTCGGCTGGGTCGCCTTCAAAATAGGTCGCGTGCAGCCGCCCGGGATCAAGACCCCAGACATCGACCAGCAACTCCCACGCCCAGGCAATGGCTTCATTCTTGAAGTAGTCGCCGAAGCTCCAGTTCCCCAGCATTTCAAAGAAGGTGTGGTGGTAGCTGTCTTTGCCGACGTCGTCCAGATCGTTGTGTTTGCCACCAGCGCGGATGCACTTTTGCGTGTTGACCGCGCGAGGGTGCTCGGGACGCTCAGTGCCCAGAAAATAAGGCTTGAACTGATTCATCCCCGCATTGGCAAACAGCAGGGTCGGGTCGTCGTGCGGCACGACCGGCGAAGAGGGGACGAACCGGTGGCTGCGCTTGGCGACAAAGAAGTCGATGAATTCGCGGCGAATCTGCGCAGCGGAGAAGCGGGGGAAAGAAGCGTCGTGGGGCGTGGAGGAGGCGGTCATTTCGCGGGCATCGTAAGGCAAAAGGCAAGCCCTTTAGTCGGCTCGACCAAGGCCCTGCACCGCAAAGCCTAAACTTGCAAGAACCCAGGCCTGGGGTGCCCCCGCTTTAGATAAGAATGATGTCATGAGCAGTAACGTTGAATACGCGATCGAACAAGCGCAGCTGTCGGGTGGTTTGCAGACGCAGGGCGACGAGACGCCTTTGAAAAAGCACTATGCACTGCACGATCGGCCGCGGGTGGTGGTGTTGGGCTGCGGCTTTGCGGGGTTGACATTCTGCAAGAAGTTCAAGGCAAACGCGGAAGTGGTCCTGATCGACCGGCAAAACCATCACCTGTTCCAGCCGCTGCTGTATCAGGTCGCCATGGCGGGGCTGGCGGTGCCTGAGGTGGCTGAGCCGATCCGTTCGATTTTTCGCTACCGCAAGGATGTTTTCACCGTGATGGAGGAGGTCGAAAGCATCGACCTCGAGGCCAAGCGTGTGGACCTGCGGGAGTCGTCGCTGGAGTACACCCACCTGCTGATCGCGATGGGGGGCAAGACGTCGTACTTTGGAAACGATCATTGGGAGAAGCACGCTCCGGGACTCAAGACGGTGGACGATGCACTTCGGATCCGCCGCCAGGTCTTGACGAACTTCGAGCGAGCGGAAACCGAGGCGGACCCTGCCGAACGCAGCCGACTGATGACCATCGTGGTCGTCGGCGGGGGGCCCACCGGCGTCGAGCTTGCCGGGACCATGGCGGACCTGTCCCGCACACTGTTTCGCAAAGACTTTCGCAAGATCAATACCGCCAACGCGCGCATCATCCTGATTGACGGCGGAGACCGGTTGCTCAAGAGCTACCCCGAAGACCTCTCCGACTCAGCCAAGCGTCAGCTTGAAGACATCGGGGTGAGTGTGATGCTGGGCTCCCGGGTACAGGACGTGGACGGACAGAGCGTGACGCTCAGCACCGGCGAACGGATCGAGACCCGCAGCGTGCTCTGGGGCGGCGGGGTTAATGCGGTCCCCGTCACGCAGACCCTCGGGATCGAGCTCGAAAGAGGCGGACGGATCAAAGTCGAACCTGACCTCTCCGTGCCCGGTCGGCCTGAGGTATTCGCGATGGGCGACATCGCCTGGGCGGTGCAGGACAACGGCGAGCCGGTGCCCGGAGTCGCACCGGCGGCGATGCAGATGGGCAAGCATGTCGCCAAGTTGCTGATGTACGAGGTGAATACAGGTAAAGCCTTGCCGGCGGATCAACGTGAGGCGTTTCGCTACTGGGACAAGGGCGAGATGGCCACGATCGGCCGAAAGAAAGCGGTGGCCTGGCCCTTTAAGAAGTTTAAATACAGCGGGTTTTTCGCGTGGCTGTCGTGGGCGTTTATTCACTTGGCGTTTCTCGTTGGGTTCCGCAACCGCTTTGTCGTGCTGGTGCAGTGGTTCGCGTCGTACGTGGCGTTCAGGCCCGGGGCTCGGATCATCTTCAGTCCCATGGAAAGGCCCAGGCGGCGAGGGATTACGGCGGACAAGCCTGTCAACGTCCCTGGCCAGGCGAGCGATACGCCGGCGGCGGCAGAGACACAAGAGGATTCAAGCCCGGAGCGTGAACCCGAGGCCGTCTCCACCCGCTGACGACGTCTGGGGCTGCGGGGGGGGCTTGTCCGCAATATGAGAACCGGCGGGTTGCGGGTTGCGGCAGGGTTGTCACAATGCCCGCGGCCCCGCGTTCGCCTCTTCCGCGAAAGCTTCTTATGACCGCCGTGTGCATGTATTTCCAGGTCCACCAGCCCTATCGGCTGAGGCGGTACAGCGTGTTCGACGGCCGGGGTGACTACTTCGACCAGGACGCCAATGCGCACATTCTCCGCAAAGTGGCTGTCAACTGCTACCTGCCCGCCACACGTGTACTCCTCACACTGCTCGAACGTCACAAGGACGACTTCCGCTTCGCCTTGTCGCTCACGGGAACCGTCGTCGAGCAGATCAAGGCTCATGCCCCTGAGGTCATGGAAAACCTCGTCGAGCTCGCGGACTGCGGAGGCGTGGAGTTTCTCAGCGAGACGTACCATCACTCATTGGCGTGCGTTTACAGCCGTGATGAATTCGCGGATCAGGTCGATCTGCATCGTCAAATGATCGAGCAGGAGTTTGGGCAAAAGCCCACGATGTTCCGTAACACTGAGTTGGTCTACAGCAACGCGGTCGCCGAGTCGGTGTCGCAACTTGACGGGATCAGCGGGGTGTTGGCGGAAGGGCTGGAGGCGATCCTCGCGGGTCGGCCGGTGGGCGCGGTATATGCTCCGCCGGAGCATCCGGATGTACCGATATTGCTACGGGATCACGCGTTGACCGATGAGGTGGGTTTTCGTTTCGCGGATCGGCTCAGGCAAGGCAACCCGCTGACCGCAAAAACGTATGCCGCGATGCTCACGAAGCCAGCGACCGGTTCGTCGCTGCGTGGCATCTTTCTGGACTTTGAAACATTCGGCGAACACCAGGGGCAGGACTCTGGCATCCTGCGGTTCCTGGATGCATTGCCCGCTGAGGTGCTCAGTGCTGGCGGACAGTTCCTCACGCCAAGCGAAGTGCTCGATGAGTACGACCCGGTCGATACCTACGACGCACCCTACATGACAAGCTGGGCGGATACCGAGCGGGACCTCTCGGCGTGGCTTGGTAATGCGATGCAGTCGTCGGCCACTCAGGAGCTGTACCGACTTGAGGCGGATGTCAAGGCTAGTGAAGACGTGGCATTGCTGGAGGATTGGCGTCGGCTGACGACTTCGGACCATACGTATTACATGGCCACAAAAACCGCGGGGGACGCTGCGGTCCACAGCTACTTCAACCCGTATAGCACACCTTACGACGCGTACATTAATTACATGAATGTATTGGACCACCTCAAGGAACGGGTGGCTGGGACTAAGTCACCTGTTCGCTGACAAGACGCTCCGTTTAGGGCTTGCCGGCCTTGATCGCAGAGACCGTTTCACAAGCGAGAAACTCAGGCGTGTTCTTCGCCGCCGCCGACCTCGATCTCACCGCGTTCGATGGTGATCTTGCCTTCGACGACTTCGGCAACTGCAACTTCAAAGTCGCTTCGGCCGTCCCGTTCGACCAGCGGGCGGGCGCCATCCATGAGTTCGCGGATGCGGTGCTGAATCAGGGCGGTGAACTGGAAGCGGCCGCCGAGGCTGTTGATGATGCGGTCGTCTTTAAGGGCTTCGATCATGGCGTGGGTCTCGCAGCGGCAGGGGCATCCGGCTCGGAGCAGTTGAAGACCGCCCGACCAAGGATATCTGCAGCAGTGGTGTGTGTTTCGCGAACACAGCATTCTATCGACGCACAAGGCCCGCTGCAACTCACGCGTGGCGGGCCTGCCGGAGTGGGGATAGTGTCCACCCCCCATCAATCGGCGCGCGAAGCATTACTGCGTACCTGCGTGACATGCTCAGCCCATGTGCTTGATCACTGCGTCGCCGAACTCGCTGCATTTGAGCAGGGTGGCTCCGCTCATCTGACGCTCGAAGTCGTAGGTCACGGTCTTGGCGTGGATGGCGCCCTGGACGCCCTTGATAATCAGGTCTGCGGCCTCAGGCCATTCCAGGTAGCGGAACATCATTTCACCCGAGAGGATCACGCTGCCGGGATTGACCTTGTCCTGGTTGGCGTATTTGGGTGCGGTGCCGTGGGTGGCCTCGAAGATGGCGTGGCCGGTGACGTAGTTGAGATTTCCGCCGGGCGCGATACCGATGCCGCCCACACAGGCTGCGAGCGCGTCGGAGATGTAGTCGCCGTTGAGATTCATGGTGGCCACAACGTCGTATTCATCGGGGCGGGTGAGGAGCTGTTGCAGGAAGGCGTCGGCGATGACGTCTTTGATGATGATGTCATGGGGCACTTTCCCGCTGGGCGTGTCGGTGCCCTTGCGGATGACGTGCCAAGGCCCGCCGTCAAGCGGCTCGGCGTGGAACGGATCAACCGCGAGGTCGTAGCCCCACTGCATGAAGGCACCTTCGGTGAACTTCATGATGTTGCCTTTATGCACCAGCGTGACGCTGTGTCGGCCCTGCTTGATGGCGTATTCGATGGCGGCGAAAACCAGACGCTGCGTGCCCAGCCGGCTCACCGGCTTAATGCCCATGCCGACCATCACGTCGTCGTCGCCTGGCTCGATGTGCTCGGGCATTGCAAGCTCGGCGAATGCTCTGCCCCTTTCCCTGGTGCCAAAGCGGATTTTGTCGAACATCTTCGGATAGGCCTCCGCGAACATTTTCAAAAACGCTGCGTTCTCCCCGGTGCCTGCTTTGAATTCGATGCCCGCGTAGATGTCTTCGCTGTTTTCCCGGAAGATGACCATGTCGGTCTTTTCGGGGTGTTTGACGGGGCTGGGGACGCCGTCGAAGTACACCACCGGGCGGAGGCAGACGTAGAGGTCGAGGATTTGGCGCAGTGCGACGTTAAGCGAGCGGATCCCGCCGCCGGTGGGCGTGGTGAGCGGGCCTTTGATGCCCACGAGGTATTCACGGAACGCGTCGAGGGTCTCATCGGGAAGCCAGGAGTCGACGGTGTCCATGGCTTTCTGGCCGGCGAGGACTTCTTTCCAGGCGATCTTTCGGGACCCGCCGTAGGCCTTTTCAACGGCCGCATCGAGGACGCGCACGCTGGCAGCCCAGATGTCGGGGCCGGTGCCGTCGCCTTCAATAAACGGGATGATCGGCTGGTCGGGGACCTGGAGTTGGCCGTCGTTCATCGTGATCTTGGCGGGGTTGGACATGGGTGCTCCGTCGGCGGGTCGGGGGATCAAAGGTGGCAAGTCAGGCTGGGCATTATGAGCGATGTCACGGATGGGGCAACCCGGGGTCGTGAAACGATGGTGATGGACTGGTTTAGCCGGGCGAAGGCGGCGGATCGTTTGCTGCCCCGCTGGCAGGAACCTCAGCATCCGACAGCGCAACCAAGTTCAAGCGGATGACCGTCGAGAAGCCGCTTGGCTTGTTGCGTTAAATGTTGCGTTAAGAAGTACGATGAAGCGTGGGGGATGTGACAGACTCAAGCCGCCTTGCGAACTTCCTCGGGTTGATTCGGCAGGCTGAGCGGAGCATCTTTCAGCGTGGTGTCTGATACTTCGCCAGCCTCAGCGTTCGCGGCGTCTGCCTGGTCTTCGTCCAGGATTTCGATGGTTTCGTGCTCGCGGCGGGCAAGCTCCAGCATGTAATCCAGGCGGGCCTGCTTAGTCTCTCGGATGAGCTCATGGCGCGCGGTCTGCATGTACAAGCGGTTGCCCAGTACCGCGAGATACGAGCGCACGAATATCGCAACGATGAGTCCAAAGAACAACCAGAGTGCAGTGGGCATGACGCTGGCATCGGCGTGCAGGAGCCTGGCGGGAGACAGGGAGGCGAACGCGGCGTTATCGGAAGCGGGTCTGATGGCTGATCCGAGGCTGGCGTATGCTTTGGCAATGCATGGGATGCGGATTTCGATCTGGGTGCTTGTCGCGGCAGTGGCTTGGGGGCTGCTGGGGTCGATGCGGGAGGCGCACGCTCAGCCGACGGGGTCTGCGGACGAGGTTGCGAGTGGCGTTACGGTGACGGTCAGCCGGTTTGATGTGGGATACGCCGGGCGGGTTCGGGCGGGGGACTGGACGCCGATGCGTGTGGTAGTGACCAATGCCTCAGCAGTGGACCGCGACGTGGTGGTGACGTGGCGGCTGTCGGACGATGACGGGGATACCGCATTGATGCAGCGGCAGACGACGGTGAACGCCGGGCGGGAGCAGGCGGTGTGGCTTTATGGAGCCTTGCCGATGGATCTGGGGCTGCGACCCCAGTGGGAGGTGATGGTCACTGACGCCCAGAGCGGCGTGGCGGTCGCGCGAGCGCAAGTCGCGGTGGACGCCCAGGCGGTGGTCCCGACCACACGGCAGCTCATCGGCGTCCATGGCGCGGCGCGGTCGGCCTGGAGCGTTTTGAACCGCACCTGACCCGGCATGAAGCGGTCAACCTCATTAACGGCTGGTCGCTCGAAACGCTGCCTGATCGTTGGTACGGCCTGGCCGGCCTGGACGCGATGGTCTGGCTGCCGCAGGACGGTTCGGGGGATCCCTTGTCGACCCGTTTTGATGCGTCGCGGCGGCAGGCCTTGCGGGAGTGGGTCTATCGCGGGGGCCACCTGGTCATCGTTCTGCCTGAGGTGGGTCAGCGTTGGAGCGATTCGCCATTGGGCGACCTGATGCCGGTGGAGAAATCACGGATCACTTCGGTCAAGGCAACGCTGCCAGCCTGGGCTGGGCTACCGACGCGTGATCGGCCGGAGGTGTCGATGCACCGCTTCGATGTCTCAGGCCGCGATGGAGCGGAGGTGGTGCAGGCAGGGCCGGACGGGTCGGCTGAGATTGTGGCCCGGCGTTACGGGATGGGGCGGGTCACGGTGATCGGGCTTGATCTCGGCAGCGAGGCGGTGGGGGGGGTGCTTGACCCGGCCAATATGCATCCGGTGTGGTCGTCGGTTTTTGGCTGGCGGGGGCCGGTGTATACCGAGGCGTACGTGGCGCAAGAGCAAAACCGGGGCGCGATCAGGCCGGCCGAAGTGCTTCGGCAAGTGGAACTTGGCGGGTGGATTGCACAGCGGCTCGCGATGACCGGAACCGTCGTGCCGGCCCTGTTGCTGGCGATTGTGCTGTTCACGGCGTATTGGCTGGCGGCAGGGCCTGGATTATTTTTACTGCTCAAGCACAAGGGCCTGGCCCGGTGGAGTTGGCTTGGCTTTGTGGGAGTGGTGTCGGTCTTCGCGTTGCTGTGCTGGGGTGGCGCGGCGCTGCTCAAGCCGACGGATCAACGCATCGAGCATGTGACGATTGTGGACCTGCTCATGGACGAACAGGTCGTACAGGCCCGAACGTGGATGTCGGTTTACGTGCCTCGGTTTGGGGAGGCGGAGGTGTCGTTCGCGAACAGCGGCGAGGCGGAAGATGAGGTCGACGCCGCAGCGCCCAGCGCGGACGTTCCGGGGATGGGGCCAGCGTTTCAAACCCTCGCAAGCCCGGGGATTCAACTTGATGGCAATACGTCGGCGTATGTTGATCCGCGTCAATATGGCGTGCAGTCGGCGCGACCGGACCGGGTCACTTTTCCGGTCCGCGCAACGAGCAAACAATTTGTGTCGTCATGGCTTGGTCCCGCCACCGCACTGGCCTGGCCTTTGCCAACCGGCAAGCCGGTACGCGGGGGACCCAGTGGGGTGGCAGGCACGCTGGTGCATCGCATGCCGGGGCGCTGGGTAATGTCCGCGTGGTATTTGCGCCGGGGGGCAAGGCGGACATACGGATTGCCAGCGTGGCGGGGGGATGGGAACCGGGCGAAGCGCTCGATCTGGCGGTGCTGTCCTGGCAGCCTCTGGTCCGCGACGGGGCGTACGTGCGTGAGCGTCAGTGGCGCGAAGAAGGGGTGCTGGGGTTGGTGGTGGATCGCTTGAGTAATGAGTTTCAAGGGCAGGCTCCACCCGGCGGCGGGGATGCAAAACTGCCCCGCGTGGTGCAGCAACTCGACGCCGCGATGTTTTACGAAGCCCTGCCTCCGCCAAACGTGCGGGACACCCGAGCGATGGGAAGTGCAGCCACGCTGCAGCGGTCCATGCTGCGGGATGTGGATCTCTCGGCCTTACTCACCGGCCCCCGCCTGATCGTCCTTGGCTACCTTGAAGGCAGCGCGTTGCCGACGCCCTTGCGGCTCGACGGCGAACCGATCCGCTCCGATGGGCAAGGTCTGACCGTCGTGCGAATGATTTTCGATTTATGAACGGCAACGCGATCACATGTGGCCCCTGGGCGAAGCCTGTGACCTGTGACGCCAAGAGTGGGCGAACGCGAGGTCCTCTGCAAAGTGTGATGAACTTATGGCGATGATCCAAACTCTTAATCTGACCAAGCGGTACGGCGATCTGGTGGCGTTGTCGAACCTGAACCTGACGATCGAGGAGGGTGACTGCTTTGGGTTCATCGGACCCAATGGAGCGGGCAAAACCACGTGCATCAAAATTCTCGCGACGCTGCTCAAGCCCACGTGGGGCGAAGCACGGATTGACGGGCTGTCCGTCGGCCCCGTCAACGCGCGTCAAGTGCGGGCGATGATCGGCTACGTTCCCGACTACTTCGGCTCGTACGACGACATGGTCGTCAAGGAGTATCTCGAGTTTTTCGCGGCGGCCTACGGCATCACCGGCGACTCTCGGACGCAAGTCATCGATGACGTGCTCGCGCTGACCGACCTTTCCTACAAGGCCGACGCGGAAGTGAATTCCCTCTCGCGAGGCATGCAGCAAAGGCTCAGTGTGGCCCGTGTGCTGCTGCATGATCCGAAGGTTCTGCTGATGGATGAACCCGCGAGCGGTCTGGACCCGCGGGCTCGTATTGAAATGCGTGAACTGCTCAAAGAGCTGCATCGCATGGGCAAAACCATTCTCATCAGCTCCCACATCCTGCTTGAGCTGGCGGACCTCTGTAATAAGGTCGGCATCATTGAGCAGGGCGACCTGAAGTTCGTGGGCACGATGAGCGAGATCCTCAGCCGGGCCCAGGCGGTTGGCGGGGCTGGTGTGGTTCTCAAGGTGGGCGTGGCGAGCCGGCTGGCTCCTGCGGTCGAGGTGGTACGAAAAGTGCCCGGCGTGGTGGAAGTGACCCTGCAAGCGGACCACATGACTGTCCGGCTGGGCTCAGAAGATGCCAGCGCGGCATCGATTGCGTCAGCATTGGTCAACGCGGGCTACGGGCTGACTCGACTTGAGGAAGAACGGGTGAACCTGGAGACCGCGTTTATGAAACTCACCCGCGGACTGGTGCAGTAACCAGGCATGCCGGGCGCAAGGAAAACCCGGGTCTTCAAGACCCGGGCTTCGTGAGATCAATTTGGTTTTTCGTGGCGAGTCGTTCAGACTCAGATGTCCATTTTCTCGTCGGCTTGTTCAGCCTTCTCGCCGTCCTTGGTTTTGCCTTTTTTCTTGCCTTCTTTGCCTTCTTTGCCATCGCCCTCGCCGCGCTTCTCACGCATTTTCTCGCGCTTTTCTGCCATCTCGGCCTGGCGGGCTTCCATCCGTTCACGCATGGCTTCGCGGTTCTCGGCGAACTGAGCCCGCTGACCTTCCGCGAGCACATCCGCGCCAACGCGGTCGAGGTAGGTGTCAAGCTTGGGCCGGGTTTCCATCAGCTCGGTCATGCGCGCCTTGGCGGCTTCGGCGGCGGCTTCGTCCTTGGCTTGCCGGGCGGCTTTCATGGCTTCGCGAGCTTCGCCGACTTCGCTGCGGTGTGCCTTCACGGCCTCCTTCATTTCACCCATCACGCCTTTGACCTGCTCTTTCTGATCGTCGGACAGTTCAATGTCCTTGAACAGCGCCTGCATCATGTTCATGCCCCGCTTGGGCTTCTCGGCTCGGTCGCCTTTATCGCCCTTTCTGGGCTTGTCTTTTTTATCTGCCTTGTCAGCTTTGTCGGCTTTGTCGCCATCGGCTTGCTTGGCGGGCTCGGCGTCCATCGGCTTTTCGTTGTCGGCCATGGCGGGGCTGACACCCAGGCCTAAAACCGCAGCGGTGGTGAAGAAGCAAAGCAGGTTTTGAAGTTTCATATCAAGCGTCCTTATCGAACAAGGGGAAGGGTTACGGCTGGCGGGGCGGTCCCGTCTTGGCCTTGGGTGTAACGCGGCATGTGAGCATCTATTGCATTGCTGAATCGTCCGAGACGTATTGGCTTGAGGTGGGGTCTATAGTGCCTGCCATGGCTCTCGACCGCGATACAATTTTTGATGCGCTTGGAACGGTTAACGACCCGGAGCTGCACCGTGACCTGCTGACGCTTGGGCGGGTGCGTGATGTGCGCATCGAAGGCGAGGCGGTGACGGTGGAGGTGCAGGTGGACCGCATGTCGCCTGATCGACGCGAAGCATTGCGGCAGGAAATCGAGGCGGCAATTCGATCTTCGCAGCCCCAGGCGGATTCGGTTGAGGTGAAATTTTCAGCCCGTTTGACGGCCAGCGCTTCGGGAGGCGGACAAACCGGGGCACCGTCTGCGGCTTCACCTGCTCCGCCGGCGGCAGGGGGCGGGGAGACCGGCAATCCGCTGCCTAACGTCAAGCATGTCCTGGCGGTCGGCGCGGGCAAAGGCGGAGTGGGCAAATCGACGGTCGCAGCGGCGATTGCTATCGGGCTGGCTCGGCATGGGCAGAAAGTCGGCCTGCTCGACGGCGATATCTACGGCCCGTCCATGCCCACCATGCTCGGCACCGACCGATACGAACCCCGCGCGGTCAAGCAGACCCTGCTGCCTTTTGAAGTGCACGGCATCAAGGCGATGTCGATCGGCGCCCTGGTTGAAGATGACGACGCGCTGATCTGGCGGGGGCCAATGGCGCACGGCGCGTTTCGTCAATTGGCAACGCAGACGGATTGGGGTGAGCTTGATGTGCTGGTGATCGATTTGCCGCCGGGCACGGGCGATGTGCCGTTGACGATGAGCCAACTGCTCCAGCTCACGGGCGCGATTATCGTGTGCACGCCGCAGAAAGTCGCGCAGGATGATGCGCGACGCGCCGCCGCGATGTTTGACAAGCTGGGTGTGCCGGTGCTCGGGCTGGTTGAGAATATGTCGTATTTCATCGGCGACGACGGCAAGGAATACGACTTGTTCGGCAAGGGGGGCGCTGAGCTGCTTGCCCAGCGGCTGGGGGTGCCATTCCTGGGAGCGGTGCCGATTCATCGGGCGCTGCGGCGTAACGCCGACGCGGGCGACCCGGTGGCCAATTTCACGACAGATGACGCGCTGGCGTCCGACCTCAACGCGATGGTCCGCCGCGTGTCGGATCAGATTGTGCTGGCGGGGATGCAGCATGACGCCGACGCGCCGACGCTCACGGTGCAGTGACGCGGAGCGGGGCTGGTTTGCGTGGTGGGTTGATATGACGTCCGCCCACGATCAGCGTGCGACGCGACGCACTGCATTGATGAGCAAGCTCACGTCACGGTTGGTCATGTCGGCCCGCAGCGTGAGGCGGACCCTTGCTCGCCCCGGCGGGACGGTGGGGGGGCGGATGGCCACACCCAGCACGCCTTGATCACACAAGCCCGCAGCGAGCCTCAGAGCGGCGTCGGCGGAGCCAGTGATGAGCGGCAGAATTGGTGAGGCGAACCCGTGAGCGGGTACGGCGTCAAGCAACGCCAAGTCAGCCAACGCTTCACGTACGTCGTGAATGATGCGATGGAGACGATCGCGACGCTCCGGCTCGTCACGAATCACGTCGAGGGCCGCATCAATTCCAGCAATTTGTGGAGGCGGTACTGCGGTGGTGTAGATGAAGGCACGAGCGTGGTTAATCAGGTGATCGATCACGCGATGCGACGCGGAGATGATGCCGCCCAGGCTGCCCAAGGCTTTGGATGCGGTCGCAATGGAGATGGGGACCGCGTCGGCGACATTTTGAGCTTCGGCGAGGCCAGCCCCGGTGGGGCCCAGGATGCCGGTGGCATGGGCTTCATCCACGATGAGCGTTGCGTGGTAGCGGTCGCAGCAGGCGAGCAGCGCGGGCAGATCGGCGTGGTCGCCGTCCATCGAAAAGACCGAGTCGGTAACCACGAAAGCGTAGGCCTGCGGTGCCTTGTTGCGTTGCCAGCGGTCAAGCTTTCGCGCAAGCGCGGCAACGTCGCGATGGGCGAAGGTCCGCAGCGTGGCGGGCCCAAGACGAGTCGCGTCGAAAAGCGAGGCGTGGTTGAGGCGGTCGTGGAACACCACATCGCCGAGCTGCGGAAGGGTCCCGAGGACCGCAGCATTTGCTGAAGCGCCGGTCGGGCAGACCAGCGCCGCCTGGGCATGTTTGAAGCGTGCGAATTTTTGCTCCAGCGCGTGGTGTGCTGACTGGTGCCCACAGACCAGTCGGCTGGCGCCGCTGCCGACCCCTTCGCGCAGGGCAGACGCGCTGACGGCCTGGGCCAGACGCGGGTGAAGCGACAGGCCGAGATAGTCATTCGACGCCGCGTTGAGTAATCGCTTGCCTGACCGCAATACCCAAGGCCCGGCGAGAGCTTGTGAATCTGCAATTTCTGGATCGCTAGACCGTTGGGCTGGGTCTGTGCAGATCAATTGGCGTTGTGAAGCGGTGTCCTCACGCTGCTGTACCTCGAATTCAAGCCGTCTGGCCAGCGGCTTAGATAAGTTGCATGCCGCATCAATACGGGACGGCCCACTGGGGTGGGTCATCCTTGTTCGTCGCCATCATCTGGGCTGAAATCAAGCTGCGCTGCGTTGTTCTCGGCTTCATCCGCCTGGGCGAGGGTTTGCTTCATCAGCCGACCCACTTTGAATTTCACGGTCCGCTTGGCGGGAACCCATACCCGTTCGAGGGTCTTGGGATTCTGGGCGCGGCGGGCGCGGCGTTGTTTGACTTCGAACACGCCGAAGTCTCGAAACTCCAGGCGATTGCCTTTGCCAAGCTCGACGATGATGTTGTCGAGGAAGCTCTGGACGATCTTTTTGGCGACGACCCGCTTTTGGCCTGTGGCCACGGCGATTTGGTCGATCAGTTCTTTTTTGGTGACGGTGGACATAAGGCGATGAGGCCCGCGGAGAAAGGCCCGGTAACGGTGTGACGGGCGGAGAAAAGCAGCAGGTTGAGCGAGACGATGGGTTGCATAAGTATCCCGCCGTGTCTCGCGGGGGTCAACCCCCAACTGTTGAACTGAGCGAAGATTACGCTAAGTGAACCAAAATCTTACATGTTTGATTAGCATGTTTGCGATGCGCACGGACCCCGCTCGCCTTCATATCGTGCACTACCCGCAAAGGGTTTTGCGGCTGGCTGCGACTCCGGTTGAGACTGTGACCCCTGAGGTGGTCGCGGTGGCAGACCGCATGCTCACCTTGATGCGTGAGGCTCCGGGGGTGGGACTCGCCGCGCCGCAGGTGGGCTTGTCATGGCGGATGTTTGTCGCCAACGCCACCGGCGACCCGGCCGACGACGGGGTGTATATCAACCCTGAGATTGTCGAGCCTTCGCGTGAAACCGAAGCACGTGAAGAGGGCTGTCTGAGTTTGCCGCAGGTGTATGCGGACATCACACGCCCCACGGCGGTGACGATTCGCGCGACCAATCGGGACGGACAGGCGTTCGAGCAACGCGCAGACGGATTACTGGCCCGCGTGTGGCAGCACGAAACGGATCATCTCGACGGCGTGCTCATCCTGGATCGTATGACGCGGATCGGCAAAATCGCCAACCGACGGGCCCTTCGCGAGCTTGAGAGCGCCGGCCAATAGCAACAAATGTGGTAATTTAGGTATCCGCACTGGTAGACGACTCGCAACGTGGTAAGCTACGCATTGTCTCGACCGCAGTGGTCGGGCGTGTCCCTATAGTGTCAGACGTGTCGAACGGCCCAGTGATAGTTCTCACTTCGCGACCGAATCAAATACACGGCTGCGGAGTTAGTCGATGAAGCTCTACGTCGGAAATATCAGTTTTAGAACCACAGATGAAAGCCTTGAAGGTCTTTTCTCCAACTACGGAGAAGTCCAGGAAGTGGCGATCATCACAGACCGCGAGACCGGACGGTCCCGTGGCTTCGCGTTTGTGACCATGTCCAGCGACGAGGCGGCCAAAGAGGCCACCGAAGCGCTGAACGGTCAGGAGTTCGAAGGTCGTACTCTTACGGTCAACGAAGCGAAGCCCCGTGAGCCCCGTGCGGGCGGCGGCGGTGGTGGCGGCGGTGGCGGTCGTGGCGGCGGCGGCGGCGGTTACAGCCGCGGCGGCGGCGGTGGTGGCGGCGGCGGTGGCGGTGGCGGCCGACGCTGGTAAGTCACATCGCAGGCGGCTGGCTTTGGCCCGTTGCCCTGCAAACTCAACAATCTCATGAAGCGGGCCTACGGGTCCGCTTCTTTTTTTGTGGATTGCAACGCCGCACACCGTTTTGATTGATTTGTTGCGTTAAGAAAGTGACAACGTAGGATGGCGGTCGTGAAGTGGGCAGTCCCTGTTGTCTTCCTCGTGTTGCTGTTGCCTGCCGCTCTGGTGGGCTTTGGTTTTGATGACGAACCGCCGCCAGCCCGGGGCGGTGAGGTACGGTTTGCAGTCAGCAGTGATGTCAAGCGGCTGGACCCGCAGCGCTCTTTGGCGTTGAACGATTTCCGAATCATTGACAACCTGTTTGAGACGCTGCTGCGGATCGATACGCAGAGCCTGGCACTGGTGCCGGCTGCGGCCGAGTCTTTACCAGACGTGTCGCAGGACGGGCTGACTTACACGTTCACACTCCGGGCGGATGCGAAGTGGTCCAACGGGGACGCGGTGACCAGTCATGATTTTCGCTTCGCGTGGATGCGTGCGATGCTGCCTGACCTCGCGGCGGACTACAGCGGCAAGTTTTTCATGATCCGCGGCGCCAAGCCATTTTTTGACTGGCGTCAACAGGCGATCTCGGACTTTAAGGCGAATTCGCAAACTGCCGAGCAGCTCTGGGCTGCGACACGCAAACGCTTCGATACCACCGTGGGCATCTCCTGCCCGGATGACCGCACGTTGATCGTTGAGCTGGAAAAGCCCATCACGTACTTTGCGGACCTCGCGGCGTTTGGCCCGTTTTCCCCCGTCCATCGCGCAACCATTGAACTCTCTCAATCCCTTGAGGCCGACACGGGAAGGATGATCAGCGACCCGCAGATGTTCATCGATCCCGAGAAGATGGTGTCGAACGGCCCTTACAAGCTCAGTGCCTGGGCGTTTAACCGCCATCTCATCGCCGACGCCAATGAGCACTACTGGAACCGGCAGGCCGTGCAGAACGGCCGATTCATCATGCGCAAGGTCAGCGACCCGGCATTGCAGGTCATGCTCTACAATTCAGGTGAGCTCGACTGGCTGCCTTCGGTCCCGACGTCGTCCCCGCTGGCGGCGGAGTTGGTGGCTTCAGGACGTGAAGATGTCCATACCAGCGATGCGGCGGGCACCTATTTTTACATATTCAACTGTCGGCCTCGACTGGCGGACGGCTCGAGGAATCCCCTCGCGGACCCACGCGTTCGCATGGCGCTATCTATGGCAATTGACCGCAAGCTGCTGGTCGAGAACGTCACGCGGATGAACCAAACCGTCGGAACTTCATTTAGCCCTCCAGGCTTGCTTGCTGGGTATGAAGCACCCATTTCGGCGGGGCATGGGTTTGATCCGTCAGAAGCCAGGCGACTGCTTAAAGCGGCTGGCTATGGGCCCGACCGTCCGCTTGCTGTGCGTGTGATTCTCAACACCAACGGGGGGCATGAGAACCCGGCCCAGGCCATCACGCAAATGTGGCGGGATCATCTGGGCGTTTCGGCAACGACCCAAAGCGTCGAGTGGAACACCCTGATCGACCTGCGCAAGGCGGGAGATTTTGTGATTTCGCGTGGCGGTTGGTTAGGTGATTACTCCGAGCCGAGCACGTTTCTTGAACTCTTTAAGACCGGCGATAAAAATAATGACGCGGGCTACAGCAACCCAGCGTTCGACCGCCTGCTCACTGAAGCCAAGACGACCCTCGACCCGACCCGGCGTATGGCGCTTTACGCACAGGCGGAGACCGTAGTGCTTCGGGACGCTCCGGTGACGCCGTTGTATTACTACGCCAATCTCGATATTTATGATCCGCAGAAAATGACCGGCGTGGAACTGAATCCCTGGCGTTCGCCTCCGATCTGGAAGATGAAGGTGCAGCCATGATCGGCAGGCGATGCAAGATACAACACGCGATGACGGTGGATGAAGGGGGCGTCTGCAGATGGCTTCGCTAATCGTGGGTCGATTGCTGCAGCTGCCGCTGATTTTGTTGGTGGTGTTTCTGATCACGTTCACGTTGGCGTGGTTGGTGCCGGGCGATCCATTAAGTTCGCCTGATGGCAAGCAGCCCTCGCCTGAGGTGAAGGCGGCGATGTTGCGGCAGTACAACCTGGATTCTCCAACGCGGTTTGCCTGGGTGTACGTCCGGGACGTGGTCACCAAAGGCGACTTTGGACCTTCGCTGAATTACAGCGGGCATCGGGTGTCGGGGATCATTGGGGATGCCCTGCCGGTCTCGGCGACGCTGGGGGTCGCGGCGCTGGGGTTTGGATTGGTGCTGGGGACGCTGGCGGGCGTGGTGGGGGCGCTGCGGCCGGGCTCGGTGTGGGAAGGCGGGTCGCTGGGCGTGGCATTAATCGGGATCAGCTTGCCGAGCTTCGTCACGGGAACGGTGTTACTGGCGGTTGCGGCCGGCCTGACGCGGCGGTACCTGCCCGAGGCCACGTGGACGCACTTGCCATTGGGCGGATGGCAGTCGTGGCGTCACCTGTTGCTGCCTACCATCGCGCTGGGACTGGCCCCAGCAGCCTACATCGCAAGACTGCTGAGGCTCGGGCTCGCTGACCTCATGCGGAGTGATTTTGTCCGCACCGCGCGGGCCAAGGGATTATCCGAGCGTAAAGCACTTTTCGATCACGCCTTGAAAGTGGCCTACCTGCCGGTGCTTTCATTCATGGGACCAGCCGCCGCGTCGGCGATGACCGGCTCGTTTGTCGTTGAAAAAGTATTCAACATCCCAGGCATGGGTGAACATTTTGTCAACGCCGTCCTCAATCAGGATCAATTTCTCATCCTGGGCGTCGTGCTCGTATACGCCACCTTGCTTGTGGTGTTCAACCTGCTCGTGGACGTGGCCTATGCCTGCGTGGATCCGCGGATTGAGCTGACCTGAAACCATTGCAAAAAAAATATTTCGCGCAGGCAATGAACGCGGAACTTGAGCACGTTCTGCCGCGTCTGACCGGTGTCCCCTTGACGCGGGGGGCTTTCACCCACCGCAGGTGGTATAGTGCAACAGCCATCGACTTTCCGGGTGATGGCTGTATCCGGGGAACGATTCATCCATTGCTTACGCGGAGTCCCATGACCTTGAGCGAACTCGGCAGACCTGCCAATCTCCCGATCTTCACCGGGACATGCTGCTTTGTGATTTTACTGCTCGTCACCGCGTCGTCTGCACAAGGCCAGGCCACCACCCAGCCGGCAACCGGCCCGGCCAGCACGGCCCCAGCCACCCAGGCCACAGCCAGCACGCCAGACTTGCCGCCCAAGGCGGTACTCGTCCAAGGCTTCTCCATCTCGGAAAAATCTGACCGCGATCCCGACCAGAAAGTCGCTTCAGGCGGGAACTTCAACCAACGCAATGACAATATGGGCTTTCAGTGGGACTTTCGTCCCTCGGGCGTGGTAAACGATGGTACCAATGATGCCTTCGACGGCGGATTTGAATTGCAGATTTCCTATCAGGGCGCCAACGTTACTTTTAACGCTCCGGCACAGCAACAGACGGCTGACGGGCAAGAGCTGGTTTTAACCCAGCAACTGCCCCAGGACATGGTCATGACCCGGCGGGTCTGGCTGGACGCGGAGCGGGCGCTGGTGCGTTACCTCGAAGTGGTCACCAACAACAGCAAGAAAAAGCAGACCGTCACACTGAGTATTAACACCGTTTTAGGCGGCAATGCCTCATCCACGATGACCGCTGACGGACGCACCGTGCCCGCATCGGGTAGCAAGTTCACCATTGAAAAAGATGACCTCGGCATCGCCACTGTCCCCAACGGCCGACCTTCGATTATCCACCTGCTCGCCGGGCCGCGATCCAAGGTAAGGCCAACGGTTACCAACCAGACCCATCGTCGATACCAAGTCGCTTACACCTTCGATGTGCCGCCCGGCAAGACCGTCAGCATTCTGCACATGGTGGCCCAGCGGCATTCGATCAACGCATCGGACCCGTCCTTGATCTTCGAGGAAATGTTCGACAAACAGGTGCGTCAACCCAATGTGCCAAAGGAGTTGCTGCCCACACTGATTAACTTCAAAGTGGCGGCATCCGTTCAGGGTGAAGCACTGCTCGCTGGCCTGACTTCGCTTGCCGAAGATGCGGGCGTGGGTGAACTCGAGCCCGGTGCTGCAGCGCTGGTACTCGGCGATTCCACCCTGCTCATGGGCACGATGGACGCCAGGGCAGTAACGCTTGAATCGAGCGGCACGACGCACTCTTTTGCGTGGAAAACCATTGCCGCCCTGCAATCGCTTTCTCCCGAACGGCAACGTGTGCATCTTCGCGACGGCCGCATCATCGCCGGCAAAATGAGCTTCGACGGCATGACCTTCCAGGCCAAAGGCGGCTTAAACGTGGACCTCAGCCCCACATCGCTGAGTTTGATCGTCAACGGGCCTTCCGAGCTTGACAATCGTCCGCCTCAGGCAGCGGCCATGCTTCTGACCACCGTTGACGGCCTGCGGTTTGCGTCAAGGGACACCGAGGAGCCGATCCGCCTGGTCACTTCCTGGGGACGCTTTGAATTTCGCATGTCGCGGGTTCTCAGTATTCAAAAAATCCAAGGCATGGTGGGCGGGCATGCGGTGATGCTCGATGATGGCACGTCGGTCACGGGCGTTCTGGCGGGGGATCCGGTGACCTTTGAGAGTGCAATGCCCGCGAGCAGCGGCAGCCAGGTCGAGACGTTTCAAGTGGATCCGAAGAACATCCAACGTCTGGCACGGCTCAGGACGGTCCCCGAGGATCCCGCCGCGATTGAAAAACTCGTTGAGAAGTTGAGTATGCAAGCTGAGCGTATTGCGCAGCGCTCGCATCTTGTGCTCTCGGGGGACAACCGCTTGGTCGGTGCCGTCGATCTTGAAAGCCTCTCCATACTCAACGCCTCGGGGCGAACGGTTCTGCCGGTCTCGCAAATCCGGGAAATCACCTGGGAAGACGGCGACCGCACCTCAGCGATTTACACTCTGACGACCATGGGAGGGGGGACACTCACCGGGCGGATCGAGCAACGCATGCTGCCCCTCAAAGGCCGATATCGAGACTGGCTTGTGCCCACCGAACACGTGGTGACAGCAGTGCTCTCAGTACAGGGAGATACGCCTTGAGACCAGTTGACCGCTTCCATCCCTTCGTGCGGCGTGCGGCATGTGCTGTGATGACCGCCGCATGTCTGCTACTGACTGTGCAGGCCGATGCCCGCACGCCCGCAGCGCAAACATACGTCACGCCGAGCTGGCAGCAGCAAACCGACCGCCTGGGCTTTCAGTGGGAAATACAGCCTGGCGGTTACCTGCAGAACGGAACGAATCACGTTTTCGTCAACGCCATGGCGATCGAAATCAACGGCAACGGTTTCGGCGGCGGCGGGCAACAGCAGATGACCCCCGACGGGCTGACCTACCTCTTATCCGGGCCTTGCGGGCCAATCGAACTCTCCCGTCTGATCACCATCGATCCCAACCTGGGGGTATGTCGCTGGGTGGACAGCTTCACGAACACCGGGTCCAGCGACCTCACGCTCAACGTGAACTATGGCACCTACCTGCGGTATCAGGCTCAATCCGTTCAGACCGATACCGGAGCCGCGTTCCAGAACACGCTTGGTAAAGACGAAGGCGGCTTGGTGTTCGTGCAGTCTCAGCAGAACATCCCAAGCATTGCCTTTCTGCTCACATCACCGAAGTCCAAAGTCAAGCCCACCTTTCAAATGCACAGTGCCAATCAGGCCTTGCAAGTGACCTACGCGCTGACCATCCCCAAAGGCAAAACCGTATCGCTGATGTCGGCCATCGCACAGCGTCATTTCAATACCACACTGTCCGACAAGGAAATGAAAAAACTCTTTGACCCCATGCGGTCCCGGAGCTTTATCAAAGACCTGCCACGCGAACTGCGAAGCACGCTTGTGAACTTCCGCGGCGGTGGGATGGCGGACGGCCAAGCGCCAAGACTATGGACACTTCCCGACGACCTCGATCTCGACCCACAGTCACAGGACCTGCTCGCGATTTCACAAAGCACACGACTCAATGGCTCAGCCGACTGGTCCCATCTCGCAGTTGAAAATCGGTACGGCAAGCGAGAGCTTGAGTCCGAGCAGGTTGCTGCCGTCGCGGGCCCCCGCTTCCGGGGTGACCTCACGCAGGTCTATCTTCGTGACGGCCAAATCATCACCGGCAAACTATCGGCTGATGCATTGCATTTTGTCCTGGCCTCCGGGCCCCAGGTGCCGTTGAGCCTGGAGTCGCTCGACCGGCTTGTCATGAAGCAAAGCAATCGCAACGGCCAAGCCCCAAGCGAAGCCGCAGCCGCGATGGAAACCTTTGAAGGCGACCGCTTGCTGCTAAAAGATTCGGACGGACTGTCCCTTTCCACAGTCGGACCTTACGGATCACGCCGCGTCGACCTCAATACCCTGCGATGGGTACGGCACCTCGGCCGAGAGCAGGCGGCGTATCAATTCGCATTGCACGACGGCAGCGTCTGGGTCGGCTTATTGGATGCAGGTGAAATCGAGGTCGACACCATGCTGTTCGGCCCTCAAACGCTTGACGCTGCTCTCATTCGATCATTGAGCACAACCCTCTCTGACGATCTGCAAGGCGACGATGGGATGGACCAGGCGCATTTGCGTTTGGAAGATGATCAGGTTCTCGTGGGATCGTTCGAGCTTGAAACACTCAACTTGATGACGTTGAGCGGGAGCATCCCGATTCCCGTTGCGCATATCCGCGAACTGGAGCGTGATGACGAAGCGGAAGATTTGCCTGCCGGTGCCGGCGTCGGTTTTCGAGCCAGCCTGTGGGGCGGCGGAATGATCGTGGGACGGTTCACTGAAAACGAGATCGCGTTCCGGTTTGGTGCTCAGGTCTGGCAATTGCCTTCTGAGCGGATCGCCATGTTCATCAATCCTCAGCCAATGATTCCTGATTCGGTTCATTCGCGGGTGGTGGGCCTGATCCGCGATCTGGGCGACAACGACTGGCAGACTCGCGAAGATGCTCAGAAGCAACTCATTTCGTTAGACGCGATGGCCGTGCCGGGGGTCCGTGAAGCGATGTCGAATCAGGACCCCGAAATTCGCCGACGCGCAGAAGCCATCCTGGCTCAGATTGATTGACGGTGCTTTGCAACGAGGATAACCCATGCCTGAATCTCAGCATCCAACTCAATTGCCCCGCACGTCATCAAAGGATACGCATGCCCAGCGTGCGGATTCGCTGGACCTTACGACGACCGCCGCAGCCTTGGACCACGCGGCAAGCCGGGTGCAGCGACGACTGATCGTGCGTACGGCATTAGCGGCACTGGCACGCACCGCGCGTGCCTGTTTTTGCGTTGGCCGCAGCGGCCGTCTTGGTCCTGCGATGGTCAGGCGTCCGGTGGCCCGACGGGGCGGCCATGGTGGTCATCGTATTGGCGTGGCTGGCGGCGGCAACGGCGTGGGCATGGTGGACGCGTCCAGACCGAGGCGAATCGCTCGCACAGTGGGACCGGGCGGGAGATCGGCACGAGTCGCTTCTCTCTGCGTGGAGTTTTCTCAAGAACGACGCCGCCTGCGATGTGAACACGATGGAGCCCGGCAAACGGCTGCACCTCACCCGAACCGCAGATCAACTCGACGCCGTGCTACCCACGATGCATCGTCAGCTTCCGCTACGCATGCCGTGGTGGAGCATGGCGTTGCCGATCCTGGCGCTGGCGGTGGCGTTTTCGCCGCTCATGGTGCCGCCCGTGGCGATTGAAGATCAAACCGTGGATCAGGACACCCTGCAACGCGTGCGTCTTGCTGGCGAGAAAATCAAACAACAGCGTCGCATTGTCCCGCCTAAAGGGATGACTGAAGAAGACGCCCAGCGCCTCAAAGCGTTGCAGGATCGCATCGACAAGACCGCTGAAAAGTTGGCCAAAGCGCAGGAGGCGACCCCGAAGGAGTTGCTGAGCGAACTGGAAAAGCTGGCCCACGAAGCGGAGACGCTCGCCGCTCAGCTCGGGGCCCAGGGCGAAGTGGACGCGACCGCCTCTCCCATGATCGAAGAGCTTGGCCGACACGCGGATACTGCGGAGTTGGGCGCGGCATTGCGTGCGCAGGCGGCCGATCAGGTCGCCCGTACCGCTCGGGAATTAAGGGGAAAGATCGGATCCGCAGAACTCACGCAAGAGCAGTTGGCCCGACTGGCGGAGGCCATCGACGGTGCCATAAAAGCGGCGGACGATCAGGATCTGCGTTCGGTTGAAGGCCAAAAGCTCGCCGCTGTGAATAAGGCTTTGCAAGAAGGTGATCGCGAAAAAGCCGCCGCTGCGTTGGGGGAATTGGCGGAGCACTTTGATCGTCGTTTTGAGCGTGACGAAGCTGCCCGCAAGCTGGAAGCATTGGCTGAGCAGTTGCGTCGCGAGATGCAAGAGGCACTGCGTCCCGGTGGGGGGCAGATGCGTCAGCTGGGCGACCCCGGCGGTGGCCTTCGGCGTCTTGAGCCAGGCCAGGGGATGCCAGCAGCCGACTGGGCGGAGCTTGCTCAAGGCAATCCCGACGCGATGCAAGGCGGCATGCCAATGGCCGCCGGCCAAGGGATGCCCAACTGGGGCAAGCCCCCAGCGACCATGCCCGGCGGCGGACTACCGGCCATGGCGGGGGGCATGATGCCGATCCCCGGCCAGGGCATGGGCGCAGCGCGGGACGCATCCCCGGACAAGGCCAGGGAGCCGGACTCATGCCAGGGTTGATTCCGGGGGGCAACCCCGGCGGACTCATGGCCGGTCAGGGCACCGCGCCCTTAGGCAATCAGCTCACCAAACCGTATGAAGCCACCGGCCGCGCCACCGTCGCAGCCGCCCCCGTCAACGCTGGACAATCAACGGTTCGCAACGTGGAAGGACAGCAACGTCAGGAACGCTCATCCGTCGAATCCAGCGTGTTCGACACCGCATTCATCGCTGCCGAAGAAGCAGCACTGGAAGACGAACCCTTGCCCCTGGCCCGCCGAGCGCAGGTACGCCAGTACTTCACGTTGCTTCGCGAAAGCATCGAACAAACGCAAACCCCTTGACTCCTCAATAGAGAGCAGACCTGAATCATGACGCTGAGCCCCGAAGAACTCGACGCCCGCATGCAACGCTTCCGCACACGGTTTGGCGACCTGAGGTCCCAGATTGCCAAAGCCATCGTGGGTCACGAAGACATGGTGGATGACTGCCTGTTGGCGATCTTCAGCCAGGGACACTCGCTGCTCGAAGGCGTCCCCGGACTGGGCAAAACCTATCTGTGTCGCGTCATTTCGCAAGTGCTCGGACTGACCTTTGGCCGCGTTCAATGCACACCTGACCTCATGCCAGCGGACATCCTGGGCACGCACATTGTTGGCGAGGATGCGAACGGACAGCGTGTCTTTCGATACGAGAAAGGGCCGGTGTTTCGCCACCTCCTGCTCGTCGATGAAATTAACCGTGCGACCCCAAAGACCCAGGCCGCGATGCTCGAAGTCATGCAGGAGCGAAGCGTGACCGCTGGCAATGAGCGGTTCGAACTGCCCAAGCCGTTCTTTGTCCTCGCGACACAAAATCCGCTTGAAATGGAAGGCACCTATCCTCTGCCTGAGGCTCAGCTTGATCGGTTTTTCTTCAAGATCACCGTACCGTTTCCCAAGCTTGAAGAACTGGTCGAAATCAGCAAGCGAACCACCGGCATCCGCGAGACGCCAATCGACACCGTCATGTCCGGCGAGGAACTGATGGAAATCCAGGAACTCGTCACGCACGTTCCTATCGCCGACGAACTCACGCGTTATGCCGCCCGTTTGATCCTCGCCACGCATCCCGACGGCCCTGGCTCACACCCCTCCGTCGCCCGGTATGTGTCTTATGGCGCAAGCCCACGTGGGTTGCAGGCCTTGGTCCGCGGGGCACGGGTCCGCTGCCTGCTCGACGGACGAACCGCAGTGGCGGTGTCTGACATTCAATCTGTTGCCAAGCCTGCCCTGCGACATCGCGTGGTGCTGAACTTCGAAGGGCAGGCCGAGTCCGTGGGCACCGACAAAATGATCGACGACCTGCTGCTGGCCATTCCCACGCCCGCTGCGGCGGCAGCGTGAACGCGCACTTCAGCGGAGCCTCGGGCATGATCTCATCACCTCTACGCGCCACGCAACAAGCGATCCCGCCCAGGACTTCGGTCCGTGGATGGGTGGGCGGACAGGCTCTAGTCCTAGTGATGGGGGTTTTCTTGTTGACTGGCTACGCCTCTGCCGATCCGCCAGCCGTCGATCTCACCGAGCAATCGCTGCCCCTGCGGACCGCGTTGCATCACGACCCCACCCTGGGCACACCGCTCAAGGCCTTGGTGACGTTGTACCGCAGTCAAAACAACATCGAAGAACTCGTCACGCTCTACCGGGTCCACCTTCAACAGTGGCCGCAGGACGTGCGGGCCCGCCTGGTCTTCACGCGTATTCTGGCCGAGGCCAAAGACCCTGCCGCGTTGACTGAAGCTCGCCTGGTCGTCCAGCAGGCACCGCAATACGCCTTCGCCCATTATCTGCTTTACCAGCAGTTGGCTTCGGGCACCGCGCCGCAGCGACTCGAAGCGATGGAGAGTCTCGCACAGGCTATTGCGTTGGACGAGCCTGGCACCTACCGGTCGCAATGGGTACGCGAGCTGTTGCCGCTTGCTTCATTGCTGGGTCGACATGAAGTGCTTTCTTCACACCTGGATCTACTTGCGCAGACACAAGGCGGCTCGCCTCAAGGCACAGCGGAGGTGGCCAAACTCATGCTCTCATACGGCCGACCTGATGCGGCGTTGACGATGCTGGATACCGCGTTAGAAGCCTCGCCTGAACCTGAAACGATGGTCGAACTTGGGCTTCTCGCCGCTGAAGCCCAGGTCGCGTCGGGCGACCGTGTTGCAGCCGAGCGGCGGTTGGCCCAACTTCTCAATCGGGTGACCGCAGACTACTGGCGTCGGCCTGAGATTCTTAAACGCCGGGTCGCGGTGCTGGACAACGAGCAAGCTCGTGCGGCCTTAATTACTGAGGCCCAAGCCCGACGCGATGCCCGCCCCAATGACCCGCAACCAGCCCTTGAGCTCGCAGAGTTGCTGGTTGCCATGGAGCAACCCCGCGAGGCGATCGTCGTGCTGGAAAAGGCCTCGCAAGACATCCCCGGCTCTGCGCAACTGGAGCAAAAGCTTTTTGAAACGTTCGACCTCTTGCGTGATGAACGGGGCCGACTGGCATACCTCGATCGCCGCCTTGCCAGTCAACCCAAGTCGGTTGCGTTGCTTAAGCGTCGTGCGAGCACGCTGATGGGCTTGGGGCGGTCGCAGGAGGCACTCGAGCAAATCGACGCCATCACCGCCGAATTGCCGGACGACATCGCGTTGACGTACACCATTGAGTCCGCTCGTCTGGCCCGGTCGACCTCACTGCTCACCGCCGCCGGGGGATTGATGGAGCGAGCCCTGGACCGTGCCCCGGATCGGCTGGACCTTCGCCGCGAGCTTGCGGAAATCTACCTGGCGCTGAATCGCCGACGGGATGCGCACCGGTTGTTCAGCGAGCCGCCTACGCTGGACACACCCGTGGAGAATCTGCTCGGGGCAGTGAGTTTCATGATCGAGCAAAACATGCTCAGCGCTGCACAGGAAGCGCTCACCGCCCGCGTCGCCCAGGAGAAAGCGGACCTTGAATTGCGCCGTCGTCTGTTGGAAGTTTACCGCTTGCGTGGAGCGTTGGCGGATGGTCAATCATTGATCACGTCCAGCCGTGCATTGGCCGACACAACTCCACGGTATCGCTCGTGGCTTGATGCCGCCGCAGCGTTCACCGATAATTTCGATCTTGCGGAAGACTGGCTCGCCACCGAAGCGCAGCGACTGCAGGAAGAAGGCCAAGGGATGCCGTTTGACGGCAAGCGGGCCGAGCGGCTGGTGGCCTTTGCTCAAGTCGCCAAAGAGCACCGCAGCCGCGACCTTGCCACTGAACTGCTTGAATCTGCACTCGAAGAAAAGCCCGAAGAAGCGTTAGACCTCTCGCTGCGACTGGTGCTGCTGGACGTTACTGCCACGCGTGGCGCCAGTCCCGAGGCCGCTGCGAAACAAGTGGAACTGTTATCTGCTCTGCGTGACCGGCACCCCGGGCGATCTGCGGAAGCGGACGCTCAACTTGCGCTGCTTTATGCCCGCACGCAGCAGCCTCACCTGGCTCAGCCGCTGATTGCGGCGCTCGATCCTGATGCAGTGCAGGAACTTGAGTTGTTGGTGCGTTTGATGCCGTTGATGAAAGAGTACGCCCCGCCTGAGGCGTTGCTGCGAGCGATGCAGCGACGTGTCCAGCTAGCACCAACGGACCTGGCCGGTTGGGAAGCATTGCTGGGACAGCTTGCAGCGCAGCAAGATGAATCGGGGCTACGTCTGTCGGTACGCCGGGTGTTGGCGGGGCTGGATCGCGTGGAGCTTTCACAGGAAACGCAGGGCATTTTGCAGCAGCATCTCGTGGCTTCGTACTGGCGTTCGATCAGTGCAAGCCTGCGGACTGACCAGTCGTCGCAGGAGATGACCGCAGCAGGGCAGGGCAACACAGAAACACTACTGCGATTGCTTGATGAGGTGCAGCGGACGGTTCAAAGTGAGCAGGAGGCTTTGTGGGCAACGTGGTGCCGGGCCTATGTGCTGGCCCGCGCTGGCCGCGACGATGCGAGCCGCGACGCTTTAGAAGAATTGCAACGCCTGGCCCAACAGGTCGCAGTCGCCGCAAGACCTCCCGTCGGGACTCAGCCCGCTGATTCGCCCTCAGCCCCGGTGTCACCCGACGGCGAGGGGCTATGGATCGCGTTTCCCGACGGTATGTCGATCCCGTTTAACCAAGCACGTCGAAAAATCACCGATCCCACCCCAACCGACAAGGTGACACACGACCCGCAGCACGGTCCTGCGGCCAGCGAAAATGGCTTGGTGATGCGGTGGCGTTTCCAGACGCCGGGCGGAGAAGCCTGGAGTCACCTTTGGGTCGAAAAACAGACCATCCTGGCTTTGGACCGATCCGGAACGCTGCACCGCGTTGACCTTAATACCGGCAAACAGCTTCAGGCACCCATCGATCTTGCGGGGGACTCCATTTCGACCACTGGAGCAGGCTTGAACGTCGTGCTGATGCAACCCGGCGCGATGGCCATCGCAGATCAAACGACGGTGCGCTGGCTGGACCTTGCGACCGGCCAACCACGTTGGGAAGCAATGATGAACGCTAACAACGCCAGCGAAGGCCCTGCGTTAGTGCTCTGCGTACGCGGCGAGGATTTGCTCGTTTACGATGTTGCCGCTGAGACACTGACCACGCTTGATCCGCAGAACGGCAAAGTCATCGCCGAGCAAAGTCTTTCGGAATTGCTCCCACCTCAAAACAACGCAACTGCTTCAGCTCCCATCAACTGGTTGACCTCTGGCGCCACGATTGTCGGCAATCGCCTGGTGGTGTTTGGACACCGAGCATTCATCTACCGCCTCGACACCGATACGCTTGAATGGGTCTTTGATCCGCAGGATGATCCCCGCTTCCCGGTGAAGCTTAAAACGGCGGAAGACGCGAACGGGGAAGGGGCCAAAACCAAGAATGCAGTGCAGACCGCTCAGCCCAACGTGCTGATGGGGAGCGTGCCCAATCCCCGTCATAGTCGAATGCATGCAACTCCCTACAGCATGCCTGGCATGCATTCGGCGAGCTACGCATCGTCGATTTACCTCGGTGGTGGTTTTCGCCCTGGACCCAGCGTGCCCCCGCAGTCCCCGGTCTCCTCATCGCCGGTCCTCACATGGGCAAGTCAGAATGGCGGCCTGCGGACGGTGCTGCCCGATCCGCGCCACTTGGTCTTGATGTCTGGAAACCAGATCATCACCCCGAACCTGGATTTTCCGGTCACCTCACCCGCGACATCCGCGGTTGGTACACCTGCGGGAGTGACGGGTCGCACGCTGGTTCTGGTGCAGGCTGGTGCATTGCAACTCGTTGACCTTCAGACCCGGGAAACCGTAGCGGTACCTCTGATCGTTGAGGATCCGGACAACGCCCAGTCACCACGCGGCGGTATGTGTACCGCCGTTTTCGACGGACCGCTGGTCTACGGCATCAGCCCCCATGGGGTGGTCTGTGTCAACGCCGCCACCGGTCGGGAGATGTGGCGTCAGCGGTGGGACGACCAGCAAGCCGAACACTTTGGAATCAGCGACGCAAACATCAACGAGTGGGTTTACACGATGCACGGCACGCAACATCGCGAACTGCAAGAAACCCGAATGGCCCCTGTAATCGCACGCGCCACGCAAGGCGTGTTACTTCTTTCGCCTGAGCCTGGCGTGCTCATCGCCTTGGAAGCGTCGCAGCCGCTGACCGCAGAAGATTCGGACGCCTCGGAGGTCTCGCCATGACGACACCCCAAACCACTGAGGCCTCCCGTGATGACGTTACACCCGATATCACACCAAGCGCAGCGACCTCAGCCGATGAGCAGCTCTTCGATCCACAATTTCTCAGCCAACTTAAAAGCCTATTTTTCCGTTTACGTAAACGCCGACAACTTAAGAACCGCGGCCAACAGCCTTCGCCCGCCAGTGGTTTTACGCGTGTGTTCAAAGATCATCGGTCCTACTCGGCGGGAGACGATTACCGGGCGATCGATTGGCGGCTTTACGCCCGGCTCGACAAGCTCTTCATCCGCCTGTTTGAAGAGGTTCAAGAGCTTCACGTCCACGTGCTGATCGACACCAGTACGTCCATGATCGAGCCGTACCCCCGCAAGCGGTTCGCAGCACTACGCCTCGCCGCCGCATTGGGATACCTCGCGATGGTGAACCAACACCGGGTGTCGTTGATGAGCCTTTCCGAGAATGTCAAACGGGAGCTTCCGCCGTTGAAAGGCCAGGGCCACATTCATGAGATGCTCGCCCGGCTTGAAGCGATTCAATTTGGCGGCGTCACGGATTTTGAGCCTGCGCTACGCGGATACCGTCCGACCCGCGACCGGCGGGGCGTGGTATTCGTGATTTCGGATTTGTTTGGGAAAGACCTCGACGCGGCCGAAAGCGCCTTAACGCATGCGTCAGCCTGGCCGGCCGAAACGCATGTCGTTCACATCATGGACCCCGCTGAGCGCACGCCGGACCTCGAAGGACAAGTTCAGCTTTACGATGTGGAGACACAGTCCAACCGCCGGGTCTGGCTATCGAAGCGGGACATGCAGCGGTACACCGAGGCGGTCGATGCATACATCGAAAAACTCAAGCAGCACTGCATGCACCGCCAAATCGATTACATGACCTGGTTCGCCGACCAGCCGTTCGAAGAGCCTTTCCTCGAACTGCTGTCCCGCGGCGGCGCTATGGCGGACGGATGAAACGACACTCTCTCCTGCGTGACGCCCAGCCGAGGGCCGCCGCCTGATGAATCTTCTTGCACCAGCCATGCTTTGGTGGGGCGTGATCGCGCTTGCAGCCGCATCGCTGTATTTGTTCCGACCGCGGCCCCGCAAAGAACGCGTCAGCACGCTGCTGTTCTTTCAGACCCTCGCCAAGGCGCATCAGGAGTCCGCCTGGCTGCGCAGGCTCAAACGCTTGCTGTCGCTGCTCCTCACATTGCTGATCATTGCAGCCGGGGTACTGGCCTTATCACGATGGATCATTGCCCCCAAAGCCGACGGCACGCAGCATGTGGTCGTGCTACTGGATCGTTCGGCATCGATGGCTGCCACCGACGACGCAGGCCGCTCACGGCTTGAAGATGCCCGCGATCAGATCCTGCAACGGCTTGACGCACTGGAAGATGGCGTGGCTGTCTCAGTCATCGCCTATGACGTTCAGCCGGAGGTTTTATTGCCTCGGAGTCTGGACCGCCGTGAAGTGCGTCGAGCGCTGGACGCGGTGCGGGTTCGACCGATGGCGGGTGACCATGACCCCGCGTTACGCCTTGCCCGAGAGCTCGCACTGCTCGATGCGCCTGCCTCTATCTGGCATGCCAGTGACGACATTCTCGCAGCGCAAGCCATTGACCCTGATGACGCTGCACAGCCTGACGCGCCGCCACCCACCCCCGATATCACGCCGGTCCGAAATGCAGCAGACGCTGCGTCGCCCGTTTCTGCCACGCAGCCGCAACGTATCACGGTGGTCCCGATCCATGTGGCCCTGCCGGATGCACGCAATGTCGGGATCACCGGCTTCGAGATGCGAAAAGTCCCCATGCAGCCCGACCAGTATGACGCCTTTGTCGAGGTCCGAGCGTCGCAAGCCATAGGCAATGGCCAACCCATCGAAGCTGAATTGACCGTCAAGCTTGAAGGTCAGCTCGTGACCATGCGAAAGTTGAGCCTCGCGCGAGGAGAACGAAAACGCCTCTTGCTGCCGCTCAAAGCTGGCGTCAGCCAGACGTTGTCTTTGGAGCTGCAAGCCGAAGGCGACCGCCTGCAGTCCGATGATGTCTTGCTCGCTCGGGTGCCGCCTGCCAAGCCCATTCGCGTATTGTGGATCAGCGGCAAGAGTGACCCGTTTACCGAGTTGGCATTGTCGGTCATTGGCTCGGACGGCTCGGTGCAAGTGTTGGCGGGGGGGCCAGAGCAGTGGCCTCCGCCTCAGTCCCAAGACGGCAGCACGCAGGATCAGGCGATAGACGTCGTGGTGTTTCAGGGCTGGCTTCCCGAGACGTGGCCGACCGATATGCCGGTGGTGGTGATGGACCCGCCGCAGTCCCTAGGCCCCGTGCAAGTGCGACGTCTCGAGGGCAACGGTCTTCCGTTAGACACGCTGCGCAGTCCGCGCGGTCGGCATCCTCTGCTACTTGGAGTGGCGACCGGGCGCGTCGCGGTCCGGCAAGTGGCCGTCGTCGATGCCGACCCCAGACTGTCCGGGCTTGAGCCCATTTGGGTCGGACCTGCCGGGCCGGTGATGGCAGCGGGTGATCTCGACGGCCAGCGGGTTGTGGTGATGGCCTTCGACGCCTCGCGTTCCGAGTCACTTCCCCTGATGGCTTCGTTTCCACTCTTGATGGGCAATACGCTCTACTGGGCCTCCGAGCCTGCGTCCCGGCGCGAGGCGGGCGAAAACCTGCAGAGCGGAGAGCTTGTCATGGTTCCGCAAGGCTCGCTGATCTGGACTGACGCAGATGCTGGGGTCGAGAGTTCAGATCAGGATGACATCACACTTGGCCAATGGAAACAGCTCGACCGCATCGGATTGTGGCAAACCACCGATGGACGGATTGGAAGCTCAGCCCTGCTGTCCGCAGCCGAAACCAACCTGCCCGCCGCACCTGAAACCGCCGCCAGCACCGCCAATTCCGGGTCCACGTGGAGCAACCTGCTCACTGGTGACATGACAGCGTTACTGATCGCGTTGCTGCTGGGCTTTTTACTCATCGAAAGCTACCTGTTCCACCGTCACGCGGTGTATTGACCCGCTGCTTCGCTCACGCTGCTGACATCAGCCCCACCGCATTAAGCCTGCATTCCTCGTGATCGCATCCCTTTTCTCAAAGCTCTCCCTCACGCATCATGGACTTTGAACACCTATGGGTTATGTGCCTGATTCCCGCTGCCTGCGGCTTGCTGTGGTGGTCGACCCGGCGGTCCGTGCACCCCATGAGCCGCGGTCGACGCCGAACGCTGCTGGTTTTACGGTGTATCGCAGCGGCCCTTGCCCTGGCCGCACTCGCGGGTCCGGCACTCAAGACAACTACGAATCGTGAAGCGGTGATCTTCATCGTCGATCGCTCGGCTTCGCTCGGAGCTGGTGGGGTGGATCAGGCCTATGCGGCAGCAGCTCAGCTCGCCGCCTCACTGCCGCAAGACACTCCCGTAGGGTTGGTCAGCATCGCCCGCTCGGTGGATGTGCCCCGCATGCCGGGGACCGAGCCTTGGGATGCCGCACGCATCACCTTGGCATCAGGGTCGAACCTGACGGACATGTCCGCTGACGCTTCCGACACCGATCTCGCAGCCGGCGTGGAACTCGCCCGTGGCCTGTTCCCCCCGGGCGTCGCGCGGCGCATCGTGCTGATTTCGGACGGGCTCGAAACCACCGGCAACGTGCAGGCCGCCGCCCGTCGTGCGGCGTCCGGCCAAGTCCGCATTGATGCCTTGCCGCTCGCAGGGGAAGCCCGCCCGGACATCCGCGTTATCGCCGTACGCCCCAGCAAAACACGTCTGCACCAAGGCGCTCAGCTTGCGCTCCACGCTGATCTCGAAGGCTCGATCCCAGGCGAAGTGCGTGTCCGACTTTTTGAGAACGGCATCGAAGTTGAGCATCAGGACGTGGACCTTGCCGTGGGCAAAGTCCGCACCGTCACCTTCGATCGCAGCCCTAAACAAAAAGATCTCTACCGCTACGAGGTCCGCGTGGATACTCCGCCACAGGACGCGATCGCGGAGAACAACACCGGCATGGCCATGGTGGACGTCGAAGGCCTGCCCGTTCTGCTATTCATTGAAGGCGAAGAAGGCGAGTCACGCTACCTTGAAGAAGCCATGGCTCGCGAAGGCATTCTGCTGGTTACCCGCCCGGTCCAAGGCTTGCCTGATTCACTCGAGCAACTCGCGGGCTTCGACGGCGTCGTGCTCTCCGACGTTCCCGCACGCCTGCTCAAAGCTCAGCAAATGCAAGTCATCCGCGATTACGTCGAGGCCTACGGCGGCGGATTCGTCATGATCGGCGGGCCGAACTCCTTCGGCGTCGGCGGCTACTACCGCACCCCCATCGAAGACATCCTCCCGGTCCGGATGAAGGCACCGGACAAAGAACAAAAGTTCGCCACCGCACTCATGCTGGTCGTGGACCGCTCGGGTTCGATGTCAGGACAAAAGATTGAGTTGTGCAAATCGGCAGCCATTGCTGCAGTCGAAGTGCTGCAATCCAAAGACTACATCGGTGTCGTGGCCTTCGATTCTTCCGCTCAGTGGGTGGTCCCCATCACCCGGGTCGAATCGCCAGAAACCATTGCGTCGCAGATCGGCAGTCTGACCGCAGGCGGCGGCACCAATCTGATGCCCGGCATGCAGGCTGGACGCCAGGCTCTGGCCTCAGTCAACGCCAAGGTCAAGCACATGATTGTGCTCACCGACGGCCAGACCTCCGGCTCGGGGTATGAACAAATGGCCGCCGCAATGCTCGCCGAAGGCATCACGGTCTCTTCCGTCGGCGTCGGGGCCGGCGCGGACATCGGCTTGCTCCAACGCATAGCCCAGGCCGGCAACGGGCAGTTCTATGCCACGGTGGACCCCACCACACTCCCGCAGATTTTTACCCAAGACACCATGCGCCACACCGGCCGACTGCTGCGCGAAGCCCCTTTCATTCCCCAACGCGTCGAACGCCATCCCATGGTCAACGGCTGGCCCGCCGATCAAGCTCCCGCGCTGACCGGTTATGTCAAAACGCGGCCTAAGTCCACCGCCCAAATTCCGCTGGTCACCGACCTCGGCGAGCCTTTGCTCGCTACCTGGCGGTTTGGGCTCGGCAAAGTAACCGCCTTCACCTCCGACGCCAAAAGCCGGTGGGCTGCGCTCTGGATCAGCAGCTGGCGAGACGGATACAGCCAGTTCTGGGCCCAGGTGCTTCGCGAGACCGCCCGCAACACCGACGGCTGGGACATGGACCTGCGACTCGAACGTGACGGCGATGACGTCGTCGTTTCCGTGGACGTTCTCGAAACCGCAGCGTCGTTCCGCAATGACGCACAAGTCCACGTTCGGGTGCAATCCCTCGCCGCCGATCAACTCGCCAGTAACGATCGCCGGACAAGCCAGCTCACGCTGGAACAAGTTGGCCCGGGACGCTATGAGGGACGGTTCCCCGCTGAGACGGCAGGCGTTTACCTCGTGCGGGCTGAGGAGTCAGGCCGATCTGTTTCCGCAGGCTTCGTCAAGGCTTATTCAGGTGAAGCCGCAACCGGACAGATCAACACCCGACTTCTGACCGCCATCACCACCGCGACCGGCGGAACCCTGCTTGAATCAAACGCATCGGCCCTGCCTGACTACACGGCGCCCTCGCTGGCACGGTTTCACCCGCTCCGCCCGTGGCTCTTAATGCTGTTGCTGCTGGTGTTTCTCGCGGACACCGCCGTGCGCCGCTGGGAAAACATCATCGGCCTCCGCGACGCTTTCTTGCGCCGCAATTGAGGCCCAACCAGGTCATGATGGCTCACGGACCCGTTACCCTCAACGTCGACGGGATCAAATGGGCGATACAGGACTCGAACCTGTGACATCTTCGGTGTAAACGAAGCGCTCTGGCCAACTGAGCTAATCGCCCCGAACTCTAAATCCTCAAATGACTTACGAAAGTCACGGATGACGGGTGGCGCACCTTGCAGCCAACCTGCGTCTTTCATGCCATGATAGACCATTGACATGTCTTCCAACAAGTCTCCCGCAAGACGCCGAGCCGTGACCTTGAGTTGCATGTCGGCGTCGGCTGCCGCCGGGGACGGATCGTTGCGTGCTACATCTGGCGCGACAATTTGAGACACAGCCGCGGAGGGGGCAGCTGCCTCTTGAGAAGACTGAAAGTTCGGCAGACCCTCAATCATCCGCCTCGTATCATCGGTGTTGAGGTGGTTGTAGTGGTCTTCCAGCACCTTGGTGCTCCGGTGTCGCGTCGCTCGCTTTGCTTGCGATGCGGTGTTTCCTAAGCCAAGCAGCATGGTCGTGAAGGTGGTGCGCAAGCTATGGAAATACAGGTGCCGCCCGTCGGCGTCGACAAATTCGAGACCGGCCCGGCCAAGGTCCCGCTTCCACGTCCGACTGGTCGGCACGCTTGCGAAGACCTTGTCCTCCAAAGGCGGATGACCCTGTTCCTCCCACATCGCATCAAGCACGTCTCTGAGCTGATCATGCAGCGGGAGCACATCGTCATGGCGGTTCTTAGCCATCCGCCCGGGGATCTGAACTTCACCCCGGTCAAAATCGATGTCGTACGACCTGAGACTCTTGATCTCTTTTCTGCGGAAGCCTGTCAGCACTCCAAAGAGATAGATCCTGCCACGCTCCCTTGGCACGTGGTCAAGCAAGGCCTCAAACTCAGCATGCGTGAACGGTCGCTTCGCACGTCGGGGGTCGGAAGCCTCGTCGGCCTTGACGATTAGCCCGAGGCGATGCTTCGAAAGCCGTTCGTGCTTTACACACAAGTCCAGGAACTGCTTGAGGTGCTTGAGACGTTTGTTGCGTGTGCAGGCTGACTTTTCGGGTGCGGGCGACGCCAGATACGAATCGACACGCTCAGGAGTGAAGTCAGCCAGGCGTCGCACCCGGAGCACCTCGATCGTCTCCTCCAAATCGCGGCGGACATTGCCCGCATGCACTGATGACCACCCTCGGTGGGCCGAGAGAAAATCATTGACGTGTTGCTTGACGCTCAGGCACAACGAGGTCGACTCCGGCTTGAGCAAACCGGCTTTGATCAACTTCTCCCACTGCCGATCGGACAGCCCCGCCACGAACTCCATCAGCGTTTGATCGAGCCCGAGCCCGACCTGTGCCGCCTCGTGCAAGCGTTGAACTCTCCGCTTGAACACCTCGGCGGCCGACTTGTTGGTCATGCCGGTTGACATCACCAATCGCCCCTTAGCCCCCGCAACCCGAGTCGGCATCGCCATCCACCAAATGTCATCTCGCTTGTACAAACTCACGCATCACCCCCTCGCCGCACGGCGCTCCGCCATCCACGTCTCAATCGTACCCAGCCGCCACCGCACCGTTTTGCCCACCGCCAGGTCCGGTTCCGGCAGCGTCCCCGCCGACCGCCAAGTTTGCAACGTCCGCTTCGCCACGCCCAGCCACTCGGCCAGATCATTCAAACTCATCATCGTCTCTGCGTTCATCGTAAGCTCTCTTTCATCAAACAGAACATGATCTCCAGGCCCTGCCCCACGCAGCGCCGTCATACTTGATACTGCAGAACCGACCCCGAATTCACTGTACGAATTTAAGAAATTTTTCGGTCGTTGAATCAATGCATTTCGTGACAGGATCATCGGATTGATTGCTCTCGTCCGCGTCCACCCGCTATGAGGCGCGTTGAGCTTCACCCTCATGACGGCACGACCGAGACACAGGCCGATGCGGGGGGGGCACGATTCTGTCAAAACAGCGTGCATTGCCTCTCGACGCCGCCCGAGACCGACTTCGGGTCCGGCCAAGGGCGCCCGAAGTGACCTCGGCATCGTCCTGATCTAAAATCCAGACTTCGCCATCGCCGTTCCCCAAACCTCCCGCCGCCCATGAACGCTGTCGAGATCGAAGAAGCCGTCAGTCAGTTGGTCGAGCGTTATGCCGAGGAAGGCTTCGACGCCGAGAACTTCCCCTACGACTTCCTCGCCGCCTTCGGCAACCCCGACACCACCCTCAAACGCCTCCGCTCCACCGGCAAGTCCTCCACCAACCAGTCCGACATCGGCGGCGTCCTCCAAACCCGCAACATCCACCTCAAGGTCACCCCCGGAACTACCCCCGGAAGCCCCCCTCACGCCGACGCTGAGCGAGGCCCATCCGGGGCCGGGGGGGCGAGCGAAGCGTCTGGTACCTCCCCCTCGGTCCACGACACCCTCCGCCAAATCCTCGACTCCCCCGAAACCGCCAAACGCAAGTGTAAGTTCGCCCTCGCCACCGACGGCGTCACCCTCGAAGCCGAAAACCTCACCCCCGGCGGCGACGGCGAAACCCTCGCCTGCGACTTCAACGATCTGCCCGACCGCTTCGCCTTCTTCCTCGAACTCGCCGGCATCCGCACCGTCAAGGCCATCCGCGAGAACGCCTTCGATGTCAAAGCCACCGGCCGACTCAACAAGCTCTACGTCGAACTGCTCCGCCACAACCCCGACTGGGGCGGCGACGACCGCCGGCAGGACCTCAACCACTTCTTCGCCCGCCTGATCTTCTGCTTCTTCGCCGAGGACACCGGTATCTTCGGCAACCTCGACCTCACCGACGACGCCGACCGTCACCAACTCGGCCTCTTCACCGCCACCGTCCAGCAGATGTCGGCCCCCGACGCCTCCAACGTCCACGAAGTCCTCGCCGAGTGTTTCAAGGCTCTCAACACATCCACCCAGCACCAGGGCACGCCGGACGACCGCTACCGTCGGGCCGCGAAAATCCGGCCGTACGCCGACAAACTCCCCTACGTCAACGGCGGGCTCTTCGGCGGCGACGCCGCCTGCTCCACCCCCGACGACGTACCCCGCTTCACCAAGATCGCCCGGGCCTACCTCCTGCACATCGGCGGGCTGGATTGGACCAAGATCAATCCCGACATCTTCGGCAGCATGATCCAGGCCGTCGCCGACGACGCCGAACGCGGGGCCCTGGGCATGCACTACACCTCCGTGCCCAACATCCTCAAAGTCCTCAACCCGCTGTTCCTCGACGACCTCCGCGACAAGCTACAAAAAGCCAGCACCCCGGAACCCCGCCCCCAGGCCCTGCGTCACCTCCGTAAACGCTTGGCCCGCATCCGCGTCTTCGACCCCGCCTGCGGCTCGGGCAACTTTCTCGTCATCGCCTACAAGCAGATGCGGCAGATCGAAGCCGAGATCAACGTCCGCCTCGGCGAACCCGAACGCTCCACCGACATCCCCCTGACCAACTTCCGGGGGATTGAGCTACGCCACTTCGCCTGCGAGATCGCCCGGCTGGCGCTGGTCATCGCCGAGTACCAGTGCGACGTGCTGCACCGCGGCCAACGCCTCGCCCTCGCCGAGTTCCTGCCCCTGGACCAACGTAACTGGATCACCCACGGCAACGCCCTGCGCATCGACTGGCTCACCGTCTGCCCACCCACCGGCACCGACGCCAGGATGCACGCTGACGACCTCTTCGAAACCCCCCTCGACCAGGCCGAGATCGACTTCGAAAACGAAGGCGGCGAAACTTACATTTGTAGTAATCCACCCTACGTTGGATCGACCTATCAGACGAAGGAGCAAAAGGCTGAGATCAAAGTGCTGATAGCCAAACGATCAAAATCGTCCGGCTTTCTCGATTATGTTGCCGGATGGCTATTAAAAGCTGCTGAATGGATACTGCATACGCGAGGATCGGCAGCCTTTGTAACTACTAACTCTATCTGCCAAGGACAATCTGTTCCAATACTGTGGCCCATCATTTTCGATTCTGGAATCGAGATTTCGTATGCCCACCAATCATTCAAGTGGGCGAATCTTGCCAGCAACAACGCAGGCGTGACGGTGGCTATAGTTGGATTGTCACAACATTCTAATAGTCAAAGAGAAATCACTTCTCTCAACTCTCGAGGCGATGTCGTCAAGCGTGAAGGGGCTTGTATATCTCCGTATCTCATCTTCGGATCCAAGCAGGTTGTAAATAAAACACGAAAACAATTGTGCGGTCTGAATGAGATGGAGTTCGGCAACAAACCTAGCGATGGCGGAAACCTTCTGCTAAGCCGTGCAGAGGCTCCCTCACTAAGCCTGAGCGACCCTCAACGCAAGCGATTTCTGCGGCCAATTTATGGATCAACGGAGTTTATTCGCGGTGTACCTCGCACCTGTTTGTGGATCGAGAACGGAAGCCTGTCCGAAGCTATGTCAATTCCCACCATTGCCAAACGCATTAATGCAGTAAAGCAACTTCGCTTAGCTAGCCCTGATAAAGGTGCTCATCGTTTAGCTAAGCGGCCTCATCAGCTCAAGCTGATGCGTAAATCAACATGGTGCTCTATCATCATTCCAATTCATACCAGCGCGAACCGAGAGTACCTTCCGGTAGGTGTACTAGACGCACACAATGTAGTAACGAATGCGGCTTATGCCCTCTACGACGCCCCGCTGTGGAACCTGGCGTTGATCGCCTCGCGGCTGCACCTGGTGTGGATCGCCACGGTGTGTGGGAAGCTCAAGACCGACTACCGCTACTCCAACACCCTCGGCTGGAACACGTTTCCCGTGCCGGCGTTGACCGAGCAGAACAAGGCGGACCTGACGCGGCGGGCGGAGGACATCCTGTTGGCCCGCGAGTCGTACTGGCCGGCGACGATCGCCGAGATGTACGACCCCCGGAAGATGGACGAGCAGTACCCCGAGGTCCGCCGGGCCCACGAATCCAACGACGACACCCTGGAGCGGATTTACTTAGGCCGCCGCTTCAAAAACGACACCGAACGCCTGGAGCACCTGTTCCGGATGTACACCGAGATGACGGCGGAGGAATCAAGTGCTTCGACGACAAGCCGCAGAGACGTGAAAGAGTGACATTATTCAATCACCTGAATCCACGGTAGGCTTACAGTGTCCGATCCTCGCAAACCGATAGAGAGCGTATGAGGCAAGCCTTTCCTCCTGGATAAGCCCCTGTTACGATGTCATTCGCTGCCTAAAATACGCTTTTACTCATGAACGAGACGCACGACGAGCGTAAGATCACCTTGACCTTTGACGGTGGAGCCACGGGGGGCCGGGTGCCCTTGACGGTTCTGGCCGGTAAGCTGCAGGCGTTGCAGTCGCTGCTCTTCCACGCGGCGGCGACGGTGGAGCACAGCCGCATCGCCCGGCGGGGGCAATGGGCGAATCGGTACCGCGAGGCGGTGGAGTTGGAGTTCGTTGACGCTCACCACAGCAACCTGACCATCGAAGCGTCGCTGAGCGAGCCGCAGCCCGATTTATTCGGCGGAGTTGATTTAGGAGCCGAGGCTGTTGATCTGACCTACGACGTGGCGGCTGCGTTACAGCAACGGGATTACGGTGCCCTGTCGAAGCGGGTGGGCGACCGTCAGGAACGGATGCTGCTTATGCGTCAGTTTGAAGCGTTGGCACCACGTGTCGATGATACCTTCGCCCTGACGCTCGCGAACGGCTCTGCCGGGCACTCGGCGATCCGCCTGACTGGGCAGACACGTTTGATGGCGCAGTACCTGACATTGAAGGATCAGGTCGATGAAGTTGGAGATTTAGAAGAGGTTCGCCTTGTTGGTACGCTAACGAAGATTCACTACGACGTTGCCCCCGAGATGCTTTCGGTTCGCGTGACTAAGGGGCACGAGGTCAAGTGCTATTATGATGCGTCGCTGCGGGACCAGGTCGCCAACCTGTGTGCCGGCAGCATCGTTGAGGTGGGCGGATTCGGAACGCCTTTTCGAAACGGGGAGCTAAAGCAGGTTGATCTTGTGACGGACCTCGACGCCGTGAGCATGGAGCCGATCCGTATCCAGCGGTTTGAACACGGCAACGCCACGTACAAGCTGCGCGAGCCGCTGACGTTCACGATCGAATTCATGGATGGGGTCTGGATTTACAGCAATGAGCGTTATCGCCTTTGGGGTTATGCCAAACGACGCGAGGACGCTCTGATCGAGTTGGCAGAAGCATTTGATTACCTTTATCGCGAGATCGCGCTAGAGGAAGATGACTTACTCGACGGGAAGGCCGTGGACACCAAGCGGCGGCTGCTGGCTATCGTCGAGCAGGCAGCGGAACCCGGTGGAGGAGCTAGCTGATGCCGAAGAAAACGAAGGATGTCCGCGCGGCGTTGATAGCGAAGGGTTTCGTGGAGCGGCAGACGCATCACACCTTTTTTCACCTCTATGTTGAGGGGAAGAAAACAGACGTTTCGACGAAGGTCAGCCACGGGGCTAAGGAGATTGCCGACGGGCTTTTGGGGGCGATGGCGCGACAGACGCGACTGGTCCGTCGCGAGTTTCTGCAGCTGGTCGAGTGTCCGCTGACGGCTGAGCAGTACTTGGAGCTGCTTCGGGAGCGTGGCGTGATCGAGGCGGGACCGGCCGAGCATGATAAAGAAGCTGCGAGCGACGAAGGCAATGAGTGAAAGTGCCTCTATTCCCTCCGTTTCCGTCCACTATCCCGCGACCGGGGCCACGACCCGCAGCAACGAGTTGGGGATGCGGCCGATGCAGGAGAAGGTTTGGCAGCGGCGGGGGGAGCAGTATCTGCTGATCAAGTCGCCGCCGGCGTCCGGGAAGAGCCGGGCGTTGATGTTCGTGGCGTTGGACAAGCTGCACCGACAGGGCTTGAAGCAGGCGATCATCCTGGTGCCGACGCGGGACATCGGGGCGAGCTTCTATGACGAGCCGTTGAGCCAACATGGGTTCTTCGCAGACTGGCAGGTCGAACCGCGGTGGAACCTTTGCGACGCCCCGGGCAACGACGCCGGCGGCGGGAAAGTCAAGGCGCTGGGCGAGTTTCTGCAGAGTGACAGCAAAGCCCTGGTCTGCACGCATGCGACGTTCCGGTTTGCCTTCGATGAACTCGGCGCTAAGGCGTTCGACGATCGGCTGATCGCGGTCGACGAGTTTCACCACGTCTCGGCCAGCCCGGATAACCGCTTGGGCGAACAGGTCCGAGCCCTGATCGCGAGGGACAAGGCTCACCTGGTCGCCATGACGGGGTCTTACTTCCGGGGGGACGCGGCGGCGGTGCTGATGCCCGAGGACGAGGCGCGGTTCGAGACGGTGACCTACACCTACTACGAGCAGCTGGCGGGGTACACGTACCTCAAGACGCTGGACATCGGCTACTGGTTCTACAGCGGCCGATACGTCGACAGTGTGATGGAGGTACTAGACCCGAGCCAGAAGACGATCATCCATATCCCGAACGTGAACGCCCGAGAGTCCATGGGCGACAAGATCAAGGAGGTGGAGTTCATCCTGTCGTCACTGGGCGCGTGGAAAGGGGCGGACTCGGAGACGGGATTTCAGCTGGTCGAGCGGCCAGACGGAACGACACTGCGGATCGCGGACCTCGTGGACGATGACGCAAGCAAGCGGGAGCGCGTCGCGGCGTCGCTGCGAAGCCCTGAGAGCAAGGGTTCCGGGGGGCGGGACCACGTCGACATCATCATTGCGTTGGGGATGGCCAAGGAGGGGTTCGACTGGATCTGGTGTGAGCACGCCTTGACGATCGGGTATCGCAGCAGCCTGACGGAGATCATTCAGATCATCGGCCGGGCGACGCGGGACGCCCCGGGCAAGAGACGGGCCCGGTTTACGAACCTGATCGCCGAGCCGGACGCGGAGGAGCAGATCGTGGCCGAGGCGGTCAATGACACGCTCAAGGCGATCGCGGCAAGCCTATTGATGGAACAGGTGTTGGCGCCGCGTTTCGAGTTCAAGCCAAAGACCCCCCCCGGAAATTCCACGAGCGGCCCGAGCGAAGGCTTCGACTACGGTCCGGACGGCTACGTCAAAGGCGGCGACAACGTCGGCTTCAACGCCGACACGGGCACGGTGCAACTTGAGATCAAAGGTCTGGCCGAACCCAAGAGCGAGGAGGGGCAGCGGATCTGTCGCGAGGACCTCAACGAAGTCATCACCGGGTTCCTGCAGGACAAGCAGAGCCTGGAACGGGGCATGTTCGACCAGGAACTGGTCCCCGAGGAGCTAACGCAAGCCCGATTGGGCAAGATCATCAAAGAAAAGTACCCGGAATTGGATGACGAAGATCAGGAGGCGGTGCGGCAACGAGCGGTGGCGGCGGTCAATGTCGTGCAGCAGGCAAAGCAGAAGCAGTTGGATTTGATGGGTGACAACGCTTACGAGGCGAGTGGCACGTCCGGGGGGACGAGTGTCGGTGACGAGGAGGCGGTAAATACCGCCCTGATCGACGGCGTCCGAAAGTTTGTCACCGACGTGAGAGAGTTGGAGGTCGACCTGATCGACTCGATCAACCCGTTCGGAAAAGCCTATAACATCCTCGCCAAGGCGATGAACGAAGGTAGCCTGAGGCAGGTGCAGGCGGTCATCACCGGCAAGAAGGTCCAGTTATCCGAGGAGGAGGCCAGGGACTTGCTGCACCGGGCGTTGCGGTTTCATCGGGAACGGGGGCAGCCGCCGTCTTTGACCAGTGCCGACCCGTGGGAGCGTCGGATGGCCGAGGGGGTGGCGTACATGCAGCGGCTGCAACGGGAGGCGACTGGTGGCTAAACAGAAATCCAGCGGTTTGAAGGAAGCAGATGCCGCGGCACTGGCTGAGTTGGGTGTGACCGCCGAGCCAGAGGCCCAACTTGAGTACACGCCGAAGCAAGAGCGGATCGTCGCCGGCTTTGAAGAAGTCCAGCGGTTCTTCCGCGAACACCACCGGGTGCCCCAGCACGGAGCGGAGCGGGACATCTTCGAGCGGCTATATGCGGTCCGCCTGGCCCGCATGAACCAACTCGAAGATTGTCGCGAGTTGCTGGCGCCGCTGGATTCAGACGGCATGCTGAGCCATTACGCACCCTCAGAGGCTGCAGTGACTGATGCCGAGGCTTTGGCCGCCCTTGGATCGGCGTCGGAGGACGACGACATCACCGACATACGACACGTTCGGAGCACTGAGGCACGCAAGAGTCCTGACGAAGTGGCTCAGCGTCGACCGTGCCCCGACTTCGACGTGTTCACCGAGGCTTTTGCAGCGATCCAGCATGGCTTGAGCATTGGCGAGAGGAAGACCAAGCCGTTCAAAGGCCAGGATGACCAAGCCATTGCCTCCGGTGACTGGTTTATCCTTGATGGCCAGAAGGTCTACGTTGCCTCCGCCAGTGAACCCTTCAAACAAAACTATGGCGAGACCGATCGTCGCCTCCGCGTGATCTACGACAACGGCCAAGAGTCCGACCTGCTTCTGCGGTCGCTTCGCCGAGCACTCAACAAGGACGAAAGCAGCCGACGGATCCTGGAGGCCGACGCGGGCCCGTTGTTCTCGGATACGGCTGAGGCCGACGACACGCGGGTGGGTCGCATCTACGTCCTCCGCAGTCTTCTCAGAAAATCCTTTCGTCGCAGAACACCGTGAACTCATCCATAAAATCGGCGTGACAAAAGGCTCGGTCACCAAGCGTTTGGCACAGGCATCAAAGGACCCGACTTACTTGCTTGCTGGAGTCGAATTAGTCGCCGAGTATGCCCTCTCGAATGTCGATCCCGCTAAGTTTGAGAAACTGCTGCATCGGTTCTTCCATGAAGCACGTATCGATCTCCGCTTGAAGGATCGCTTTGGCATAGACGTAGAACCTCGGGAATGGTTTCTCGTGCCCATTGAAGCCATCGACCAGGCGGTTGACCTGCTCATCGAAGGTAGCCTCACCGGATCCGAATACAATCTATCTCAAGCACGCATTGTCGAGACCACGCCCTAACTCTAAATACGCGGAACCAGTTCAGTGTGCTGCGGGTTGCGGTGCTCGAACTAGAAGCTGCTGCAGCAGATCGAAACCGGCTCTTCGCTCGATGCCGCCTTGGCGGACGTGGTGCTGGGTGTCGTAGCTGAGCAGGCAACGGAGGCACGCGGTCGGGCAGGTGGCATCGTGCGGCTCGTCGATATAGAGGACATGCCGCGCGCGGGCGAGCCAGTCCGACCCTCGTTCCGCCAGCTCGAAGACGTGGCCGGCCCCACCCGGAGCGGTATCCCAAACCGCAACCTGCCATCGCCCGTCGGTGTTGCGCCGCGACTGGGCGGCAAGCTCCCGTGGATCGAGTTCAAGCAGTTCCGCCCCGGCCCGCCGCAGGGCATGGGCGAGGGTTTCGGTGGCGACGGCATCGGTCGAGAGATCGGGTGGGAGCGTCAGCAACAGTACGTCAGTAGCGGCGCGGGAAGCGAGCGTCCGGTTGCGGAGGACCGGAGCGTCCTTAGTGCCGGGGCAGCGTTTGGTGTCGCAGATTGCCTGTTGCAGGGGGCGGTGGGTCTGGAACGCATTCGACAATGCATGGCGGGTGCCGGGCGGTGCAAAATCGCTTTCGGACTCGGCGAAGCCGCAGGCGGTGCAGACGGCAAAGCCCTTGGCGTCGCTGCCCTCGTTGAGCACGAGGATGTCGCCGCCCTCGCAACACTCGGCCCGGAGCCCGGCGATGCCGGCGAAGTCGTCATAGGACCGGGTAGCCTCGTCCCCTGAAGCGAGCACTCTCGGCGATACGGACCGCTTCGCTGCCTGCTTCGGGCGGGTCCCACGCTGCGGCGCTGAATCCGTGCTCCACGAGGATCGCGTGGCGCACTCTGCCACTGAAGTCGCTGCCGCAGCGGCATTGGTTGATCTCGTGCAGCTCGTGGTTAAAGTGGCCCAGCTCACAGGTTGCGTAGTGGCTGTTGACGCCGAAGTTCGCTTCGTCGTTACCGCCGTGCCAGCTCTTGCGGACCCCCCGGCTGCGGATGACGCGACCCCCGGCCAACAAATGACAGCCCGGGGCATACTCCGCCACTCCCAGCAGCCCGCCGCGGCTGAGGTCATAAGCTTTCGATTCCTCAACCCGAAGGCGTTTGCCCGATCGCTGCACGGGCACCGGCACATAAAGCTTCAACACGTTGATCGGAAAGCCGAAGCCCGGCAGGAACTGCTTGTCGCCCAGGTAGGCAATCACCGTCCACCGCAGCAACTCGTTCAACCCGTGGCTGATCGCGTTGGCCAGATCCGGCCTCTCGGCCTGGTGCCAAGCTGTGAGATCGGCGTCGTAAGCCTTCTGCCAACGTTCGATCGCTCGCTCGAAATTCTCGTCAACCTTGTGAACCAAACCGTTCCAGTCGGAGGAGGTGTCCGCGAGCGTGGTGTTCCAGACGAGCGATCGAATAAGCTGAGCGGCGTCATGGTCGGCTTCATCCGCGAGCATGGATAGCCAGTCTCGGAAACTTTCGCTCAGTGAAGCATTTTGTGAGCCCGCCCAGTCCGGTAGAGGCTGGTCGGAGCGACGCCAGGGGGCGGGAGTGACCGGCTCGGGCTTGGGTCTGTCTCGCTCCCAGCGGGCCGTCGTGACCACTCCGCAGAACCGGCCCATCTTCTCGTAGGCATCCATGGCACCGGTCCGATCGGGCTGAGCACCTACCGCCCGGAAGAACTCGCCGAGCAGCAGCGCGTGGATATGTCGGCGGATGAGCCGGGGCCGATCCAGGAACACCGTCGGCCGCCGCATCGGTCGGCCGAGGTACCCGCCAAAGTCGTCGAATACGGCCAGGTCGAACGGCCGGGCCCGGCTGTAGGTGACCACGGTCGAGGACCCGTCGGAGCGTCGGCCCGCGCGGCCGGCACGCTGCATGTAGTTGGCCACGCCTGGCGGGCTGTTACCCATCAATACGCAGTTCAACCCGCCGATGTCGATGCCCAGTTCCATCGTCGTCGTGCTGCTCAGGACGTTGCGTAATCCGCCGCGAAACAGGTTCTGAAGGCGACGGTTCTCGGCGGCGTGCAATTGAGCCGAGTGTTCCTCGCCCCACAGACCCTCGCGGAACTCGCGGCCCTCTCCCTCCCGACCGGCGTAGGCTCGCCGCCGTCGTCCGAGGCTGGGATCAGCGTCGAGCATCTCGTGTGTCACCGGCTCGGCTGGGCTGTGGGGGTACAAAGGGCTGAGCCCCGCGACGGCTCGTGGCAAAGCCCGGCCCGTGGTTTGGCAGCGGTGCGGAGTGGCCGGGCGTCGGACGGCAAGCCGACCGAAGTCGATCTGCATTGAGTCATCCCCAACCGAGGCTTGAAGCCAAGGCAACCGGTCAGCGGCTTCATGAAGCGCATCGAACGCGGAGGCGAGCAGTGCCTTGGCCTCCGCTTCCAGTACTTTTTCTTGACCCTTTAGACCCGCCGCCGTTAGCGCCGCGGCCGCGAACTCGACCCGTCTGCCACGGATGAACTTGAAAACGCTGTCGCCGTCGCGGTTCTTGGTGAAACGCTTGTCGAGGATCGGTATCCCCTTTCGGCGGAGTGCCCAGTCGGTGTCTCTGATCGCCGGTGGTGACGCCGCCGTTGTCTCGGACCGTGTCGAGCAGGGACGCGAGCAGCGGGACCCACGCCTGCCGTATGGCGTCGGCCACCGCTTCGGGCCAACCGCTGGAGATAGTGTCAGGAAGCAGCACGCCGTCGAGCGACGGATAAGTGACTTCGACCAACCCGAGCGATTCGAGATTGGCCCGTCGCCCCCGGAACGGACGGATCAGTTCCCACGCCAATCTTGCCCGAGCCTCCTGTCGAACCCCGCGATGGTTCTTGTTCCAGGCTTCTTGGGACCAGCATCCCGCTTGATGCTGATCGGCACTGTCGCGGTGGAGCAGTTGGGCGTAGGCGGGTTGTTCCGCCATGCGTTTGCCGAGGTCGGCCACGGGCAGGCCGACCTGATACCCGGCCAAGTCCGTTTGAGCCTGCTCCAGTTTGCGATCAAGCAGTTGACGGACGGACTCGTCGGTTGCCGCGTCGATTTTGGTCTTCAGTTCCTGCTGTTCCTGTTCCAGCATCGCGGTGGCGGCGGAACTGGCTGCCTCGGGCAGCGCGTCCATGATCGCGGCCCGGACAACCTGGGCCTCGTGCTGCTCGGTGAGGAGTGGGCCTAGGCGAGCCGCCTCGGCGCGGCTGTCGCTGAAGGTGAGCATCCGCCGGCCGCGGGCGGGCAGCCGCGCGTTGTCGGTCCCCGCCAGAGGGGGCACGGCGGCCAAGGCCGTCTCGGCTGCAACCGACAGCGCCAGCGAGGTCGCGGAACTGAGCGGTCGAGCATCGCCGCTGTTGGCGCCGCAGCCGCTGCACCCGTCGATGCGCACCAGGCTCACATGAGCCGATGATTCGGCGCAGCGGGTTCCGTCCTCTTGAAGGTGAAGTTTGCCGTGGCCATCGCTGGTCTCGTTCGGCAAGTGGAAAAGCTCGATCGTGTCACCCACCGCGTCGTCATCGTCGGCCGCCCACCGGTCCCTGGTCGTGGCCGGCAGGTAGGGCCGTCCGTCGGTCGTAGACTGCACCAGAGCCAACCTCGGCCTCCCGCATTCGCGGCAACGCCACAACGCCGCCGCGAGTTCCCCGCAGGCCAGACACCGGTCGGCGTGCCCGGTTAGCAGCACGCCGCCTCCCTCGATCCGCGGCCCCTCGCCCGTGCATTGGGCGTTCAGGCAAATATGCACCCCGCCCGCCGCCCTCACCTGCAGGTGAAGCCGGTGCGGCAAGAGCGGGAGCTGGTCGGCCTGGTCCCTTGCCATGGCCGCGAGGCGGAGAAGCTCGATGGTCGCCCTGCGTCCCTCGGGGGTGTCGCTGCCGAACAACTCCCTAGACAACTCCGGCAGAGGCCGAGCCGAAGCTGCGTTCTTGTCTATCGGGGCGTCACCATGGTCAGATTCGTCTCTGATGCGGCTGCCACGGAAGTGCCTCCAACTGCCTGATCAACGGGCATCGGCTGAGCGTCTGCCAGAGCAGCCGTGCCGGCAGCTTCTCTTCCGACGATTGATCCAGCACCTCCTGCAACACGATTGCGGGCAACACTTGCCGCAACTGCTCACACGAATCCGGGTCCTCAACAAGTTGCGGCTTGCCTTCATGGAGGGCGAGGGTCGGACCCACGGGCCAGCTGCGGTTGACGATCGCGATGGCGTCAGCGGCTTTAGCAGGTTCATCCTCCCCCTCCATCAGATGGGCTCGGCGTTCTCGTTCACCACGCACGACCGCTACCCGCTTTTCCCGTTTGCTGAAAAGCGAGGATGAAAAAGCACGCAGGTCCTGCGTATCCCCGCCGAGGGTGGCGCTGGTGGCAAGCTGAAGAACCTGCTCCGGGGTTCGCTCGCAGCGGAGCAAGACCCGACGCAGCAGCAGGGTGATCTCCGCAGCCAGCGTGCCGGTGTAAAGGTGGGCCTCATCGAGCACGATACTCCGAAGCGCCGGGCCGAAGAACCAATCGTCCTGCGGGCGGCAGAGCATGTAGGACAGCATCGAGTAGTTGGTGACGACGATGTCGGGGGCTTGCGGCCGACGCGGGTCGTCTGCGTCAAACTTGTCGGGCTTGTTCGAGCCCCGATAGCGGTCCTCCAGGCCGCGAGCTTCCTGCCGGGTCTGCACCCGGTGCTCGGGGTAGCGGATGACCTCGCGGCTCTTGTCGTTGTAGGTCTCGGGCGTCTCGCTGGTGAAGTGGAACAGGCGCAGGCCCAACCCGTCATTGTCGGCCGCGGCGAGGTATTCGCTGATCCGCTCGACCTGGTCGTTCACCAGCGCGTTCATCGGGTACAGCAGCAGGCACCGCACGCCCCGCTCCCCCGGCGGCCGCGGGTTGTCCAGCAGGTCGGCCAAAGCTGGGAACAGGAAGCTTCTCGGTCTTGCCGCCACCGGTCGGTGCCGTGACGACCACGGCCGGTCGGTCCTGATCGTTGCCATCATTAGCCGCGGTGATCGCGTCGGCCTGGTGGGTGAACAGCCGGCGGTCGGCGGGCCACTGGCCGTTGCGATCAAGGTGGTCGCGGAGCCGAGGGGGGAGTTGCCCATCCTGAACCAAGCCATCGAGCGTGGTGCGGCCACTCTTGGGTGGGAACGCCCCCTCGACCCAGAGTTCGCTCACCAACCCACCTGTCGAAGGATCGCCGCTCCAGAATGTGCGGCAAGCTTCCATCACGGCCGGCTCGCGGATGGCGTGGTCCTCGGTCGAGAAATCGACCAGTCGCTCCCGCAGCCGATTCGCCAGACGCAACGCATCAAGCTGGGCAGAGTCATTTCCGACATCGGGAGCAGGTGTTGACATGAGGGCGACCATCAAGAGTGGCGGGTGCTGACATCCTCTGCAACCCGCAGGAGGACCGACAGTTCAAGCAGACATGCGAAATCCGTGACATCTTCCACGAGTGTCAGGCTTGCCGCCGCACGCGGGTGGTGCTGCTTGAGCCAAGCCGGCGTCTGGCGGGATCGAATCATCTCAACAACGGGCGCGACGATCGACTGCTGAAGGAAGACTGGGGCACCGGCTTGAATAAAAGAGTGGTCTGCGGCACGGCACGCCAACTCTTCGCCTCGCTGCCGCATCTGGTTGAGATGGTTCGTGTCGAGCGACTGACCGGTTGGCATGATGCCGTGTCGCTGCAACAGCAACCTCGCGATCAGCGTGGCCGAGGCATCCCGTCGCATCGACCCTACCAACCCTGTCAACACCCGTCCCCCGAGGATGGGGTCGAAATTGAAGAGGTGCGTCAACGCCAGTCCGCATGAGTCTAAGTCGATACCAGACTCCAACGCCAAGACCGCGTCCTCCGCGGCATCCCCGGTTCGGGGCACGTACTCGCGGACGAGTGACCGCAGCACGCTACGACGGCTTAACGGATCGCCGGATAGCTTGGTGCCCGGCAGCGGCCCGCTCATATCGGTCATGTCACCGCCGGCCAGAACGTCGGGCAGCAACGCGGGCATGTTACGAAGTAGAAACTCGCTCACGACCTGTCGCGGGTGGTGCTCGCCTCGCTGCAGCAAGGGAAGCTTCGCCCAAAGCAGGCCGCGGAGGACCGTGGCCGCATCACATGCATCACCTGCCAGGGCCGTGGGCCAGGTCGCACGACAAGCGGTGCCGAGCCGAGCATCTCCGCCGCGGAGCACTATTGCCGCGACGGTGCAATCGACCCCGTTGAGCTCTTTGGGGAGTTCTGCACACCAAACCCGCTGGTTATCGACCTCTTCCGCGATCAGGCCATGAAGCTCGTGCCATTGCCCGTCGTAGGTCCACAGGCAGAGCCGATGCCGAGCATCCGGCTCCAGCACCTGCAAAAAAGGAGCCACCCGTACCGCCGCCAGCCCCTCTAGGGCCTCGCCCTCCGCGAAACCCATCAACACGCCGGGATCGAAAACCGCGGCGCTGATGTCGAGTCGCGTGTAGCCATCGCAGAAGCGAAGCAGATCATTAAACGGCTTTCTCACACACAGTTGATCGCCCCACCCGTTGAGTGGTGGAAGCCTGACCGGAGAGGCACGACGACCCTCCGCCTGACGATTGAGTCGGGCAACCAGGCGATCGCCCTCGACCACAAACAGATCATGCCGCTGACAGGCGTCATCCTCGTCGAGCGACGGCTCCACCCGCAGGCTGGCTTCCATCGCCTGATGCGTTCGCAGCGGTTGGTTACGCTCCAAGGGGCGAGCGCCTCCGGCCAACATCAAAGCGGATCCCATCACCGGCAAACCAACCACCCCGCGAAGCAGAGCTTCTTCCCCCTCATCGTCGATTACTCGGAGCCGGACACGTAGCCTGGCTGGAGCAGAGGCATCGACCGCGAAAGGGCCGACACGGAACCGCTGTCGAAGGTGCGTGACATCTGCCGGTGTGTCGTTGAGCCAAGCCTCCCGTACATGCCACGCATCAGGCAGCCGGGCCAGGACAAAAGCCGATTCACCAAAGCGATGCGGTCGGCCCTTGCTGTTGGCGGGTTCGAGTTCAAACAGGACCCTCGCCACCCAATCGGGTCGGTCGATCCCTTGGCCGTCACCCACTTGCCATACCGGCAGGCCTCCCGGCCCGGAGAAACGCACCTGTGGCGGAACCCTCATCTCGGCGACGCGCCAACCCCCGCCAAGGCTGAGCCAGTGCAACGGCGGCGGGTTCAGGTCCAGACCCTCCGGGACCACCGCCAACTGTGTCGAGCCGGTCGGCGGCGTAGACAAGACGCGGCCGTCTCGTGCGGAGAACCAGGTAATGTCCGCCGCTTCGTCCCAGCAGGAAAGCTCCTCCTCCAGCACCACGCTCAAAGAGCTCTCCCCGTCGTCGCCGGCCGCGTCTTCGAGGAGCCGCACCGGACAGAGCGGCGCGGGTTGAGGCAGGTTGAGCATCCCATCACCCGTCGCACCGTCGGCCTCGTAGCCGCCGCGGCCATCGTCGAACAGGCACGTCCAGTCGGCCCATCCGTCTTCACCTTTCCTCTGCAGCCGATAGCTCTCGTCGGTGAGAGCCAGGGCGGCGACCGCTTCCGGGTTGAGGCGTGTCCGCACCTCCGCGGCGTGTCTCGTCAGCCGAAGTGTGACTGGCTCCAGCAGCGACGGGACGGCCGCGTCATCGTCGCCATCGTCGGCCGGGCGGTCGGCCAGGACCCGCTCCAGCAGCTTGACCGCCGGCTTGAAAATGGAGCCGTCGGGATCGGTCCAGGGCGGCGAGACCCACGGGTTCTGGCGAAGTAGGTGCTCGACCTGCTCCCGCCGCAGGGCCAAGCCACGCTGGCCGTCACGTCGCCGCTCGCTGGCCACGTAGCGGCCGAGCAGTTGACGCATCGCCACGAACTCACGAGCGAAAGTGTCGTCGCAACTGGAGTCCAGCAAGGCCTCGACAGCCACGCGTGAGCCGTGGCCCGCGTCGAGCGTGCCGCCCCGTCGCGCCAGCCGCAGTTGGCCCAGCAGGGGGTGAGCGTCGTTTACAATGTCGTCGCGGGACAGCCCGAATTGCATGCGGACCAAGTGGGTCCAGTGGTGTTCAGCCATCTCGGAGTCGAAGGTTTGGCGGAGGCCGAACTTGAATGCCGCAGACTTCATGGCGTCGCGGATGGCCGCGTCGTGCCGATCAAGCACGGGCCCCAGCGAGCCGCCCGCTCGCTCTTTGAGCAGTGGCCAATACCTCCCACCCTTGAGCCACCGCTTGGCCGCCTCGGCCCACGCCAGCGTCAGCATCAGCCCCAGTGCGTCAAACGACCGCACCCAGCCCGAACTGCCGCCGGAGTCATTGGATTCATCGGACGGCAATCGCCACGCGTGTTCAAACGTATCCGGTCGATCCAACACCTGTGACACCGGCCCGCCGGGCTGAGACTCAAGCCAACCGATCAGCCAATCACCATCCTCCGCAGTCGGCCGCAACTCTACCCATGAGCACGGCGGTTGAAGCCGTTGCTCCCGTCGCCGTGCCTCAAACCGCTTGGCCACATCAACTCACGCCGGCTGACACGACGAGTCTTGTCGGTCCTTTGCAGGCGGAAGGTCGGCCAAGATGTGAATCTCGTGACGGGACAAATCAGCCCTCCCAGAAGCTGCGATCATCTCGCAGACTAAGACGTTCTGTCAAGCGGCAACGACCCTGACTCATCCCATGTTTTCTTGCATCATGGCGAGAGTGGCGATCAGTCGCTGGGCGAGGGGCCGGCGCCGAGGAAAATGAAGGCCTGAACGTGTCCACCCTGGAACCACGCGGTGCATTCACGGGGGTAGGCGCGGATGAATATCGCGCCGAAGTATGGCAGGCTCATCACGAACAACGCCGCCTCGGCCAACACGCCATCGAAGTAAAACGACGCCTCGCCTAAGTCGATCTCCGCCTCACCGGGCGGATGCGACAGCGGGAAATATCATCGCCTATCGGATAGATTATGGCAGAGTAGAAAGAAAGCTGAGCATGAGCGAAGATCGATGGTACAACAAGCCGGTCCGCGCGGTGCTAAAACGCCTGAAGCGGGCGATGGGAAATATGGGCTATATCGTCTCCATCAACCCTGAATACAAGTTTAGCAAGCAGGTGGGCTACTTCGCCCAAGGAAGCAACGTCAGGATATGGGTGTTGATGTTGGCCAAGGGCCTGCGGAAGTCGAAGCCGCCTTTGATCTGATGCAGACCATTCTGGATCTGTAGCGGCGAAAATGGAATGCGAGACGTGTTCAAACAATAGAAGCAAAAATGGATTGAGCGGCGGCGCGAGGGGTTTAGTTCTGCGTGCCCCCAAGATGGGCGCCTGATGGTTCGCTGATACAAGAACCATTGAGGCAAACGAGTTTGGCTAAGAGGCATGCGAGTGATTCGTTCAATTAAGATGCTGCGCGGACGTTTTATGGATCTGAATATTCTGGCCGCTTCGAATCTCTAACTCCTGGATCAGATTATCGACTTTGTCAAAGTCGATCCTGAACCCCTTAGCGGTGCGTTGGGTCAGTTGTGCGAGGATGACCGCCTGTTTTTCAGTAAGTCTGAGCGTCGCGACAAAGCGGTCGCGGGTGAACTCCAGATTGTCGTTGATCTTGACAGGCACGGGCTCGAAGAGGCTGACTTCGTGGCGGCAGAGGTCGAGGCGTTCGCCGTAGGTGCGGCCGGCGGCGGGGCCGCGGGAGGCTCGGGGGCGTCGCGGGGGGCCCTGGTTAGATTCGTCGGGAGCCGTGTTGTCCCCAGCGACGGACTTCTTGAAGCCTTGACTGGCAAAGGTGAAACGGATTCGGCGGCTATCTCCGCCGCGTTTGAGAATCCATGCGGGGGCAGGGTGATCCGGAGCTTTACTCAGGTACTCAGCTGCTGCGTGGATGGGTTTGCGGTTGAGCCAAGAATGACCAAGAACCTCGTCGCCGTTCTCCCACGCCTCTGACCGTTGACATGGAGGGACCCACCGCCGAAGGATTTGACGCACAACCGCCTGGTCGATGAAGCGTGCGTTGAGCAGCAGGTGAAAGTGAGGCCAGCCATCCTTCTGTGGCTCCATCACCGCGAAGTAACGCCTGTCGGTAAGCTGACCCCGCGCTGAAAGCTCGCCGACCAAACGGCTCAGCTTCTTCTTGCTAACCACCCACTCGTACGCTTCATCTGGGGTCTCGAATAGCCGGCGATCGATCGTCAGCGACAGCATCATCACGTCAGTGCAGTCTTTGAACCCCTCACGGATCCGGTCTCGCCGCTGTCTTGCCATCTTTGGATGACACTCTGGACACAGCCAGAATCCGCAGTAGCGGTGGCGGACTTTCAGCCCGCCGGGCTCGTGATCATGGTATTCAGGGGGAGATAAGAGTTGCATTTTAATTGTCATTGGTGAGGCCTCTTCGACTGAACTTAGACGCAGTCAAGAGCTGACTTCTCCGGATTCTCACTGATTCCGGCAGGCTGATGAGAAACCGCGTCATTAGTTGATATGGCAGGGAGGAGAAAGCTTCACCATGCCACTCAGAATCTTTTTTCTTTTCATTCGGTGCATGCTCTGTAGAGCATCGAGCAGACCCATACCTAAAGGAAAAGCACCCCGCGTTGCGCGTCGGGGTGCCCTTATGCGTAATCGTACTTGTTGTCTTCGGGGATGCGGAAGCCCCCCCCCCAACCCTGATCAACTGCTGCAATAACCCTTTTCGGTCTTATTTGTACCGAAGGCGTTCAGGCTTCATCTTGCAACTTTCGTAGCTGATCGCGGGCTGCGGCCATACGTTGGTCGAGGGTCTGGAGGACCGCGAGCAGACGCTGACGTTTCTCGGCTTTGGGCTTTCGGTTGAGCTGCGCTTCGATCTCCGCGGCACGGAGTCGCTCTTCGGCGCAGATCCGATGGGCGCGAGCGAGTTGAATGCGACGGGGTAGCTGGCTCACAGTGACGCCTCCACAGTCTCTTCAAGGATGTCGCTCAACGCGGTCAGATTGGTGTCGAGCGGCATCGGCGGAAGCTGACGAAAGTTGCTCGCCTCGACGCTGACCGCTGCGAGTTGGCGGTTCGTCGACGGCAGGCATCCCCAGGAGACGAGGTCGATGGCCGGCTGTAGGCAATGTTTCCAGTAGCGTTCGAAGTCCTCGGAGGCCGGGTCGCTGACTGGGCGGGTGTCGAAGTGAAGCTCGGCCAGGCCAGTCGTGACCGGGTTGCGATCAAATGATGCTTTGGACCGTGCGATGAAGTGGAACGGAACACCGGCCGCCGCGTCGAGCAGGCTCGTGAGTCGTCGGGGCATCGCAGCCTCATTCAGGATGCCGATCACCGAGGTGCAGACGGCGTATTGCTGCATCACTGGAGGTGCCTTATCAAAGGTACGAATACCCGTCTGCGGAAGTGGCTCCTCGCCCAGTCGGGCGTTGCGGAGTAACAACTGCGTGCACGATTCGTAAAGCCGACTGAGCGGCGGTGAAAAGTGAGCCAGGCCCGGCATGAGCTGACAATGCGGGGGGAAGTACCACATATAGGTCTCCGGGAGGTGGAGACTCTCGTCGGTCACTGAGGTGGTGGTTCTGGAGCGGGTAGTCGGCCCCGCAGTTGAAGGGCCTCGGCGTACTGATTCAGCAGCTGCGCTACGTCTCGCGCTACAGCCGCCTTTTTCTCATCGCTCAAGTGGCTGTAATCACAAGCACTCACGTCGCCTGCCGGGTAGCCCGCTGAGCTAATCGCCCTAAATCCTTCTCTGTCAACGACTGGCATGGCATCTTGCAGCAAGCTGAGGCAGATTGCGGATAACTGCCGCAGGATAACAAGCTTACGCGACCGCGCCGAGGCTTCCACTCCTGCCTCGCAAGCAGCTCATGACCGTCGCCATCGGCAGGTTGAGGAAGGCAAATGCGCTTTGAGGCGCATAAGTTACTGCCACTGGTACTCCCGAATTCCCCGCCCCGTGACGCCGCCGAGCGGCAGTCTCAGCCCCCGTTGGCGGCTCACTTGCTTTGATTCGGTGAGCGACGGTCGGCGTTACGTGAGCCCTTGCTGACGCAGACCTCCCCGACCCATCATGATTCACCAAAGGCTCGTCGCCGATTACAAAAACCAGCAGCCGCTCAGTCGCAGTGGAATACGGCGCTCGGCCATCGCCAAGCTTTGGCGCGCCACGCTGCCACGTCACCGCATGTCGGCACGTCCACCCAAATTCCCCGGCTGTATTCAATAACCACGGCGGGTGCGCCAGCGTGCCCGGCCGAAACAGGATGAGACTGCCGCCGTCCCTCATCTTCGGTCGGGCTAAACGAAAGAGGTCAGTGACTGCCAACCGGGCTGCCTCGTCGCTGAGCGCGTCACAGTCGCGCCTCATCGAACTGACGCGAGTGTGCTGCCCATCGTGATATTTGCCGTACGTGCCTTAAGGAGCGTCCGCCAACACAAGCTTCACCGTCCCTTTTGAAATCAACGACAACACGTCCCGGAAGTCGCCGTGATGACACCTGTCGATCACGCCGGTGCGGGGCCCGGCTTCGACCTCAACTCGAGACCGCCGCGCCACCCGCACCCGCTCTGCCAGATACCGCGTCGTCTGCCGCACCGAGTCGATCCGCTGCTCGAGGATCTCGTCCAACACCGCCACCGGCGACAAACCAAGCTTCTTCGCTGCCCGCGCGGTCACGGCGTGGAAGTGGACATCCCGGTCCATCCGCCGCGACCCCGGCGAAAACGCAGCACAGGTTCGCCGCAACTCCGATAGCCGCTGTCGCGACGCTCCCACCATCTCAGCCAGTTCCTTGACCGTCAGCTTCCGCTCAGCTTTGAGCCGGTTGACCAGATCACTGATCGGCCAGGCGTTCGCGTTCCCCTGTCGGAGCAGCCGTCGAAGGCCGCCAACGCCAGCCTCGTTGCAGCTCTTCAAGCGACGAGCGCTCGCCGCTTTGGTGGCCAGCATCAAAACAATCTCCTTTGCAAAAAATCGTCGTCACAAGTGCAAAGTTTTTGCATACCTTCGGATCTCCCATTAAAAATGAAAGGCGAAGACGTGACTGATGCCGCAAATAGCGCAATTGCAAGTAAATGCACAAACAGCAATGCCAGCGGTGACGCGGTCGACCTCAGCGTCGCGTTTCCCGAGCCCGACCGCGACTATGAAGTCAGCGGCCCGTACCGCATCAAGACCGGCAAAGCCTACATCTACCCGACCGGCAAGGGCGGCCAGCAACTCACCAATTTTACCGCACGGATTACCGCCCACGTGGTCGTCGAAGACGGTGACGCCACGCGTCGATTCCACGAAGTGGCGGCGCACCTCAATGGCCGGGTCATCTCCTTCACGGTCTCTGCGGCGGAGCTGAAGGCCTCGCCTGGGTTGCTCGCGAACTCGGCGGTGAAGCCATCGTTAAGCCCAGGGCGGCCAGGCATGTCGGCTCCGCGATCCGCCGTTTCAGCGGACGCATCCCCGAGCAGCGGGTGGTCAAGCACACCGGCTGGGTCAGTGACAACGGCCAGCCGGTCTTCATCAACGCAGGCAAGCCGATCGGGTCCTCCGATTGCCAGATCACAGCCGAGCTTCCACAGGAACTCCTCGTTATGCCATCGAAGCCGATGGCGATGACAAGGAGGTTCACGCCGCCATCCGTGCGAGTCTCGCGCTTCTCGATGTAGTAGATGCTGAAGTGATGGTTCCGCTGCTCGGCGCGGTGTACCGCTCGGCCCTGGGCCCGGTGGACATGGCGGTCCACCTCGTCGGCGAGACGGGCACCTTCAAATCGACGCTCGCGGGACTGATGACGACGCACTTCGGTGCGACCTTCGATCGCGCCAATCTACCCGCCTCATGGTCGAGAACCACCAACGCCCTCGAAGCGATCGCCTGGTACGCCAAGGGTGTGCTGCTGGCCGTTGACGATTACGTGCCGACCGAGGACAATGCCCCCGCCAAGGTGGCGCGTCTTGTCCGAGCCCAGGCCAACGGCATCAGACGTTCGCGTCTCGCCGGAACCAATTCCGTTCAACCCACGCGTTATCCGCGCGGACTTCTTCTCAGCACTGGGGAAGCGGTGCCGGAACGCCGGTCGATCCGCGCCCGCCTTATCGTCACTGCCGTCGGCGAGAATGCGATCACCCAGCGTCGCCTCGTCAAGGCCCAGTAGCACGCCCAGGACGGACGACACGTCCTGGCCATGAACGCCGTCATCGCGTGGCTGTCTGAGCGACGCGATGAGGTTGAGGCCTCGCTTTCCGAAAAGTTGGAACGTCGAAGCCGAGAGTTCGACCAGCCTGGCCAGCACCGACGAGCTGCCACCAACGCCGCCCAACGCATGCTGGGCTTCGACTGGTTCCTCCGTTTCGCCCGAGGCCGCCGGCCTGTCTGGTCGGAGTCAGACATCACCTTCAAGGTCAGGGAGGCGCTGAAGACCGCGACCGCCGCGCAGTCTGACTATCAGTTGGGTGGCGCAACCGAGGCGGACAAGTTCATCACTCTGCTGCGCCTGGTTTTCCATCTCAAGCGAGGGCACGTCCAGTCGATTCAGGGTCGTTGCCCCGGGTTTGAATGGGGCTGGAAATCCCGAGACGACTGGGGTAGCACCCCCCAGCCCATCGGCCCTCACATTGGCTGCCTCAACATCGCCACCGCCGACACCCCCACCGATTTCTATCCGCTCCCAGAGGTCATCTACCCTCTCTGTCAGCAGGTCGCCGCGACGAACGAGCACAAGCCCACGTCTCGCCGAGGGTCCTGTGGCGAGCCCTCGATGACGCCGATCTGCTTGCGTCCACTGAGTTGGCCAACTGCGGCACCAGCACCGTCCGCAAACAAGTTTTGGCCGCCGGCAAGAGGTCATCCTACTCCCCGGCGACCGCCTCCTTAAGCTCGGCGATGAGTCGTAGCTCTCGCTGCCTGGACAATCGCGACCATGGCCATTCCCCGGTCCACCCTAGCGCGAGTGACGGGGAGTCCGCCATGTCGGAATGCTTCCGCGGTAAAGTGGCTTCCGTGAACCGCGCCGCCTTTTCCGGGCCCATCGGCCAATTCCTAGACACTCCCGACGACGCAATCATCGGCAAGCTTGTCAACGCCAGCGACTTTGCCGTCGAGCTCTCGCAACGCAACGCCTGGCAAGAGCAGATCAGACTGCTCAAGACCGTGCTTTCCGCCTATCGCGATCGCGGCTCAATCTATTTTGAATGGTCGATCCCACGTCTCGGCAAGCGTATCGACAGTCTCGTCATCATCGATTCCGTGCTGTTTGTGATCGAGTTCAAGGTCGGCGAGTCGCAGTTCACCAGCCATGCTCTCGATCAAGTCTGCGACTATGCGCTTGATCTGAAAAACTTCCACGAGACGAGCCACGACGCTTGGATTGCCCAGGTGCTTGTCGCTACCCAAGCCGACGCCCCCGGCACCACAGTATCTTTCCCTGCTGGGGAGGACCGGCTGCTCGATCCTATATCCACCAACACGGCACACCTTCCCGCGGTGCTTCAACACGTTCTCGCCTTCAATGACTCTGAAGCGATGTCCATTGAAGCCTGGGAGCGTGGCCGCTATCAGCCGACCCCGACGATCGTCGAAGCCGCCACCGCCCTCTATCGCGGCCACAACGTGGAAGACATCTCGCGGAGCGATGTCGGCGTGCCCGGGGCCGGCAAAACCCTCGTTGGCCTCAACATCGCCACGCAGCACATGGCACCCGAGGCCGAGCTGTACAGCGTATTCCTCTCGGGCAACGGCCCGCTCGTGGCCATCCTGCGGGAGGCGTTAGCCTTGGACTCGGTACAACAGGCTGCCGAGCGTGGCGAGAAGCTGACCAAGACCAAGGCCCGCAGCCAGGTCAAAGCCTTCATCCAAAACGTGCACCATTTCCGCGACGATTGCCTCGTTGACCTCGATGCACCGCCCATCGAACACGTTGCGTTGTTCAACGAGGCCCAGCGTGCCTGGGACCATCAGCAGACCGCCAGCTTCATGAAGCAGAAGAAAGGCGTGCCCGATTTCGATCAGTCCGAACCCGCGTTTCTCATCTCCTGCATGGATCGGCACGACACCTGGGCGGTGGTCGTCTGCCTCGTCGGCGGCGGGCAGGAGATCAACAAAGGCGAGGCGGGCATCAGCGAATGGGTCGACGCCGCACGCAACAACTACCCCCATTGGCACTTGCACCTCTCGCCGCGGCTGACCGATGCGGAGTACCAAGCCGGGGAACCTTTGCGTCGGGTCAAGGACTTGCCCACAACCCATCTGAACGAAGACCTCCACCTCGGCGTTTCCATGCGGTCCTACCGCGCCGAGCGTGTCTCTGAACTGGTCAAGCAGGTCCTTGACCTCCAGCCCGATGCGGCTCGTGACACCTACGCCAGCCTGCGTGATCGCTACCCCATCATGCTCACCCGAAGCTTGCCCTCCGCCAAAGCTTGGCTCAAGCAAAAAGCCCGGGGCACCGAGCGCTACGGCATTGTCGTCTCCTCACAGGCCGAGCGGCTTCGACCACACGCCATCGACGTTCGCCCCAACGTTGACCCCGTCCACTGGTTCCTGCACGGCAAAGACGACGTCCGCTCGTCCTACTACCTCGAAGACGTCGCCACCGAATTCCTCGTGCAAGGCCTGGAACTGGACTGGGCCTGCGTCACCTGGGACGCCGACTTCCGCCTCGTCGACGGCCGATGGCAGCAATGGTCGTTCAAAGGCACCCGCTGGCAACGCATCCTTAAACAAGATCGCCGCGCTTACCAAAAGAACGCCTACCGCGTGCTTCTCACCCGGGCTCGGCAAGGCATGGTCATCGTGATTCCCCAGGGCGATCCTGAAGACTACACCCGGCCGCCAACCCACTACGACCACACCTTCGAGTACCTCAAGAGCATCGGCTTTGAACTGCTCCCCTCGACCACCAACGATGGCAAACCCTCTACCTCCCCCCACCCGCTACAGCCCACGGCGGCGGACCCTTAACGACCGCCCGTTGATAACAGCCGACTCGAAGCGAGCCGACTCGAGCAACGGCCTGTGCCTCAACGCCCTGCACGACCGCGCCTTTGACCGTGGCCTCATCACCTTCGACGAAGATCTTCGCCTCGTCGTCTCTCCGAGTCTCGCCGATCTTGTCGATTCGGTCGCATCCGAATCAGATAAGGATCCTGGCCCGCTAATCCGCCGGCTCCTAGCCGTGACCTGCCCCCTGAAAACCAGTCCAGTGGATGTGAGAGAATCTCGTGTTCACGGACGCATTCAGGAAAGGCATGACGGCAATGGCTCGGATGCGTCACGCATCGGAACAGATCATCGCGAAGTTTCGTGAGGTGGAGGTCTTACTCGGCCAGGGCTTGAAGATGCCTGAGGTGTGCACGCGGCTGGACGTCACGGTGCGGACGTGCTACCGGTGGCGGAAGGAGAACGGCAACCTCCAGGTCAACCAGGCCAGAAAGCTTAAGGAACTGGAGAAGCAGAACGCCCACCTAAAGAAGCTGGTGGCGGACCTATGCCTGGACAAGCCAATGCTGGAGGAGGTCACCCAGGGACGCCTAGGCGCGGCGTAGCCCAACAGGTAAGCCTGCGGAAGAAACGTGAAGCAGTCAGATCATTCACTGATTTCTTCGCGATCTGGCGAGAGGCGGGCATGCAAGCTGCTGGGTCAGCCTCGTGCGACCCAGCGTTATCTACCCGCGGTGCGGGACGATGAAGCTCCGCTCACCAGGCGGATCATCGAACTGGCGTCGATGTTCGGCCGATATGGCTACCGCAGGATCACGGCGCTCTCGCGTGGCGAGGGTTGGTGGGTGAACCACAAGCGGGTTGAACGCATCTGGCGTCGAGAGGGATTGAACGTGCCCCAGAAGCAGTCCAAGCGAGGCTGTATGTGGTGCAACGAGGGCTCGTGTGTCCGACTCAGGCCAAGGCACAAGGATCACGTATGGGCCTACGACTTCGTGCATGGCCGAACACGTGACAGACGGAGCTTCCGGATGCTGACGATCATCGACGAGTACACACTTCCGGGGGCGAGAGTGCCTGGCGATTGATGTGGCTCGTCATCTCAAGCACGACGATGTGCTCGAGCAACTGGCGTGGCTGATGGCGACCCGTGGGGTGCCGGACCACCTCCGCACGGACAACGGCAGCGTGTTCACAGCCACCGCGGTCCGGAACTGGCTCAAACGTGTGAGCGTGAAGACGCTGTACATCGAGCCGGGCAGTCCAAGTCCGGGGGCGGAAGCACGGTTACATCGAGAGCTTCAACGGCAAGCTGGCGGATGAACTCTTGGAGCGTGAGGTGTTCGACACGCTGGGCGAGGTGAAGGTGCTGTTCGAACGTTGGCGTGTGCAGTACAACACGGTCAGGCCGCACTCGTCATTGGGCTATCGCCCGCCGGCCCCGGAGGGCAGGACCACAGACAAACATCGTTGTTGGTATGAACCGTGAGGGCAGGCCAGGCAGGTTTGGAGCACACATTGCAGGACGAAGCGGCTGGACCGGTTGACGGCAGGCTCACGGGGGTGTGCTAGGTTAACGTTCTCCAGCCTCTGACTGAACGTTTTTATGCTACGCCTACCCGCCAGCAGTAGGTGAAGGGGTTTTGAAATCCAACTCCACTTGGTCCGCCAGACTTGCAAGTGATTTGAGACCCCACATGGCAGCGCCCTGCCTCAAAAGGGCTACAAAGATAGGGTCTGGGCCATCAATCACCCCATGTTGTGCGGGGTCAGCCGTACCTCCAATTTGTGGATAGGGCCAAAGCTGACCAGTAGCGGCGAAATCTGAGAGGAACACCAATGCTCTTCTCAAGGATCGGCCATCCGCAGACTCATACCGCCAAAGATCAACTCCCACGTGCTGGCCTAGCGCTGCGAGCGTAAAGAGTGCATGGAGATTGTAAATGCTGTAGTTCCATGATCGTGTTCGTACAATTTCATGCGGTTGACGGCCGTCGGGGTCGATGTGCTTGTCAATACGGCGTGACGGAACCTCTTTAAGAACGGATCGTGCAATATCATCTCGGCCCGTAAATAGAGCGAAAGTTACAATTTGAGCGTCCATCCATGTGCCATGATTATTATGCTCATTTCGCTCCAGTTGGCCGAGTTCACTGGTTAATTGCCAATCGAGATAAGTTGAGAACCAATGGCGAATTGCGTCGAAAACTTGTTGTGGCAGTATGTCGTCCTGTTGCAGGACCAAGACCCAGTCGATCAGAAAGATCAGCTTTTCGGTTTCAATCAGTCCGATACATCGACCGTTGCATCGGCCGGGGATGGACTGGGCGTACATGAGATGAGGATTCATCCTCGACTTTGGCCTTATGAAAAATATCTGTAACAGATGCGCCGCACGCTCGGCAAATGCCTGATGCCGGGTGGCGAGCCATCCGCGTGTCAGGGCCTGCACGGTCTCGCAAAGACCTAGCAAGCGAAAGGCGTCAAAACGGCTGTCATTGATTTCGGGATTGTTTTGTCCGTCTCGCCAGATGTACGGCAGGCCGTCCACGGAATCAGGGTCGGGCCACCAGTAACGCGCTTGGCTCCAGTAGTCGTTTATCGTTCCGCCGGGCGGCGGGTGGGGCTTATCCGTCACGGAAAAAGAGTCACTTGACGCAGCTTCGTCTGCTGCGGTCTTAGCCTCAGCTACCTCGAAAGCTGATAGTGAACCCAGCGATCCGCGCAGGCCGCGTAAATCAGCCACTAAGCCATTCGAAAAATCATCCATCGACATCTATCTCGATGGCTAGATTTAGAGTGAAATTCATACAAAGCCTGTAAATTGACAGTGGCTGCACGCTCGAATCATTGATGAGCGGATTCTCAACTTGGGACGCTGCGATCTCTTAGTTTTTTTGCAGCTGGATTGTAACCCAACCACGTTTATTTGGATATGATATATCTGACTCGACGGGCCACGCGGCATACTGCTTATGAGAGTCCGGATTGTCGTCCTGGTCTTGAACAGTTAAACAGATTCGATATTGCAATGATAGGCCTGAATCGAATGAATTAAGCGGGAATCGAACTCGATATACTGTATCTTTACCAGCTCTTTCAATTTTGGCGTCTACTCCAGCTATTTTCTCAGTCTGGCCGCGAATCTGTCTTGCTGGCCTAACAAATACACCTCCATCCGCACGGCCAACCACAAACTCGATGGGCTGACCATCATTCGATGCGAGTCCCAGCTCAATCGTATCTGCAGCCCCAGACTCTCCCGGCTCATCGACATCATCCGTAACTCGGACGACGACATAGAGGTGGTTTTGGTCTGAGCCAAGCCATACAACAGAAGATAAATCTTGCGGCCCCGCCCACCACATGGCCGCATCAGGGAGCTTTGTGAATCGGTTGACCACGGCGTCCTCTCCAAGCACCGCCGCAGGAGCGATTCGGCTGAGAAGTTCAATCGATTGGCTCCATTCATCCGAGTCCCACCGAGGCACAGAGCGTGACCATTCGACGGGTACGCGTCGTGTGACAGGTTCATCGTCTCCCAGAGCAAACGTGAGTTCGATCGCATCGACCGCTTGATCGCCACGAAGCGTCCGTTCAAGCGTATCCGGACTTGCTGTAAGGAGTTGCCACCCTCCTAATCCAGCGAGAACTTCAATTGCGACCACGTTTTCACCCTCATTGAGTGTGATATCGAACGTATGCGAATCGACACGCATTGGGCCTCCGTTGCCAGCCTTGAGCGTATCGTAAACCGCTTCCCCGTTCAGGTGCCACGACATCCACCAGTCCGCTGCCGCGCCAATTGTGACAGTTTGTTTTCGAGGTGAGTCGATGATGGCCATCATGACCGCTCGCTCTTTTTCCTGAACGATTCCGCCCAATTCTGCCAAATCTATGGTATGGCTCTTGGCGTACATCGTCTGCGGACGCACTCCGGCCATCGCTTCTGGAATCGATTTGAATTGACTCAAGTCAACTGTATTCGGGACGGATGGAAAAACTGTCCAGACGGTAGGCCACATGAGACGCATCTCAGGTGCTGACTGCACTTTGACCTCAACTTCTGCGCTCTCTCCTGGCCCCAGTTGAATCGATCGCGGGTCAGACAGCACCGAGATAGCATCGGGCCTGTGGTTAGAGGCTGTAGATTGGGCACCGTTGACATACGACGCGGCAATAGTCGCTTGAGCCGTAGTGTTGAGTGGGTTACGGACCACGACTTTCATGGTTGCAACGGAGCCAGGTACAACGCGAATCGATTGGATTGTTTCGATCAGAGGCCGACCAATTCCGACAGATGATTCCTCCGCTAGCGAATCCCAAACTAGAAATGCGGGCGTTTCAGTAATGGTGATAGGAATATTTCCACCTGTCTGAATATCGGCGGGCCGACGGTTGCCGTACAGGTCGATAATCTGAGCTGCTTTGTTTTGGTCAAGGTTTAACTGAGTGTCAATTGCATAAGATGTATTGGACCAGAATACCAACACGCGACGGCTCGATTGCGTATCCCGAAAAAGATAGCCTTCAACATTGGATGATCCAAGGTTGACGGCCCGTTCAAAGCGGTGATGTCGTAACTGTTCGACCATGTTGCGATATGCAAACACAACTGGCCTGGGCTGACTCTTGCCCCGTAGATTCGACCACCGTGCGGACTCGGGCATATACAATCTGAACCACATCAGTGTCGGCGATCCTTCAGACCAGGCGTAGACCATTTTCTGCACAGCAGTGCGGGCCTGCTCAAGTTCCTGCGAATCGGTGACTGCCGCAAAGCCTGATTCAGTTTCAACGAATGGCTTGTCGCGTGGCTGCCCGGCAGACGCAACAGAACGTCTCATACGCTGCAAGGCGTGTCGTTCAGCCTCGACGCCCGGGCCGTGACCGTGGTAAGCCCAAGCATCGAGCTTCGTTGCGTCAATAAGGCGGACCATCTCATGGGATCGTGGTTCGCCCTCGCTGCCGTGAAACGATAAGCCGCCATTCATGACGATCGCATCAGGATCGCCACGATGGATTGCGTCAGACATATGCGCAAAGCTATCGACATACCAATCAATCGGACCCGGATAAAAGAATGTGAGATCAGGCTCGTTCCCTATTTCGTAGGCATAGACCTGGCCTCGCAATGCTTTCGCAATTTTTTCGAGCCTGGGCGTTAGTTTTTTAAGCCGCTTCATTCTCTCTTCATTCGAGAGCGCGCGATCGCGTTGCAAATGATTAGGTGGATCCATCATCAAGCTTGTCTTAACGCCGTGGGAGGCCAGTGTTTCGATGCGTGTTTGAATATCCTCCAGCCGAGGATCGCCAGAGTTGTGGCCAGGGTGTCGAAGCACATCAACACCCATCATGTCGTACCACGCCAGGAGTTGCGCTGGTCGCTGATGATCCCGCGTCCAAGCCGAACAAAAATTCCCCCGGGGCGGCTTTGGCGAGCTTCGGATCGCTGTAAACTCCCATACGAATCACCTCGCTCAACAGCGGGTCTTGGCTTTGCGACTCATCAAGCCAGGCGTTCAGCGTGGCGGTGTAGGGTCCGTACGGCCACGAGGTGGTATCAAAGTTAAATCTCAATACTTCGGTCGTATTACCGGAAACCAGAACTTTACCACCATTTTCAAAAACCACAGGCCCCTGATGCTGGTGAACTTGAATCTGGTATCGCAGCGCAGCATCGTCCTCGGCGATATTCCGAAGATCAAACTCGACTGGATTTGCTTCTCGACGCTGAAACGCAAAGATTCCAGCGGGCGTATCAGTCGTGACGCGCTCTACTTTCAATAATCTTTCCCAATCAACATCGCCGGTCATCGGGTAGCCTTTAAGTTTGATCGACCGGATGTACAGGGGAGCGTTGGGCGCGAAAATGCGCAGGTCATATCCATCGCTGGATAACTCCTTGCCCGACGAATTGTGGTTGCGGGCCGAGAAGTGCGCATGATCTAGCGTCGTTCTGAGGGTTTGCCATTTTTTGCTCCCTCCCCAGCCAAAACCAACTTTCTCACTGCCGTTCTCGGTGTCCGCATATACAATGACCCCGCCCCAGGTGTCCAAGAGGTATTCGATTTCCAAATCGACCGCAGGCCGCCCGCCAGATTGAAACACGGGGTCTTCTACCTTAATGCGGAAGGACCTCATCCAAGGCATCTTAGCCATCATGCTCTGTGTCGCAGCCCATGCAGGGGTCGTCGTGCCATCAACACGAATGGGTTTGAATTCGGTCCCCCGCCGTTCAAACCGCATACCTTTCTCGACGGGTTGCTCGCCGAAGATGATGAGCAGTGTGTTGGGATCATTGATCGCGTTAGCGTGATGGTCGGTTTGTGATACTACATCATTGGCGGGTGGCTTCCCGGCAGTTTGCGTAGCGTTCACATCATTCGCTTGAGCTTGGTCTGACACCCTGATTCGGTCGATCGAGAATGCCCCGGGGGGGCCAGTCACCACACGTAGGAAGAGGTGATAGCTACTGGGGTCGTTAATGCCTTTTTCATTCGCAAAAGCACTGACACTCGCCAGCGTCACGCGGCCGGTAGTTTTGTGGGCTTTCAACCACCGGGGTGCATGGTATTTGTTACTCGCATCAAGTATCCCGATATGCACATCGACTTTGCCATGGGCAGGAAACGCTGAGAAGTCGATCTCTAATACATCATGCGCTGCATCCAATGGGATGGAGTTTGCCTTGTTCCCGGATAGTGACCACCTTGTAAAGGCATCTCCGTCAGCAGTTTTGCGTATTGTGATGGAGCCCTCTGCGGCGATGACTTGGATCTCGCCCGTCTCGTCATAGAAACCATTCGCGTTATCCATTTTGTCAATGGACTCTGCGTTGGTCTGAAATGTGACACCACACAAAAGCAATAGGGCGGCGATCGCCCAGAAGATTTGATTAGTCTTGCACAATATGGATAGCATCATTCGTAATGTCCAGTGTAACGCAACTTTGGCGCAGCTATTTAGGGAGGGCCATAAGCTGGTGTATCAGTCCACATTCGCTCGTCGTAGGTGAGATTCTGACCACTTACGGTACGGAAGGTGACATCGCTCGATGGCGTGGCTTCGGCGTGTCCGTCAACAAATGAGTAGGAGGCGGATTCGTTGGCGTGCCGGAACACCGACCGTAGGAGGCCATAATCTCCCCAGGCATCACCGGTGAGCCATTGGCCTTGGGGTCCTTGGCCCAAGTCTGACAAGCGGGAGACTCTTTCAGTTGATGATCCGTTGGCGTTACTATAGCCAGCAATACCTTGAAGGCTTCTGGGCGTGACCCTAAAGGGAAGGCGACTATGCAGGTCGTAGAAGGCTGTGTGATAGCCCCAGGGGCCGTTGAGGCCATATGTGGTGTAAAGCGCTTCGCCGTCGTAAACATTAGCGCCATTGACCTGCCAACTATCCGCTCCTGCTTGAAGCCATATGGGGATGCTTAGTTTTCCCCCGCCATATCGATTGACATTGCGTGTGCCGCGAAGTGTATCACCAAAGGCTTGGCTCACGTGATCGCTCGCTTCGGGACAATCCAGGACACCCGTGTAACGGACGTTTGCGAATGTGGTGCCGTTGGGCCGGGCGAACGTTTCATTGTTATCCCCAATGAGATATTGGTCATTCAAAAGCACAGCGAAAGCAATGCCATCAAACGTACCCCCGTCTCTGGCGTAGGAATGTGGCAAGACACCCGCATTATCGGTTGCGTAAACATGAACCGCGATGGCTTGCTGTCGCAAGTTGGACAAGCACAATGATTGCCTTGCTGCTGCTCTCGCCGCGCCGAGAACCGGGAGCAGCAACCCAATAAGCAACGCAATGATCGAGATGACCACTAATAACTCAATTAAGGTAAACGCTTTCTGAAATCTCATGAGCAGGCCTCCTAAGACAGGGCCAGGGCGGTAAAACAAGCAAAACCGAATCCGCAGCACCGCGTTAAGCGATGCTGCGGAGAAAAATATGGTTTTAGCTTCAGTTTCGACGCCGACCCAGCAGGCACAGTCCGCCCAGGCCAACGAGCATTAGCGACGCAGGCTCGGGAATCGGATTGCTGAGCGTGTTAATCGTCAACAATGGGGTATCGTCAAATCCAGTCGTGTCGGTGACATCGACAACCCAACGATTGTATTCGTTCGTGCCCTGGTTGTCGCTAAGGTTCCAGCGAAAGAACGCTTCATCCTGAATCGGGTCAGAGCCGAGATAGAAGGATTGTAAGACCAGCAGGGCAGTGGGGGATAGCTCGAAGGTAATATATGAGTCGGCATCCGATTCAGGATAGAATTCTTCGCCAAATACAGAACCATCGCCGGGACCTGGACTGCCTTCGCTTATGCTGCCAAGTAAGGTTGTTGTCGGGTCAGGATCGTTTGCGCCTTCGTAGTAATAGCCCGCTCCGTTATCTGCCGGATTGTCATCGTTGAGCAGGTAAGTGTCCAAATTCGGCAAATCTGGGCTCAGATTCTGCTGACGTGCCGAAGCGATTCGATAAGTTAGCGTTGCGGAAGAAATCACATCGCCGGGGTCCAGTGTTGGCAGATCAAAACCAACGACTAGATTACCGATAAAGCGTCCGCCGCTGCTGCCAGCAACGCCAACCAAGCCATCGTTAGCACCTACGACATAGCCCAATGCTGGGCCTGCTGGTTGTCTTTCACCAACGATCTGGTCGTATGAGGTGGGGTTTGCCGTGAACACGGCAGCGTCTGCGGCCCCGACTCCGGCAACCAACAAGACGGCTCCTGCTAAACATGATGGTGTATTGAGTATGTACATAATCTCCATTTCCTTTATAAAGAGTTGAGCTCGACAAAACTGATTCATGATTTCGCATACGCCGAAACACTCGACGGCGATATTTCCAGGAACTCATTTACGTAGCGGGTGGGCCAGTGGATTCACCTTCAAACAGCATGACACCTTCGCCTTGGATCAATCGATCATCGAGGCGTGGCCCGCCCGGCCAGTCTTCCAGGTTGCCGCTTTCCGCGATCCAAGCCAGCACTTGCTTTATGAGCGGCTGGGGATCGGGCGGGGTCAGAGTGGTGATCGAGGGCACGGTAAAGCGTGAAAAGCCTTCATCATCGGCACCACAGATCGACAGGTCTTTGCCGATTCTCAATCCCATTTCGTGAGCCGCCCGCATCACGCCCAAGGCGGTTGCGGTGGTGGTGCAAAACACTGCGGAGCCCAGTTTTCCAGCTTTAATTAACGCGCGGGTTCGGTCGTAACCCGCGATCATGGTGTTGCCGTAGCTTTCTACCGGGAAGTCGTAGCAATGGCCTTGAATCTCGGTTTCAGCCCGCCACTTTTCCCAAAGATCGATGCGAATGGTCAGGCCAGTGGTATGCGGCTGGGTATTGATCAAATCGATTCGGCGGTGACCTAGTTTTCTCAGGTGCCCAAACAAACGCAAGAACTCGTCGGGCGGGCAGGGGTCCAATGAGGGGAGTCCGCTCTGGGCCAATTCACGCCCGAGGACCACCACGGGGCACATCGATTGTTTGAGACGATCGACCACCGACTGCGGTACCAACTCTGCAGCGGGCAGCAGCAAAATGCCGTCATATCGGCCGCCCTGTCCATTGCCCGCTGCGGCAGGCTCGAGCACATTCATCAGCACCGGGTCGTCCCAATGCACGTAATCCACCGGCCGAACGCTGACTTTCTGCCCATCCAACTGTTCACTGGCCCGATGGGCTGCGTTGAGCCACCATTTCAGCCCGCCGGCTTCATAAGAAGGTTTGAGCAGGGCAACCTGTAGGCGGCCCGGAGTTGAATTGACCACGACCCGGCCGTGCGGCTGACGCACGAGTAACCCTGCTTCGACCAATCGCACAATGGCCTTGCGTGCGGTCATACGACTCACGCCGGTTTCTTCAGCCAAGGCGGGCTCAGTCGGCAACGGACGGTGCAGGTAGTCGCCCCGGCGGACACGCCGTCGTAACACTTCCGTTACGTGATCAACTTTGAGGGCAGTTCGAGGCATGGTCTGGCAGGATGAAAGTAAAGCGTTGAAAGAAGGGGTTTTGTTATTATGTACGAAGAACGTATAAAAAGCAAGCCGTCTGCCTGAAAAATTTCTGGTGCGGTCCTCCTGTTTTCCCCGGGTCTTCTGACTTTGTGAGGTGGCATTGGGCACGTATGGCAACGCGTGGCGCGCGACGCACACAGCAGGGTCGTCCATGTTGGCGTTCGGGAGAGCAGGTCTGTAGCCAGGAATGGATCAGTCGTATCGCTGGAGCTAGGATGAATTGATGCCAGAATTGCCGGAAGTGGAGTGCTGGGGACGACGGGTTTCGCAACGGGCGGTGGGGGGCAAGCGGATCGTGGAAGCGACGGCGACGCGGGACGCGATTGTGTTCGCAGGCACGTCGGCGGCAGCGTGGAGCCGGACGCTTAAAGGGGCAACGGTGAAGTCCTGCCTACGCTGTGGCAAGCAGATGTGGTGGATTCTCGAAGATGACGCGGGCAAAGAGATCGACGCCTGCCCGATGCTTCATTTTGGCATGGCGGGGCGGTTTCATGTGTATGACTCGCAAAAAGATCGGCCGACGCATGTGAAATTTGAGATCGTGGCGGAGGATGGGACCCGCCTGGCGATGACGGACAAGCGGCGGTTTGGCCGGCTTCGGCTTGAGGTTCAGCCACGCAAGCATCGTTCCCTGGCAGGGCTCGGCCCTGATGCACTTTGCGACTTACCCCACGAGGCGTGGTGGGTCGAGCAGGTTGCAAAACGTCGCGTGGCGATTAAAAGCCTGCTGTTGAACCAGTCGTTCATTGCCGGGGTGGGCAATTGGATTGCGGATGAAGTGCTTTATCAGGCGAAGGTTGCGCCGCGGCGGCAGGCCTCGGATTTGTCTCGCGAGGAGGTGAAGTTGGTGCGTGACAAGGTGGGTGCAGTGATTCGTTTTGCGGTGGATTGCGAGGCGGATTACAGGCATTTTCCAGCAGACTGGCTGTTTGTTCAGCGATGGAAAGTACGGGCGTCGAAGTCTCAGACGGTGACTGATGTATTCGGTCGGGCGTTAGCATTTGACAAGGTTGGCGGGCGGACGACGGCATGGGTTCCTGAGGTGCAACGGTGAGGGGGCGTGTGGGAGCGTGGTGGTCAGGGGTGTGCGGCTGGCTGAGCATGTTGGCCAGTAAACGCTGTGAAACGGCGTCAGATTTTGCGGTTGCGGTGGGGGTGTGCGTGGTTGTTGCTGGGTGTGGTAGGAGCGGGTAGGGTGGTGGACTTCCGCCGCGGGGGGAGTCGGCCGGGCCCGGTGCGGGGGTCGGCTCGCGAACCGGGTCAGACCTTGACCGGAGCAGCCCTAAGTGTCGTCGGCCCAGCGCCGCCGGTGTCCTGGCCGTCTCTCCCCGCGGCGGATGCTTTGGATGAGGATGTCATGGCCTATACGGTGCTTGCTCGACGATACCGCTCGCAGTCCTTCGGCAGTGTCGTGGGTCAGCAGCCGATCGCGCAAACTTTGCAGGCAGCGATCACCTCGGGTCGGGTGGCGCATGCGTATTTGTTCACTGGCACGCGGGGTGTGGGTAAGACGTCGATGGCGCGGATTTTCGCAAGGGCGTTGAATGCGCCGGCGACGGTTGAGGATGCTCCGCGGCCTGAGGAATCGGACGCGGCGGATTATCCCGATGCCGAAGTGCAGGGGCGTATGGCTGAGGCCATCATGCGGGGCGACGACCTGAACGTGATCGAGATTGATGGTGCGTCGAACAACTCGGTGGATCAGGCACGCGAGTTGATCGCCAACGCGGGGCTGGCTCCCACGGCCAATGCTCGGTTCAAGGTGTACATCATCGACGAGGTGCACATGCTCTCGACGGCAGCGTTTAATGCGCTGCTCAAGACGATGGAAGAACCGCCCGGGCACGTGAAGTTTATTTTGTGTACCACTGAGCCACACAAAGTGCCTGCGACGATTCAGTCGCGGTGTCAGCGGTTTGACTTTCGCAATATCCCGACGCCTCAGATCGAGCGGCACCTGCAGGAGGTGGTGGATCGCGAGGGGGTCAAGGCCGACGCGGGGGTGCTGTTTCAGGTGGCGTCGCTGGGCGCGGGGTCGATGCGGGATGCATTGTCACTGCTGGACCGGGTGATCGCGACGGGTGTGTCGCCGATTACCGCAGAGGTGCTGAGTGAGATGCTGGGGCTGCCTCCCCGCGAGCAGGTGCGGCAGTTGGTGGACGCGATGGCGGCGGGTGATGCGGCGGCAACGTTGAAGCTGGCCGACGCTCTGATTGCTACGGGGATTGGTCAGGACCAACTGGTCGAAGTCCTGGTGTTGCATTTGCGGGATTTAATGTTGCTCTCGGCGTGCGGCCGGGACACGGAGCTGGTGGAGCTGCCTGCCGAGGACAAGACGGCAGCGGCTGAACAGGCGGGCAAGTTTGATGCCCCGGCGTTGTCGTACATGATCGCGTTGTGCGAAAATCTTGAACGTCACGCGAAGTCCTCCGCCACGCCGCGTGCGTTGTTGGATGCGACCCTGGTGCGTCTGGCGTTGGCGGAAAAGATGGCTGATGTCACCGCATTACTCGCAGCGGAGGCAGATGGCGGGAGCGGCGGGGGTGGCGGCGTGACACAAAAAAAAAACTCCTAAAGGCCGCCGCTAAGCGAACGGTGGCATCGCAGGTTGCCGTGGCCACACGCACTACCGCGGCGGCGCAAGACGAAGTACGCATGGCCTCATCGCACGTTGGCAGCGTGCCAGAGGTGGCAGAAGCAACCGCTGAGGATTTTCATGGCGTAGATGAAGATTCAGCGGTCTTTACTGAGCCGGGGGAGGTGTGGCAGGAGCTTCATCGCCGAACGGCAGAGGTCGCGTCGCTGGCCTGGGTGGAGAAGCTTGAGCTGGCATCGCTGGACTTGGCTGGGGGGACGGTGACGCTTCGGCCGCGTTCGGGGCAGCGTGAAGTCGCGGGCTTTGTTGGCGACAGACAATTGACCCGGTTGCGGGCCGAGTTCGCAGCGGTGACCGGCAAGCGACTGGAGGTCAAGCTGGTGGAAAGGCCTCGGGCAGAGCGTTCACCGCCAGATGGCCGGAGTGCGGTGGGATCGGGTTCAATCCGGCGGGAGGTGATGGATTTGCCTTTGGTGCGAGAGGCGTTGGAAGTGTTTCCCGATGCTCAGTTGCTGGAGGCGCGCGAGGAAGCACCTGACGATCAGGAGGCGTGAAGGCCGCGCGCAGGGTAAGCGTGGAGAGCGCGTGCGGATTAGACGACTCGGAGTACTGCGGCACCGAAGGTGAATCCGCCGCCGAAGGCGCAGACGCCCACGAGGTCGCCGGGCTTCCAGGTATGGGCCGTTTTTGAGATCGCCAGGGGGATCGAAGAGCTGGAGGTGTTGCCGTGGTCACCGATGAGGTCTATGACTTTTTCGGGCGGGACGCGGAGGCGTTTACGGACAGCTTCGAAGATACGGCGGTTGGCTTGATGGGGCACGAGCCAGTCGAGGTCTTCGAGGTTCATGCCTGAAAGTTCGAACGCACGGTGGGTCATCTTGGTCATCGCGCGGACGCCTTCGATGAACACTTTCTGGCCATCCATGCGGATGGGGGCCTGGCCCTGGAAGCCGACGGTGAGGATGCCTTGCGGGTCGGCTTTTCCTGACAGGGTGGGCTGGCGGAGGATGAGGCTTCGGGCGTCTGGAGTGGAGGTTGGGAGGTCGGCTTCGCTTCCGGTGTGACCTCGCATGATGGTGGCGGTGGCGGCATCGCCGAAGAGGATCGCGGTGTCAAAGTCTTGCGGATCGACGACGCGTGAAAGGGCTTCGGTGGTGACGACCAGGACGCAGGACTCAGGCCGGGTGAGCACGGTGTGGTAGGCGGTGTCGATCGCGTAGAGCCAGCCTGAGCAGGCGGCATTGACGTCGTAGACCATGCATTCGTGTTCGCTGGTGGGATCGAGTTCGTTAAGGAGCATGCATGCCATGGATGGGGTGTTGGCCGGCGGCGTGGTGGTATGACAGACGATGCCGGTGAGCTGATCGACGTTGAGGTTTTGGCTTTGAAGGGCGCGTCGGGCGGCGTCGACAGCCAGAGTCAGTGCAGACTGCTGAGCGCTGAGCAGCGGGCGCGATTCGATGCCCGTGCGTTTGACGATGTCGGCTCCGGAACGGCCGGGGAAGCGATTTTCCAACGCGGTATTGGTGAGGCGGTCCCGGCCTTCGGCGATTTCGATGGGGGAGAGCAGCACGAGGATATTGCGGTCAGCAGCGGTGCGGGGCGCGGGCGCATGACGCTTCGACCCGGATGCAGGCTTGGCGGGATCGGTGAGGACCGGCGAGCCTTTATCTTCCCGGTTAATGCGGCGGACCACCGCGTCCCCGGGCTGGGTGGTGGTGGGGCGGAGCCGGAGCAGCGGCGTGCCGACGGGGACGGTGACACCCTCTTCGAGCAGCAGCGCTTCGACGACGCCGGGTGCCTGGGCGACGACTTCGTGGGCGGCTTTATCCGCTTCGACATCGACCAGCGGATCGCCAGCCTCGACAGTCTGGCCCACCTCGACCCGCCAGATTGCGAGGGTGACGGCCTGGTCGGCGGGGCTTGGCGCGGGGGCCTCCACAATGGTGGTGCCATCCAGATCCTGCGCTGCTAGTTCATAGCGGACATGGAGTTCCAGCAGATCGCACGCCTCGGCCAGGGTTCGACGGAACGACGGGAGAATATCGAGTTGGTTTGGGAAGTTGCAGGGCAGGTAGGTGTCGGGCCGGGTGAGGCGACGCATGACCACGCCCTGGCCGCTGAGGTCTTCGGCGACGGTCGCGAGAACTTCGGCACCGAAGCCTGCGGTGCGGTTATCTTCGTGGAGCACGAGGAGTCGGCCGGTGTTTTGAGCGGAGGCCACGATGGCTTCGCGGTCCCAGGGGTCGATGCTTCGCAGGTCCCACAGGTCCACGCGGCGGTCGGTTTGGCGGGCGATTTCATCGGCGACATCTCGGCCGATGCTTACGGTGCTGCCCCAGGTGACCAGCGTGAGGTCGTTGCCTTCTCGAACACGCCTGGCTTTACCCAAAGGCACGCATAATTCGGTTGGGTCATGGGTGCAGACAGATTCGGGGTGACGGTCGTTGAGGCAGACTTTGGGGTAGAGAAAGACGGTAGGGCGGGGCGAGGCAAGGACCGTACGGAGTAGCCCGGCAGCGTCATCGGCGGCGGAGGGCATGACCACGTCGATGCCTGGGGTGTGTGCGAGAATCGCTTCCATGGTTTGCGAATGGAAGGGCCCCAGGCCGGGGCGGTATCCGCCGCAGGTAATCATGATTTTGACGGGGCAATCGAATTCGCCTGCGGTCCGCCACCAGATGCTGCCCAACTCTGACAGCACCTGATTGATGCCGTTGGGCAGGAAGTCTGCGAACTGGATGAACACGACGGGTCGAGCGCCGGCCATGGCTTCCCCAATGGCTCGGCCGATGATGGTGCTTTCGCTGAGGCTTGCGTTGCGGACGCGTTTGCCAAAGTGCGTGCTCAAGCCTTTAGTCAGCCCGAAGACGTCGCCCTTGGGGTCTTCAATGTCCTGGCCGGAGAGGGTCATACGGGCATCACGTTCGAGTGCTTCGGAGAGAACCACCCGCATCGACTCAAGCATGGTCCTGGCTTCGCCGTGGCGTGGCTCACGAGGGGCGGAAGCAGTGGCGGGGTCGATTCCGCGGAGGGTGTCGGGCGGGTTGAAGTCTGCTTTGGCAGTCAGGCATGGGACGGGATCACCGATGCGTCGCGCACGCTCGGCAGCGGCCCGCACGGTGTCTCGGACCTCGGTATCGAGCGTGTCCAGCGCTGCGTCCTGCACTCCTGCGGTTAGGAGATGGAGGCGGAGTTGATGCAGTCCATCGCCTTCTTGACGCAGTTGATCCAGGACGCCTTGGGTGCGATACACGCGTTGATCGTCAGCGTTGCTGTGGCTGGCCAGTCGTTCGACTCTCAGCAGGCATAAGCCGGGCTGTCGCTGTTGACGCACGTGCTGAATTAAACGACCGATCCGTGGGGCCTCTGGAGCGATGCGTCGGCCATCGAAGCGATGAATCTCCAGCCCCATAAAGTCGGAGGCCGGGCCGTCGGGCCGATCAAAGAAGGTGCGGCCGGCGGTTTTTGTCGAAATTGCTACTGCGTTGTCTTCGATATAGAACAGGACCGGGAGTTGGTCTCGCACCGCCTCGGCGACCGCTTCGAGGAACTCACCCTGCTGGGTCCCGCCGTCACCGATCCCGCAGAGGACGATGGGTTGTCCCTCATCTTCCCGGATGTGGGAAGCGATGCCGACGGCCTGAAGACAATGGTTGGCGACGGGGATGACTGTACTGGGGACGCGGTGCTCACGGCTGGCCATGAAGCAGGCCATCTGTCGACCTTGGGAATAGTTTGACGCATTGGTCAGCAGCGAGTCGAACCAGGCCTGGGGTTCAATGCCTCTTGCGATGAGCAGCGCCTTGTCGCGGTAGTGAGCGTGAACCCAGTCGGTGTTCTGGAGAAAGAGGTTGAAGACTGCCGCCGGTTCATGTCCCACGCCGCTGATCTGGAAAAAGGCTTCGCCGGCACCGGCCAACTCCATCTCCACGCGATCGACTTCGCGTGCGGTGGCCATGATCCGGTAAAGATCGACCAGCTGTTCGCGGGTGACTTCGGGGGCAGGTGTCGCGTTTCGACCCTTGCCGTTGACGGTGTGCGTGCTGTGATGCATATCGCGTGGTTCGTCGAGAGGCCTGGCACTGGCCATGAGAGACTCTGCCCTAGCAGGGATAGCATGATAAGCCTACAGCAAGGCGTGTGGGTTGCCTGTTACAGGATGGCGTGATGGCATGCATTCAATCCTCGGCTTCGATCTGGCGTTCAGTTTCTCGAAGTGCCTTGAGTCGCGCCCGCCGTGCGGGCACACCGCGTCCCCTCAGGTCCCGCCCGGTGGCCAGCCAGGTATGCCACCTCGGATCTTTAATGAACGTGTGATCCGCATCTATGAAACGCTGGGTGATGCGAAACATCGCCTGGGCCGCCTCTTCATCGACCCGGCCTACCGCTCGTTGCGTCCAGCGCAGCCATCGCATGTCGCCCAGACGACGCGCGGCCCAAGGTGCCAGACGCATCCGAAAACTCACCAACCGGCCGAACACTTCCGCATCCAGCCAGAGTTCGTGACGAATAACCACCGCGGCGAGTGCTGGCCCGTGAAGCCCGGCTGACATCATCTCACGTCGAAGTCTTCGGCAGCGACCTGCTTGCGCGGCGGTCCAGATCAGGTCATCCACCAGCACGCAACGGCTCAGGGAGTCGAGACCGATGCGGGTGAGTGGGAAATCTGAACTTCCGGGCCTGCGCGGCGGTGAGGTCTGGCCCGAGCCGGGATGCAGCTTTCGCTCAGTCTGCGCGACCAAGGCGATCGTCTCGATGAGCGCTTCGGCACGTCTGAGCCCATCGCGTCGGCCGTTGCGGTGGATGCAGCTGACGGCGGCGGCGATGAGTTCGTGCCTGAGGACATCTGGAAACCAGGGCAAGGGCTCGATCCATCGCAAAAACGCCTCGTGAAGCCGGGCAGATAGGGACACCCGGCGAACACCGCGACCCACCGTCAGCCACGCCACGGCCTTGCGATACCGACGGGGTGGGTCAAGCGACGGCCTGTGTCGATGCAGTGCGGCGTCGAGCGTGAGGCGGCGCGGAATAGTGGGAATCGAACTTGATATGTTTGGAGCGTTAACTGATAAAGAGGCCAAACGTTTGTCTTCATCGGCTGCCATCTGTCGGCCCAGACGCAGTGCCTGCAAGGCCTGCTCTCGAACCCTTTCGCCGCCTGGTGCCCACGCCGCCGAAACGCCATGCATCAACGCCGCAAGCGTGACCGGCAGCCATCCACGCTGCAAGGCCCCGCCAAGCATCGCCGCACCGGCCACCCATGGATCCCCCACGACTTCACCGCAGCGGGTCTGAAAATCTTCCAGCCAGCTTTGTGTCGGTCCCCATTGCACTGTGAACTGCCGCGCTGCTTTGCCCAGTTCCACAGCCCCGTGCCCCTGGCGTATCGCTTGGGCATGGACCGCAAGGTCCACCAAGGCCATGGTTTTGCCTGCGACCAAAGGTGACGATCCTTCACCGTCTGCTGTCAGACGTTCCAGGTCTGTAAGCGAGGAAGCGATCAGCAAATCACACTTGCCTGGTGGCATCACCGGCGTGACCCAGCGACGCATCCGATCCGAAGCGGCTGGGTCTTCCCGGGTGTAAACCAGCTGAATGGAGGACGCAGACGCGCAAGGCATCGTCCCACCCCACCCCTGGGATACAGCAGGGCGGTGCTGGGAAGTTTCGCAGGCTCGCACGCGGTACCCCATGCGTTGGCCTGCATAAAGCAGAGCGTGCATCATCATCGGGCCCCCTCGGCCTGAGGCGATTTCCAATTGCGACCACCAGACATCTTTCGCGGCGTGACGGCTTGGTGCAGGAAGTGGCAGCTGCGGTTGCGATGTGGAGTTGCGTGACAGATCGGCGTGAGGCCGATCAGCGCGTGCTTCTTCGAGTAAATATTCGCCGCCGGCGGGAAGACGAAAGTGGTCGATTCGCGAAGCACTCGCAGAAACGCCCGCAGCCTGCGTGCCGCGCCGCCCCAGGATGTCGTATCGTCCTGCAGCACCGTAGACGTAAGGCATCACCCGTGGTGAGCCACCCTCAAGACGCACCAGCCCCGCATCCGAAACGCATTCTGCCGCCATTTCCAGACGTGCCGCCTCAATGTCGCGTGCCAGCCACCACGCCCAATGCATGGTCGGCGGGGGCCGGTGAGCCACGATGACCACCACCGCATCGGCGAGAAGACTTCGCTCGATCATCCACCGATAGCGGGCACGCTCTGAGGCTTCGATCGACTCGATACGGACCCGGGTGCCGTTTGCAGTGCGTGCCTCCTTGCTAAACGTTGCCCCGAGCGTGGCCACGTGCCGCTTGCTCGCGTTTCGAGACATTTCACCCGTGAGAATGATCACGCCTCGCTCGCCACGCTTGATCCATAGACGCGCCCGAGCGGTGGCATCGGTCACATTGGCGATGTCTGTGACCAATAATTTCACAGACTCTTTCACGCTCTCCAAACTGTCCTCTGGACCGTCGGTCCGCATTGCGCCGAGTTCGCCCGGCCAAGGCTCAGGCGACCCAAGGGACATCACGTTCACATTCCGGGGCCGGCCTCGATGACGCAGCCGCATCGTCTCCGCATTCGACATTCCCTCAACGACGCGCGCGATCACCTCATGGGTTGAATGATCCTGCATCACAGGGCAAGGCCCCTGAGCTATGCGTTTCGTGCGATCGCTATCGTGAAACGCAACGTCTCCCAAGGGCTGCTTCCACGATGCTGCATCCCCATCGTGATCTGTGACGACAGGTAGCTCCCGCGGCAACCCCGCCACAGTGGTCGCCAGCATTGCCACACGATGAATCAGCCCCGTGAGAGACAATGCCTCCACCCCGTTGCAGCAGTCTTGCTTGTCTGCAGAGCCAAGAGCCCCGTCAAGCAAGGTGCAGGCCTGGACGCTGTGAGGCCGACTGCCGCGAGTTTCACGAGACGCCAGAGTTTCACGCAGCGCCGCCGCAATAAACGCCGACCCCGCTGGGTCATCACGGGTTAAAACCAAAAGCGTCTGGCAGTGCTCCGCCGCCTCACGCAGCAACATCTGATCGAGGGGCGGTGCCATTTTCATACTCAGAATCGGAAGCCGCCCGACCAGGTTTAATTCAGACAGCGCATGTCGCAGCGTCTGATGGGCACCCCCTGTCGTCACAAAGCCCAAAGGCACGTGCTCGTCGCGTCCTGGCCAATTAATCTTCTGATTCAGTCCGATCCGCTTTGCACGATCTTTCGCAGCCACTGTGCCCGATCCTCTTGGATGGGCCCGACGCTCTGGTCTCGCCATCATCCCGCTCGTTGCCGATCCCGATTCGCTCACCCGATTCAGTGTGCCTCCGCTGCGGGTCAGGCTCGGCCAAACGCGCACCGCCACCGTTGTTCCCGCCGCTTTCCCAAGCGATATCGACTCTCCAGCCGCCGACGCCAGCCCCTGAATCCCGTCCGGCTCCAGGACACATCGCGCTCCAGCCCAACTCCACCCAGGCCAGCCCGACATGGTCAAGCTGTTGTCACCAGCCCCATCCTCAAGCATCAACACCGTCAGCCCCACCGTGGTCCAGGCTCCTTCAACGCCATCCATCGCGGCCAACCCTGACGCGACCCCCTGAGTGCCCAAAACCACATAGGCCCTTCCCCCCGCCCGTGACCAGCCCACCGCACGCCGCACCGTCTCGATCTCATCGTGTCCCGAGTTCAATGCTCCCGCACAACCTGCTCGCAGGGCATCCGCCTCACGCCAGAATTGCCACATATCTTGTGTACAGTCACGCTCGACCACAAAGCCACGCAGCGTCTTTCCCCGGTCCACTTCGGAACTCCGCCGCGGAGATTCGCCTTCATCACCAACTCCCTTAGCCGAACCCCAACCCCGAGGTGACCCCGGCTGATTATGCACCCAGGCCATACAGCCCAGCACCCAGGCCTCCAGCCCCCATACGATGACCGTGTCTTCCTTGCCTTCAAATCGATTGCTACCCAAGGCCATGACCACAAAGCCTACTTTCCCAAGTCCTCCGCTGAGTCACCAGCCCACCAGGCGATACTAAAATGACGCAAGAACCCTGCGTCATCGTCGTGGCCGGTCTTGGCTTGGTCACTCCGCTGGGCCATGCCGCCTGGCCCAATTTTGCGGCCCTCCTCGCGGGGCGCACCCTCGCTCAACGCACCCGCGAACTCCCCGAGGAATTAGACGCGATCACACTGATCAGAGCCACCGGTGCATTTAGCGCCGCAGTCCATTCCAGACGTGCCATGGCCTGCGACCTCGCCGAAAGAGCCTGTCGAGAAGCCTTACGCGACGCAGGCCCACTGAAAAGCCCCGTCCCGCTGTACCTCGCCTCGTCGAAAGCCGCCTTACCCCACGACCTGCCCCCCGACGCAGTGCCCACCCCGACGCAAGCCCGAGGCCTGACCGCCCCCCACGCCACCCTCGAAGCCCATCTCACCCGATGTTTTCCCCTCGCCCCGACCCTCGCCCTCTCCGCCGCCTGCGCGTCAGGCCTGGTTGGCTTACAACGTGCCGTCCAGACCCTGTCAAACCACGACAAGCCTGAACGCCGGGGTCTGGGGATCACGGATTTCCCAAACAACGACGTGGCGCTCGTGGTCGCCGCCGACGCCGCCGCCTCTGCCGCTCCCAGCATCCTGCACAGCTACCGCCGGCTCGGCGTCTTACCACCCCTCACACCTCAGCACTATCAACAGCGACCGCTGCACCCCCAGGCCTCAGGCTTCACACCCGCCGACACCGCCGCCGCAGTGCTCCTGCGACGCATCCCCGCCAAAAAACTCGCCCCAGGCCACATCGTCGTTCATCACGCCATCACCGCCCACTCCGATCACCACCTCATCCACCCCGATCCGAAAGCCCAAACAACCCAGCATCTCCTCCGCTCCTGCCTCGCTTCCCTGTTCACACAAGCAATCCCACCAAGCTCGCTCCACCTGCATCCGCACGCCCCCGGTAACCCGGCACAAGACCAGTCCGAGCGTCAGGCAATCACCGAAGCGCTTCAGTCATTTCCGTCGTGCGAATCATCAATCTACGCCGTCAAAGGGGCCATCGGTCACGGCCTGGGCGCCGCTCCACTCGCCGCACTGGTCATCGCCGCACTCATGCTCCGCACCGGCCGCCGGCCCCCGATGCCCTGGCTCAATGACGATACAAGCCAAGACCCGAATTCCCACACCCCGACCGCCGACGCCGACGCTGCGATCATTCTCGCGGCCGGCTTCGGAGGACAACACGCCGCCGTCTGTCTCAGCCGTCACCGCCCCTCAAATCGCAGGTAAGTCAAACCTGCCCATCACGCTGTCAACGCGCGCTTATCCGCCCTCATCCGACAGCTGTGAGTACTGATCCTGCCCCGGCTGCTGCATATAACTCGCCCCGAGCCGAACGTAAGCCACCACGATCGCCACCGCCACCAGGACCACGCCTAATAGCATCCATCGGTCTGCTGTCACTTTGGTCATCGAACACTCCTTCGCAGAATGCGAAAAAAAGAAAAGAACCCGCCGTACCAATGAATCCTCGCACGGCAACCTAAGTATGCCACCCATTCCTCCGAAAACCAAGAAGATTCTCAGCACCCCCAGAGCCATCGCATGCTTTGTTAGAAGTTGCCGACCAAATCTCTGGATGTGACGCACCCCTCGAAGCCCACAGTCTCAAACTGTGGGCCCCGCCCCCGCAACGGCTGGGCTCAATCAAGCACACCCCGAGAGTGAAAGAGCCCTGCCCAGCACTCCAACGATCCGCCAGGGTGAAGACATTTACCGCCCGCCCGGGTCGGCGTGCGAATAATTAAGCCGTGACCTGACCGTGTGGCCCCGCGAAGCAATTCCAACCCCTTGTACGGGAGCTGTGACATGGACGTCCGACCCCTCGGTGGTCTGCTGCGCTATCTTGAGGCGGTGCCCGATCCGCGACGCTTCAACGTGACCTACACGCTGCCTCAATTGCTGACCTGCACGCTCATGGCGGTGCTCTGTCGGCACGACGATTACGAGGAGATCGCCTGGTGGGTCGAATCCCGCCACGATTGGCTGGTCGAGGTGCTGGGGATGCCGGCCGACCGGACGCCGTGCCGCAAGACTTTCGAGCGACTGTTTCGACGGCTCGATCCCAAGGCGTTGCAGCGGTGCTTCATCGAACTGACCCAACGCGTGGCCGATCAGTCCAACGGCCGGTTGGTCGCCATCGACGGCAGAACGTTGCGGGGGGCGTTCGACCACGCCCACCGCAAGCTGCCCATCCACCTCGTGCATGCCTGGGACCGGGCCAACGGCCTGATGCTTGGGCAGGTGGCGGTCGAGGAAAAGTCCAACGAGATCACCGCTGTGCCGGCGTTGCTTGAGTTGCTGGATGTGAAGGACGCGGTGGTGAGCATGGACGCGATGCACTGCCAGAAGGACACCGCGGCGGCGGTTCGCAAGGCCGGGGCGGACTACCTGCTCGCGGTCAAGAAGAACCAGAAGACCTTGCGCGAAGACCTCACGCTGTTCTTCGACGACGCGATCGCCCCGGAAGGTCAACGCGATGAGCACCTGCTCACTTACACCGCCGAGCCCGACAACGGCCACGGGCGACTCGACGAGCGAACCGTCTGGGCCTCGGGCAACCTGAACTGGCTGCGTCGCCGGCACCCCGGTTGGAAAGACCTCAAGGGCATCGTCTGCGTCGAGGGCAAGCGTCTCGACTTCGCCACCGGCAAGCAAAGCACCCAACGCCGGCTCTACCTCACCAGCCTCGACCCTCGCCAGGTCGGAGCCGAGCGGCTCGCCGATCTGATCCGGGGGCACTGGAGCATCGAGAACCACCTGCACTGGTGCCTCGACGTGAGCTTCGGCGACGACGCCGCACGGGTCCGCAAAGATCACGGCCCCGAAAACCTCGCGATGCTCAAACGCCTGACCCTGGGCTTGGTCAAACGCTCGACGCCCAAAGCCTCGACCCCCGCCAAAGCCAGGCGAGCCAGCCTCAAGGTCCGACGGGCCGTATGCAGTTGGAGCAACGACTACCTTATCCAAACCCTCACCGGAGGCGACCGATTGTAAATGTCTTCACCCTGGTTGGTACA
>CAWCXG010000002.1:0-168934 GCA_963799465.1 uncultured Phycisphaeraceae bacterium | reverse complement strand
ATGGCGGCGGTCGCGATCGGGGTGTCGATCCCGCGTGATTCGGTGACGGCACCCTCCTTGCTCACCGAGAAACCTGGACCGATCGCGGTATCACCATCCGCGAGTGTTGCTCCGCCGAGTATCACCACAGTTAGCCGTCGCGATGCTTTGCAACCGACCAAGCTGAACGAATTGCTCGCCCTCCCCGGTGATGAACTTGCCAAGGTTGACATCGCCCGGATGAACCTGCTCTCTGCCCAAGGCCTCGCCGGGGCCGAGCACTTGGTTGGGGCCGGCCTTGAGCATTCCCTGGCGATCCTTGACCAATGGGCCGAGGCCGTCATCCCCGAGACCGATCGTCACGTCTACCGTGTGACTGATCCGCGTTGGTTCGATCGCTATCAAGGCAGCGAGGCCCGGCTGCGAGCTGACATGCTCGTGCAGGTCCTGCAGCAGAACCTCGGGGTGAAGTACGACCTCTCGGCCGACGGCAACTTCTCGTTCGTCGATCCGAGTGTGGCCTTCCTCCACGGGATGATCCCCCCGGAAGGCAAAACGAGCGACGACACGCCCGGCGGCACCTGCGCCTCGATGCCCGTGCTCTATGTCGCCGTCGGCCGACGCTTGGGCTATCCGCTCAAGCTCGTGCTGACCGAGGCCCACGTCTTCGTGCGTTGGGACGGTGCAGACCATCCCGACCCTCGCTTCCGGGACCGCTTCAATATCGAAGGCACGGGTGAGGGCGTGGCGTTCCACCCGGACAGCTATTACAAGACTTGGCCTATTCCGGTCACTGACGACCAAGTGAGGCGAAACGGCTACCTGCAGTCGCTGACGCCCCGCGAAGAGTTGGCCCTGTTCATCGCAGGACGTGGTCACCACGGCATGGATGTCAATCAATCGAGCTTCGCCGCTCGGTGCTACGAGAATGTTCACCGCTACGACCCCGAGCGACCGATGTACTCGGGTTGGTTCCTCAATGCGGCCCGCATCGACGGTCGTTACCAGAGCCAGACGCCGATACTGGCGAGGATGCAAGCTCGCGATACGATGCGTACCGATCCCCGTCGAGGTCTCCGCGGTCTTCAAACACGCGACTATCTGCCCCCCAATCCGAACGTCCTGCCGGTGATGCACCCCGTGCCGCCGCGTCCGATTCAACACCCCGCCTTGACTTCCGATCTACCGGGAACCCAGCCATGAACCGATACCGCTCGTTGCTGACACTTGCTTTCCTGATGCTCCTGACGGCGTCACCCGCCCTGGCGATGCGGCATCCGCAGCTTGGGGGGTTCATGCAGAGGGATCCTCGAGGTACCCATCTTGATGCTTCTCACATGTATGGCGCACATTCGAACAGGCATGTCCGGCACTTCCCCATGGTCCGCGGCAACAGTTCATTGCCGAATGCTGATCGGGAGCCTCGCTTGCTCAATCTCGGACAGTTGCAGGGCATGCCTGGTGCGTCGTCCAGTGATGACGTCGAAAGTCGATCTCCTGGTGCGATGCAGTATTACGATGGAATGAGTCTGTATGCATATGTCGGCGGAAACCCGGTAAAATATCTGGATCCGTCAGGTCTTTCTATGACGATTCATTCCGGAGTCTATGTTTGCGGTGGCGGGATACATACATACATCGATGTGGACAATAAAGGTTATGGCCTCTATGCCCTAAGCCATGTTAGGCCGGGAGCTACATGGAAAGATGATCTCAAGGCGCTATGGGCTCCGGGTGTTGTCGTGAATACGGATCATGGAATATCGAACGATTGCCGTGAAATAATGCTTAATTCGTGTTTTTGCCCTGGAAATGTGTTCAAATTGAAGATGAAATCCATATTACAGAATGAATACAATAGCTACAACCTTAATGGGGGTAACCATAGAAGGTACTCTGCGGGTGGTCATTTGAGCGTTGTTGGAGATAATTGTCATACGTGGGTAGATGACAGGATCAAAGAGGCGCTGAAGCAGTCCTGTTCTCAGCCTCGATGGTGGATGGATGATACTGGGGCTATAACGCAAGGGTGGAGGGCAACTAGCACTTCTTGGGATATACCATAGGTCGGTGGCTGCAATGTGGATTGGCAAAAAGAAAATGATGGGTTTCGCCGCAGCGATATTGCTATTGCTTTTGGCTATTGCGACGTATCTCGTGTGGTCAGGAAAAGAGATACGAGAGAGATATCTACATCACATTAACAGTGGGCCCGCGAACGCGACTCAGGCAAATCAGCCTTGATGGTGATCGGGATGTTCGCGGACTTCGACGAAGAAGAGAATCATCTCGCTGGTCTAAACCAGGGGCCGGGTATCGAAACGGGGACAGATCTGCCCTGTAGAAACCCTCGCTCAACAGGCTAAACTCGAGCCTATTTTGCCCCGAATCGGGGTACTGAAGCGGAGGCAGAAGGAGCATTTCTACAGGGCAGGACAGACCCCGTTTTCCGGTGCGGCCTGGGACCGAGATCGGCATGCTGGCGAGCAGGTCCGGTGGCTACCTGTGGAAAGCTTGAGACAACCGCACGCTTCGGCGTGGGCCTCGGGGTTCACATCACGTTGCCGATTTCGAGAATCGGCAGGATGGTCGCGAAGGCGATGAGGCCGACGACGATGGCGAGACCGACGATCAGGGCGGGTTCGAGGAGGGTGGTGAGGCGGTGGGCGGAAGTGGTGAGGTGGTGGTCGTAGGCGGTCGCGAGGCGGTCGAGGACTTCTTCGAGGTTGCCGGACTGTTGACCGAGCTCGAAGACCTGGTTGACCGCGGGCGGGAAGGCGTGAGTCGCGGCGAGGCCGGCCCCGATGCCCTGGCCCTGCTCGATGGCCCGGCCGCAGTCGTCCAGGGCGTTGCACAGCACGCGATTCTTCACGGCCGAGCGGGCGAGCTTCAGGGCCTGCTCGAACGTCAGGCCGCTCCGCATCGCGGTCGCGATCACGAAGCAGATGCGTACCACCGCCTGCTTGCGGATCATCCCGCCTACTCCTGGAAGATGAAGCATCAGGCGATCCCAGAACAGGCGCACGCGATCGGTTCGCAGCGTGACCACGAATCCAACGAGCAGTACGACGCCAGCGAGCAGGATCGTGGGGCCATGCAGGAGCAGGAAGTCGCTCGCCCCCTTGACGATCCGCGTCGCCAGTGGCAGCGGTCGGCCCGAGTCGGTCAGTGCTTTCAGCAAATCGGGCACCACTGCGGTCATCAAAAACAGGCATACACCCAAGCCGACCACGCTCACCACCAACGGGTAGAGCAGCGCCCCGAGCACCCTGCCCTTGAGCTGGGCCCCGCGTTGCTGGAAGTCGGCTACCTGCCCGAGCACCTCATCGAGCCGGCCGGTGTCTTCACCGACCGCCATCATGTTAAGCGTCACCTCGTCGAACACCCCTCCCGTCACCTCGCCCTCCGGCCCCGCCGACTGACGCAGCGACTCCGCCAAGCCGGTGCCGCTGGCGAGTTTCTCGCTTACTTCCAAGAGTACCTGTCGCATCACACCGCGGTGCTGGTTCGCCAGCATCCCCACCGCCTCATGTATCGGCACCCCCACCGCCAACAGAGTCGATAGGTCCCGGACCACCTCGGTCCCCTTTGCCTTCAGCCCCCGGCCCCCGGCCCCCGGAAGTCCCCTCATGAAAGAGCTCAAGCTCAAAGATTTTCGGGGGGGGCGGGGAATAAGGTTCTGAATACTCAGACCCTGTTCGCGCAACCGATCGCGCACTTGACGCGGAGTATCGGCCATGATCTCACCGGTGCGGTGTCCGGCGTCGATGTCCACGGCGGCGTAGCGGAACAGCGGCATCTAGGCGGACCTCGCCGTCACCCGGATGACTTCCGCGGGCGTCGTCACCCCGGCCGCCATCTTGAGCAGACCGTCGTGCCCGAGCCGACGCATCCCTTCTTTAAGAGCGATCTCGCGGACCTCAGCCGCGGTCGATCGCTGGCCGATCCTATCCCGCACCGCTTCACTAACGCCGAGTAATTCGAACAACCCCACCCGTCCACGATACCCCGTGCTCCGGCAGGAATCGCATCCCCGACCGACGCGACAGGTGGGAGCCGATTGGTCGGTCGGCAACGACAAGCGGTGAATCTCCAGCTCGGTGAGTTCGCGGGTCTCGGCGCAATCGTGGCACACCCGTCGTACCAGCCGCTGGGCCATGACGCCGACGACGGAACTGGCTACGAGGTACGGCTCGACACCGAGGTCGAGCAGCCGGGTGACCGCCGAGGGTGCGTCATTGGTGTGGAGCGTGGAGAACACGAGGTGGCCGGTCAGCGCAGACTGGATGGCGAGGGCGGCGGTCTCGTCGTCACGGACCTCGCCGACCATGATGATGTCGGGGTCTTGCCGCAGCACGCTCCGCAGACCCGACGCGAACGTCATGCCACGTTTGGTTGACACCTGGATCTGGCTGATGCCGATGAGTTCGTACTCGACCGGGTCTTCGAGCGTGACGACATTCGCCTCGGCAGCGTTGAGTTCGCTCATCGCCGCGTAGAGTGTGGTGCTCTTGCCGCTGCCGGTGGGACCCGTAACGAGGATCAGGCCGTGCTCGACGGCAATCAGTTCGCGGAACCTCGGCAGGGTGGTCGCGTCCATGCCGAGTTCTTCGAGTGTGTACAGCCGGGCAGACTTGTCCAGCAAGCGGAAGACGACTCGCTCGCCGTAGGTGGTGGGGACCGAGGAGAGCCGGAGGTCGATCACGCGGTCACCAACCCGCACGGTTGCGCGTCCGTCCTGAGGCGAACGTTTTTCGGCGATATTCATCCGACCCATCACCTTGATTCGACTGACCATCTCTTGGTGCACGTCGGCCGGAACGTCGAAGGAATCGAATAGCAAGCCGTCGATCCGAAAACGCACAATTGTGCGATCCGCCCTTGGCTGAATATGAACGTCCGACGCGCCTTGTTTTACCGCCTCGAACAGCATCATGTTGACGAGCTTGACCACCGGAGCCCGCCCGCCAGAATCCAGCAAGTCATCACCCCCCGCACCCCCGGAGGCACCCGTATTGCTGACGCCACCTTCGACCTGCACCACGATCGTCTGCTCTTCCAACTCCGCGACCGCCGAGGCTGCCTGCCCTGTGCGGTTTTCGTAGGACCGATTAATCGCCAAGCGAAGCTCTGCGAGCGGGACAAAGATCGGCTCGACCTCTCCGAACATTCGCTCGAGCACGTCCACCACCCGCCATGACTGACGCGTCCCCAAGAGCAGTGGTAGGGTCTGATCGGGAGTGTCGCGTGACAAACCCAGCACCGCATGACGCCGGGCGTAAGCGATAGGTACACGATCCAGGAACTCAGCCGAGGGCAGCGCATCTCCGGCGTGTTCACGGAACGCGACCCCGGCCGATTCCGCTAAGTCTCTGAGCGAGACATTCTCGTCGACGGCTGAAGCCTGAGGGGGTCGGGCCGAGATATGCAAAGAAGATAAAGTCATACGCGTGCTGTGGCCATCCGAATCACGGTCTGAAGTCCCACCGCGAGTGCGGCCAATCACTCCATCAGCAGCGGTTCATTACTCGGAAAGTCCGCCGGCATTTCGGCGGCGGATGCGTCTTGGCCGGAGAGGTACTTGAGATCGCGGAACTCGTCGTCCCGCAGGATGACCGGGCGGATGAAGACGAACAGTGTGGACTGCGAATTGGTTCGGAAGCGCGACTGGAACAGCCGGCCGAGCAGAGGAATATCGCCGAGCAGCGGCACCTTGTCGATCCCGGTGGCGAAGTCGTCTCGGTTGATGCCGCCAACGACGATCATCGAGCCGTCGGGAACGGTGGCCTGGCTGGAGACTTCGTTGGTCGAGCGTGGAGCGGGAATGCCGTTGGCGCCCTCGCCCTGAAAAGCAGAGACCACGATATTGAAGTCGAGCTTGAGGTGATCGCCCTCTGCAATCGTTGGCGTCACTTCGATATCCGTGCCGGCCGACGCGAACCCTGCGAAGGTCGTCGTCGACACCGTTTCGCCCGCGTTAATCGCAAGGGTCGGTTGCTCGGTAATGGAAGACAAAACACCCGTCGCGTTGTCGTTCACCAGCACTCGCGGGGCTGAAACAATCTTCGCTCGCCGATTACTCTGCAGCGCCCGCACGACCACATCCGCTATTTCCGGCACCAGCACCGCACCGTTGAACCCGACCCCCGGAAGTATCGACAGACCGCCGGTGTCCGGGTCCGCCTGACTGACGCCAAACGATGAGAACGTAACCGTTCGCCCGCCGCCAAGCGCGGTGAAGGTCGAGTCCGCTCCGATGTCCACAGCCAGCGAGTAATCGTCGCTGGTGTCAATGGAGACCAGCGTCACCTCAATAAGCACCTGCGGCCGACGTCGGTCGAGCATTTCGATCAGACGCTCGTAGACCTGCTGCGTTGCTGCATCCGCCGCAACAATAATGCTGTTGGTCGTGGGATCGGCCGTAACGGTGGCACCGGGACCCTGAAACACATCGACGCGTCTGCGAGTGGCAGACGCAGGCTCTGTATCACGGTTCTCCCGACCGATTCTTCCGGGCCTTAGGTCATCGGGTATCGTCACCAACTGCTCGCGATCGATCGCGGCTTGATCAAGAGGATCCGCTGCACCTCCCACTCGTTCGGCGGTGGTAGTCGTGCTAGACGTCGGTCCGACCGTGAATCCCGCGATGTCGCCTCCACCCTCGATTGCGCGGATCGTCGCTAATACATCTGCAGCATCAGCATTCGCGAGCTTGTAGAAACGAATCGGACTTTTTGACTCATCCGGGGCCAAGTCGAACTGCCTCTTAAGATCAGCCAACACCGCGTGGTTCGCATCGGTCGTCGCCACGATCAAAATGTTACCGGACTGGTCTACGCTCGATCGGTAAAGACGTTGCGTCTGATTGGGGCCAATCAATTCGCGGGCAATCGCGTCAATACGGGCCGGTGCTGCCGTGTCCAAAGCGTAAAGCTTCGTGGTCAATCCAAGGTCGATGTCCACACGTTGCAGAAGCTGCTTCGCACCATCGACGAGGGCCTGTGGCCCGATCAGCACAAGCCGATTTGTCCGAGACTCTGCTTCGATTCTCACCCTCGCTGCCTGGGCCGTGCTTCCACCGGTTGTCTCGTCGCGAGCCTGCAGCAGCCGCGTCAGCTCCTGAGCCACCTCAACCGCGTCCATATGCTCGATCTTCGCGAACTCAATCACCGACTCTGGCGGGGCCTGGTCGCTGAGCTCGGCCATCTTCCGCAACTGCTCTATTGTCGTCGCGAAGTCAGTCACCACCAGCAACGGCTGTGAAGGCACCCGAACCATTGTTCCACCGGGCTTGGTCAGAAAGGGCCGCAGCAATTGCTCGACCTGACCCGGGTCGGCGTGCTCGATTTTCAACACTGCCGTCACGATCTTCGCCCCACCCCCCTCGTCGCCCTCTGCTTGTGGTGCAGCCACCTCTGACAAATTCGTCAATTCGACGATCCGAAGCAGACCCTTCTGGTCCGACTCAACCAAAACCAACCCCTGAGTCCGCAGCACCGTCTCTAACAACGACCGCAGCGACGACACCGGCACCTCCGCCGGCGTCTGCAGCGTCACCCGTCGCTGCGCGATCGACTGGTCGTACACCACGTTGAGCATCAGTCGATCGCTGACATACTTGATCAGCAGACCCAACTCCAGATTCTCGGGAAGCGTCAACTTGACGGTGGGCGACGGTGCCTCCGCAACCTGCGGATTCGGTACAGCCCCTGGTCCAGGCTGTGCATGGCTCACCGAACCAATCAAGAACAAGCTGCCGAAGGCGGTGGACGCGGCAGAGAGCGTACAAATGAAGGGTGGTGTAGAAAATCCCATTTTGAGATCGCAGCGGAGTTGAATATCTTCGCTCGCTGAATACGCGGCGTCAAGGGAAAAACAGGCGTCGCGTCTGACTATACGTGCCGAGCTGGCCTACAAATGAAGTGAAAAGAATCACTCTAGCGAAATACGCAGTATTTATCAAAAAATTAACCAAGACCATGCAATCACAGGGTTGATTTCGAGACAAAATTCACTACAGTACACAGAATGACGTATTTTCCATTTCGCTGATCATGTTGACAATCCAGACGGCGCAGGATGCGCCAACGCTAGAGCCAACCCCTGCTGGCAGTGTAGTTCGTGGCATTGCGCCTCATGGTTGATTGTTTCTTTTGAACATGTTTTTTCTACATCATTACATAGGCGGATTCAATGAGATTCATTTCTAGTCCTAGGGTTTTTCTGTCGCGATTTTATTGCGGTTGTCGCCTTGCGGCGAGCTGTTCTCGGCGTCAGCGATGCTCGTTGTTCGCGACTGCATGCATTTGTTTTCTCGTGGGTATCCAGAGTGAAGCCCAGGTAGTCATCAAAAGCGTCAAGATCGATTTTCAGCAAAATGTTTCCGTTGACGACGACGTCCAGGTTCGCGTCTATTTAAATAGCGATGTATGGCTGAGTAAGCCGAAGCAAGATTTTAAGAATGTATTTGTAAGGCACGGAGGTGGCTGGCCCCAAGCATCGGAGTCCTCGTTGACACTAACGCCGCAGCAGGTGCAGACCACTGGTAACCCAAGTACGACCATGTTGGTCGGGGGTTCTCGAGTCGAAGTATTGGCTTTGGACGGATGGATGGGCTCCTATCGTAAAGTCCCCTGGAAATGCACAGTGACCTACACGCATGATGGTGTTGATCACGTCATCGTCCACGAATACCAAGACATTGTAGGTGGCTTGACGGCACCTACAGATTTTATTGCTTCCAATCCGGGAGGCGCATCTATTGATGGGTTAACGCGCGAGGAAAAAGAGGCGTATGAGATTGCTACCGCCCATTTCGAAGACTATCACACGATGGGCTACGTCGTCTCTGCCAGAGGGGCCGGCGCTTGATGTCATCATTAATGGCAATAACGAGGATGAGGACCGCGAATCTGGCGTGCCCACGCCACCGCGAGAAGACTACGATGTTGAAGTCGTTGTCCCTAGCGGCATCGATTTGACTGCTGGCACCATTCAGCTTTCAGGGACTCTCCCAGACGGATCCGATCTGGCAGGTGGGCAGGGCCTGACCGGTTCGCGTGACGGCATCTTGGCCGAATGGGATGCAACTCTGGGAAGCCAGACCTTTACGTTGTCAGTGACAGAGTCGTTCACGCTCAAGCATTTTGAGGCTCGAGGATACCAGACCAACGTGCCGCTGGAGCATGATCGTGCGTGCTACTCTGCTTCCTGCGCATCGTGCGATGAGTGCATATCGGCAGGTGATAAAAGCCTGTCAGTGGATGAGAACTTCACTATGTCGTTTGGCCTGGGGAGTTTGGGTGATGGCGAGCCCGCTGGCGAACTAAGGTATTCTGCTGAATCAATGACTACTCAAGTCGCAACCGGATTCGGGTGGGACGTCACGGGCTCAGACGATTCTAGAGTCGAAATGATCAGTGGTAGTCAACCTGGCAAACTGCTTCAGGTTAAAACGCCAAACTATCTTGTGAACCTAGCTGAAGATGGTAAGGAAAAAGTCACGCTCAGTTTTCATCTGGCAAGCGATGTTGTTGCCCCCACACACCAAGGCGAGGCCTATGGATTGGGCTCAGTTAGTCCGTACCGCACCATTGTTCTCGAACGTAATGGTAAGTTGTCGACCCTTAGGATCACGGAAAACGACCATGAGATCGACGGCAGTACCGGCGCAATCCTAGATACGGAGAGCACACGGTACCTTGTCAAGCATCAAAATCGGGTCGTCACCGATGAAGAGGTCAACGGCGTTACTGTAACGTCGACACTTGATGCTGAATGGAGTCTTGCCAAAGGTGTTGATGTCAACTTTGACCCGGCGACTGCATTAAGTGTAATCCGGGCTGCTGTCCGAATCGACTCTGATACAGAAACAACGCGCATCCGAAGAATCGAAGATGGCAGTGGCAATGTCGTAAGTGAAATACACGAATATGTCAAAATCTTTCCATGGGGCGAGCAAATTGTCAAGCGTGTTAACGACCCGTCAGGGGCTGCATTGACAGACTCTTGGTTCTACTATGACGATAAGTCTGTTGATGGCAACAACTATGGAAAACTCAGAATGATGACATCTGAGACTGGAAACTGGCAATATTATCTTTACGACTCACAGTATCGTATGATTCGTATGATTCATCCCTATAAGAACAATGTTGCGCCTGACATCAGCTCGGCTTTTTCAACGGCTGCGGTAGATGCCTTGGCTTCTTCGAACATCGAAACTACATATGCGTACGATGAAGGCGTGGATCTACCCAGCGGGGATTCGGATACCGCAGGCGATTTTCTCATTACAACCACGGTTTTTGATCGCGGAACTGCCGTGCTTAGGTCGTATCGAATAGAATGGTCTGCTACGCAGCTGATAGATGGCGTAACCTGCGATGAATACTGGAGTGTGAGCGGTGCGGATCCGTTGGGTGCATGGAGCGACAATGGCAATCTTGTGACTAAGCGTTGGAGAATTGCTAGAGAGAACTCGGCGAGTCCTCCAGTCGCTCAAGACGATGCTTACCGTATTGTGAAAATTGAGTATTATGATCGCCGAGTCAGCCTTTACAGTTATCTCACTAGCAACTTGACGCAAATCTCGACAGGCTATGACGATGATTCCGATGGAGACATTGATTACGGTACTATCACAACTACGAACAGAGATGATAGTGGCAATACCATTTCAGTCCTAACGCAACGCGTCGAGCCAGGACTTGATGCTGGTAGCCCCACTCCAGTCCGTCTCAGCAAGACGGATTCCTCAAACACAGATGTTTACGGTCGGCCGTTACTAATTGAGTACTTCTTCGGAACAGATGCCGCGTCTGAGGTTTCCTCTGGAAATGGAGTCTCGAGCTATTCGGTGTCGTATACCTATGACAGTTGTTGCTTTAATGACACGATGACTGACGCGAGCGGTCTAACTCGGGAAACCGTTGAGGATAGTATTGATCGTACCCTCAGGACCTGGTCGTCAAAATCCACAAGCGGCGAACGCGGTATGCAATATGTTTATGACGCTGCAGGCCGAACGCTTGAAACCTGGATGATTAGAGCGGGTGGGACTCCGGTCGCAACTCCTTCATCGAGTGCAGACTACCGACTCGTTGGCAAGACCACATACGATGGTGCGGGACGAGTAATTGAGCGGGAAGATGCGTTGGGTAAAAGTACCTTCTATGCGTACCGCACGATCAAACCCGACGGTAGCTCTTACACCCTCGGCACCGATACGGGGGTGTTTTACTGGGAAACGCGGATGTATCCGCACGATGCGTCTTCCGGTCCGATACAAGTAACTTGGGCGGATCCCCAAAGACGAACCATTAGGAGCTTCACGGCTTCTGTTGGCACTGACTGGAATGGTGTCGCTCCTTCAGGTACAGCGGCATTCACCGCCGAGCATTCACGTCAAACCATGATTTATGACTGGGCGGACCGTGCGATCGAGCAGCGGCGTTATATTGATGTTGCCGGTTTGAGCCTCAGTCAGGAGGGTGTGCTCAATACGCATTACACCCAGACACGTCGCACCTACGATTCCTTGGGGCGCATGGTGGACAGCATTGATGCGCTCGGTAATATTACCCGCTTGGCCTATGATTCTAAAGGCCGATCCTACAAGACTTATGCCGGGGTTGATTCCCAGAATCTTCGATTGGTCAGTCATCGATTTTTCGACACGGACCGTGACGGTACCGGCTATGATCGGCCTTGGGCTACACGCGTTTATACCGTCGGGCCTGTGAGCACCTTCGCTGAGCCTGTTGGCGATGCGGTTCCGGGCGCTGGCTATGTGTATTTTGATTCGGATCGCGTTTATCTTGCTGACACGATGGTGAGTTGGTCCAAGCCTGTTGAAGGGCCTTGGTCCCGATCGGTAACTGATCACCTAGGGCGAAGCATCGAAACTGCGACTTATCAAAACGGGTCCACCACGTTTTTCCTTGCTAAGTCGAGTAGTCACTATGACCAACCTGGTAAGCCGATGCGTCTGACTTCAAGTCGAGTGCATGAGGTGGACGGATCGGGTGGCTTGAGTGGCAACTATCTCGAATCTGTTTACAGCTACGATGACGCCGAACGTCAGGTTCGCACAATGGCCGCAGGTCAAGGCATTAACAAAACTGAATTTGACGACTGGGGTCGGACATTGCGGAGTGTACAGGCGGCGTCCGAAGGAAACGCGACCTCGGCAGTCGATTTTACGGATGACGTTGTTTTGATTGAAACCGTATATGGCTATGACGATGTTGACAACGTCATCACTCTGGAATCATTTAGCCGAATCCATGATGCCTCTGCCACGGGTCTACTTTCTGCGGCAGCGGCCAATCAGCGTCAAGCGCGCTATACCGCGACTTGGTACGACCATTCCCATCGACCGACGCATTCCGCTGATTACGGCGACACCGCGCCTTGATGTCCTTAATCGATTTGGAGCACTCCCCTATGCTAACACGCTTATTCCATTCGCCCGTGCGGGTCGTTCCTGTCGTGCATCTGATAGCCTCATTCAGTTTTGTCCTCATCACGGCCTCAGTTTTTGGACAGACTCTCGAAACGGATCAAGCGTCTTCATTGGATTCTGAGTCTGTGCTTACACTGACCGATGAGCAGCAACTCGTTGTTCAGCGTGTTCAACGGCTGCGTGCGAAGCTAGATCTCCAGACTGCCGATCTAGCAGCTCTTGAAACTGATGCAGCCACCGCTGAGCTTTTACTGATGGATATGCAAGCTTGGGTGGCGGCAAGTTGGGACGATCTCGAACGTGCAGAAGCCGCTGAGTATGTCGCCAGTCTGAATCTCAAGGCAGCTTATCGTGACCTTCATCAAGCTTCTAGTCAGGAAGAAGCGCAGCAAGCGATTCGTTCCCGCCGCTCTGATCATTCGAAAGCGTCAGCCACAAGAGATCAGTATCTGCAAAGTCTCCGCACGATGGTTTCATTACGGCTGGGGGGCGAGAAGACCACTGGCTGGGAAACAATCCGTGAGAACCGTACGCTTCCACGCTCGCTGCAGTACGTCGGCCCCCTGACTGAGAGTCAAAGATCGGCGTTGAAGACCGATCTACGCCAACGCGCTCAACGTCTTCCTGCCGACGCAGAGGTAAAGGGACGCCAGGCAGTCGGTGGTCTGAGCTCAGAAGCTCTAGCCAGTCGGATTGAATCTGCTGAGGCTCGCATCCGAACGTATACCGCAGGCATTAAAGCCGCTGAGCAGCGTGTGCTTGGCCTTCCCGCGTCGAGTCTTTCCTCCCGTCGTATCGCTTCGCCTTCTCGTGTTTCGGGTCGTTAATGGTATTTGGCGGGTCCGACTGCCTGGTCTAGTTCACGTCACGCTTGTTTGATTTTCTTCTGGCTCTGGGATTCCGCAATGCATGTATCCTTATTGAAATTCACTTCTTCGCGTTGCGGACTTGTTTTAGAGACTCGTGTTTTCGGTGTGGCGTTGCTTTGTAGCGTTCTGGTGCCGGTGTCTGCGTGGGCGTTTGTTCGTCCGTTGACCCCGCCGGAGCCGAACAGTTCCGACGCGGTGCTGGTGAGCAAGACGGAATACGACGCGGCGGGTCGGGTGCGGGATACGGTGGACAATGCGGGCCTCATGGTGCGGCGAGAGTACGACGCGGCGGGACGGGTAACGGCGACGATTGAGAACTATGTGGATGGCACGCCGGGGGGTGCTTCGGCCGCTGGCTTCACCCACGATGAAGACCGGGTGACGCGGTACGTTTACAACCCAGGGGACCAGGTGGTTGAGCAGACCGCCGATTTGCCTTCGGGGAGTGATGACCAGACCACGCAGTACGTTTACGCCGCCCAACTGTCGGACAAGGGTTCGCCGGTGGCGAATAACGCGGCGTTGCGGGCCACGATTTATCCAGACAGTTCCGAGACGGTGAGTTCCCAGCAACTAACGGGTTCGGATCTGATCGAAGTTACGTACCTGGCCAATGGGCAGACGGCCACCCGCACCGACCCGCGGGGGACTGAGCTGACCTACACCTACGACGATGCGGGCCGTCTCACGCGCCAGGCGGTGACCACTGTGGGCAGCGATACCGATGATTCGGTCCGGGCTATCACCACGGAATATGACGGTCTGGGCCGGTCCGAGCGGATGGCTTCTCACGGGGACGCGGCAGCTACAGGCTCCAGCGTTTTGAACGAAGTGGTTCACACTTACGACGGCCTTGGTAACTTACTGTCGCAGGAGCAGGATCATGACCCAGCTACCTCAGGCTCTAAGCCCACGGTCTCCTATGCCTACGACACTTCCGTCTCGGGCAATGTCTTCACCCACGCCACGCGACTGACCGCCACGACGTACCCCAACGGCCGAGCGATTACGACCACCTATACCGGCCACACGGGCATCGACGATGCCATCTCACGGGCCACAGGCCTTGAGGATGCTGCCACCTCCTCCACGGGCGGGATCGTGGCCTACGACCACACCGGCTCGGGGCAGATGGTGGCCAAGCGGTTGCCTCAGGCCAACCTGCGGCTCAATCATGTGGATTTGGCCGGAGAAGGTATCTCGGCCGACGATCCGTACGACGCATCCATGGATCGCTTTGGCCGGTCCTTGCGTCACCGCTGGGAACGTTACGACTTCGCGACCTCCACTCGGGGCAGCGACCTCTATCACTTCTCCCACGCCTACGACCGGGCGTCGAACAAGCTTTACGACAAGCGTCACATCTACGGCAACGATTCGGTGCTGTACCTCCATGACGCCCTGCACCGCATGACCGCTGCCGACCGTGGAGTCCTCAACCCCGCCGGCGACGGCTTGTCGGACTACACCTTCACTCAGGACTGGACGCTGGATCCGCTGGGCAACTGGTCCGCCTACCACCGCGACGGTTCCCTGGCCACCGGCGGCGCGGACACCGGAGCGTCGGCCAACCCATCCGCACCGTCCACCGACTGGGACCTGCAGGAGACCCGAACCCACAACGACGCCAACGAGATCACCGCCCTGACCACCGCTGGCTCGGGCACCTCGCCTGCCTCGGGTCCCTTCCAGCAGGACGCTGGGTCCGACGGCCTCCTGGTCTTCGAGGCTGAGCATTACACCCAGACCATCTCCCGCAGCGGCTACACCTGGGACCAGCAGTCCACCGGCGTCTCGGCGGGCCAGTACATGCGCTGCGCCGCGTCGAGCTACCAGACCTTCGATAAGCATAAACTGACCTACACCGTGACGATCCCCTCGGGCCAGGGCGGGACCTACCGCGTCTGGGCCCGGGTCCGCACACTTGAGACCCCCACCGCCAGCCACGACTCGCTGTACTTGCGACTGGGCACCAGCGGCAGCCTGGTCAAGTGGGACGGCATTGCCATCAGCAGCGCCTGGCAGTGGGCACGCGCCACCGACTCGGACAACAGCGGCGCGGTGGTGGAGCTGTCCTTAACGGCTGGGACGCATACGTTGATCGTGGGCCAGCGGGACGTGAAGGTGGACCTTGATGCGTTGTACCTGACCAAAGACGGCGACACGCCCAGCGGGTTCAACCCCGACCCCACCACCACCGGCAGCTTCGGCAACGGTGTGTTCCTCGAAGCCGAGGCGGGCACGCCCAACAACACGCAGTGGTCGGCGGCGAACGAGACGGCCAAGGAAGATGTGATGGCGGGCTGGCCCGATGATGATGCGTCGCCGGTGACGAACAGCAATTTTCTCACCACGGCTCCGGAATTGATATACGACGCGGCGTTCGTGAAGACCGGCCGACATTACCTGTGGGTCCGCAGCTCCTGGACCGCCGCCGACTGGAACAACCAGTTCCACGGCGGGCTCAACGGGGCCGGTCCCACGTCCGCCCGGCAGATCAAGTCCGGCCTGGGGCACACCTTCTTCTTCAGCGACACCATGTTCGGCCTGGGCATCCCGCCAGAGGTGGCGTACCTCGACGTGCCGAGTTCCGGGGTGCACAGCGTGCACCTATGGATGATGGACGACGGGGCGCTGGTCGACCGCGTGGTGCTCACCACCAACGCCAGCTACGACCCCAACAGTGTCAACGACCCCGGCAACGGAGCCGGCATCGGCCCGCCCGCATCCCCCCGCGCCCCCGGAAGTGGGGGAAGTGGTGGGGGTGGCACTACCCTTAACCCAGCCTACGATGCCGCGGGGAACCTCAAACAAGGCCCAGACCCCCGGAATCCCGGATCCCCCGGCTCCGTCACTTCCGGCGGGACGCACAGCTACGTCTACGACGCGTGGAACCGGCTGGTCGAAGTCACCGACGATGCTTTGGATTCCGGGGCCGGCCTGCTCATCGCCCGCTATGAATACGACGGCTTAAGCCGTAGAATCGTCAGAACCTTGAGCAACTCCGGCGACCTCAACGCGACCTACCACGACTACTACGACGGCCAACGCGTCGTCGAGACAAGGTCGGGTTCGGTGGGCAGTGGCCTGGTCATCAGACACCAAGTCTGGGGCCTGCAATACATCGACGAACTCGTCCAGGTCACGGTCAACCAGGAACTGCTCGACGACCCCGGCATGGACGCCGCCGACCCCGACCACGACGTGCAAGTCGCCTACGCCCTCCACGACCCCCTGTACTCCCTGCTGGCTCTGGTCGAAGAAGGCACCGCCGGGGCTCTCTTGGTCCGCCACGAGTACGACCCCTACGGCACCCGCCAAACCTTTGTGGCAACCGACGGCGCCGACACGACGCTCACCCTCGCCGTCGACGACGCGCCACGCGTCACTTCCGGGGGAGTCGAGCAGCCCTACGCCCTCACCGACGCCGGGCACCAAGGGCTCATGCACTGCGAGAACACCGGGCTTATCTACAACCGCGCGCGATACAGAGACGGGGCAAGGTTCATCAATCGAGATCCACTGGGTTACCCCGACGGGATGAACGGCTATGCGAGTTGGCATGTGCTTCTCGGAAAATTCGACCCATCAGGGAGCCAAGCTACACAACCTGCAACTCAGCCTTCGGCGGCTACGCTGAAGCTCAAGCCAGTGGTAGATGGAGGCAAGCATGTTCTCAAGAAAGCTGCGATCGACGTGGGCTTTTCCTTCGATGCCACTACTGGTGCTCTCGAAGTCAGCAGCGTGAATCTGGGTGCGCACGATTACCCAGGGTCACTAAAGTCTTGGAATGTTGAGATCGATGACGCCCAAATTGCAGTTGGGACAGTTGAGCTCGGCGGCGAGTTCATTCGAGTTGTGGATGTGATACGCAAAGAGCGTGGCGGAGCCGCTATAGCACTTATGCTGCAGGCCAAGACCTCGGCGGCCGGTTGCCCTGAAGGATGCGCTAAAATCTATTATCGGTTTGTTACGCGGCAAGGCGTGTTCGCGCGTGCTACAGCACGTGTGCTTATTCTTGACACTGAATTGAATTGCCAAATTGAGAGGGAAGCTCCGGTTACGGGCAATTGGGAAAGGTCAGACCGCGCTTTTGGACCCGTCGCTGCGACAAGTCAATGTTTGCCCATTTCAAAAGAGGTTCGGAAGAGTACAAGAGTCTGGAGTTATGTGGGCGAACAGGCAAAAATTGATATTGAGCTTGGAGATAAAGTATCTCTCGGCGAACCTAATGCGATAGTCGGATACACCCCGCCACTTGCTGAGAAATAAAATTATGCAATGTAAACAAGAGGCCTGTTTGCCATTTTCTCTAGTTTTAGCGTTGCTATTGCTCGCTGGCTGCTCGTCGACTGATAGTTTTCCGTCCAGGGATCTCTCTGGGCCGTGGTTCAGAATCAAGGATGACGCGGTGTCCAAAGAGGCCATTGAAAGTTATCGGATGGTTACCGGTCGGCAGGAATGGGACTCTGTTGATGAGCTGCCATTTGATGATGGGGTTTCAGCGTATAGGATTCACTACCATGGGTTTTTTGAGTTGATTATTGATGATAGTGGGTATGTGAGGCAATTTAAAGATTATCGTTCGCCTCTTACTGTAGCTCCTCGGCCAGCATATGCCATGCCTCGAGGTTTGCCTGAAGAATTTAGAGCGAGGCAAGATTAAGGCAGGGGAAGAATAGAAACTATGAAAGCCGAGGTATCGAAACGGGGTCAGACCTGCTGTGCTGAAAACCTCCGATGTTCGGCGCGTGTTCGCTTGCGCTGCTGGCCGTTCGGCGGTACACCTTGAAAGATGAGCCTAACCTCCAAATCCCCACGCCGCGTCGTACTCGCGGCGTTGGCCCTGGGCCGAGGTATCGAAACGGGGTCAGACATGCTCCATCCGGAACCCCTTGACCGTAGCGATTCGTAGCCTACGGTAGCCACCTCGCCGGTCATCGTCTCGGGCGTGAGACTGGCGTAGTGCCGGGGTATCGAAACGGGGTCAGACCCCTTTTGACTAGGTTGAAGCGGTGACGTAGCCTCTCTGGATGCCCAGATCACGACGAGTCGACGCCGCCGGCTACTGCTACCACGTGCTGAATCGGGCGAACGCTCGGTATCGGATGTTTCGCACCGATGACGATTTTGCCGCGTTCGAGCGCGTGTTGGAGTTGGCGGTCGCGAGGGCTGGCGATGACATCGAGTTGCTTGCCTACGTGGTGATGGGGAACCACTGGCACCTCGTGTTGCAGACGACTCGTGACGGGGCAATGGGCCACTTCATGAAGTGGCTGACCACGACCCACTCAGCCCGGTACCGCGTGGCCCACGGCCAAACGGGGATCGGGCATCTTTATCAAGGCCGGTACAAGGCGTTCCTGATCGAGGAGGACCGCCACCTGTTGACGGTCTGTCGGTACGTCGAGCGTAACCCGGCCCGCGCGGGACTGGTGCCCGCGGACGAGGCCGAGGCCTGGCGTTGGTCGAGCCTGCACCGTTGGAACTTTGGCGACGCGGAGTCGAAGCAACTCTTGAGCCGCTGGCCGGGATGCACGGGGACAAGCCAGCGACCGCGGAGCTGGCTGCGGACGGTCAACCAGCCGCTGTCGGAGAACGAACTCAAAGCCATCCGCCTGTGCGGCAAGCGTGATCGCCCCTTCGGCTCGGCCGAGTGGCTGGATCGCGAAGTCAAGAGACACGGGCTGGAATCGACGGTGCGTAGTCCCGGGCGGCCGAAGCGGGAAGAGGCGTAGCTCCGCGAGCGGCGACTTCGAGTCGGCGAGGGTGCGAGGTCAACCATGACCGTGTTGGTGTGCAAGCTCTGCAAAACGAATCGACGCCACGGCGTCGCTCAGCACCGGCAGACTCGGGCCGGTGCCGTAGGTGGAGCTGACCGGGTATCGAAACGGGGTCAGACCCCGTTTGGATAGGCTGGGGAGGTGACGTAGTCTTTCTGGGTGCCCCGATCACGAAGGGTTGACGCTGCCGGCTACTGCAATCACGTGCTCAATCGAGCGGGGGCACAGGGGGTCCGACACCTATTACACCCCTCGAAGCCGAGTCTGGCAGGCCCAACAACACGCAGTGGTCGGCGGCGAACGAGATGGCCAAGGAAGATGTGATGGCGGGCTGGCCGGATGATGATGCGTCGCCGGTGACGAACAGCAATTATCTCACCACGGCTCCGGAATTGATTTACGACCCCCACTTCGCCTAGATCGTTGAGTTCGTGAAGACCGGCCGACATGACCTGTGGGTCCGCAGCTCCTGGACCGCCGCCGACTGGAACAACCAATTCCACGGCGGACTCAACGGGGCTGGCCCCACGTCCGCCCGGCAGATCAAGTCCGGCCTGGGGCACACCTTTTTCTTCAGCAGACTCTGAACGTGTCAGACACCTTCAAGTCTCCCTTCAAGTCTCCTCGGAAGGTCGGAGCCCAGCGGCTGGGCGAGTTGGTGTGTGGGCACTGGAGCATCGAAACTTTGTTGCAATGGAGCCTGGACGTGAGCTTCGGCGACGACGCCGCACGGGTCCGCAAAGATCACGGCCCCGAAAACCTCGCGATGCTCAAACGCCTGACCCTGGGCTTGGTCAAACGCTCGACGCCCAAAGCCTCGACCGCCGCCAAAGCCAAGCGAGCCAGCCTCAAAGTCCGGCGGACTGTGTGTTGTTGAAACCACGACTACCTCATCCAAAACCCTCACCGGAGGAGACCGGGGTAAATGCCTTCACCCTGCGCCAAACGCCCACCCCGCCCATCCCGTCCCCCGGGGCTGATATACTCGACCCATTCCGCCTGCGGCTCCAGGTATCGAAACGGGGTCAGACCTGCCCTGTAGAAAAGCTCGGCGATGGCGAGGATGAGCAGGTTGTGGGTGAGGGCGATGAGGCCGAGTTCGTGATGGCGGGTGTGGTCGCGGCGGGCGGTGGTGGCGGTGCCTTGGCGGCGTTTGATCATGTGCATGACCGATTCGACTTGCCAACGTTGGCCGAAGTCGAAGACCTCGGGGTGCTCGAAGAGATGCTGCATCGCACGTCGCATGCGACCGGCGGCGGGCTTGTTGCTGGGGCGGCCAACGGTCGGTGGGATGAGTCCGAAGATGCCGCGCTGGGCGAGTCGTTGATGGTTCGCTTCGCTGTCGTAGCCGGCGTCGAACAGGCCGTGGCGAGGCTGGATGAACTCGGGCAGGTCGTCGAGCAGAGGGGCAAGCTCGTCGACATCGGGTCGGGGACCGATGCCGCGATGGGTGCTTAAGATGAAGTGGGTGGCGGTGTCGACCAGGACGCTGAGCTTGGGGTAGCGTCGGTAGCTCACGGGCTCGCCGGAGTCGTCGGCGTGGATTCCGGGGGGATCGCCCTTGTTTTTGCTGTGTTTTCGGCGATTGGTGAAGTAGCGTGAGCAGTGGCCTGACTCGAGGCCGGTGGAGTCGCCGGCCACGCGGTCGAGGCGCAGGACCCACGCGACGTCGTCGTCGCTGATCGCGCGGTCACGCTTGAGCCGGAAGAAGATTTCGATGGTCTGCGTGAGAATCTTGCGGATCAGCGGGTCGTCGAGCAGCTTGGCGGAGGCCTTCTGAGGCGTGGTGAAGTGGGGCAGCTTGTCGTGCAGGTCGAGTACTTCACGCAGCTCCTGGAACTCGGCGAGGATGGCGATCACGCCGCGGTAGTCGGTCTTGAAGAACTTGCGGAGCACGAGGATGGCGAAGAGTTGCGGGCAGGTGAAGTCGCGTCGGCTGAACTTGTGGGCGTAGCGCGGCAACGCCGCCTGGCCCGCTTCGTACGCGGCCCGGGCGACCGCCAACGGTGACTTGCTGGTGCGACTCATGCACCTCGAATCGGCAAGATCGGCCGCGTCCGGTAAGCTTTTCTACAGGGCAGGTCAGACCCCGTTTCGCTAGGGTGGGGCGGTGGCGTAGCCTTTCTGGGTGCTCCGATCACGGAGAGTTGACACTGCCAGCTACTGCAATCACGTGCTCAATCGGGCGGGGGCACAGGGGGTACGACATCTATTACACCCCTCGAAGCCGAGGCGGGCACGCCCGACAACACGCAGTGGTCGGCGGCGAACGAGACGGCCAAGGAAGATGTGATGGCGGGCTGGCCGGATGATGATGCGTCGCCGGTGACGAACAGCAATTATCTCACCATGGCTCCGGAATTGATTTACGACGCCCACTTCGCCTAGATCGTTGAGTTCGTGAAGACCGGCCGACATGACCTGTGGGTCCGCAGCTCCTGGACCGCCGCCGACTGGAACAACCCGTTCCACGGCGGGCTCAACGGGGCTGGTCCGACGTCCGTCCGGCAGATCAAGTCCGGCCTGGGGCACACCTTTTTCTTCAGCGACACCATGTTCGGCCTGGGCATCCCACCAGAGGTGGCGTATCTCGACGTGCCGAGTTCCGGGGTACACAGCGTGCACCTGTGGATGATGGACGACGGGGCGCTGGTCGACCGCGTGGTGCTCACCACCAACGCCAGCTACGACCCCAACAGTGTCAACGACCCCGGCAACGGAGCCGGCATCGGCCCCCCCGCATCCCCCCGCGCCCCCGGAAGTGGGGGCGAAAAGTGTCTGACCACCAGTGCCCATGCTTCCCGCAGAGCCTGCTGCGGATTTCCAATTTAAGTCTAAGCCAACCTTGCTCACTCTCAGATGTCTGATCTCTATTAACTTGACACTTTTTATTTCATTTGACCGAGCCAGTATCTCTCATACGGTCGCTACCCTTTCGGAAGCTTTACCGCGATATCGAACTGTAGCAAGCCGATTGCACGGTAGAGGGTTGTGAGACTGTAGCCTTGACCATATCTGGAACTTACCGCCTGATCAGCATGACCTGTTAGGACATCGTGCACATCACGAGGAATACCGGCGTTTCGACAGGCGTCCTTGAAGGTGTGGCGGAAAGAGTGGAACACTTTACGGCGATCGTCGATCCCACAGGATTCGCGGAGATAACGGTTAACCCATTTCGAGAACGCGACCGTCCGTTTGTTTCGATCAGCGGGCAAGTGCGGGAACAGCCAGGGGCTTTTGCGTTGCGTTTCTTGAGCGTATTTGAGAATGCCCAGGCTCAGGAGGTCGGTGTGGATCGGTACCCGCCGCGCACTTTGGATCGTCTTCAGCGACTTGCCGTAGCCTTCGGCGATGATGTCGAAGAAGACGACCCCGTCTTCTCGCCGGACATCATCGCACTTGAGTTGACCCAGCTCTTCGAGCCGTGCTCCAGTGTAGAGCCCGAGGAGTGGCAGCCAATACGCCGCGTCCCCCGCCCCACCTATGGGCCTAGCGCGCTTGGCGTAGACGGGAGAACGTTCAAAAATCTCCCTCAGGTCATCACTTGAAAACGGTAAACGTCGTGATCCAGGCTTTCGGGGCGCAATCACTCGGACCTTCTCGGCAACGTTGGTCTCTACACGCCCCTGATCGACGCACCAGGCCAACACCGACCCGACGGCACCGACGGCCTTACGAACGGTGGCGGCTGAGACGCGCTGAATCGATTGCCCCTCGTATCTTGACATTAACTCGGGCAGAGCAAGAGTTCGGTCCAGTCGTGTTTTGCGACGCGGAATCTGTCGGCTGGCCTCACGGAAGGCACGAATGTCATCTGCGGTGATGTTCGTCACTCGAAGATTACCCCTCAACTCCACGAAGCGGCGGATGTGCGTCTTCCATTCCAGCACCGTATTTCGCGGTCTTTCCCGTTCCCCAATCCAGCCCTCAAGGGCTTGGGAGATTGTCAGCGCACGATCGGGCTGAGTCCCAGTCAGCGTCACAGCGTCACTTGGCGGCAGCACGGGGCGAAAGGCCATGGGTTGCGAGGCGGCGGGATCGTTGCGGCGGTCGAGTTCCTGTTCGTAACTGATCCGGACTTGCAGCAGGTGGTAAGCAACCCGCTTCCACGAAGCCGAATCGGCCGATACACGAATTCCCATTTCTGCAAGTACACGATCAATCCAACGCTGATGCTTCTCGAAAGCAATCTGCTGCAGGTCACGCGTCAGCGAGCCAACACCCACGAGTGGTGTCTCCATTATGACGTTGGGCTGCAGCCCGGTGAGCCGACGGTCGAAGTCTCGGTTGAGTGCATCCGCCAACCAGCCTTCCGCGAGTGCTGCGGCCTGCTCGTGTCCGATCTCGTTTTCACGCGTGGGCACGACCAGCGGCGAAACCTTCTTATGCAAAGTGATTGCTCCCTCGATCTGTTGTCGGACTTCGGCGAAGAGCTTGGCACCCCGGATGGCTGCGGCCTTGGGACAAAGGGTATTGAGTGACACCACCAACTCGCTCTTGCCGAGCTTTGCTTGTAGCGCCACGGGGACACGCTGTCGGTAGTAGTAGCCGGTCTGGCGGCGTTGGACGTAGGGCATGCGTGGCACGGAACCTCCTTGGCACGGTCGCGGCCCGGAAGGCTGTGTGTACCAATTCATGATTTTTGTGTACCTGCCCCGAGCCGAGGGAGCGACGCGAATCACGAAGTCACTGATTTCAATGAGGAATCTCGGATGATGGCGCTCCCTACGGGAGGGAGCGCCATCCGTCTCCACCGAACGAAATCAGTGACTTACCGTCGCCTCTGGGGCAGAATTCATTGTTTGGTGTACCACGGGTGTGTACCAGGCTCCACCTCTGAATTGACCGCCTGTGGATAAGCACAATCGAATACGGCCAGAGGAATACCCGGTGCAAGACAACGAATTACTCAGGCCAGCACGTGCCTAATCGACGATTTCACAGACCTTCAGGAGCGACTCGCTGGGAACGAGGCCACAAGCTCTGACCCACCTCACGAACTCGATCGGGTCGATTCGCCTCTCGCCTTGCTCGCTCTTGGCCACATAGGTGTGGATCTTGCCAAGCCGTCCCGCGAGGTCGCGTTGCGAGAGCCCCGCGTCCTCCCGCCAGCGACGCAGCAGAATACACAGCTCTCGGTAAGCCGGGTCGTGCAATGGACCCCGTCGAGATTCACGTCTTGCACCCATTCGAGGTGCAAGCTAAGTTGGGCCACATGGTGTACCCATATATGGTGCAATCAGCCGTTGAGGACACCGCGTGTGTTACCGAAGCCACACCCGGTGCGATTTCCCTCGCAGTCGATCATTCTCCCTTTACGCGATCCAGCCGCTCGTTCATGCTGGTTCGGTCAATTCACAGGGGGAGCCATGAGAGACCTATCGAACCGCAACTTCGGGCTGCTGATCGCCCACGTGCTGCCGGGCTTCGTCGCGCTCTGCGGCCTACAGGAAATCTCGCCCACGCTACGGCTGTGGCTGAGTGCGACCGCCGATCCCCACGAGCTGCCGACAGTGGGCGGTTTTCTGTACGTCACGCTGGCGTCGGTCGCCCTGGGCATGACGGTGAGTGCCATCCGCTGGTGCGTGGTCGACTGGATGCACCATCACACAGGGCTGCCCCGCCCGCGGTGGGACGACGCCAAGCTCCAGGTCAACCTCGAAGCGTTCGACCTGCTGGTCGAGCATCACTACCGCTACTACCAGTTCTACGCCAACTCCATCGTGTCGCTCGCGATCGTGTACGCGGCCCACCGACACGCCCACGGCTTCGACCACTTCACCGGCACACTCGAACTCGCGTTTGTGGCCCTCGCCGGTGTGTTCTGGGCCACGTCTCGCAGCAACCTGACTCGCTACTACTCCCGGGCCACCGCCCTGATGAACTCTTCCACTGGAATCTACGCCATGAGCAACGGCAGCCACCCCAAGACCGCTACCCCGCATACACAAACGTCACCTGAACAGTCAAAACCCCCATCTCCCTCTGACCCTCGGTCCGAGGTACCCAGCAAATCTAAACCGTCAGACGCCGTGAAGACCGAATCTTTCGACCGATAGCTTCCGGCCACGCGAATCTTCAATTTAAACAGGCGTGACGTCATCAGGCGTCACGCCTGTTTCGTTTGCAGCGGTGCGATCAAGACGGCACGCCCACGTGTGAGTCGCCTTGACTTATCCCGTGTTCTTCTGTGGATAAGAAGTCACGTGCAATAACTCGGCAGGTCTTATGCACTCAGGCCTTCAGACGTTCTCTGTGCCCCAAGGGTCGATCGGTTCGATTCACATCATGTGTCAACCATGTCGCCGAAGCGGGGCCTTGACCTATTCGATTCGCCCCCGTCCGGCTATGGCTGGGGGTATGAAGCTCTCGACCTTTCTCATTCAGCAGCAACTCAGCCCGGCAGACTTCGCCCGACGACTCGGCGTGTGTCGGATGACCGTCCATCGCTACATCCGAGGGGACCGCTTCCCGCGACCGCGCCTGCTGCGAAAGATCGCAGAACTGACTGACGGCCAAGTGACCGCCAACGATTTTCTGGACCCGGAAGGCGAATCACCATCGATCAGCGTCGGCGTCCTCACGGACGAAGAAATCCAACTCATCGGACGCCCGCTCTACCCTTGGTCCCGCCTCTCGGCCGAAGAGCAGGACAGTATCGATGAGGCGTACGACCGAATGATGAACGAGCCGCCGGAGGGGGAAAGGCTCAGTCCCACGCTGCAGTCAGCCGTCGATGCCTTGGGTGAACGCTGCGAGGTCCAAGGCGACCAATTCCGGCTCGACGGCCAGCTCGTCCCAACCGTTCGGATCGTGCGAGAAGCCAACACTATCCGAAGTGAACAAGGACTACCCCCACTGCGGTACCCTGGCCTACCCCCACCCCCGGCCCCGGAATAAGTCATGATCGAAAACCGCAGCGCTTCAGTTGCTTGAAGAGAAAGAAGAGAGAGAAGAGAAAGAAGAAGAAGAGGAGGAGAAAAACAAGAAGTGATTCAGCGCCCCGTGGGCTTCGCCTCGGGGCAAGGTTTGTAAACCCGCCCTCTGAGCTTGCGGTCCGGGTCGGCCTGCAAGTCTCGCAGCCAAGCCCGCACGAAATGACGGTTTCCACGGCATCCCCCAGAAGTGGGGGGATTCGCCGCGGACCCTCCGCAATTTTGCCCGGCCCTTGCCCCCCCGGAAGATAAGAAGGGGGGCTGCGGGTGCTCGACTGTTCCGGCCGCTTCCGGTCCTCCGAGCAAAGAGATTGCTCGCCGCAGGGCAGGGGTTATAGCAAACCAAAATAGATGAAAGGAGAACTGCTATGACAACCACAACTCAAACCAACCAACCCAACCCGGCCTCAACCGCCAAAGCCCAACCGCTCGTGAGCCTCGACCACTTCCCGCTCCGGGCGGCCATCTGGGCCAACCACACGCGAGAAGGCGACCTCTACTACAGCGTCACCTTTGACCGCACCTACAAGGACGGCGACGACTGGAAGTACACCGACTCGTTCCGACGTTCGGACCTGTTGGCTCTCGCCAAACTTGCCGACGAGGCCGACACGCAGGTGCGTCTGTTAATCGACGCCGATCGCGACGCCCGCCGCCCCCGGAATCCCCGGAACCCCCAGAACCACGCCGAGGCCGTCGGCACCGTGGGGGTCGCAGCTTAATGCCGTTGTTCGAGACCCCGAAGACAGCAAGGGCCCGCGTTCAAGCGGCCCTTCGCCTGTGCCACCAGCTGGACCGTTCCTACCTGCACGTGCAGACCGGGATCGACGAGGTTACCGCCAAGCTCGAACAAATGGGCGACACGCTCGACGAGCTGTGCCTGAAGGACCTCGGGCTGACCGAGATCGAATCGCGACTCGTGACGGTCCGCGACACCATCCAGCAACTCACCGACGACTACCTCAAGGAGGCCCGTGATGGATCTGAACAGTGATGAACTTCGCCGCCAACTACTCTTCGAGCCCGATCTGTCGAAGTACTCCGTCGTGGTCTCAAGAACGGTCTCCCGTGTGTACACGATCCGAGCCGACCGAGATCGATCGCTGAGCGAAAAGGACTTCGTTTACCTATTGGATCCCGAGTGGGAACCAATGTCGGTCAATGTGTCGAAGCCGGTCATCCGGGTCGAGTTGACCTCGGACTCGGCGTCGTGTCCCGGCTGACCCGCGAGGGACTGGCCAGCTACACCGGCGGCCCCGACCGCTGGCCGCATCCCAGACACCCGCATCTGTACCTGACCGACGGGGTGCTCTACCTCACCGAGGCCGGCGGGGCGTGGTGGCTCACCGAGGCGATCGCCGGCTTCCTCGGCTCGCCCGCCGTGCTCGACTTCTCACGCGACGAACCGACGCTCGGCGAGTTCATCACGTGGCGTCTGGTGGTGGCCGCCGATCGCTCGGCCACCCTCGCCGCAGCCAGTGACCTGCACCGCCCGCCGTTCCATCGCATCGACGTTTCGTGGACCGACTTCCCGCTCGACGAGGTCGAGCTATGGCTGACGCGTGACGAGAACGCTTGGGTCCTATCGCTGCCGTCCGAGCATTGAGTCATCGCTCACGCCATCTCTTCTTCATCAGTGCTCGACACGAAGTCGATCGACGCGATCACGGCTTCACCCAACCCGTCATCCACCGACTTCGACGCGGCATCCACGTCGGGCAAAGCCGCCTTGCCCAGAGCCCGAAGATAACCCACGCGGTGCCCCAGCAACGCGGCGTAGACGGCGTGCAGCCGGTAGCCACTGACCCGAATCCGGCACTGCGGGAACACGAGGATCAGCTCTGCCGACGGGTCGAACTCGATCGCTTCGAGGTAGTGATACGGCAACGCCCTCCGCGTGCCGTCGAGCAGCCGCAAGTCCAACATCCGCAGGTCGGTGGCGTGCTGCGAATGGCACGCGAACGTCTCGACCGCGTCACTGGGGTCGTGAGCATCAACAATGCCATCGGACTCGTCCGGTTCGCCGGCCAGCTCGTAGGGTTGGCCGTTCCGACCGGTCTGGCCTGCCAGCTCGTCAAGAATGCTCATACCCGTGGTCACCGGTTCTGGGCTCGTTCCATCCGTGATATGTTTCATCGTGGCGTCCTTTCGTTGGTTGCAGTCATGAATCGAGAGTCGCAACGGTGCTGTCTCAAAGTTGCCATGGTTCCGACCCTGTTGTGCCTTGGCACGCGAAGAGCCTGTTCACGAGCGGTCATCTTTCGAGCGACAGCCCCTTGATCCGTTGCAGCACCCGCTTGGGCCAGCGGGCGGGTCGGTGCGGTTCGCGGTCGCGGGGCACCGCGAGGCGGCGGGCATCCACGCGGGCGTTGCTCCGTTGGTTCACGTGTCGCAGCGAGTCCAAGGCCCTTTGCCGGGATTCCCGGCCGGGGTCCTCGGCCCACGCCGCGAGTTCCAACGCGGTCTTCACGCTCTCGCTGCGTTCGATCGCCCGACGCAGCCCTTGAATGTCATCCGTGTAGATCGTGCAACTCAGCCGGCCACGGCTCACGGTGGTGTAGAACTGCTCCCGTGACGCCGCCGCGAACGACTCGGCCCCTTCCGCGACAAACGTGCGACCGACCGTGTCGCCTTGGCTCTTGGGAGACGTAACACAGTACCCGTGCGTCAGGAACCCATTGTCCCCACTTACCACCACCCCCCGCCCCCGGAAGTGCCCCCGGAAGAAGCCCCGTCCGCGTCCACGCTGTCGGAAGCGGGGGTGGGTCCGGGTCCGGGGGTTGGCTTTGTCGCGGGCCAGCTTCTGCAGCACCAGGTCGCCGTCGCGGCGGATCTCAGCGATGCGGGCGACGTGCCCGTTGTCCAGCCGGACGCGGCCGTTCTTGCTCCGCGTGTTCTGACTCACCATCACCAGATCGCCACGGGCGAAGGCCACCGACTCGGGGCGGTAGACCCCGACGTGATTCACCAGCTGTCGGTCGAACTCTTGGACACGCCACCCCGCAGGGTCGCCATCCAGACGCGATCCCGCCGGGAGCACCATGACGTTGTCGCCCTTGCGACCGACTACCGTCAGCCGGGCCCCGCGGCCGTGGCGGCCGCTCGAACGGTGGAACAGGATTATGTCTCCGATCTCGTACGACCCGCCTTGCCGCTTTTCGGCGTTGGTCAGCTGCAGGTCTCGCAGGTGCGTGTACTCCCGTTCGGTCCCGTCGATCAGGCCCCGATCCTTGAGGTCGCGTCGAATCCAGCCGGTCACTTCCCGGCCCTCGGCCTTCGTCGGGGCGACCGCCAGCGCGGTCTGGCCCTTGGACACAGTCTCGACGTAGTCCGACGCCATCCGCCGGTGGCGTTGGTCCGAGCCGATCTCAATCACCGATCCCATCTGTTGGAGCCGATCGAAGCCCTCGACCATGTCGCCCCGGCTCAAACTCTCGACCGCCCGCAGGTACTCGCCGCGTTGACGCCGGATCGTCGACAGCTCGATCGGCTTCACGCCGCCGCTGTACGTAAGGGTCCGGAGGATGTCCCCGGCCTCCACCGACTTGTGTTGCAGCGGGTCGGCCGAGAGCAGCACTCTGGCTTTCAGCTTGTCCGCCAAACCGAACAGCTTCCGGGTCGAGGCGACGCCCATCAGCGACGCCTCGTCCACCCAAATCACTTGGCCGTAGGCCCGCCGCTGCGCGGCCGGACGCTCGAAGAACGACGCCACCGTGTCGGCGTGCAGGAACCCGTCCTTCTGCAACACACCGCGGGCCGCCTTGGCCGAGGGGGCCAACGGTACCAGCGACCGTCCGGTCTCCCGCAACGCCTCTTCGACGTGACGCATCATCGTGGTCTTGCCCACGCCGGCCTTGCCCGAGAGCAGGGTCACCCGGTCAGTGCTGGCGAGTATCTCGCGAGCCGCCGCTTCCTGTTCGCGACTCAACGTCTTGCTGTCGATCTCGCCGAACTCGCGATCAGACCGACCCAGCGGCCGGAAGCGGCCCTTGCCCTCACGGGCGAAGTCGGCGACCTCGCGCTCTGCCTTCTGCATCGCGTGCGTGGTGACGATCTCCCGATCCCAGGCATCGGTGTCGCGGACCCAAGGCCGACGATTGAACGTTCGGGTCAGGTCACCCAACCGCACCGAACCGACTCCGGCCTTCAACGCGACCCGCAGCAACTCTCGGGTCCGCACCGACGACAGACGCTCGAAGCAGTGCTCGGTCGCGTGGTCCAAAGCCCGGTCCGCCGACACCTCGGGGGCTATGGATGCCCGACGCATGAACGCCAGAGCACCCCGCTCCGCCAGATCGAGCCGTTGACCCCACCGGGACCGCAACTGTTCCAGGCTGTACCGCTTGCCCTTCTTGCTCCGCGTCCGCTCGGCCATCCGGGCCTTCTTGTTCGGGTCGGTGATCCCGAGCCTGTCGATCTCGCGGCGGATCTCTTGATCCCGCTGCGAGAACTTCTGGATCAAACCGTCGGGTACCCCCGCGATCTCGTAACCGGCCACGTGCTTGCCGCCCTTGCGTTCCAATGGGTAGCCCATCTGTTGCAGACCGTTGGAGAAGATTGAATGGAACACCGCCTGGTGGTACGGCATGTCCCGTTGAATCCGGGCGATGTCCACCGCCTTGTACCGCGACTCTTCGGCGTCCCAGGTGTGGTTGAACAGAAAGGCGTGGACGTGCAGCAGCGGGTCGGGCACGTCGCTGCCCTGCGGCGGCCGGGCCGTGAGGTGCGTGAACATCGCGTAGGTCAACTCGCCGGTGTCGCGTTCGTGGCTCTGGCCGTCGATCCGCACCCGCGTCTGGGTTTCCGGCTCCATCAGGTCGAGCGTCCGCTTGGCCGCAAACCGAATCAGACCGATGATCCGGTCGTCCTTGCCGAACGCCCAAGCGAGTGACACGCTCTTGGGCACGTGGAAGCTCAGGTCGTAGCCGACCCGACGCGTCGCCTTGGTCCGCGGCGTCAACCGATTACCCGTGGTCGGATGCAGGTTGTCGGCGAGCCGCTCGAACGGCAGCCGTTCGATCCGGCCGCTCAGTTCCAACCGCTCGGCACCGCGGCCGCCCCACATCCCGATGCCCTCGTTCTCCATGTAGTAGTCCGCCCGAAACGGCTTCGAGCCTTCGAGGTAGTAGGCCTTCACGTCGGAGGCCGAGGTGATCGGTGGAGCGAATCGGAGCATGGGTCGTGATACAGGTGCGTCACGAACCACCGATGTTGCACGCGACAACAACGGAACAAATCCGCAGACAGGTTGAGCCTCAAGCGTTGGGAGACACCCTGCCACAACCAATGGGATTGAATCGACAGACGTCGACGACACGGACACACGGATTCAAGCCGTTGTCACCCAAGTGACGGAGAAACAAGTTCCGGAGACAACGGGGCTTCGGTAGGGAACTGAAGCTCCCTACCGAAGCTGAGAGGGGGCAGACGTCTCTCCTAAGGGGCTTGAGGGGGGCCCGACACGGGGCGTTGCTGCTCCACAGGTGAAGCGAGCATGCAACTGGACGACGTTACGAATCACAAAGGAGCTGTCCGTACTACAGCAACACATACTTGAGAGCCCCCAATGCCAACAGATGAAACCGCCCGAAAATTGACCCCCTCTGTTCAAGACGACCAACTGAGAAGCTCCATCAGGTCGGTGATACAACGTGCTCTCAAGGCCGAATCGGCAGCTCAAGCCGAGGTCGAGAGACTGATACAAGCCATCTCAGAACATGAGATTACCCTGCCACTACCTGGAGTGGGTGCCGCCCGATCAGCCCTAGAAGCTGCGCGTGAGCAAGCGGCGGAAGCCCGACGACGTGAGATCGCCGACATTGTCAGTCGCGTGCTAACGGAATTCCGCATCGAAATGACTTCTCGCCAACCCGGCAAATACAAAGGTCACCGACTCACCACCGCTGAAGCATCACGACGAATAGGCGATCACCTCCGCAACCTCGACGGAAAGCCACTGACGCGCAGGGAACTCTCCGAATCGACTAGACTCGGTCCAAACGCACTCAAACGTGGCCTCGCGCAGCTTTGCAGCGAGGGTGAGATCCGGCAACTGACAGACGTGAAGCCATACCGCTACCTATGGGCTCGGCCGGCCCTTCAGCAACAGACCTCCGGGGCAATCCGATGACCGACCTCATCACCGCAGCTCTCCGAGCTCTGATGAACCACCAAGATCTCGAGATTAATCCTAGCTTTCGGGAACCAGATCAAAATGTCCCAGAGATCGGATACCGAGCGCGCCTTATGGCGACAGCATTAGATCTGAGTGATGCCGCCTTGTTGCAGGCACGCGGAACGCTTGAGTCGATGTGTCACCAGCGGTCGGTTATTACCTTCAAAGAAATCGCAGAGGTACTGGAAAAGTGCGGGAATCAAGCGTTCTCAGAAACATTTCCTCTCGCCCAAAGACTGGAACAACTGTGCCACAGGTTCGATGTCGATGGTCTCTTGGTGGACATTCTCTGTGACTGGGCAAATCAGCTTAAGTTCAATGACCAGTTTGGTCGGACCGAACCGTTCCCCGGTCTGCCGCCAGTTTTTCTGGACACCGCTTACGTAGAGCCCCGGTTCACGGCTAGGCTTAGAGAACGCGATTCCGACTTTGGAGTGGAAGCTCACAGACGATCCGAACGGCAAGAGTGTCATATTTCAGACTCAAGTACGCTTATTCAAGGCTTAAACGGCGTTTCCATCGTCCTCGGTGAACCCGGTGCAGGGAAAAGCACACTGACCCACGTCATCTGCCGAAGTCTCGTCCGAAAGCAACAAGGAACGATGACGCTTCCGGTACTCGTGAGACTGCGCGACCATTACGGAGACGGCACGATCCTCCGAAGCTTTTGGGAAAGCACGCTCGGGATCGAGGATCATCCCACGATAACGAGGACGGATAACGCTCTACGTCGCCTACACACCCGCGTGCCCCAAGAGGTCGCACCAAGAATCACTTTCCTCCTCGATGGCCTCGATGAGTATACCGGTTCCACACCCCATCTGATTCGACAGATTCACTACCTCGCGAGCATCGGCCCTGTCTTGATTACCACCCGACCCGGAATCCAGAAAGAATACCTACAACTCGCAAGCACCATCTATTACATCCTCCCAATGACGCTACTGGATATGAGGTGCTTGACCGAGCGACTGCTGGTGGATCACAACGACCAGGTGCGGCTCTTCCGACATCTGGACCAGCACCCGGACTTTCGCAGATTGGCTACGAACCCATTTGTGCTCACAGCGTCCTGCGCACTGCACAGGACACCTGAACTCTATCAGAGCACGCTCCCCTCCAACCGGACGGAACTCCTGAACGCACTCGTCGAAGCGGGTTTCACCCACGAAGCAAGGGATTTTGACACATCGTCTCAGTCCGACGACGCACCCCCTGTACGAACTTCCATCCGCCGTCTAGCCGCGTGGATGCAACTCGATGCCGAGCCCGGTCGGCAGCTCCAGTTCGACGAGAAGCTCTCTGGAGCAACTCGGCATTTCTGAGTCCGGTGTGACGGGGACCCTGACGCGATCCCGACTGGCGTTCAAGCATGAACCAGAGAAGCGGTATCAGTTCCTTCACGCAATGGTTCAAGACTTCTTCGCTGGGGAAAGAATCATCGAAACCTTATCCGATCCGAAGCTCAAGAAACGGGCTATGAATGAATTGACGCGGCGAATTGGTGACCCTCGAGTTCAAGGCCCACTCCAAATGCCGTAGGCTTGGTACCTCTCCATCGATCCACCGGTTTACCCGCACACCTACACGAGCTCGTTCACCGAATGGTCGAGGTGGAAGACCCTTTCGGCGTACGGAGCTTTTACGCTGCTGAATTCATCAACGAAGCGGGTCGTGAACTTGTCCCACCAGAGCTCATCAATACCGTTGCCGAGCAACTCTGGGATGCTATAGGAGAAGGGTTCTACGACGAAGCCTACATCGAAGCGCTGGTCCGTTTAGACCCTAGCTGGGTTCGCCGCCGCATCGACGGCTTCCTCACCGCCGGTCAGAACATCGACAGGACCTGCCTGAACTTGCTCGAATCGGCCCTAAGGATTCACAGTCCTCCGATGACCGAGCCTTTCACTCGCGACGACGCAAATCAGCACCGTCTAGCTGATCTCGACCATATGGTGACGCCGGAGACGCTCTACCGGATGCTCTTTACCGCTTCAACCGAACACGAGTGGGTTAGCGCCATCAACTCCGCAATCAACTTAGGTGCTCCAGCCGTGGGACCGATACTCGGCGTCTTTTCTGACAACGTACCTCCACACGCGCAGGCGGCTCTGATCACCACGCTGGGGCTCATCTCTCATCCGAGGGCTGCCGAAGCCCTGCTCGCGCTTCTCGCCAGGAGTCCTGACCGGCCGGAGATCATAACCGGTTGTCTTCAAGCCTTGAGCAGACAGACCTCTGCAGACGGTGCCGAATTACTCGGGGAATTCGCTCTTGATCCGAAGCAGCCAGCGATCCGACGAAGAAATGCCATGATGAGCCTGCAAGGCAGCTCCGATCCGAGTGCAGTCGGAATTGCTCGGAGCCTACTCGATTTCGAAAAGAATCTCGGCCTCAGAGATGAGGCCCTAATGATATTGACCTCCTCACAAGTACCGGACGTGGTCGAACTATTGCGTCGTGAGTTTAGTCTGCGGTGCTCACCTAGCGAACGCTTTACACCCCTTAAGCTTGCCGGTTTTCTCTTTGACCGACCAGAGAGCCGCCTCAAGCACCGAGAAGCGTCGAAAGCCTTGATCGCCGAAGTTTTGAATGAAAACGACTGGACGGCTGATCGCAACTTCCACCGCGCTGCTCTGTGGGTGACCCACGTCGATGAGATACGCTGGCGCGACAACGCCCTTCGGGGTCTCCGTTCTGAGGACATGCCCCTTCTCGCCTCGGCGGTGACCGGGATGAGACGTTTCGAACAGGAAGGCATCAATGACGCGTTGTTTCGCAGGCTAGAAGAACTCGAAGTTGCATCACGAAGCGATTTGTCAAGAAGCGACTACTTCGCACAAGGTGCCGAGGTCATCGGCCAAGCACTAATCGAAAACAAGCGGCTCTCGCTCGCCGACGCGATGCAGTACTCAATATTGCAGTATGCGGTTGGGCAGTACGTCATGCAGCATCGCATCATCAATCTGCAGGGGGCCAGAGATAACTGCATCCGAACATTCTCATTCTCCCAAAAACACCCTGTTCCTGTACCGACCGCCCCCAGCCAATTTGAATCTAAAGATAATGCACAAACGATCGGGGTCGAGACTCTCATCCGCTGGGTCAAACAAACTCGACAAGCTCGGTTCGCAGTCCCGATCGGCATTTGCGCTTGGGCTGATAAACGAGGAAATCTGCAAGTATGCGGGCTTGCAGGCCTGAAGGAACAGTATCCTGCGATATCAGGAAATAGCCAACCGGCAAACGACGACCGTCACGATGACCTCATGGCCCAGCTAAGAGAATATGGTATTGAGACTGGTGGACTACCGCACTGGGACCTCCTGAGGAAATACATTCGAGATGCCCGGAAGGAAATTATTCCAAGGTTCCTGAGGGAAACGAAACCGGTCGCTTCGCAAGAGCTCTTTGACTTTCTCGAGCGTTGGAATTTTATTTGAGGCCCCAAAAATTGCTTGCATACACGGATCATTGATGCTACCCACGAATCTAGTTTCATTATAAGCAAGCATCACGATCAATGACATTGAAAACATCGCCCGGCCCTGAGGATAATGATAGCGAGTACGCTCAAGATTTGAATCGTGTTTGGATTGAGGCTGCGGTGCAGGCTCTGACTTCAAACAAACCCGGTGCGGCTCGATCCATCCGAAACGATCTGCGGACCAAACTCTTGCCGCACCGGGCTCGGGAGATTGAAGAACTTGTCGAAAGACAGCTGGTGATTTACCATCGCACGTGGAGAGCGCTCACGCGTTAGTCTTTTGACTCATCGTCCTCGACACATATCTCACGCAATGCCTCAATCGCTTTCTGAAAATAGTATGCCGCAGTGCTATGGTTCTTCCAGCCATGAAACTCAGCGATTTGTCGGTAGGTCATTCCCTCAAAGTAGTGCTGAGTGACGACCATCAACTGCACGAGTGAAAGGCGTGTCATCGCGTTATACAAGCGGACACGCTGATTCTGAATCTGCTCGCGTTCCACTAGCACCTCCAGAATACTCTGCCCTGTTTCAACAGCTTCATGGTGGGTATTTCCCAGCGAAGCAACCCCACGCCTTCGATCCCGGCGGCGATTCGACTTGATGCTCTGAAACTTGGCAGAACGCTTTCCCATTCCATGAGGAACAGTAACCTGTCCGTCGCTTCTATACAGCCTTAGAATGTCTATCCTCGACTCCTGCCTCACATCTTCACGCTCATGAGGACAGTGAATCCACTTCCCCGTGATTCCTTTGATGGCAGGTTCGGCCTGTTTGAGTATTTCTTCGAGCGAATACGAATCATCTGGCAAATCGACATCGAGCATATCTTGGAACTCCTTGCAGCAGGCCACGGCGGCCTGCGAGCCGGAAACCCTGAGTGGGTCTCCGATGTCTTGGGGGAATTCGGACACGCCGACGTCTGCTCATTTCCGACAATTTGAGCGAGATCGGGCTCACATGATTTCTAACGGTGCCTATCGAGGGAAACTATTTTCTGCGTATCTGACACGTGTCCGTCGGTGTCCGAACGGCTCGACGGATCACATCGATATCACTGCCTCATGCAACACCACGATGAATGGCGTCACCTCTTCTGCATCCCTCAGAGGAGTGCCCAATGCCCCCCTACAGCACCAAACACCGAAACGCCAAGAACACCCCGCTCTCTCTCGACAGCCCCTTGCTGCACCTTTCGCCTCACCGCGCAGACAGGTTCACGCTTCGCGACGCCTGTGCCGGCGTGCAGGTGTTTGGTGCCACCGGCAGCGGCAAGTCCAGCGCGGTGAACCGTGCATTTGTGTCGTCCTATCTTGGGCACGGATTCGGTGCCCTCATCACCACCACCAAACCCGGCGACACCGAGGACTACATCCGGTACTGCGAAGAGGCAGGAAGGCTCGATGACCTCATCGTCTTCGGGGCCGATTCCGGACACGCCTTCAACTTCCTGCGGTACGAGAGCGAACGGCCCGGACGCGGAGCGGGCCAGACCGAGAACTTGGTGCGGCTGTTCACCACCGTGCTCGAAGCGGCTGATGCGTCCGCTTCCCCCAGTCGAGCGAACGATCAGTTCTGGCGCAAGGCTTCACAGCAACTTGTCCGCAATGCCATCGACTTGCTTCAATTCGCTGGCGAGCCACTCACACTGCCTGCCATCCAAGATGTTCTTGCCTCGGCTCCGGAGTCAGCCGAGCAAGTCAGTGATGAGGGTTGGCGGCGGTCTTCGCTGTGCTGGCGTTACCTACAACAAGCAGGCAAACAGCTTCGAGACTCCGAGGCGCTGTTTGACTTCCGCGCGACCGCCACATTCTGGACTAAACAGCTCCCAAGTCAAAATCCGAGGACCCGAGGCGACGTACTGCAGACATTTTCAGTAACCGCCGAGTCACTCAGCCGCGGTCTGTTCCGGCGGCTCTTCTGCAGCGGCCTAAACGTCGTCCCCGAGATGTGCGCGGCGGGGAAGATCTGGCTCATCGATCTGCCGGTCAAGGTCTACGGGGACGTCGGCCGGCAGGCCCAGTGCCTCATCAAGTACTGCTTCCAACAGGCGATGGAGCGGCGGGACTTAACGAAGAATCCACGGCCCGTTGCCCTGATCGTTGATGAAGCGGACCTGTTTCTGACAAGTTCCGACTTCTCCTTTCAGGCCACGGCACGCAGCTCGCGTGTGTGCTCGATCTATCTGACCCAGAGCATCGCAGGCCTGCAAAGCAGACTCGGGCAAGGCGGCGGTAACCACAACACTCAGGCTTTCCTGGCCAACCTCACCACCAAAATCTTTACCGCCAACTGCGAGCCATCGACCTACGCCTACGCCGAGCAGCTGTTCGGCAAGCACTGGTCGCTCCGGCCCAACAGCAGCGTGTCGGGACCGAAAAACGGGGGTGGCACTTTTCGGTCCGGGCGTGACGCGGAAAAGCCCAACCTGTCCAGCGGCGTCAATCCCAACCTCGAATCCTACGTCCAGGGCTCACGCCTCAGCCAACTTCGTAACGGCGGGCTTGCAAACCGACGCCAAGTGGAGGCACTGATCTATTCGATGAGCCGCACCTGGGCGCACACCGGCACACCCGTGCTGCCCGTGATCTTCACCCAGGCCGGTTCCTGACTTCTTTCACCCCTACCAAGGAATCGAATATGTCCCATTCATCTTCCACTTCATGGCCCGCTTCCAGCGACTCTGCTGGCGACCGTGGTTCTTCGCAGTCTCCAGCTGCTGACTTGCCGATCGATCCGCGTTCCATGATCCGCGACGTACAGCGATGGCATAAGGACCTGCAGATGATCGTCGGTTCTGTCAGCACCCTCGGCAGCATCTTGGGGCACATACTGACCTCTCCCTTGCTCGTGCTTCTGCGGCGACGGCTAGGTCGCCGAGTGATGCCCTTCACCCTATTCTTCCCGACTTGGTTGCTGTTGGGACTCTTCGCCGTAGGCAGCGGGCACCCCGCAGCGATAGGCTTGGTCACTCTGACACTCATTGCCTACATCGTCCATCGCGTCATGATCTGGCGACGGCATCGGGCCGGCGTCCGCCACTACAGCTACTCACGGGGGGATTCGTGGTTCGGCCTGGTGTTCGGTCAACGCCCGACGGTGACCGAGGGCATCCTCGACCCGCTGCTGCTTATTGCTGCGGCGGTGGTGTTCTGGTTGACCTCCGGCATGGCGACGACGCCTGAGGTGTTGGCCACCACCGGCGAACCGCAACTCGATCCACGGGTATTCTCGGTTTATCTCGCGTTGGCGGGCGTCGCTTTGTATTTCATCGAGGCACGACTTCGGGCCAAACAAGGCGACCTGCTCATGGACCACATCGACCAGCAAATCGTCTCGGAATTCTTCGCCTCGGCGTTGAGCGACAACACCGACCCGCTCGACGAGGGTTTCAGCATCGCCCGACTCGCGAAGTGGACCCCAAAACAGAAACGCATGCTCACAGCATCGGTGCCCGACGACCTCGGACCCGAGTGGGACGGGCTGCTCGACAGCGTTTCGCCGGCATGATCACATCAGCCATCTGACTCAACGCCAGCCGCCCCCGAGTTCCGGGGGCGGCTTTGCCGTCTCTTGCCACCACTAGGTCTCCACTTCAACTGGAGTCGCAATCTGATTGACTATTGGCGTATACAAGTCTGTCGTCTCGTCTTGGGTTTCGATGGTCACAATCAGCGCGTACCTTGCTGTCTTCTCAACGCAGCCCAGGTGCTTACGCTCGCGCCACCAACCCGTCACTGGGTGAATGGCGAGGTCACCACACGCCGCGAGCTCGCTTCCCGTTGTTTCCCACCAGTCCGAGTGCACCGAGCCCCTGGTTTGTAGGTTGGAACCCAGCGACCAACTAATCGGATCAGACGTGGATGGATTGGTCTCTGCTTCTTCATCCCACTCGCGCTTGCTTACCCGTTCACGGAATTGCTGGTCCGTCTCTGTGGGACCACGTAACTTGAATCTCAGGCCGTGCGACTGGTAGCGGAACTTTCGCTTCCACCCACGCCGCCCAGGACTCGGCTCGATGAAGTAAGACAACGTTACACGCAATCGCACAAGCGCTCCCTGCAACGCGTCTAATGACTCTCGTGGCCAGGGAAGACTGTGTAGCCTAAACTCGTTCGTTTTCACTTCGCTTCCCTCCAACCTGAAGGGTTGAATCATTCCTTGATGAACCAAAGCCACACGGTTGTTGAGCGTAAATCTCGCGGAGTCCAAGTCAGGCCGGCCGTATCCAAATACTCGCAGCCGTTTGTGCCTGTCGCGTTGTTGATCGCCCGGCACCTGCGCGGCCATCGCCTCTGTCCATTTTGCTGAATGAACAAGCAACCCGCGAATGGTCTCCGGCCACAGGTCCGGATAGTCTGAGTAAAGCAGAGCCGCCATTCGAGCGACCTGGGCGGATGCGGCACTTGTGTCAGCCGTCCAGGTGAGTAGTTTCCCGGTAGCATCCATCGCCGTGGTCAAAATCGTGAGGTCATCAATCCCCTCGACTCGACCGTCCGCCGTCTTGGCGTAGTTCCCTCCCTCCATAACGATGTCTGGTTTGAGCGGCCAGTCATGACTTTCCCAGCCCGTCGAGGTACGCGAGCTCGGGCACAGCTCTCCTTGCTTCGCCAGAGGTGTGCAGCCCGTGGCTTGCTGGTCCCGAATCTGAATCAACTCGGTATTTGCGCCGACTGTCACCGCATTCCAACTCTGAGCGGGGTCTTCAACGCGGTGGACCTTGATGTTGTCGTCTGGATACCGGTAGTTCGCATCGGTCTGAACGGTTCGTACATTGCCGGCTGAAACGACGATGAGGCGATGTTGATCGTCAAGTTGGCCAGCAGCACTTTGATCCACGGCGGCCGACCAGGAAGTTGGGTATCCGTGGTCTCGGCCACGATCATCGGCAGTAACCGCGAGCAAGATGACCCGGGACCGATCCGGTGCACGTTGCTCTGCAAACGCGACACCAGTCTGTGTTACCCATCCCCAAGTATCTTCAGGATGGGGTTCTTGGGTATTGAGGATGCGGACAGATTCGAGTCGATGCGGCGTAAATGGAGTAGCTCGACCCGCTAACAACGCGGCAAGCTCGTCACCGAACATCGCCAGCCCAGCCATTTCAGTGCCATGCGCACTGACGCGGTCCACGGCATCCCAACGACCAAGCAGCGCTTGGACGTCTTCATCTCGAAAAAAAGGCAATAGGAGCGGCTGGTTACGCTGAACACCGAAGTCGAGCAAACAGACCGCAGGTGCATCCAGCCCGGGTGGGTCAATACGAGTCGCGAGGTCTTCCGCAAGTTGTCTCTGGGTTTGGCTATCAAGCCTGAAAAACTCGGTTGCAATCTCTTTGGCTTTGCGTAATTCTGCAAGACGATCTAAGAGCGGCACGTAGGCTTGATTCCACTGTTTCACGTTTCCGTGAACGTGGAACACCAGTCTTTCAGGGAACTTCAGGACGTTTTCGCCCACACGTAGGTCGCTTTGGCCCACTGCCTCGACGAATGCCTGCATGGCGGCGTCCGCTTGGTCGTTGATCCGCGTCTGGAGCCACACTTCCCACCAGATGGGTATGGCATCATCGTCGGGAAATAGGGCTTCGTCGTCGGTCCAGAAAGATCGCAGCACGGGCGTCCGGATCTGGTCAATGCCCGCAACCAACGGTTCGTTCTTCGGGCGATTCTTCTTCTTGGTATTTTCTGTCGCGTAGTCCTCGAACAGCTTGACGAATGACGCGAGCTTGGACTCCGGCACATACACGGTAGCGTATTGTTGCCCTTCACGCTCATGAACGTTGCGGAGCTCAATGCCCAAACCGTTTCTCAACCGCTCCAACTTTTCAAGCTGCAACGCTTTGGTTTGTCCGACAACTTCCAAACCGATATCTTTCACTTCACGGACGGGCTCTTGAGCTTGAAGCTCTTGACCGGCGCGAGTGATGGAGTCGGTGAGGTTACGAGCGTGTCCGACGCGATCGTCTCTAGGAGGCACACGGAATGAGCCTCCGCCACTTTGTGTGCTCGTAAAGGGCCGTGCTTGTCCGTCTTCCGCAATGATGATGTGTTTGTGTTTGGCCATCCATGGACCTGCGAGACCCGGAAATCACTCAATGCGGCGACGATTCCGCAAGCTGGAGCTTAGGTGCCGAGCGGTCGTCTTACTCGCACCGTCAAGAATCAAGTCTTTCGCCACGTCTTCACACGCCCGCACAATATCAGCGTGCGACAAACCACTGCACGCCGACAAGACCGTCTTCCAGCCGAATCGCTTGGGCAAGAACTGTCCGACCCTTCGCTCAATGAGTTGGCGTGCCATCGATTCGTCAGGCATCGGGTACTTGAGAACGTCGTCGAAACGGCGAAACACAGCTTGGTCAATAGTCGCCTCAAGATTGCTCGCGGCGACGATGAGACTACGAGAGTCATCCTGTTCAATGAAGACCAGAAACGCATTCAGGACGCGGCGAATCTCTCCGACATCCTGACCCGTATGCCGGTGCGAACCAATCGCGTCGAACTCGTCAAAGAGATACACACCACGTCGCTCGCGCATCATGTCAAACACGAGTTTCAGCTTTGCTGCGCTCTCGCCCATGTACTTCGTGATCATGGTGTGGAACTGAACGGTCAGCAGCGGCAGATGCAATTCACCTGCAAGCACGGACGCAGTCATGGATTTGCCGCAGCCGGGCGGTCCGAGCAGCAGCAAACGACTGCGGGGCGAGAGGCCGTGCCCCACCAACTTATCCGCTTCCCTGTATTCACGGAGCACACGCTGCAATCGCGTTCTCAACTCATCCGGAAGGACCAAGTCCGAGACAACGGATTTGGGGAAGGTTGCCGCAACCAGGCCGCTCAACTCGCCCGTGGGCTGGGCGATGGGCACGGTTTGCCGTGTGTCCGGCTGTTCACTTGATCGCTGGGCTTGGTCTATAAGACGACGCAGCTCCTCAGCGAGCTTTGTCTTGCCCGTCTTGGCCGCGTGGGCTGAGATCTGCGACGCAACCGAGAGAAACCTCGAGCGGTTGCCAGCGGTGTAGCTCTCCAGCAGTGCCTTGATTTGCTGCGCTGTCGCCATGGTCGCTCCTATAGACCGATTCTAGATGAGAATCGGCTACCAGGCACCCTTGACCGCAATGGCACCCCGATCCCCCAGGGCCACCGCATATGACTACCCCGCGATGACGCGCAAAAGGAACTGGTGGTTCCAGCCGGCGATCTTGCGTCGGCCCTTGATGCTTTTTCGCTTGGTGAGGTGGTCAGCGTTGTTGAGCAGGTTTAAGGCCATGCGGCGTAGTCGGCTGAGGTTTTCGGGGCCGTGGGCTTTGCGAACGCGGCTGTCGTCTTCGTGGAAGCTGACGTCGAGGATGTGGTGCAGGCGATTCTCGATGCCCCAGTGACTTCGGACGGCGTGGCCGAGGTGCTCGGCGTCGGATTCGAGCGAGGTGATGTAATAGCGTCGCTCGACGCTGGGCGGCTCACCGATGACCTCACGCGTGGCCTCGACACACACCACGCTCCGCAGGCCCGGCCACTGGTCTTTGACCTTGAGCCAGTCGAGCTGATCGGTCACCCAGACGCGCCGCGTCTCGATCCGGCCATGTTCGCCCTCGGTCTGCTCGTGGCGGTCGTGCCAGGTGCCCTTGAAGTTCATCCGGATCATGTCGTCGAGCTCGGCCTTGACCCGGCGGTGCAGCGTCTGCTGATTCGCCTTCACCGCCAGCACGTAGTGGCCTCCGGCGTCGATGACCTGCTCGGCGATGTCCTTCTGGCAACCGATCGCGTCGATGCTCACCGTGGCTCCCTTGAGGTCGATCAGGCCCAGCAATTGCTTGATGCCTTCGATCTCCTGGCCCTTGCCGGCGGTCTTGAGCTGGCCGAGCACTTCGCCGTTGTCGGTGGCGAAGGCGCTGACTAGGTGAGCCATGCCACTCTTGTCCCAGCCGTGCTCGAACGACCGGCGAATGCTCTTGCCATCGACGGCGACGAGTCGGCCCGCCGACTGCTCGACCACCGCGTTCATCCAATTCATGAAGCAACGCTCGAAGGCTTCTGGATCGAGCCGACTGAACACCCGGCGGAAGGTGTCGGCCCCTGGTGTGCGTGGCTCGCCGGTGTCGCGATGCCTCGGCAGGTCGAGGAACGTCGCAAACCAGTCGGCCTTGACCCGGCCGAAGTCTTGCAGATCGTCCCAACCATCCGCGTCGCAGATCATGCCGCACAAGGCGATCACCAGCAGGTCGATGAGTCGGAACGTCGCGTTGTCCGCCCGCGGATCGGGCAGCGCGGTGAAGTAGCGCAAGGGACCACTTTGGGCAAGGTCGGCCATGACCAAACTCCGGGCAAGAGGGCTGAAATATCCTGCGAGCTCGCGACCAGCCCCCTTCTTACCCGAACCACCGCCAGAGCGCAATCCCTAACACGCGCCGTACTCGATCCGGGCGGTCAAATGCGCCGGCCTTGTCCGATAGCCCTGTCCGCAGATCTGATGCCTTGCGAGCACGATTGAAGGTAGCTAGGCTACAGACATGAAACAATGCGGATAGCGCTGCCACGCTTTCCGTATCGACTTGCTCGCAAGCACGTTTCATTCCGGGCGATTAGCTCAGCTGGCTAGAGCGCACGCTTCACACGCGTGAGGTCACAGGTTCGAGTCCTGTATCGCCCATTTTGCTTCTTCTGCATGGTTCCGCATGTGGTTGCGGTCGGTCGCGTAAATCCTTGTTTATTGTTGGGTAACGACGGGTTTAGGCATGCGGTGCGGCACGATGCGAGCAGGTGCAGCACCGCCTTTTGCAGCAGAGCGTGCACCGGATTCTGCAGCGCTTTGGAACTGGGCCGTGGGCTGATCTTCATGGTGTGATGTCCTCATATCGAGGAGGTCACAGATGACGGGACTTCGGTTCTGGTTTGAGTCGTGACTTTGGCCGAATGTGGCCAAAGCGGGATTCATTCTGAGCCCTTTGGGCCGCTGAGCAGGCGACCTAGCTCCAGCCAAAGTCGCTGGGTATGGGGATCAGGAAGCAGCTCGATCACCGCGATCGCGGAGCGCTGCTCGGCGCTCAACACGCGACCAGAACCGATTCCCAGCAGGTCGTTCGGCGTGGTGTCCAGTGCATGCATCGCTTGGATCAATCGGGACAAGGGCAGGCGGTTGAGCCCCTTCTCGTACTTCTGAACCTGCTGGAAGGTGATGTCCCACGCCTGGGCAAGTTCGGCCTGGGTCAGGCCGACGGCTCGCCTCGCTTGAGTCAACGCTTGGCCGATACGTTTCTCGATCTCTGTGTTGGCTGCCTTCGCCACCTTGTTGCCTTGTGTTGTGTCGCGATGGACGCACGACCGGTTGCCCGACGTGGTGCCGGGGGTGCAACAACTATCTAAACGCAGAGAGTGCCTGGCTGTTCCCCTTGCGGGTGTTGTATTCACCAGGTCCCCGACCGAGCGGGTCGGCCGGCGTTTAGAGTTGTTGCGGCTTTGGAATAGCACTCTTCGGTGCCAGGTGTAAAGCGGTTTCTTCGGCTCGACCGTCTGGAGCGAATCGCGGACTATCGCTGGCGTGGTTGAATTGCAGCCGGGCTCACTGTGGCAGCGACTGATGCCTTGTCGCCTTTGCTGGGCAAGTCGGCGGCTTTGACGAGATGAGCCTCGGTGACCTGCAGGTAGTGCTTGCGGGCGACGGCCTCGCTGTTGCCGAGCCAGGCGGTGACGACATGAAGGGGAAAATCCTCGACGAGCTCGGTCTCGCGGCTGGCCCGGAGGTTTTGAAAGAGCTTGGGCCACGGCTTGAGCCCGGCCCTCTTGATTATCTTGAAGAGATGCGTGCGGAGGTTGACGTTGGTGCTGCGGTAACGGGTGATCACGTGGCCGTTGGCGGTATCCGAGTTCGGCCTGCGGGGTGCCAAGGCATGGGCCACTTCCGGGAAGAGGGGCAAGATCCGATCCTCGTGTCCTTCGTGGTGCTCGGTCTTCGGGCTCTTGACCCGCAGGACCCTCTTCTCGAAGTCGATGTTTTTCCACCGCAGAGCCAGCAACTCGGACGGGCAGCGAAGCCCGCCGTACCGGCAGAGCGTGAAGATGAGCCGCCACTCATCGTCGGGACACGCTCGAAGCACGGCGTCGGCCATATCACGGGTGATGAAGAAGTCTCGGGTCTTGTTTTCACGCAGAGCGCTGGGCAGCTCCTCAAATGGGTTGGCGTCGGCGAGGTCCTGCTTGATCGCGACCGTAAAGAACTGCTTGGCCAACCCGGTGGTGCGTCGCACGGTGTTTTCGGCAAGTCCGTCGTCGAGCAAGGTCTGCCGCCATGCGGCGGCGTCCTGTGGCGTGATGGACCGTAGCGATCGGTCCGGCGAGAAGTACCGAAGCAGACGCTGATGGGCGGACTCATACTTGATCCGTGTTGCTGGCTTGATGTCCTGGCGGGATTCGATGTACTGCTCGATGAACGAGCTCAACCCCGCGTTGGCGACAACGTGGATCAGTCCAACCTCGCCTAGTCTCTGCTTCAGGCTCGGGCTGACTTCGGCGACCCACCGGGCGGTGTCGGGATCGAGCGGCGAGCCGGTGAGTTTGGCACCGATGAGGTGTTCGACGCGAAGCCGGACGTGCTCGGCTTGACGCTTGGTGAGTTTGCCCAGACGGATCGAGCGACGCTTGCCGTCGAGTCCGGTGAACTGCACCGTGCGACGTCCGGTGCGGGAGTCGGTGGAGATGCTGGCCATCAGTCCTTCGTGTGGGACAGCCGGCTGTCCCAGTGAGGTGTTGAATCAGGAGTTTGGGTTCCGGGGGTCTGATCGACCTGCTGGTCGAGCCAGCGTTCGAGCGCGAGCCAGGGGATGACGACCTTGCGGCCGATGCGTCGGATGGGGAACCCCGACGCCTTGTCGGCGATGAGGTTGTCGATGGTGCGGACCGACACGCTGAGCACTTCGGCGGCCTCGACGCGGCTGAGGCCGAGTCGCCGCGGGGAGGTGGGACTGGAGGTGTGGGGGGCGTGGGGGCGCGGGGATAGCGGGCCGGGATGCATGGTGGTTCTCGGGGCGGGGTGGTGAAGATCGGGTTCGACAGAACAGTGCGTGCGAGTTGCGCTCCGTTGCATTACCCACCCGATCGAGTCGAGCCGGGCACTCATCGCTGACGTCCCGCGGGTCGGATATTGCGGACCCAGTCGGCGGCCTTCTGGGCGGCGCCCGCGGCCGTCACGACACAGCGTTTGTCCTGGCGGAGCTTCTTCATCCAGCCGGCGATGTAGGCGGCCTGGTTGTCCACCGTGGCCGGGGCGATGCCGGTGACCGCGCAGAGGCAGGCGGCCCCCATCTCGGCGACGAGTTCTTCCTTGGAGTAGTCGGCGGAACCGAAAGGGCGGAGCTTCTGGTCGAGGCCACGGTCGAGCCGGGAGCGGTGCCCCGTGGCGTGGACCAGTTCGTGGAACGCGGTGCCGTAGAACTCTTCGTTGGAGACGAAGCGATCGGGCATCGGCAGCCGCACCGTGTCGTCCTTGGGTCGGTAGCTCGCCTCGTGCCCGCCGTACTCCAGCCGTGGCCCTTCGACGAACTCCGCGATCACGCGTTCGGCGTCCGCGATCGGCGTGAAGTTACGCTCGGGCGTTTCGATCGCGGGAGCCGCCACATCAGAGCACTGCTCGGCGTTGAACACCGAGTAGCACCGCAGCACGGGGCGTTCGACCTTCTTGCCGGTCTCGGGGTCGGTCTTCTCGAGAATCTTCCAGAACACCACGAGCGAACACTTCTCGCCCCGGCGAACGTGGCCGCCGCGGGCGGTGGCCTGTCGGTAGGTGAGCCACCACGGCGAGAGGTAGCCCTTGGCCCAGGCGGTGAGCCCCAGGGTGAAGATGTTGACGCCGCGGTAGCCGAGGCCCGAGGCGAGGTTGCGGGGCATGGCGGCTTCGCCGACCCCACCACCCCCGAGCAGCGGGTGACGCCAGGGCACCGTGCCGGCTTCGAGAGCGGCCAAGATCTGGTCGGTGACGGATTGATAGGCATCGCGATGTTTGGACACAAGGCGGTTCCTCCTTCTTGGTGTTGTGTGGTTGTCGACTCAGCGGCAGTTCGGGATGGGCAGCCGGTCGATGCGGAGCACCCGGCGGGTCAGCTCGCGGGCCGGTTGCCAGTCGTCGGGGTTGCCGTCGCTGAGCACCTTGACCCCCGGAAAGTGTTCCTTGAGGGCGATGAGGGCGGCGGCGACGAGCAGGTCGTAAGGCTTGCGGGCGGTCTTGCAGAACGCGAAGTAGCGTCCCTCGGCGTCCGGTCGGTGATACTCGGGCGGCGTGTAGGACCGCTCAACGCAGAATGTTTCGTGGCCGAGGTCGTCGAGGGCCGATCGTCCGCCGCTGCGGCCGTTGAACGCCACCAAGTCTTCGCGGAAGATCGGTTCGCCCTGACCGAACGGTCCGTGGACGGTCAGCCGGTGGGTGCGGTAGAAGCCGCCGGCGGTGTCGGTGTGGGCCGGCAGGTGTTGGTGAAGGGTCCGGACATCGCGACGCCAGGCGTCGAACGCCTTGACCTCCAGTTCCGGGGGTCGGTACCAGTAGTGGGTGTAGCCCATGAGTTCTCCTCTCGTTGGGGTGGTTTGATTGGTGTTGGATGCGGTTCGAATGGGTAGAGCTTCCGGGGGTGGGGGTCACCGCTGCAGCTGTTGTCGACGGCGCAGGCCGTGGGTGGTGAGCAGGTGAACGTGCAGATCGCTTTGCCGACGGAGCCGGCCGGACCGGATCAGGTCGAGCCGTCGCAGCTCGGTGAGCCGGGCGCGGACCACGTGAGCGGACAGGCCCGTGTGCTCGGCGAGTTGGACGGCGGTGTTGCCGACGTTGTGCACCGGGTGCGGCTCACCGTCGAGGTCGCCCAGGGCGGCGAGCACCCGCTCGGCCGAGGGCTTGAGCTTGAGGCCTTCGACGAACAGGTTGATGCCACGGTCCGCGGCTTGGCCGGTCGACTTGACCCGGGTCATCGGGTGCGCTGACGGTCGGCGGTCCGGCCTGAAGCGGCGTGATCGCCGTTGGACCCGGATGCTTCGCCGTTGGTTAATTCGGCTTCCGGGCGAGCGGCCTGACGGCGGTCGGCTCGGGTCAGGGTCTCGATCTGCTGAGCGGCACGCTCCGCCACGTGCGAGACGGCCAGCAGGTCACGGGCTCCGAACGCCTGGCTGTCCCGCCAGTCGCCGGTCTCGGGGTAGCGGTAGGTGCGCGAGAACGTCGCGGCGTAGAACGCCTCGCCCTCGGCGGTCTCGTTGCGCCAGATCGCGCAGGCCACGGCACCGAACGACTCGCGGTGGACCGGCAGGTTGGCTTGATCGTGGGGTGATGAATCTGAGGTGGTCATGAAAGAATCTCCTTGGGTTCGAGGGTTGGGGGTAGGTTCGAGGCGAGTCATGCCACGCCCTCGCTCAGAAGGACAGCGATGACGCCGAGCTGGCGACAGCACAAGGGCTCACCGCCAGACGCATCACGTCACGCCGACTGATCCCGCACACCTGAGAATGCCCGAGGCCTGGGTCCTCCGACGACTCCCCGCCACTCCCACACGCCGGCAAGCCTTCGGCGTGGCTCACGTTCGCCTCTCCTGCTTCCGCGGGGGCGTTTCCCAAGATTGGGAAACCGGGGAAGGGTTGATCCGCTCGTCAGAACGACCGGTCGGCACGCATGCGATGCGAACCGTGTCGCCGAGAAGAAACCCCCGCCGTGAAAACAGCGGGGGCTCGTCGTGATGTCACTGGGGCCTATGTCGCCTTCGACCGATTAGCTCGGCTTGCAGGAGCCGGTCTTCGGGTCGTAGACGTAGACTTTGCTGTCAGCCGAACCGGTGACTTTGCCGGACCACGGGTTGTACCCGTAGCCCTTCGATTCGAGCTGACTCAACGTGGGGCTAGACATTGAGCAATCCTTTCTGCTTCCAGGGAAGCGATCAGGTGGCATAGGCAGGGCTCAAGACCACGGCGATCTTGAACACCACACGTGTAGTGCCGACGACGCGCCGCAAGTTGCAAACGCTTCACGAAAAAACCGCCCCCATCAACGGGGGGCGGCTCGTGAGATCGTGTGGCTCGAATGTGGTTTCAGATGTGAGGTGATCCGACCAGCGCGGTCGAGCCGGGTGCAGGTTATCCGGCTGCCGCGACGGTCGCGGTGGGAGAGGCCAGGGGATCGGGCAAGGCCGGCGCATTTGACCGCCCGGATCGAGTACGGCGCGTGTTAGGGATTGCGCTCTGGCGGTGGTTCGGGTAAGAAGGGGGCTGGTCGCGAGCTCGCAGGATATTTCAGCCCTCTTGCCCGGAGTTTGGTCATGGCCGACCTTGCCCAAAGTGGTCCCTTGCGCTACTTCACCGCGCTGCCCGATCCGCGGGCGGACAACGCGACGTTCCGACTCATCGACCTGCTGGTGATCGCCTTGTGCGGCATGATCTGCGACGCGGATGGTTGGGACGATCTGCAAGACTTCGGCCGGGTCAAGGCCGACTGGTTTGCGACGTTCCTCGACCTGCCGAGGCATCGCGACACCGGCGAGCCACGCACACCAGGGGCCGACACCTTCCGCCGGGTGTTCAGTCGGCTCGATCCAGAAGCCTTCGAGCGTTGCTTCATGAATTGGATGAACGCGGTGGTCGAGCAGTCGGCGGGCCGACTCGTCGCCGTCGATGGCAAGAGCATTCGCCGGTCGTTCGAGCACGGCTGGGACAAGAGTGGCATGGCTCACCTAGTCAGCGCCTTCGCCACCGACAACGGCGAAGTGCTCGGCCAGCTCAAGACCGCCGGCAAGGGCCAGGAGATCGAAGGCATCAAGCAATTGCTGGGCCTGATCGACCTCAAGGGAGCCACGGTGAGCATCGACGCGATCGGTTGCCAGAAGGACATCGCCGAGCAGGTCATCGACGCCGGAGGCCACTACGTGCTGGCGGTGAAGGCGAATCAGCAGACGCTGCACCGCCGGGTCAAGGCCGAGCTCGACGACATGATCCGGATGAACTTCAAGGGCACCTGGCACGACCGCCACGAGCAGACCGAGGGCGAACATGGCCGGATCGAGACGCGGCGCGTCTGGGTGACCGATCAGCTCGACTGGCTCAAGGTCAAAGACCAGTGGCCGGGCCTGCGGAGCGTGGTGTGTGTCGAGGCCACGCGTGAGGTCATCGGTGAGCCGCCCAGCGTCGAGCGACGCTATTACATCACCTCGCTCGAATCCGACGCCGAGCACCTCGGCCACGCCGTCCGAAGTCACTGGGGCATCGAGAATCGCCTGCACCACATCCTCGACGTCAGCTTCCACGAAGACGACAGCCGCGTTCGCAAAGCCCACGGCCCCGAAAACCTCAGCCGACTACGCCGCATGGCCTTAAACCTGCTCAACAACGCTGACCACCTCACCAAGCGAAAAAGCATCAAGGGCCGACGCAAGATCGCCGGCTGGAACCACCAGTTCCTTCTACGCGTCATCGCGGGGTAGTCATATGCGGTGGCCCTGGGCTATCGGATTCTTGGTGTGAGCTTGTGGAAGCCCAGCCTTTGTAGGGCTGGGGCCCACCGTCACAGACAGTGGGCTTCGAGGGTTAGGCCACATTCAGAGACAGAGTTGGCAACTTCTGTCTTTCAGGCTTCGCCGTTCAGGCACGCGGCGATGAGCTCTTCGAGATTTACTGATGCGTGAGCCATGCACGTGTCCGCTGCTCCGTAATAGATCGACAGCGATCCGTCATCACGCGGCACTGCGGCGGTGGGGAAGACGACATTGGGCGTGATGCCGTTGCGTTCGTAGTCGGCGTCGGGCTCCAGCAAGCAGTGGTTCATCTTGCCAACGATTCTTGAGGGGTCCTTGAGATCGAGCAGCATGGCCCCAGCCTGATAGCTATAGCCATTCATGCTCTTGCGGGCACCGTGATAGATACACAGCCAACCCGCGAGTGTACGGATCGGCGGAGCACCGGGGCCGATCTTGGCAGACTCCCAGTATCGGCGGTTGCGTTCGAGCACGAGCTGGGTCCGGCCCCAATGAATTAAGTCAGGGGATCGACTGAGGTAGATATCGCCGGATGCTTCCACATTCGGACGTTCGAGGCGGACGTAATCGCCTTCGATCTTTTCAGGAAAAATAACGCAGTTGCGGTGGTCCGGGGCAGTAATAAAGCCCAGGTCCTTGAAGCTGTTGAAGTCTTGCGTCTGACTGAGCCAAATGCGACCGCCAAGATGCGAAGCCACGTTATGGGTAATGAAAAAGTGGTCCGCAAAGGGCGTGATACGCGTGTCGAAGATGCCTTCGTGTTGCTGATAGGGATACTCCATCGGCGGACGATGAGGCGTCTGGTGTTCAATCGTGAAATGAACGCGGTCGGAGCTGCGAGCCACCATAAAACGAGGCTGCCACTGCGTGTCCCATGCGTTGACGAGCATAATGTCGTCTCGTCCCACATTGACCACACCGCTGTTGAAAACGCACGAGGCACCTCCGGGAATCATTGCGTGGGTCAGAATCGGGTTGGCTTCGCTTCGGCTAACGCTGGGCCGGGTGTTGATGGAAGAGGGCGTGGTGTCAAGGCTATTGGCGTTGCGAGAAACGTTTACCGACACAGGCGACTCAAGGGTCTTTCGGAGTGATTGGAGTGTTTGAGACAATGGTCGGCTCGGGGGGGTGGAAGGTATCACGACGGTTTATTCGCCATCGTCCGTAATAGGACGTGCAGCGATAAGTTCGACTTCCATGCTGAAATGCTGATCGTGTTGACGTGGACTTTGCAGCTCGATGGTGAGCGTGTGGTCACCGGCCTCAAGGTTTCTCACCACGCCGAGCATGGCCAGAGTTTGCGAGGTGGTGATCCCGGCATCCGGTGTGGGAGGCGGAAGAATCTCACCGAACCGAAGGTGCGAACGGGTGCTGCGTCGCCAGTGGACACTCGTCTGGACAGGGGCTCGTTGCGGATTCTTGCCGTCGATTGACCAGCTAAAGGGTGACACCAGGTTCCCGCTGTGGCTGGGGAACCACATCGCTGAGGTGTAAAAGGTGTAAGTCCCCGCTTTTTCAAGTGTGAACGGAAAGGTGATTCGAGGACGCTCCGGCCCGGCAGGTTTAAAGACGACTGCATAATGCTCGCGGTCTTCTCCAGATCGCATCACAAAGCCGTTCTCAAGGATGGCCTTGTCGGCCGTGACTTCCAGCCCGGGAGCTTGCGTCGCCTCAGGTGCGACTTCGACCCCGACGATCTCAATACGAGCACATCGGTCGAGTACGCCCGAACGATCCAGCGGCATGACAAACTCCCCGGTGACAGGGACGTTAAGGCTGTTGCCAAGCAAGTCGGTGTAGCGGGGCGTCATACCCGGCGCAGGGGTGAGCTTGACACGGATGCCCGCACCACGCGGTCCTTCTTCTGCATTTGCAGCGAGGCGTTGCTCACCTGACGATTCGAATCGTCCAAGCTCCACATCGGGCAACCCCGTGGGTACGGTCTCGACATAGTTCGCTTCGGCGATACGTCCTGAGGCGATCGCATACGCCACACCCCACTTGGTCGCGGCACCATCACGCTCGGCCAACGCCTGGAACGCCCCGTATGCTCCCGGGTTGACCAGCATGAAGTGCATGTTCTTCTCAATCCCAGCCTCAAAATTGCGAATCGCAAGCACATGCTTAGGCTCGGTCGACCAGACCGGCATGTCGGGGTCCAGCCCGTGCTTCTTGAGTAGCGCCCGCATATCTTCAACCGACAACGCTTTTGCATACAAGCTGTGGACGGTGAGGACATCCATAAATTCCCCCACGCCAAGTTCAAGCATGCGGTCGAAGTAAGGCCCCGCGTCTGGATTGAGTGTGAAGCCTGCCGTGAGAATGGTGGCGTCCGGATTGACCTCGTGGATGCCTTGTGCACTGTGCTTGACGAGCAAAGAGAACTCTTCGACCGTTCCCGCCCAGTAGTGGTGGGGCGTGTTGGGCTCGTTGCCAATCTCCCAGAAATCGATCAGGCCTTGGGTCGCCTGGGCGGTGTCGTGCATGAACTGCTGCCACGCTTCCCAATCGGCGGGCCGGACGCGGGAGTGCAGTGGGCCGGCATCGCCGGACTGCGAGGTGTCGCCGGGCTTGGAGGACAGCGCAGGCGGCACGAGTGAAATCGACGCCATGATGTGAATGCCCTGATCGTGATAGGCCTGAGCGATGGATCGAAACGGCTCGGGATTGATGCCGCCGTCAGGCAAGGGCGTGACCATATTCCAGTTGCTGTGTCGGACCCATGACACGCCGAGCATGCGAGCGAGTTTTGCCTCGAAAGGTGCGGTACCTACCCGCATTACTCCCCAGGGCGAGTCCAGGGAGGTCGGCCCAGGCTCGGGAACAATGCCCACGCCGCCACGGAAGGCTGAAAGGTCGTACCCCTCCTCAGCATTGACGGACAACGCGTAGAACCCCACATCCTGAGGTGTGATCGACAGGACTGGCGTGTGTCCGTTGGCGTCGAGCGTGACGTCCTTGGACCAGGCGAACGCGCCTTCCGCCTGGTTGGCCTCCACCGTCAACGTTTCAGGAAACTGTCCGTCCGTGCCGGGGATCACTCGGAGTTTGAAGCGAATGGTGTCACCGGGATGACCATAGAGCCCGGGCTGATTGGGGTCAGCCAGCACGGCAATGACACGCGCCGGGCGGTGAATCGCAGAGCGACGCGCCACGGGATTCGCAATTAATGTGCGGGCCTGGTCGAGATTCGCGCTGGCCAAAAGCATATGAGGGACACCAAAGCCGCCCGCCTTGCCGTCGTGTTCAGGCACCGCGACTTCGCCCGCTTGAGCAATGCGAACGTAGACATCGTCCTCATGATTGCCCCAGCCGATGGTCAAGCCTGTGGGCTTCCATACTTCAGGAATGGTGGGCTGTCCCCGTTTGTGAACCGCAAGGTAAACCGCTGCGGGACGTTCGAGCGTGACGGTATAGCCCGGCCCTGGTTCACTGGTGCTGGGTCCGCGGTGCGGGATCACCGCCAACGTCCCAGCCAACGACTCGGGAACGCTCGTGAAAACATGCGTCTGATTGGTCATCCGCTTGGCTTGTCGTTCGAGGGTGATGAGCTCATGCGACGCGGGCACACCCGACAACAGCGGCTGCGTATCTTGAGCGCAGGCTGCAACGCTCAATCCGAGCATCAATACTGTAAAACCAAGGCGGAATAAGTCAGGCATCATGTCTCGGAGGTGGATAGAAACGTGGCAGTCGAATTCAACGAACAAAAGACCGCCCGGGCATTAACCCGGGCAGTCTGAAAGCGTGAAAATCCATCAGGCCCGACGGCGTCGACCCAGCAGCATCATGGTGCCCGTCGCGAGCAGCATCACACTGGCCGGCTCAGGGATCGGGGCCGACGTGGCGGTGGTGATAAACGCCAGGTCGTCGATGCTGTACCCGACTGTCGAGGTTGGGTCGATCTTGAGACTGGTGATGGTCTCGCCGGTCGGGGCAATGAATCCGAAGAAGGTGTCGTTGGTACCTGCTGTGAACGAGCCGTTGACACCTGTCGTGGCCACGCTGGACGAAGCAGACCCGCCGCCGCTGAACGTCGCCGTCGCAATCACGTCGCCGTAATCCCGGCTTGTACGCGACAGGAAGGTCAGCCCCACGGAGGTCACGCCTTCGCCAGGGTCGCCGCCGGTGATCGCACCGAACGTAAACGTTGCATCAGAGTTGGTGGTTTCATTGACAAACGTCATCGCAAAGCCAGGGGTCGCCCCATTACCCGCCGAGATGGGTGTCCGGTTCGACAAGTTGCCCTGCCGGATCGCAGCACTACTGTCTGCAGTCGTGTAGCTCACGGAGAGGTTCTTCGAGCCGTAGTCCAGCGAGATCGGGCTGCTGATACCAGGGAGATTCTGGTCATCGGTATTGAGTTGAGCGTCAAAGTTCAACACCCCGCCAAAACCGAGTCCTGCTGCCGTTTCAACGGCCGCATCGAAGGTGGCGAAGTCGGTCACGTTCGCCGCGCTGCCTCCGAGTGTGCCGGACGCAAAGGTGCCGCTTTGCTCAACGGTGTTGCCTTGTATGGCGTTTTCGTCGAACGTGTTGCTGACCGTTGCCGCGTGACTGCTCGCAGTGACTGCCAAAAGTGCTGCTGTGATGAAGTGAGATGCATGAGCCATGGGAAACCTCCAGGGGGAGTGAGAGAACTTGCCTTGCCGTCGGAAACAGGCCGACGGCCGAGAAATATGAGATTGCGTTACTGAGTGGTCATCCACTTCAGCGGGGGATAGAAATTGTTGAGCGTCGCGACATCCATGACCGGGAACGCCAGGTCTGCCTTGCTGAACGTGCTGGCAGAACCGTCACACCGCAGCGCATTGGCGTTGTCCAGGCCGTAATGACGGCGGTTGATGAAGTTCGGGTTTCCGCGATGGAAGCGAAGACCGTCGTACAACAACGCCATATCACTTGCCGCCGTGATGTCATCCAGGCGATTCAAAGCCCAGCTGGAAGGCACTGTGCTGTCGAGCACCACCGTGCTGGGAAAATCGGGTGGGCTTGTGCCGTTGGGGGTGGATCCATTAATCCCGTAATGCGTACCGACCGTGTTGGCTGCGGCGGAAAACCACATCCTGGCCCCCAGGGGATCGACCTGGGAAGTCGGAGTGCCTCCCGGATAAGCCTCGGCCAACGCATCAGGACAACGCAGCCCGGATGGCGTCACCGGTCCAGCGACGGTGCCAATGTCGGGGCCGATGATGTATTCCCCATCGACCAGTATCTGGGCGTACGTATCACGTGAAGGCCTGACCTCAGAAGGGATGATGTAGTTCTCAAAATCATTGCTGTACCCATAAACACTCACGCCCAGCTGTCGAAGATTGCTCAGGCAAAGCACGCTGCGTGCGCTGCTGCGGGCCGACTGCAGGGTCGGAAGCAGAATCGCGATAAGCAACGCAATAATTGAAATCACCACCAGCAGCTCGATCAAGGTAAAGCCGCTTGAGAAACCAGGGCTTGAATACCTTTTAAATCTTCTTCCCTTGCCGGGTGAAGCAATGTAGATCATCGCGTGTCGTTCCTGAGAGATGAATCGATCTTTGACACTTGTATCGTACGTCATGCGGGGTGCCGCACAAGTCCTTATCGCGTCTATTTATGATACGATTGCGTCATGGCAGGTATGCCCCAGCATCCGGTGATCCTTCTTGCGTTGCACGCAGATTCTGGCTTCGTTCGCTCTGTCACCCGAGGCATTGCCGACTTCTTTAAGCCCGCATCGCCGTGGCATCTGGTCCGCCTGCCACCTGAACGATTAGGGCGTGGGGCGAAAATCCCCACCGGCTGCAGCGGCGTCATCACACACGTGCATCACACCCGCGTCCTCACGCCTCTGCGGGATTCAGGCTGCCCCGTTGTCTGTGTTTCAAGACTGATGGAAGACGATCCGTTTCCTCATGTCGGGGTCGATGACGCTGCTGTGGGACAGGCTGCCGCAGAACATTTACGCAGCCAAGGCTTAAAACATTTTGCATTCGTAGGCGTGTCCGGATTCACATTCTCGCGGCTGCGGAATCTGGGCTTTTTCACCGGCCTTGGGTTCACCGCTGAGTCTCCCGTTGGTTCAAAAAGTATTTCTGCGGCGTGGCTAACGCAAACTCCCTCACCCGGAATGGCGAAGTTGAAAGCACTCGATACCTGGTTGGCAGATCTACCGCGACCGTGTGGCGTTTTCGCCGCCAATGATGCGGTGGCCTGGTTCGTCTCTGAGCGCTGCCGGTCCCTGGGGCTGCGGATTCCCCTGGACCTCGCGCTGCTCGGCGTCGACGATGACGACGTGGTCTGCAGGCTGGCCTCACCGCCTTTGTCCAGCGTGCTGCTGCCCGGAGAACGCATCGGGTACCTCGCCGCGCAGGGGATCGAACAGGCCGTGAGCACCGGGCGGGCCGTCAAGGAGATCCAACTGCCGCCGATCCGTGTGGTCGTCCGACAGTCCAGTGAGGTTTACGCCGTGCAAGACCGCGACGTCGCAGAAGCCCTGGCCTATATCCGGGAAAACGCCACGAAAGGCATCGGCGTCGAGGATGTCATCGCCGCCGTTCCGCTGAGCCGCCGGTCGTTGGAAAGACGATTCCGGATCGAATTGCAAAGGTCTCCTCTTGAAGAAATCCACCGCGTGCGAATCGAAGCCGCGAAAACATTATTAACCACGACCCGCCTGCCCATCGATCAAATCGGGGATCGTGTCGGATTCGTGCAACCCAATTATTTCGCTCGGATTTTCAAGCGACACGCAGGCCTCACGCCACGTAGCTTCCGCCGATTATCCTCCTAAGTTCACATCGTCGCAGAGGCCTTCGCAACCGACACATCGTGCTTGTTCGCACCAGGCTGCAGAGGGATGCGCTGACGGCCGATCTCTAGCGTGCCCTCTAAAAATCCCGGAAGTTGAGCGGAAACCGACAGCCGGCCTCTTCGCTGTTGGCACGACACATGGATGAGCCCAGCTGGGTGAGGTACACAAGCACGGGCGAATTCGAGCTCACCCATGCAAGGCCGAACGCGAACCCGCTTGAAGCCAAAGTCCTCAGGCTGCACACCCACCACCGAGCAGACGATGTGATACAGCGGGTGCCCCCCCCAGCCGTGACAGTCGGACCGCGTCGGCTCAGGCTGCTCTGGCGTAGTGACAAACCCCTGCTCAGGCAAGCCCCGCCACAATTTCATCGCTTTGAGCATCCCCACCCCGTCACCCACTGCCGCCAACGCCGCCAGCTTGTAATGGCTGAAATAGATGGTGGTCTCGTCGAGCCCACTCGCTGACTGCATCGCTTGCATCACGCTTTGGCAGCGTTCTGGCTCCAGTGCACCGGAGAGCACCGCGAGACACTGTGCGTGCTCGCCGTAGCTGTTCGCGTGTACATCGTCGCGGTACAAGCCTTTGCCAGGCACATAAAACGCTGCTTCGATTCGCCCGACAAGTCTGTCCGCGATCGCGTCATAACGATCCGCGACCAAGTCATCTCCCACCCACCGCTCGAGCTCTGACATCCGTCGCAACGTATAGACTAAATGCCAGTTCATCACGCCCATAGGCCGATCCGTGCCGCCGGGAGGAATACCCTCTTTCCACCGCGGCACCCAATCCACAAATGCCCAACCAGGCATCGGGCCTAATAGGCCGTCGCGGTTGATCGCCGCAAAAAACACTTCAAGGACTCCCCGTACCCGTGGCAGTTGCTCACGTACCAACACCGCTCCATCACGCCACATGGCAAAATCGTGCAACATCGCCATCCACCACAGGCAGAAGCCTGGAATCACTTGCGGCACCGCACTGGGATACCGTGACTGAGTCAATCCCTGCGTCGTTAATGATCCGCCAAACATCGATACACATTGTTTTGCCATCGCCGCATCGCAGCTTCGGCAAAGCAAGACCAACGCTTCAAGCCGGCTGTCACCAACGTACTGCAGTTGCTCGTAGTAAGGCGAGTCCGTGAATGTTTCGTGTGTCGACACCAGGACAGACCGTTGCATCAAGGCAAGCGCCGCAGTCAGTCGCTTGTCCGAAACTTCAGGTAATTCTGCAGGCTCAAGTGGGTATCGCGTCTCATCAAATGCCATGCCATCGATCGCCAATTCCTGTTCGCCAGTCTTCACGGTGATCTGGACGTACCGCCCGCACCGCCACCAAACCGTGGAAAAATCCCGCAAACCACCGTCTGTAACCCAAGTATCTCCCTTCCCAGAAAAGTACAGCCCATTGACGCGGTCACGATTCCCCTTACGGCATCGCCCCGCATCGGGGTCTGAATAAAGTGCTTCCGCCCAGCGCACCGTGATCTCAGCAGACCTTCCGCCAGTAACGCGGAGCTTCGGGTAAGCGCAAAAATAATCCTCCAGATCCAAAATGATCTGGATCTGCGAACCCGGCGGGATCAGCATGGAACCTTGCCCACGCAACATGACTGTGAACTCTTGTGCCACGGCAGGCTCATGTAATTTGTCATCAATGGGCTGGATCGTTGGCCCTGCGAAACGCACCACCGGCAGAGTCGTGATTACACGCTCCATCATCGCCGGTAGCGCAGACGGCCGCATCGGACGTGTCGAGGTGAGTTCACCAAAAACAGACCCCTCATCGCGAGCGTCCTCAAAACTCTCAACCAGACGCCACTGCGCCCCGGGGCCGATGTCAAAAACAGACCAGTCAAACGCACGCGCATCCACGTGCTGCGTGCCGCCCGCGTAATGCCCGTGATGATGATTCGCCGGTCGATACGTCATGCCAGTCACCTGCCTGGCCTGCCACGCGGCCGTCCCGGTGTTCCACGATGCGGCGCTGGATTGATTCAATTCCGCCATCACCAGCAATCCGTGAGCACGCGAAAGCTGAGCCCCAGGCGCAAGGCCGTTCATTTGCCCTAATGAACTAACCCAAACCCAGAGCTGGTGCGGGCCGGCCGTGAGTTCCATTTCATACGTCTCAAAACTCCAACGCGCAAAGTCGCCCCGTTGAGGTCCTCGGCCAACACGCAGGCCATCCATCCGAAGCTCGTACCGCTCATCAGCGGATACGTGAAGTCGAACCGTTTGCGGCTTTTCGAGCTCAACATTGAGCCGATACACGACGTCGAAAGGCTTTTCAGGCAGCCCCGCAAGCCGAATCCAGGATGCCGGCCAAACCCGCCCGCCCCATTTCGTATCCAACACTCCGCAGGACGGAGCCTCAGGAATCACCAACTGACGCGACGCGGGGTGCAGGCTGGTAAGAAATGTAGGAGCCGCAGGTGAGGTCGATGTCAACATCGGTTGAACTTAATCGCGAATGATGCTTTGAGCCGTCGGGAAAAGTGGCCCCTCCAATCGATCCCCGGACTTGAGGTCCAGCCCATCGGTGATCGGGTGCGTTCTGTGGCCGGTGAAAACCGTTTCAACATCGATAAAGATCACCACGTGTGCGATGCGTGGGTCATTGGTGAGGTTGGGGGTCGCCATGTGAGGTGCTCGACCGTGATGAAATGTGCAATCACCCGCCCGCAAGGGCACGGTGATACGCGGTGACCACACCATCTCCGGACACATCTCAAACATGCTCGCGGCAGACTGAAGATCCTGCTCAATGAGGTCATGACGATCCTGATATCCAGGGAGGAACGTCATGCACCCCCGCTCGACGGGCACATCGCATAAAGCAATCCAACACGAAATCGGATGCGTGGACTCAGCATGCGGCCAGTACGGTTGGTCCTGGTGAAATTCCGTAGCGGTACTGATCTTGGGCCTTTTGATCAGTGTCTGATCGTGCCACAATCGAAGCGGAACGCCGGCAAGGTCTTCGGCTGCGGAAGCAATATTCGGATGCAGCGTCAACCGTTTCATCGTCTCGTCCTGCTGCCATACATTGACGCACTGATCAAACGTGTTTCCCGCATACTCCATTTTTTTCATCCGGCCTGCCGCCAGCTCTGCAGCTTCGCCCCAAGCCATGGCATCCACGCGCGAAATGATGGACTCGACTTTGACAAAACCGTCCTGACGGTATGACTCGATAAGCTCTTCGTTGACAAGTAACGACTCAGACACTGAGGGTGATGATGGCATGAATGTCATTCCTTTGATGTGGCAGCAGACGGTGAAGCGGATCTTTTCGTCGCGTCAGCTCGTACGAGAGCTGATCCCTTACTATCGCGATCATTTTTATTATGGGTTAGGACATGATTGCCACATCACTGGTACATTTTTGACATGAATCCTTCGCTGCCGCGTGTGTCCCAGCCCAATTACCGACGCCAGGTCTATGTAGGCACAGACCGACCGATGGCTGTTTGGCAATTTGATCATGCCTCCTCCGATGTTCTGCACGGCCACGATTATCTTGAATTGCAATGGATCGTCGGCGGCGGGGCAGACCACCGAGATGCTCTTGGGGTCAGGCGGGTCAGGCGCGGGGACATGCTCATCATCCGACCCGGCACAGTCCACGCCTACGCACGCACCCGACAACTTGACGTGTACGTCCTGTGTCTTGCGCCGGAACTACTCAGCCAGGTCTTGCAAGGCGTGATTGATGAGCCACGACTTCACACACTGCTTCGATCCGGCGCGGCGCGCGGTGACAGCATTCGACCCCACACGCTGCACATCGGACCCGCTGAATTGAAGAAATGCGAACAGTCACTTGCCCGGCTGAAGGTTCTCAATACCTCGCCGTGGCTGAACACCAGGATCGAGCAGGTCGGGCATTTACTTTTACTGCTCGACGTGTTGGTGCAGGTAGCAGACAACGAAAGGGTGGCGGGGGGGTCGGACCACGCGGGTACATGTGGATTCGTCCACCCGGCAGTGACCCACGTGGCGGGTCTGCTCGAAAGCGATCCTTCCGAGGCCTGGACCTTGGGAGCGTTGGCGGAGTCGGCCTGCGTGAGCGAAGCCTACTTAAGCAGATTGTTTAAGAAGCAGATCGGCGTTGGACCAATCCATTATCTCAATCGGTTACGCGTTGAACGAGCCGCTGGACTGTTACACACGGATCGAAGTATTCAACAAATCGCGACCGACGTGGGGTGGCCCGAGCCAAGTCATTTCTCCCGAAGATTCCGTGAGTATATGGGCATCTCAGCCACAGGATACCGGCAGCAATTTCGAAGCAGTTCACGCTGACGCACGCATTCGCATACCAAACAGGCTGACGTAAACCAAACGCTTTACAAGTAGTGAAACCGCGATACAGATTCTGTGTTGCAGCAAATCAATGAATACGAGAACGATTGCTTTCAGCGAATGCAGTCGTCCCACTGATCCGAGTCATTACGAAACGTTTATCGCCCCAGCAGTCTCACAACTTCGTCGAGGTCTTTGTCGCCGCGGCCGCAGAGGTTGAGGACCAGGATGTGGTCGGCGGGAAGCTTTGGGGCAATGGTGAGGACATGGGCGAGGGCGTGGGAGGGTTCGAGTGCGGGGAGGATGCCTTCGAGGCGGGAGATTTTCTGGAAGGCGTCGAGGGCTTGGTTGTCGTCGGCGACGGCGAAGGAGACGCGGCCGGCGTCGTGCCAGTAGGCGTGTTCGGGGCCGATGCCGGGGTAGTCGAGTCCGGCAGAGATGGAGTGGACGGGGGCAGTTTGTCCGTCGTCGTTTTGGAGGACGTAGGAGAGCGAGCCGTGGAGGACGCCGGGTCGGCCGTGGGCGATGGCGGCGGCGTGCTGGCCGAAGGAGGTGCCGGTACCGCCGGGCTCGACACCGATGAGTTTCGTGTGGTCGCAGTCGGGATCGGAGGTGAAGGGGTAGAACATGCCGGCCGCGTTGGAGCCGCCGCCGACGACAGCGACGACGGTGTCGGGGAGCTTGCCGATCTGGTCTCGGCACTGTTGCTTGGTTTCGTGTCCGATGACGGACTGGAAGTCGCGGACGATGCGGGGGAAGGGGTGGGGGCCGACGGCCGAGCCAATGATGTAATGGGTATTTTCAGAGGTCGCCATCCAGTCGCGCATGGCGGCGTTGGTGGCGTCCTTGAGGGTCTTGCTGCCGTCGGTGACGGGGGTGCAGGTCGCACCCATAAGCTGCATGCGCAGGACGTTGGGGCGTTGGCGGCGCATGTCTTCTTCGCCCATGAAGATCTCGCACTCGAGGCCAAACTTAGCGGCGGCGGTGGCGGTGGCGGTGCCGTGCTGGCCCGCGCCGGTCTCGGCGATGATGCGGGTTTTGCCCATGCGCAGGGCGAGGAGGCATTGGCCGATGGCGTTGTTGATTTTGTGAGCGCCGGTATGAGCGAGGTCTTCACGCTTGAGCCAGATCTGAGCGCCTCCGCCGAGCTCGGTGAGCCGCTTGGCAAATTGCAGGGGCGTCGCCCGGCCGATGTAATCCCGGTTCAGTTCAGCCATCTGCGCGGCGAACGTCGGGTCGGCGCGGGCTCGGTCGTATTCCTCAGCAAGCTCAGAGATGGCGTGGTGAAGCGTTTCGGGGATATACGCTCCGCCGAACGCACCGAAGTAGCCTGCCGCATCGGGTGATTCGGCAAACTCGGCAGCAGTGGGGCAGGACTTCGCAGAATCGGGGTGGGCTACAGGCATCATGCAATTCTAAGGCAAGTGGGCATCAAGGCTCAGTCGTTGGGGCGTGAAGAATCGGTTGCCATTCAAGCGGTGACGGCAGCGTCGTGGCATAACGTTGACAGAGCATCACAGGCAAACTTCACGTCCTGGGGCGTGGTGTGAATGCCGAAAGACAAACGGGTGGTTCCACCGTGCTCATGGGTTCCGATGGTGGCGTGGGCACCGGGGGCGCAATGTATTCCCGAGCGGGTGAGGATGCCAAAGTCTTCTTCGAGGCGCTTGGAAAGCTCCACAGGATTTGGATAGGCATCGTGTCGGATGGAGAAGACCCCGCAGCGATGCGCGACGCCTTGGGGGCCAAAATAGCGCAGGCCGGGCATGGACGTATGCGGATCGGTGTGGCCTGCCCAGCCGCCTGCGAGGCCGTCGAGCATGGTTTTGATGAGGGCCTGTTGGTGTTCCCAGAGCGTGTCGATACCGCGGTCAAGCAGGTACTTCACGCCTTGCGAGAGCCCGAGGATTCCGGGTGCGTTGTGGCTGCCGGGCTCGAAGCGGTCGGGCATGAACGTGGGCTGGGTGTCTTGTTCAGACTTCGAGCCGGTGCCTCCTTCGCGGACGGTGGTCATGCGTTTATCGATGCCGGGTCGTATGTACAGAAAGCCGGTGCCTAAAGGTCCGAGCAATCCTTTGTGGCCGGGCGCTGCGAGGAGGTCGATGTTCAACGCCTGTACGTCGAGCGGGACGTGCCCGAGCGTCTGGGCAGCGTCGACCAGGAACGGGACATCGTGATGGCGGGCAATAGATCCGATCTCTTCGAGCGGCTGAAGGGTGCCGGTGACATTGGATCCGTGAATGCAGGCAATCAGGCAGGTCTCGGGGGTAATGGCGTCGCGGATGTCGTCAGGGTCCACAAGCCCGGTTGCGGGATCACAGGGCACTCGCGTCTGGGTGATATGCGAGTGTTCACACAGAGCATTAAACGGGCGGAGCACTGAATTGTGGTCGAGGTCGGTGGTGATGAGGTGGCGGGGCTTGGAGGTGTCTGCCCAGACGATTCCACGGATGGCGAGGTTCAACGCGTCGGAGCAGTTAAGGGTGAAGACGATGTGCGTGGGGTCTTCGCCATGGATCAGCGTGAGGAGGCGTTCCCGGCAGATGTGCATGAGTCGGCCTGCCTCACGGGCTTCGCGGTACGCCCCGCGTCCGGGCGAAGCGCCCAGTTCGGTGGCGTAATGATTCATCGCTTCGAGCACGCCGGGGGCCTTGGGGAAGCTGGTGGCGGCGTGGTCGAGGTAGAGGCGTTGGGGAGCTGCGGGAGGCATGTCAGAACTCTAGCCACCGTGAAGGCGGGTGGCACGTGGGACTTGGCTCGACATGGTGGAGACATCGACCCGTTGTTACTTGCGGATTGATGCGGCAGTCCTCACATCAGAAGATACAACGCAAATGCTGTAATCGCGATGACGTTCAGCGCGGCCAGCACCCAGACGCCCCAGTGCAGGGGCTGCCTGGGGATCTCGCTGGTGGGTGCCACATCAAAGACGGCGGCAGGCGCTGCGGCGGGGCGGGTGCCGAAGCCGCGTTTGGCTGCGGCGCGCTCGTCAGCCGAAGCGTGAGTTGGCGTTGTGAGATCGGGTTGGAAGGAAGGCATGTCGTCGCTTTCGAGAAGCTCAACGTCGGAAGCGTCGGGGGCGAAGTCCAGTGACTCTGCGGAGGCGGTTTCGCCTTGGGAACTGTCGGTGCTGCCGGGCAGATTGTCGAGTTCGGAAAGGTCGAGTACTTGATCGAGAAGATCGACGCCGGACTTCTGGCTGTCCTGGCTTGAAGGGGTGTCGCCACCGGTGATTAACTCACGCCGGGCCTCATCCTGAGACATACCACGCCGTTGCAGTTCGAGTTCCTGCTGCGCGCGTCGTGCGTCCGCGTTATGCGGAAACATCAGGCCTAGATGGTCGCGCACTTTCACCGCACGAAAGGGGGTCTGGCATTTGGGACACGCGTCTTCGGTGCCTTCCACGTGATGGCCACACTGATGGCAATATCCGACCAGATGGGCCACGCCCGGCGCGTTTCGAGCCAGCGTCCAGAACTGCCGCGTGGTCGGGCCCCGCAGGATGGTCGTTCCCTTGATTCGTCCTGCTTTGGCCATGCTGACGAGTACGTCATACGAGCACCCCGGGCGAAACGGCTGGCGACGGTCGCGGATCGTCCACGGGCCCATCGACACCTGGGTCGCCTTACGGGACAACGGCTCAAACAGTCCGCCGCAGTCGTGACATCGGCCTGCTTTGGGTTGCACGTGGCCGCAATACGGGCAGATGATCATGCCGCGTGCGGACTTGCCGCGTGAACCGGAAGACGAAGGCGTTTCCGCTGCAGGATCGACATTGAGTCCTGTGGTGGAAGATTCGGATGGCTGCGCGTGGGGGGAGTCAGAGTCGTTCATCATGCACAAAAGGCGGCAGGGTCGGGCTTCCCAGGCGGCCTGTTCCTGGACGCAAGGTGGACACCGGGGGTGGCTTGATCTTAGCGTGCATCGTATGTGGTCATGTTTACGGGTCAGGATGCAAGGCTTGAACGGGGGGCGATGGCTGCCCGCTGTGGGGGTGGCGTGGTTTTGCCTGGCAGGGGGGTGTGCCTCGACCGGCTTGTCCGGGGCCTCGGACCGCAGAGCCGTTGATGATGCGGTCATGGTGATGGCCTACGTCGACGGGGAGGCGGTGACGTCGTCGGACCTCCTGCCCAGCATGGTCGAACAGGTCGGAAGCAGCACGCTAACGCAATGGGTGTTGGACGCTGCGGTGAAGCGTCGGCTGGTTCAGCGTGGGCTGGCGGTGACGCAGGAAGACCTGGAACGTGAACGCAAGCGACTGGGGTCATCGCTGTCTGAGGATGCGGATGAGTCGGCGACGCTGCTTCGAGAGATGCGCAGCGAGCGCGGTTTGGGGCCGGTGCGTTTTGAGGCGTTGCTGAGGCGAAACGCAGGCCTCCGCCGTTTGGCGGGTGAGGTGACCGGCGTGGAGGAGTCCGCGGTGCGTCAAGCCTTTGCGCTCCGGCATGGGCCACAGCACCAAACGCGGGTGCTGGTGGTTCGGCAGCTTTCGCAGGCCCAGGCGTTGCGTCGCGCGGCGCTTCAGGATGGAGCTGACTTTGCCGCGCTCGCCGCCGAGCATTCCATCGATCCCAGTGCGGCGCGCGGCGGACTCTGGTCGTCGATGTCCGTCGAGGATCCTGCGATTCCCACCGGAATTCGCAAAGTGCTTGGATCGCTCGAGCCGGGCGAAGTGTCCGACCCCATCGGATTGGAAGGGGGGTTCGCACTGGTCAAGCTGGAACGGGTGATCGAGGCAGATGGTGTGACGTACGAACAGGCTGAGGCTAAACTTCGCGAAGCGTTGATCCGACGTGCGGCAGCGGTAAAAATGCGCCGGCTGGCACGCGAGCTTCTAGAATCGAGCGACGTGGTGGTGCTCGACGCCGGACTGCAACGCGTGTGGCAGCAAGACCGCGCCACCACCGCATCCCCGGCTTTGACGCCCTGATCCCCGACTGACCTTTCTCGCCTCGCCAGGCCTTTTAAAAGACGGACCTTACGCACGATGGACATTCGAGTTGCCAACCGCGTCGAACGCCTGCCCCCTTACATCCTGGGTCGACTAAAACAGCTGATCTACGAGCGTCGCAAAGCGGGCGATGACGTGATTGATCTCAACATGGGCAATCCCACCGATCCGCCGCCGGACCCTGTGGTTGAAAAGATCCGCGACGCGGTACTTGACCCCCGCAACAGTCGGTATTCAGTGTCGGCGGGCGTGTACAACCTGCGTCGTGATATGGCGATGAAGTACGAGCGGAAGTGGGGCGTGGAACTCGACCCCGACACGGAAGTGATAGCCTGCATCGGGTCGAAGGAAGGCTTTAGCCACATGTGCCTGGCGCTGATGGGGCCGGGCGACATCGCGGTGGTGGCGGACCCCGCCTTCCAGATTCACACCACGGCGGTGGTTCTGGCGGGGGGGTCTACGGTATCGGTCCCGCTTGGCAATGACAGTGAGTTTCTCAGCCGGATCGACCACGTGCTGGACACCCTGCAGCCGCAGCCCAAGGTGGTGATTTTGAATTATCCCCACAACCCCACGACGATGACCGTGGAGCCCGGCTTTTTCGAGGATGTCGTCGCACTGGCTCAGAAGCATCAGGTCATGGTCATGCATGACTTTGCCTACGGCGAAACGGCATTTAACGGCTACCGCCCGCCGAGCTATCTCCAGGCACCGGGCAGTAAAGACTACGGGGTGGAATTCACTACGCTCAGCAAGCCTTACAACATGGCAGGCTGGCGGATCGGTTTTTGCTGCGGTAACGCGCAGATGATCAAAGCCCTCGCCACGATCAAGGGGTACTACGACTACGGAATTTTCCAGGCGGTGCAGATCGCCGCGATTATCGCCATGCGTGAGGGTGACAAGCACATCGCCCAGCAGAACGAGAAATATCAGGCCCGCCGAGACGTGCTGGTCGAAGGACTTCAAAAGCTGGGATGGACGGTCGATTCACCGCGAGGCACCATGTTCGTCTGGGCGAAAGTGCACTCGGATCATCTCGCAGCCTTTGGCGGCTCGAGCGAAGCGCTTTGCCTGGCCATGGTCGAACAGGCTCAGGTCGCGATGACCCCGGGTGCCGCGTTCGGGCTCGGCGGCGAAGGCTACGTCCGCATGGCTTTGGTTGAAAACAGTCAACGCATCCGACAGGCGCTGCGACAGCTCGGCCGAGTCCTTAACGTGCCGAGCGAACCCTCGATCGCGGTGACGCATTCATAACTTGTTGAGTCTTTGAAACGCTCAGGCTGCGGCCTGGGAATCGGATTCGTCCGGTTCCGCGTCGCCATCTCTGAGCTGTTGGAGCAGACGCTGATACATCGCATCATGCGACTCGAAAGATGCCTCATCCGCAGATGCCGCCGTCGGAGGCTCGAGGTCGTCATGGCTCTGATCGAGGGATGACGGCAAGTCGGATTGATCCGCGACGGGCATGATCGCTTCAGATTGGATCGTGTCATCCTGTTCGCCAGGCGTTTGCATCAGTGGGGTCGAAGACTCCTGGTCTGCGACGTTGGATTTTAATTCCACGCTGGGGTCAAGCTCCGCCAGCACCGCTTGGGTCTTGTCGCACAACTGATCGAGACCCTCCATTTTGGATCCGATCTGTTGTTCGATGGTTTCGAGTCGGTCGGTGATATTTCGCAGTGCCCGGGTAAAGCTTTCGTCAATCTTGCCCATCCACTGGTCGTAGGTTTGCAGTGACTTGGCTACATCATTCTGCACCTGCTCACGCAGCTTGCCTTGCTCTTCACGAACTTCCGCTAGCACTTCACGTTGCGCATTCAATCTCGAGTCGGCTGCTTTGAGCAGTTGCATGCCCAGCCTGACCCGCTCCTCAGCCTGGGTCTGAACCGACCGCAAGTCACCCATCCGCTGCTGGAGCGATGACGCTTGGCTGGAAACAGGTCGTTTGTGAGGTTGTGACGACATTGCGGAGAAAGGCAAGGAGAAAAGCGGATAGGCTTCAAGCAATCTCGGCCAATCGTGCGGGCTGACTGCAAAATTTCTCTTTATGCTCGGGCGATGGATTCCCCCGTCAACGTGCAGTCGGTGATGAACTGGTTTGAGTCGTGGGCTCCGCTGACATTGGCGGAGGCGTGGGATGAGGTTGGGCTTCAGGTTGGTGATGCATCACAGCCGGTGACTAACGGTTTGCTTTGCATCGACTTGACCCCAGCAGTGGTGGACGAGGCGATTGAGCAGCGTGTCGACCTCATTATCGCCTACCACCCCCCGATGTTTCGGCCAGCGTCTCGGCTCACGACTGGTCCCGATATGCCGTGGATGCAGCAAAGTCTTGTGCGGTTGGTTCGTGCGGGGGTTGCGGTGTACAGCCCACACACGGCCTTGGATGCGGCGCGGGGCGGCATGAACGATTGGCTGTGCGATGGCATCGGCGAAGGCATCACGCGGCCTATCCGCCCGACGCTGCCAACGCTTCAATTGCACAAGGTAGTGGTCTTCGTGCCCGTGGCGGATCAGGAAAAAGTCAGGCGTGCCATGACCCAGGCGGGGGCTGGCGGTCTTGGAAACTACCGCGGCTGTGCCTTCACAGGTATCGGGCAGGGCGGCTTCACCCCAATGCCCGGTGCCCAACCCTCGATGGGGGAGATTGGGAAGCGGGAAAGCGTTGAAGAAGCCCGATTGGAAATGCTGGTAAGCGCGGATGTCCTCGATCAGGTGTTCAATGCCATCAGGCAGGCTCACCCTTATGAAGAGCCTGCCATCGACGTGTTCGAGCGGCTGCCGCAACCCATGCCAGACAGCAAGGCCCCGGGCGCAGGCAGAGTGTTGACACTTGCGACGCCGCTGAATCCTGAGGATGTCGCAAAGCGTGTGGCGTCTCGATGTGGCGGGGGGCCGGTGAAGACAGGCCGGCCGGTCGGGCGGAAGGACGGGACAGTGCGGACCGTGGCGGTCTGCGTGGGGTCGGGCGGCAAGCTGTTCGAAGACGTCCACGCAGATGCCTACGTGACCGGCGAAATGCAGCACCATCAGGCATTGGACCTCACTCAGCGTGGCAAGCTCGTCATCCTCGCGGGCCATACGCAAACCGAGAGGCCGTATTTGCCAGTCCTGCGGGACCGGCTGGAAACGGCGTCTCATGATCCCGCACACGGATTGCGCAGCCAATGGCGGCTCAGCGCGGAAGACAGACCTCCACTGGTCATCCGCGAGTGAGTGGGAGACGATGCGGGCAGGGCAGTTGAAAGCGTGCGAGACTTGCGGTATCGTCGGCGGTTCGACGGGGCCGTAGCTCAGTTGGGAGAGCGCTTGTATGGCATACAAGAGGTCAGGGGTTCGACCCCCCTCGGCTCCACTCCGTTAGACCCGCCGGCCGCACGCAAGTGACGGCCGGCTTGCTTCACAGGGGGACCTGCGTTGAGCGAACAACCCAGACGCGACCGACGTCTCCCGACGGTCAGCGTCGAGCAGGCCACCCAGATCATCCAACGTCATTACGACGCTTCGCTTGAAGTCTCCTCGATTCGACCTTTGCCCGGCGGCAGTATCAATCGGGTACTGCTTTGGGAGTTCCGCGGCGGCGCTGCTCCTGTGGTTGCCAAACTCAACGGTATGGAGCAGGCCAAATCCCTGCACGCCGAATTCGCGTCGCTGCGCTTCCTTCAGGAATTCACAGGCCTACCGGTCCCGCAAACCTTCAAAGTGGTTCAAGACGATGAGGCCTTAGAGGGGGCCGCACTGCTGATGCGTTTCGTGCCCGGCGTGACACGCGCCAACGCACGCTTGTCAGACGCCGGACAGCGCCGCTTTGAAGAACGCCTCGCGCTCTTACTGGTCAATCTGCACAACCACCATCGAGACACCTTTGGAACGCTCGATGGCACGCCATACGACCGCTGGGTCGATGCCTTCAGGCCTTTGTTTGAAGAAGAAGTGCGCGGCGTCCGCGGCGAGCTTCCCACTGCCGTCCGCCATGTCGTGGATCGTGTCACCCAGGACCTGGACCGCTGGCTCACCGGAGACGTCAAACCCACGCTCGTCCACGGCGACCTGTGGGCCAACAACATCCTCGTGGATGACCAGCACCCGGACCGTCCACAAATCAACGCGTGCATTGATGGCGTCGCACGCTACTGCGATCCCGAATACGAGCTTGCCTACCTCAAATTATTCAAAACCGTGGGCGACCGATTCTTCGAGGTATACCGCCACCACCACCCCGCCCGGCCGGGGTTCTCAGCCCGATGCCGGGTCTACTGGCTCAAGACCATGCTCCGCCACGTTCGTACCTTCGGCGGGCGGTACATCGCCAACGTCGAAGAAATCTGCCGAGATATTTCCATCATCTACCAGCGGCACTAAGCACTGCCCGGCGGTACCGCCGCTTAAAAATCCAGCACCCGCGCACGCGGCACCGCATCCTGCTCCGCGATCACTTGAGGCAGCCATTCGGCAAGCTCCGCAGCCGTACGACCTTCGCGCGGCCACACGTGCCATGCCACCTCGGACACCACCGACTCGCCCACCTTCAGACTCAAGGTCGGGCTGAGCGTTTCCAATTCAACGTAATTCCCGTCCGCATAGACCTGAATGTTGCTGCCATCGGCGTAACTTGACTCCGGCTCAAACGCGATGCGATGCACAAACACATGCTCCTCATCGACCCCTGCAAGCCATTCGCCGAGCGTACCGATTTTCAGCCCACCTTTAAAACCGTGCGGTGAGAATGCGTGAACCTGCGGGCTCAGCGCCTCGATCTGCTTTTCTGCTTTCGCCTTAGCTCCAAACGGCACCCACGCCCGGTCCTGCTCCGAAGGCGGACGCTCATGCTCTGCCACCGTGTGCGTCAACACAAACTCGGGCTTTCGCACCTGACTCACCGACCAGACATGCACCGGAAACAGTCCCGCCTGCACCTTGTGCAACGCGGTTTGGATCCGCACCGACGGACCTTCTGCCGCCACCGTGATGCGACGCTCAATCAAAATGCCCAGCTGAGGTTGTACCGCACTGCGGATGATGACCTCCCGAGCACTGGGCTGCCCCACAACCGTCCAGGGCTCGCCGTCCACAATGCCATCCGGCGGCCAACCACCACTCCCGCCATAAGCACTGGGCCACAGAGCCTGCACGGTGGGCCAGATCTTGTCACCTCCGTAATTGGCGTACGCCGGCCGAGTCCGCAGCGACTTAGGCTGCGACGCAGCGGTCAGACCCTTGGCAAGCTCACCTTTCCCAGCAATCCACAAAAGGTTCTCGCTGTCCTTCGCACTAAGCCAAACGATACGCCCAACCATCGGCGACACCTTCAGCGTGATTGATCCGTTCTCCAGTGTAATGGCATCTCCAAACTCCAGCCGACCATCCTCACCAGGCTGGACAACATCGCCCAGCGCAGCCGGTGCCTCAGGTTGCGCCGCGTCGATGACTGCCTGGGCGCTGAGGTCGGCTCCGCAACCGCCGATCACCGCAAGCAGTGATCCAAGAACAAGAAGACGTTGGCAAGTCTGAATCATGAGTGAGCTCATCGATGAAGTGGTGGATGAACCGGACGTATGGGCAGCAATGGCCGCGGTGGGACTCGAACCCACACTGGGACGATTTTAAGTCGTCTGCCTCTGCCGATTGGGCTACGCGGCCGAAGGGTGACCGAGTCTACATGAAGTACACCCTCAGCCCCGAAGCTTCGCCACGCACTGAACAACCCTCGGCATCGGCTCGATCCTCTACGCCGACCGCTATGATGACACCGGCTCCTTGGCATCCAAAGAGTTCTACCACTACAACGCTGTCGGCCATACCGTGGCCCTCAGCGATTCCAATGCGTTGGTCACCAAGACCACCGCCTACGACGCCTACGGCAACGTCGCCGCCGACTCCGGCCAATCCGACAACAACCGACTCGCCAACACCAAAGAACGCGACGCGAGCCTAGGCCTCGACAACCACGGCTTCCGCTACTACGACCCCACCCTCGGCCGCTACCTCACCCGCGACCCCATCGGCTACGCCGACGGCCTGAACAACTATCTGCACGTCCACAACAACCCGGTAAATGCCGTCGACCCGCTGGGGCTAGAAGCGGATACACGCGTATGGCATCACCTGCTGTCACGGGAGCACTTCGATCCGGCCAATACACAGTCTCTTGTACGTACAAGAAATCTCAGCTTCGAAGGTTCTGTCGATATTCATTCGGCAAAATACGGCTGGATGACACCCCGGGGCCACCACGACAAAATTGTCCACGGCAAGTGGAACGCCGACCAGCGGCAATGGCTAAAGTCGCAACCGCGTGGCAGCGTGATTACGCGTGAGATGCTTGATGACCACTTGGCCAGCATGAAAGACAAGTATAAGTTGAGTTCCCGCGATCGTACGCAGATGAGCGGTGGGCCAGCCTCGGGAGATTGGGACGACAAGAAACTGCGTGGCCATTACCGCCAACTCTCCGTGAAAGGTGTGCTTGACGAAGGCCAAGTAACCCGGGCCAGTCTTGTACCTCGCGAAGCGACGCACGTCCGCCACGCCAACGCTCGCCAGAACCCCGAACTGGCGCAGGACGGTAAAAAGGTCAAGGCGTTGGGCAGAGCGATCAAGCCCGCCCTTGCGGGGCTGGTGATAAGCGAGGTGTGGAACCAGCTCAGCCCAGGCAACATGGCCGCGGCTGCCGGGCTGGCGTTGCGTGGGGCGTGGGACCTCTCGCCGGGCGGTGACGCGGAGGTGATCGTCGTGCAGGGACCACAAGTCTTGCGGGAGGTGGCAAAAACGCGAGACGCGGTGGCTAAAGTCAGCCGAGACGAAATCCAGCGGCTCGGGAATGCGCGGAGGCGGGCATACGAAGATATCGATGGCTATCTTGACCGTAGCGAACAGCGGCTAAGGAACCATTAACCCGGTCTGCGATTGAATTTACAGCCAGAGGAATCCTGGAGAATGAAACTCTACGCGGTTAGTCAAAACGATCCCGACCCCCACGACCCGAACTTTCTGGACCACCTCTTGATGTGCTGGCTGTTTCATTGCGAAGATAAGTCGCATGGGCGCAATCGATGGGAGGAAGAGGGCGAGCCGATGGAGCTTATCAAAAACCTCCGTTACATGAGCCCGATGTTCTTTTCGGGTGACAGTATCTTGGTCCGTCACGACGTAGCCAACCAACTTGCTTCATGTCAAGGATTGCGATTCATTCCGGCCGTCTGGCACAGGGTTTATGACTTGGAGGCCGAGGCATGCGATGCCGCCAAGATCAAGCAGGACATGGCTAACCGCGATGTGGTGTGGGAGGAGTGGGTTGAGCCATATTTCATTCCAATCCCGGCGTGGCTTGATGAGGTGGAGATGTACGAATTGGTGGCACCGGAGCCTATGCACCTGGCAAAGGAGTACCCGCCGAACGACCGGCTGGTATACAATGACGAGACTTGGCTGCACCGCCCGACGGAGGTGATGACAAATTTTAGGGCTCATCGGGATTATCCAATCATGTTCGTGAGCACGCGTCACTACATACAGCGGACTCATATCTTTAACGAACAGGCGTATCGGGTGGTTGAACCAATCTTGAAACAGAATCCGAAGATGTTCTGGGTCGATGAGATCACTGGCACGGGCTCCACCCCGGCCTGACCCTCCCAGTGATGTCTTCTGGGGCGGAATATTCGATACGCAAGCTGCACGCCAAACCCCATAATTAGGAGGGGCGAAGCCACTGCTGCAGCATGTATTGCCGGGCAAACCGTCGCCGCGACCGGTGACTCCGACAACAACCGCCTCGCAAACACCAAAGAACGCGACGCCTCAATAGGCCTCGACAACCACGGCTTCCGCTACTACGACCCCACCCTCGGCCGCTACCTCACCAAAGACCCCATCGGCTACGCCGACGGCCTGAAGAACTACCTGCACGTCCACAACAACCCGGTTAATGCCGTCGACCCGCTGGGGCTGGAGGCGTCTGATGCTCCAGAAGGGATCAGGGGAGGCAAAATGCATTCGGTCGGGGATAAAAGTGGCGCGGCCGCGTTCTACATCGCCACTGATCCCGAGGGAGCCAGACGCGTCTGGCGAAGAAATGGTCATGACTGGTCGGAACTGTCGGCCGCTGAATGGGATGATCCTCTTGCCCGAAAAGCCCTCGGTAAAGACATGGCCGGGCGCTTAAAAGCGGGCATCGCTGGAGAAAATGATACGGAAAGGCGACGTATTTGGAGAGGTGTGGACCATACGCGAGACTCGGGTTCGGGGGCTCGATCCGCCCGCGCGACCGAGGGGAAGGCAATCCTCGACAGCGACGCGTCTCGTCCGCCGAGCAAGCCGAGTATTGTCGGGTTGGTGGTCGATACCGCTTCACTGAGTAGATCATTGCCCGAGCACATAAATAACCCAACCGTCAGATCGACTTTTGAGAATATGCTCGCTGCGGTGGACTTGGCAGCAGATGCAGCACAGGTGGCCGGCGTTGAGGCAGCAAATAGATTGATTCTGCCGCTCAACCTAGCCAATCTGATTGTCAACGACCGAAAGCAACTTGCACGGATTCCAGAGATCCCCAGCGAGGTGGCGAGTACGCACGAAGCGATTCTGCAAGCGCAGCGGGCTCACCTTGTAACACAACGCTCCGATCACGCCAACGCCGAAATACGCCGGATACGCATGGATCAGCGTCAACAAGAACAACCGGCTTATCGTAGATGATCCATCAAGACGATCAGGAGCGACTTACGGAGACCTTCGACGTGAACTGCTCGAAGGGCGTTGAAGCCTGAATTTTTATTTAATCATATCGATGCTTCTGTAATGAAAAAACAATTCGCTGCCTTACTAGTCTCGTTTGCTCTTATGGTTCCGTGCGCCCTTGGTGAAGGATGCGATACATGCAATGAAGACGCCACAATGGTTAGAATCAACACGCCCGCGTTTGACAAGCTTAAACTTGAAACCACTGTAATTTTTGTATTAAAAGACCTTTTTGACGCCATTGAATGGATTAGCGTCGAGCGTGTCGAACCTCATGAGTTTTCGCATGGCACCTTTGTGCTCATTCCTTTTCGCGGCTGGAATGTTGTAGAGGATACGGCCATCAGCTCTGAGTATTTCACCCTGTACTTCTGCGTCGAAGGTGAAACGAGATGGCAGGCAAGCCGATTTATTATCGGGGATGATGAGCGCCAAGGCCCCTTGGTGCAAGCAAGATCTTTGATTGAGAGTGCGTTCCGTGAGGACGAGTAGTTTCTGCAGTTTCCCTCTACCGCTACGACGCGGGCACCAGCTTTCAGGAGCTCGACGGCGCCACCGGCAGCTACAACGTCGAATTCATCCGCGGCAGCGGTATGGGCGGCGGCATCGGCTCGATCCTCTACGCCGACCGCTATGATGACACCGGCTCCTTGGCATCCAAAGAGTTCTACCACTACAACGCTGTCGGCCACACCGTGGCCCTCAGCGATTCCAATGCGTTGGTCACCAAGACCACCGCCTACGACGCCTACGGCAACGTCGCCGCCGACTCCGGCCAATCCAACAACAACCGACTCGCCAACACCAAAGAACGCGACGCGAGCCTAGGCCTCGACAACCACGGCTTCCGCTACTACGACCCCACCCTCGGCCGCTACCTCACCAAAGACCCCATCGGCTACGCCGACGGACTCAACAACTACCTGCACGTCCATAACAACCCGGTCAACTTCGTCGACCCGCTAGGGCTGGAAGCGGACGATCCGAATTGGCTTGAGCGTAACTTTACATCTGGCGGAGGCGGGGCTCGCGACAAACTCTGGAATGGCGTCTTTGGCGAGCCGGAGCCACCCCCGCCGGCTCGAGCTGAGACTCCACAAGGTTGTCGCACCGCACTGATGCTCGAGCTGAACCCCGGCGGTGCTCCTGAGATACTGAAAGCCAAGCAAACCGCGGCTCGCTCTGGAGCCGCCGCAGAGATTTACGGCGAGGTTGGGCGAACGGTCCTCGAGCAAACAGCTAGAACCGCGGTCGAAGAAGTCGGCACCGCCGGGCTGGCGAGGTACCACCGGGTCGTGGACGCGGGCGTGACCACCGGTGGCGTGGTGGTTCGCTCGGCCCGTCGGGCCACCGGCGACGCGGCGGACGCGGCGTCGGACGGCCAGCGTGCGGCCCAGCGGTTGACGCCCGAGTCCGGCTGGCGGCAGAGCACGCCCAGCTCAGCCACCCTGCGACTCAATCTGGGGCTCAAGCGAGGAGATGATCCCGTTCATCATGTGGTCCCGGGCAAGGCCGGGGCGTACGACGGCCGGGCGATTCTCGACCGTTACCAGATCAACATCAATGCGGCGGAGAACGGCATCTCCATACCTCGGACGCAACACGAGAAGACGCAACTGCACACGAACTCCAACATCGGGCTGGTCAACCGGCGACTTGAAGCCGCGGTCGATGGCGTCACCGACTGGGCGACGGGGCGGCAGAACGTCTTCGACGAACTGTCGAGGCTCAAGGACGAGATCCGAGAAGGGACTTTCCCGCCATCAAGCAACTAAGTTCACAACTATGAATCTGTACCAGTATATGCCAGGGCGGCTAAGCGAAACGGAAGAAGCTTGCTTTGCGTTGAAACTCAACGGGCAGCGGATGAAGCTGGAGCAACTGGAGGTACACGTTTACCCGCTTCGGCGCGAGAAACTAATGGGCGTCGTGTGGCGCCCATACGAAGCGATGTTCATCGATAAGCCTCCGAAACGCTCCGGGGATTTTCCGGCATTTATCAGCTACGACCTTATCCCCTGCTTCAGCGCTCGGGCCTGGTCGGTCTTGTCGCCGCTGCTGAGCGAGCACGCTGTGGCATACCCGATCGACCACCCCCACGGCGAGTACTTCATGATCCACGTGCGAAGCCGCATCGATTGCCTGGATCAGGAAATGTCGGTGTATAGCCGACTATCAGGCGACGGCCGGATCAGCAGCATCCAGCACTACGTGATCCACGAAGACCGCATCCCGCCGGACGTGCACCTGTTCCGCACCCCGATCATGACCGGCGGTGATCTGCTCGTCGATGACGCCTTCAAGCAGGCCGTCGAAGAACACGACCTCAAAGGCCTGTGGCTGCGTCCGCTGCCGTAAACCACGCTGTTCCGCTACGACGCGGGCACCAGCTTTCAGGAACTCGACGCCGCGACGGGCGACCTCGACGTCGAATTCATCCGCGGCAGCGGCATGAGCGGCGAGATCGACTCAATCCCCAATATCAACTCAAACTTGGTCCAAACCACCCTGTTTTACATAACGGTGATTATCGGACGTTTGGCGTGCGGCTCATTTGTCTAGCGACACCGTGTTTACGCAATACCAGCGACGATCACGCGGTCAGGATCGGTCCAGCTTTGGGGCCAGGCGGGATCGGAGGAAGTTGGAGCGGGCGATTCGGCGTTCGGCGGGCTTGAGTTCGACGCCGGTGACGCGTTGTAGGTGGGCGGGCTGCGTGAGGAGGAAGAGCTCGTTGAGCGTGCGGGTATCGACTGCATTGATGCGTCCGAGGTTTACGCCAAGGCGAAGGTGGGAGAGAAGTTGAAGCACTTCTTCAGTGTTCATCGATCGGGCGTGGGTCAGGAGGCCCCAGGCGCGGTGGATTTTGTCGTCGAGCTGGTGTGGGCGCTGCTCGACCAAGGCTTGTCTGGCTTGCTGCTCGTAGGCGATGATCTGGGGGACGACGGTATGCTCAAAGTCCGATAGCACTTCCTGCTCTGCTTTGCCCAGCGTGGTCTGATTGGACACCTGAAACAGGTCGCCGAGGAACTCGGAGCCTTCGCCGAACAAGCCGCGGACGGCGAGGTTCATTTCTTTGGCGGCGCGTTTGGCTTTCTCTATTTCGCCGGTCAGTACCAAGGCGGGAAGGTGCATCATGACACTGACGCGTAGGCCTGTACCGACGTTTGTGGGGCACGCGGTGAGGTAGCCAAAGCGTCTGGAGTAGGCGAAATCGAGACGCTCTTCGAGCACGTTGTCAATTCGATCGATTTGGCTAAAGGAGTCCTCAAAGGTCATGCCGCTGCGAAGGACCTGAATGCGGAGGTGGTCCTCTTCGTTGACCATGATGGCCCAGGTCTCGTCGGCATCGATGGCGACGGCGCGGGGGAGGCTATTTTTGCCGCTGCCGTGCTGCCTGGAGATGAGATGGCGCTCGACGAGAAGCTGGCGGTCGAGCGTGGGGGACTGGGAGAGATCGACCCAGATCACATCTTCGGACAGACGTTTGGTCACGATGGCCTCACGGCATCGCTCGAGGACTTCCTCCTGCTGCCGGCGCTTTGACGCAGCCACGAAGGGATAACCCGCGAGGTTTCGCGCGAGGCGGATTCGGCTGGAGATCACGATATCCGAGTGCGGTCCTTTGCCTTGCAGCCAGGCGCCTGCACGGTCGGTGAGGGTTCGCAGCGTACTCACGAGGGATTCTCCAGCTTTTGGATTTGTTCGTGTAGACGCGCAGCGAGCTCGTAGTCCTCGTCTTCCACCGCGGCATCGAGCTTCTTTCGCATCCGTGCTAGTTGCACCTGTCGTTGCTGGGAGATACCTGCCCGCTCGGGGACTTTTCCAACGTGGTGGGTGGCACCATCGTGGGCCCGTTCGAGCATGGGACTGAGCGGTCCTTCAAAGGCGTCGTAGCAATCCGGGCAGCCCAGCAGGCTCTTTTCGCGGAAGGTGGAAAAGGTCATGCCGCAGGTTTCGCAGGCAACCTCTGCGGGTTTGACATCCTGGACGCCGGCGTGGATTTTGACAAAATTGGTGAGCAATTCATTGATCGGGAGATGACCTGAATCGGCGGCAGACAATCCTTCCTCAGCGGCATGGTGTTCGCAGAGGTGCTTTTCGTGTTTTTCGCCGTTGGACACCTCGATCGAATGGTGCGTGGCGGTCCGGTCGCATAGATCGCACTTCTTTTTTTTCACGTTTCTATCGTAGGGGCCGATTCGGACCGGGGCAATGGCAAGCTCGCGGTGCAGTGGGGTTATGCAGTTGCGGCTTATACAGGGCTTGGCAGGGTCTCGAGAATGCTTTGGAGCACACGGGTGGAGGCGGCGGCGTCGCTGTCGTGCGAGAGGGAGCGTGCCTGGCATCGGTGTGCGAAGACGGGCACAACGTGACTGACGATGTCTTCTGGCACGGCGTAGTCTCGGCTGTCGAGCAGCGCTGACGCCCGAGCGACTCGGATCAGGGCAAGGCTGGCCCGAGGCGAGACGCCGGACTGGAGTTGGTCGTGGTCTCGGGTGGCATTGGCGATGGCAACCACGTATTCGACGAGCGTGGGATCGACTTGCACGGCATCGGCTCGGGCCTGGAGTGTGAGCAACTCGTCGGCGGTCAGCACCGGCTTGAGGTTTGCGAGGTTGTGACGATGTGGATCGTCGGTGAGGATCCTTGCCTCATCGGCAGGTGAGGGGTAGCCCAGGCGGATTCGCATGAGAAACCGGTCGAGCTGGGATTCGGGCAAGAAGTAGGTGCCCTCGAAGTCGAATGGGTTTTGCGTGGCGATGACGAAAAACGGGTTGAGCAGTCGTCGGGTTTGGCCGTCCAGGCTGACCTGCGCCTCGTTCATGGCTTCGAGCAGAGCGGATTGCGTGCGGGGGGTGGTCCGGTTGATCTCGTCGGCAAGCACGATGTTGTGAAAAATCGGGCCGGGCTTGAAGACGAAATCGCTCTCCTTTTGGTCCCAAACGCTGACGCCAAGGATGTCTGCGGGCAGGAGGTCAGGCGTCATCTGGACGCGAGCGAGTGAGGCGTCGAGGCTTTTGGAGAGCGCGACCGCGAGGGTGGTTTTCCCAACGCCTGGCACATCTTCAATCAAAAGGTGCCCACGCGCCAGCAGGCAGGTGAGGGTTCGATCAATCGCCTGCTGATTGCCGTAGAAACACGACTGGACGCTGGTGCGGAGTCGGTCGAGTGGCTGCATTCGGCCTGTGACTTTCGCAGAAGAGCAAAACGTGGGACGCACACCGCTTGCCCCGCCGGCAGCGCTGTTGGGAAGGTCGAAGTATATCGCCCAGGGGACGGCGTGACACCCCGGACGAGGTGTGTGGGACGGGCGGTGGATGGTTTTCGCCACGCCGAGGCTGCATTCACCCGATATCATCCCAAATGCTTCAACGCTTTGCGTTCATCGCGGTGTCAATATTGTCTTATGCCTGAACAGCTTCGCCAGCTCGGCCTGCGTGTCACCCAGCTCTGGGAGCGGGTGCAGGGCTACGCGTGGTGGGAAGTGGTCATTGAGCTGGCGGTGATCTGGGTCGTGGTCTACGCGATTCTTCGATTTCTGCGTGGTACACGCGGCGAGCGGGTGGTCAAAGCGCTGGCCCTGATTCTGATCCTGGGCACGGTGTCGTTCCGCGTATTAGGCGGCGAAAACACGCTTGAACGGCTGAATTTTCTCTACGGAAACTTCCTGCAGTTCATCTCGCTGATTCTTGTCATTGTGTTCCAACCTGAGCTTCGGCGGGCGTTGGTTCGGCTGGGGGAAGCTCGGCTCTGGCGTCAAACGGGGCTGCGAAAAGAACGTGTAATTGACGAAGTGGTGGATGCCACCGCCAAGCTCAGCAAGCTTAAAATCGGCCTGTTGCTCGCGTTCGAACGCCAGGTCGGACTCCGCGGCATCGTCGAGGCAGGTACCACGCTGGACGCGGAAGTGACGCAGGAACTCCTGACGACCTTGTTCTGGCCGAATACGGCACTACACGACATGGGCGTGGTGATTCGCGGCGACCGGTTGCTGGCGGCTGGGGTTCAGTTCCCCTTGGCTGAAGGTGGGCAAGTCGCGCAGGAGCTCGGGTCACGGCACCGCGCGGCCATTGGCTTGTCTCAGGAAACCGACGCGCTGATCGTCGTGGTGAGCGAAGAAACTGGAACCATCAGCGTGGCGGAGCGTGGAGAGCTTACGCGGGGGCTTAATGCTGAAAGCCTGCGACGCATTCTGACGCGTGGACTGGGGAGTGTGCAGCTTCAGCCGCGTGAAACATCGATGCATTTGTCTGCGGACGGCAGCGACGCCTCGGTCGCAGAGACGTTGACACGGGAGCGTGAGGACACCGCCCTGAAAGGCAGCAAAGCTTCCTGATACGCCCCCCCCCGCTTTGCAGCAACGCTCAGCATCCATGCCATGAAAACGCTTTTCCATCACATCCGCACGTTCGTTCTGGTCTCGGTGATCGCTGGGTTGGTGTGGATCTACGCTGAGAACGAGAACATCAAAACGTATCCAAAAGAGACGGTGCGCGTGCGTTTTGTGCCGCCAGAAGGCCAGAACCTGTCGATTGAGCCTAAGGAGATGCGGGTGCTGTTGACGCTGCGGGGCAACAACGCTCAGATTCAGGCATTTCGCGGGCTGGTTAAGCAAGGACCGATCGAACTTCCCGTCCAGCCGGGATCCGATCCGGGTGATCCGCAGCAGTCGATTTCGCTTGCACAGCGGTGGGCGGAAAGTCCACTGGCAGATTTAAATATGAATCTGATCGAAATCGATCCGCCCACGCAGATTCTGGATGTACGTCGGCTGGAGGAAGTGCGGATCCCGGTCGAAGTGATTCGGGGGGACCTCCCGACCCCGCCCGACACCCCCCCTGTTGCCAATCCCACAGAAGTCCGCGTGATTCTGCCCGAAGAACTTGTTGCGGCGGCGCGTACGCTGCGTGCTCAGGTTCGACTTGATGAAGCGTCTGTGGACCGGGATCGGATGGGCGTTGAGCAACGAACTGTCGCAAACGTTGAATTACCCGCGTCGCTGCGGTCACGTTGGACCGAGCTTAAAGACACCACCGCCCGCGTGTCCTTCACACTCGAAGATCGTAGCGAGCAAGCCACTCAGATACACGAAATTGCCAGTCGGGGCGTGCGGGTGGCCTATGCCCCTGAAAGCGGCGAGCGGTATCGGCTTGAGCTCGCGGAGGGCGATCGAATCGTGCGTAACATCCGCCTCAGCGGATCCCCGGAAGCCATCGCCTATCTCAAAAATCACGAGAGCGAAGTGATGGCGATTGCCCCGCTGCTGGGCAGCGATATCGCCGCGGCCAACGCCACAGGCGGACGCATTCCCGTGCAGGTGACGATCACCACACCCCCGGGCGTCCGTGTGATCTCACCCACGCCCAGCGTCACCATCATCGTTAAGCGCCTTGAAGCTGTGCCCGACCCCAATCTCGTCCCTTGAGCTGACGGTGCCAACGCTGATCGGGTAGCGACTGGCGTTGAATCACGTGGAGCGCTTACGATGCGTCGGTCATGACCACGCTCCCCACCGCCCCGCCGTCGTCGACCCATACATCATCCGACTTACCGGGCTTGTGCCGCGAGATGGGCACCCGAGCTCGGGCCGCATCGCACACGCTGGCTGCCGTGGGCGGCGCTGAACGTAACGCGGCCTTACACGTCATCGCTGATCAACTTGAAGCTTCGACACAAGCTCTTAAGGAAGCCAACGCCAAAGATCTTGCGGCAGGCAAGGAGGCCGGGCTCGCCGCGTCGCTGCTTGATCGACTCGAACTGACGGATGCTCGCCTGGCATCGATGATTCATGGGGTGCGCGATGTCGCAGCACAGGATGACCCGGTCGGCCGCGTTGATGAAGGCCGGGTGCTGCCCAACGGCATAAGGCTTGAAAAGCGACGCGTACCCATCGGCACGATCTTAATCATTTATGAGTCTCGGCCCAACGTAACCGCCGACGCCGCGGCCCTTTGCTTGAAGTCAGGCAACGCGGTAATCCTGCGAGGCGGCAAAGAAGCGATCCATTCCAATGCCGCGATTGCCCGGATCGTCCAGTCAGGACTTAAACAGGCCGGGCTCCCTGCAGATGCCGTGCAGCTCGTCGCGACCACGGACCGTGCCGCGATCGGCCACCTGCTGGCCCTTGAAGATGACCTGGACCTGTGCATCCCACGCGGCGGCGAGGCGTTGATTCGTGCGGTCGTCGAGCAGGCACGCATCCCGGTCATCAAGCATTACACCGGCAACTGCCACGTCTATGTGCATGCCGACGCAGACGTTGACATGGCCCGCGCGGTGTGCCTGAACGCCAAGACGCAGCGCACCGGCGTGTGCAATGCCGCAGAGACCTTCCTCTTTCACGCTGACACGGCAAACTCAGGCGTACTCAATGCAGTCTTGACCGCCCTGCTCGATGCCGGCGTTGAGCTGCGCGGTGATGCGCGAGCCTGCGCGGTCCACAGTGACATCAAAACAGTGACCGACGACGATTATGCCGCAGAGTTTCTGTCGATGACTGCGGCAGTCCGTGTGGTCGATTCACTCGATCAGGCGGTCCACCACATCAACCACTTCGGGTCGCGTCACACCGATGCGATCCTGACGCAGTCTCTCGCCGCCGCCGACACGTTCACCACCCGGGTCGATACCGCCAACGCATTTGTCAATTGCTCGACCCGCTTCTCCGACGGCCAGCAATATGGGCTCGGTGCGGAAATTGGTATCTCCACGGACAAGCTCCATGCCCGCGGCCCAATGGGTGCAGCCGACCTGACCACGACCAAATGGATCGCGTATGGCACGGGCCACGTGCGTGAATAGGCGTTGATGGCATTACGCCGGCTTGAGGGCTTCAAGCTCCGCCCAGCGAGCGTAGAGCGTGTCCACTTCTTCCTGAGCCTCGCCCATGGCCGTGCACGCGGCGGCGAACTTCTCGGTCTGCGCAAAAAGCTCGGGGTCAGCAACCTGATCATGCAACACCTCAAGCCGAGCTTCAGCTTCGAGGATGCGTTGCTCCATGGTGTCAAGCTCGTGCTGAAGCTTGTAGGTCAGCTTGCCGGACGAGTCCGCACGCCTGGCGTCCTGACTGGTTGATGCCGAGCCGTTTTTCGTGCTCTTTGTGTTGGCATCCGAGGCATCCATCTGCACCCGCCAGGCTTCGTATTGGTGATAGTCCACGAAGGACTTGGCTTTGCCCCGGCCGTCCAGTGCGAGCAGTTCGGTACTGAGTCGGCCGAGCATAAAGCGGTCATGGGTCACGAGGACCAAAGCGCCGGGAAACTCGGTCAGCGCTTGCTCGAGCACTTCGAGGCTAGGGATATCCAGGTCGTTGGTGGGCTCGTCGAGGATCAGCAGGTCCGCGGGTTCGAGCATCAGGTTGGCGATGAGAATGCGGGCCTGTTCACCGCCGGATAAGTCGCCGACAGAAGTGTTGAATTGGCCGGGGTCGAAGAGAAATTTCTTGGCCCAGGACGCGACGTGCAAAGGCTTGCCGCGGTACTCCACGTGATCACCCACCGGGCATAGCGCTTCGCGAAGCTTCTGGGTGAGGTTGAGTGCATCGCGGGACTGTGTGAAGTTCACCACGCGCAAATCGGCGGCAGGCTTGACCGTGCCTGCGTCGGGCTCGATGGCTCCGGTGAGCAGCTTGAGCAATGTGGTTTTGCCTGAGCCATTGGGCCCGAGCAGACCCAACCGCAGGCCGGGGGTCAGCAGAAGTTCCAGGCCTTCGAAAAGCACTTTGCCGCCCAGAGATTTAGTGAGATTGTGTGCGGCGAGCAGCCGCTTGGTTTTGCGGTCAGTGGCCTGGAAATCAATCGTGGCGGTCTTCTTGGGGGCGTCGTTGCGAGCGGCGAGCTGGCCGATCTCCGTCCGGCGGGACGCGGCGGCATCGACCTGCGACTTATTGCGTGTCTGTCGGCCTTGAATCCCCTGCTTAAGCCACGCGTTGTCACGCCTGACCTTTGATGCCAGCGCCGACTGCTGCGCTGCCTGGGCATCGAGAAAATCATTCTTTCGCCGGAGGAACTCCGAGTAATTGCCTTTCGCCTCGAAGGTGCCGCCGGGATAGGCACGCGACAGCTCGACGATTCGCGTGGCCACCGATTCAAGAAAGACCCGGTCGTGCGTGATGACCACCACCGCGGTATCCCCCGCAGAAGCGATAAAGTCCTCAAGCCAGAGCACCCCTTCCAGGTCCAGGTGGTTGGTGGGCTCGTCAAGCATGAGGACATCGGGCTGTGCCGCCACCGCTTTGGCGATGGAAAGCCGTTTGCGCCATCCGCCTGACAAGTCGCCCACCCGCCGGTTTGGCTGGGTGAATCCAAGCTGAGACAGGGTGATCGACGCACGGGTCTGCGGGTCCAGGCCTCGGCCGTCCTGCGCAGCTCCGGAACCTTTGGCGAGCGCGTCGACGACGACGTCGAGCGGCGTGGCGTCAGCGTCAAAGGCGTCGCCCTGATTGACGTACGCCAGTTGCAGCCCACGGCGGGAGGTGAGCCCCCCCGTGTCAGGCGTCTCCAGCCCGGCGAGGATTTTGAGCAGCGTTGACTTGCCCGACCCGTTAGGCCCGATGAGTCCGAGTCGTTCGCCGCTGTGCAACGATAGCGCAACCCCCTCAAAAAGCGTGTGGGTGCCAAAGGTTTTTGAAAGGTCGACAGCACTGAGCAGCGTGGCCATGCGGGGGAGTGTAGAGAAGCATCACGCAGCGCCCCGCCCTGACCCGCCACGCCCACATCGCAACCCCGTTCGGACGCCAACCCAACGCCCCGCTCCTCGATGACCGCGTCGCGTTACATTGCACCCCGCGACGCACCTTCCGCCCCGTCACACCCCGCACCAGAGCCAGCATCATGGACGCCCTCGACCGACTTTCGTTTCCCACGTATCTCCTCCGGCAAAAAGTATTCAAAATCTTCGGCGCGGCGTTTCATATCTATGACCCCGACGGCAATGTCGTGCTCTACTCCAAACTCAAGAGCTTCCGTCTACGCGAGGACATCAGGCTTTACAGCGACGAGTCGAAAAGTGAAGAAATCCTCAGGATTCAGACCAAGTCCGTTTTCGACATTGGCGGGACCTATGACGTGGTCGATTCGCTCGATGGAAGCCGTGTTGGCGCGCTGCGTCGTAAGGGACTCAAGTCGATCCTCAAAGACGAGTGGCTGATCCTCGATGAGCAAGGCCAAGAGATTGGCAATATCAAGGAAGATTCAACCATCATGGCGCTGATCCGCCGAAGTCACGAAGCCGTCGCGGCAGTCTTCCCGCAGAAGTACTATGCCACCGTCGAGGGTGAACCGGTTGCGATGTTCAAGCAGAACTTCAACCCTTTCGTACGCAAGCTGGAAATTGATTTCAGCATGGATGCGGAAGGTCGATTTGACCGTCGGCTCGGCCTCGCGGCCGCAGTACTGCTTGGCGCCATTGAAGGACGTCAGGGTTGATTTTACGATCATCCGTTTTTGAGCCACGTTATGACCACTGATCTTCCCATCCCTGTTCAGCTCATTGTTTTCGATCTCGGCGGGGTCATGGTCCGGCTCCAACCCAGCTGGGCGGCCGCCTTCGGTGCGGCCGGGCTGCCGGTCCCCACCCGCCTGGGAGAGGTGGATCTCGCAAAGCAAGTCAGCGACCTGGTGAACCGCGAAGAGCAAGGCCTGCTCGGGAAAACCGGTTTTTTCTCTTCCGTCGCGTCGTTGTTGGGTGTCCGCGATGTTGAGCTGGAAGCGGTGTCGTCGCGATACCTCATCGAACCCTACCCCGGCGTCGATGACTTGCTTGATGAGCTTGCGTCGTCTGGCGTGCAGACCGCTTGCTTGAGCAATACCAACGCCCATCACTGGGAGGTCATGACCGGTTCAGGGCCTGCTGCGTTACCGCTTCATCGACTGCACTACCGCTTCGCCAGTCACGAACTGGGGTGCCGAAAGCCTGATCCTGCAATTTACGAGCGGGTCGTCCGCGACACGGGGGTAGCGCCTGAGGCCGTCGTGTTTTTTGACGACCGCGAAGAAAACATCCAAGCGGCGCTTGCTGCTGGATGGCACGCTCATGTCATCGACCCCGCGGCCGATCCGATGGCTCAGTGCCGCATGCATTTGGCGGGCTACGATCTCACGTGATGCCATCGAAAGACTCTCTGAGCCCGACACCCGCCTCACCCCCACCGCCCCCACCGCCCCGGCTCCTGCAGCCCGGGCATGTCAAGGGCCAGTGGGTCATCGTCGCGACCTTGTCGCTGTTCGTGGTTGTGCCGTTGCTGGTGTGGATACTGGTGAGCTTTACGCCTTCGCCGACGGTGGATTGGGAGCGGCCGCTGGTGTGGGACGACCGTGCCAGTTGGCCGGTGTATCCCGCTCAGCCGATCTCGATCAAGAGCGGACTGATGCGGCAGATGCGTGGTGCGAAAGAATGGAAGAAGGTGGAGTTCACCCTCCCGCTGGAAGAAGAGCTTGCCATGCAGGAGGCGTCGGGGCTGGCCAAGCAGAGCGACGCCTTCACGCAGCCTCAAACCCTCACCGCACTCAAGGACCTGGACGCAAAGCTTGACGGCCACTTTTACACGCGCTATCTCATGGCTCGACATCACGAATTACGCGGCGAAATGGTGCTCGCCGCGCAGCATGATCAGGAAGCTTTCGCCTTGGCGCCCGTCGCCATGGTGATCCGTTACCTGCGAAGCGACGATCGGCCTGCCGTGCAGCAACGCCCCGCAACCCTTGCCTTCGGCCTCGACCGTGTCGAAGACGACCGCCGCAACGCGACTCTCGTCCTGGTCTACCCCATGCCGTTGACCAATGACCAGGGCAAGGTCTATCTGCCCACGTTTCGCACGGTTTACCGAGAGACCGACCCCGAGCTTGCCGCCGGCCTGGCGCCCCCCGATGAAGGTTGGTTCGCATTCCCCGGGCGGGTCGGTCGACTTAAGGATCGTCCGCTCGAACCCGTAGCCCCCGAACGTTAGAACGTCGTCTCCGCACCGCGTAGCGTCCCCGCGCGGCCGTTACACTTGGTCACTTGTCGCAGTCATCCCCCCTATCGATCGACCCCGGATCCGAGGCCACGCCGTCCTCTTCAACGCGGGTGCACCGCATTGAAGTCACCGATGCCCTCAGCCCGTCCGCCTCACACGAAACGCTTCTCGCAGACGCCCCAGCGGTGTTCCCTGCGGGCACCACAGTCCGGTCCTCTCATCTTTATCTACTTGAATCCGACTTGAGTGAGAAGCAGGTGGAGCAAATCGCCCGAGAGTTGCTTGCCGACCCTGTCGCTCAGCATTTTTCAATCTCGCCTCACGACCTCCACGCTCGTGAGCACTGCATCGAGGTGCACCATCTTCCAGGCGTGATGGACCCGGCAGCCGCATCGACCAAAGCGGCAATCGCGGAACTCATCGGGTCCGACATCGCCAACGGCCTCAAGGTTCAAACCGCCACGCGCTACGTGTTTGCCCCGCCGGAATCATCGGCAGAAGACATCGACCTCGATGCACTGATGAAGTGGGCGCAAACGCACCTGGGCAATACGGTGGTTCATGCCTTCTATGACCACGCTTACCTGCCCGAGCGTTTCGTCTCGCCGGTGCCCTACCGCTATAAGTTGACGCACGTCCCGCTGGACGATCTCGACGATCCTGCGTTGCTCAAGCTTTCGCGTGAAGCTCATTTTTTCCTGTCGCTCGAAGAGATGCAGACGATCCAGCAGTTCTTTCGAGACCAGCCAGGCGGGCCGCGCGAGCCGACCGATATCGAGCTTGAAACTATCGCGCAGACCTGGTCCGAACACTGCGTCCATAAAACGCTCAAAGCCACTGTGGACTTCACGCCAGACGGTTGCACCCCTGACCGCCGCACCATTTTTGACGAGAAGCCCGGCCACACCCGCCACGCTGACGGCACTGTCACCATTGACAACCTGCTCAAGTCCACGATCGCTGCGGCCACGCGCGGCCTGCGTGAGCAGCACACCGACATCGACCACTGGCTGATCTCCGTTTTCGACGACAACGCTGGCGTCGTCCGCTTTGACGAAACCTATGGCATTGCCATCAAGGTCGAAACCCACAATCACCCCTCAGCAATCGAGCCCTACGGCGGCGCGGCCACCGGCATCGGTGGCTGTATCCGCGACATCATGGGCACCGGCCTGGTCGCCAAGCCCATCGCCAATACCGATGTGTTCGCCGTCGCGCATCTCGACCATTGGACCGAGAGCAACCCGCCTGCCGAGGAAAAGACCCCGCTGCCCGCAGGCGTTCTGCATCCCACCCGTGTGCTGCGGCAGATCGTCGGAGGTGTCCGCGACTACGGCAACCGCATGGGGATCCCTACCGTCAATGGAGCGGTGGTTTTTCATGATGATTACGTGGCGAACCCACTGGTGTACGCGGGTTGCGTCGGACTCATCCCCCTCAAGCATGCGTTTGGCGACCCTCAGCCCGGCGACCGTATCGTTGCCCTTGGCGGCAGGACCGGCCGAGACGGCATCCACGGCGCTACCTTCAGTTCCGCAGAACTGACCGATACCCACGCTGACGAATTTGCCCACGCAGTGCAGATCGGCAATGCGATCACGCAAAAGCGCGTGCTTGACGTGTTGCTTCAAGCCCGTGACGCCCCGCAAGGGCCACTGTTTACCGCGATCACGGATTGCGGCGCGGGCGGCTTTTCGTCGGCCATTGGGGAAATGGGCGAAAAGCTCGGCGCCGAGGTCACGCTCGATACTGCACCCCTTAAATACCCCGGGCTGTCTTACACCGAAGTGTGGATCAGCGAAGCGCAGGAGCGGATGGTGCTCAGCGTGCCACCGGACCAACTTGACGCCCTGCAAGCCCTGTGTGATGCCGAGCATGTCGAACTCGCCGACCTCGGTGCGTTTGGGTGCCTGGTCGAAGGTCAGCCGACGTTGCGGCTTCGGTACCACAGACACCAGGTCGGTGAACTCCCGATGGCGTTTCTTCACAACGGGTTACCCAAGACCAGTCGGGCAGCTGTCGGCCCCGCTCATCATCAGCCGCCCGCGCCGCCGTCCTCGCCTACATCGCCTGCCACAGGCCCGAAAACATCGACATCCAATGTTCTCGTGGGGGACTTGCTTGCCCTGCTTGCGCATCCCAACATCGCTTCAAAGCATCGCATCATTCGTCAGTACGACCACGAAGTGCAAGGTGGCACCGTGGTCAAGCCGTTGGTCGGTCCGCAGCGGATCGGGCCGTCCGACGCGGCGGTCATCAAGCCGCGGCCGGATTCAAACGCTGGGATCGCGATTGCATCTGGACTCGCGCCCTGGCTGGCGGAGAAAACCCCCGGCGGCGACAGCTATCAGGCGACGCTTCACGCGGTCGATGAGGCGGTGCGCAACGCGGTGTGCGTCGGGGCCCAGCCGTTCGGCGACGCGACGAATGAAAGCGCGTCCCAAGGTGTGACCACTCCCGGTATCCAAGGCATCGCCATCCTCGATAACTTCTGCTGGCCTTCGTGCGATACCCCCGAATCGCTCGGCACGTTGGTCCGCTCGGCTGAGGCGTGTTACGACGCCGCCATGGCGTACCGCACCCCATTCGTTAGCGGAAAGGACTCGCTTCACAACCAGTTCACCACCGACGACGGCCGACTCATCACCATCCCCCCCACACTTCTGGTCACAGCGCTTGGCATGGTTCCGGACGTTCGCAAGGCGGTGACCATGGATGCCAAACGTGCTGGCTCCTCGCTTGTGCTGGTTGGGCAGACCACCGCTCAGCTTGGCGGTTCGCATCTCACCCAACTCGGTCGCGCTCCTGCAGACAGCGACCTGTCTATCCCGTGCGTCGATCTCGACGCTGGGCCGCGTCATGCCCTCGCCGTCGCTTCACTGATCGCGCGGGGCATGGTGCTCTCCGCTCACGACTGTTCGGACGGCGGACTTCTGGTCGCTGCGGCGGAAATGGCCATGGCTGGCGGGCTGGGCCTCGACCTCACGCTTCACCCGCTCACCGAGCAAGGCTTGGTTCCCGCGGCGGCCGCCTTTGCCGAGTCGCCCAGCCGGTACCTGCTCGAAGTCAGTGACGCCGAGGCAGCCCTCGCGGCATTCGCACTGCGAGGCGTTCCCGCCGTGCTGATCGGTACTTTCACGTCCGGGCAGACACTTGCGTTTGAGTCCGACAGCGTCACCTTGACGCAACTCATCGACACCTGGCGTAACGCACTGCACGTCTGACCCGTCGCCGACTTTTCAAGGGCAACGCCATTTCATCACCTAAGACGCTCTATCTCATCGACGGCCACGCCCAGATGTACCGGTCGTTTTTCGCCATTCGAGGAGGCATGACCAGCCCCGTCACCGGCGAACCGACCCACGCCATCTTTGCCTTCACCGGCATGCTCATCAAACTCTTTGACGAGCATCGGCCTGACTTCGGCGTCCTGACCATCGACGAAACCCAAGTCGGTTTCCGCCGCGACATCTTTCCGGACTACAAGGCCAACCGGGACGAGACCCCCGAAGAGCTCAAACAGCAGATCCCCCGCATGCTCGAAGTGGCCCGGCTGTTAGGCCTCCCCGTTCTGGGTTCGCCCGACGCCGAGGCCGACGACATCATGGCCACGCTTGCAAAACGCCACGCCTCCCACGACCTCAAAGTCCGCCTGGTCTCCAAGGACAAAGACCTCGAACAGCTACTCACCGATCAGGTCACGCTCTTCGACATCCACACCGACACCGAACTCGACGTTGCCGGCCTCGCAGAAAAAAAAGGCATACGTCCCGATCAGGCCATCGAACACCAGGTGCTCACCGGCGACACCGCCGACAACATCCCGGGCGTGCCGGGCATCGGCTCCAAAACCGCCACCAAACTTCTCACGCAATTCGGCTCGCTTGAGAACCTCACCTCCCGCATTGATGAACTCAAAGGCAAGCAGAAGGAGAACCTGCAAGCCGCAATCAGCGAAGGCCAGTTCGATCTGGTTCGCCGACTTGTCACGCTTGATCAGGATCTCGATATTGAGCTTGATCTGGACGCTGCAAAACTCTCGGTCGATGCCATAGACGTTGACGCATTGCTCGACCTGTTCGATCAGCTTGGCTTTCACCGCCATAAGACCGATCTGCAACGTCTGGTCAAACGCGACACGCTTGCCGCCAACCAGGCGATTCAATCTTCGCAGGTTGCAGCCGCCGAACATCACGCGATGCCCGGCGGTCTTTTCAGCGGGCTGGTCCATTCAACAGACTCAGGCAGCGAGCCTGGTCACCCGCCAGCGCCGATGGACGCACTCGCCGAGTCGTATCAGGCCATCACCACCCGCGACGCGCTCGACACCCTGGTGAAGGAGTTGGCGGACAAGCCCCTCGTTGCTGTCGACACTGAGACATTTCCCGACGGCAAACGCACGTTACTTTGTGGCATCTCGCTTTCATGGGCCGCTGAGCAAGGCGTGTACATTCCGCTGCGGTGCCCGCCCGAAGATGAGCATCTTGACGAGGCGACGGTGCTTGATGCGCTGCGGGCGTGGTTTGCTGATGCAAGCCGGGCCAAGTGCGGCCACAACATGAAATACGACCTGCGGGTGCTGCATGCTGCGGGCGTGGTGGTCCGAGGGGTGGCGTTTGATTCCATGGTGGCGGCGTTCCTGGCGGGAGCCAACGGCATTGGGATGGACGCCCTGGCGCTCGCTGAGTTCGGCCGACACAACATCCCCATCAGTGCCTTGATGGGCCCTAAGCCAACCCGTAAAAACGACCCGCCCCAGCGGACCATGGACCAGGTGCCACTGAGCGAGATCACGCCCTATGCCGCGGAGGACGCGGACATCACGCTGCGTCTTTGCGAGCTATTTCGTGCCAGACTCCAAGCCATGGATATGACCACTTTGATGGACACCGTGGAGGTCCCTTTGGTCTCGGTCCTGGCGGGTATGGAAGATGCTGGAATCCGCGTGGATCCTTGCGTACTCGAGGCCCAACGCGAGCAGCTTCAAGCTCGCGCCGATGCGGTACGCAGTGAAATTCTCGATGCGGTCGGGTTTGATTTCAATCCAGATTCACCCAAGCAACTCTCCAACGCACTATTCCACGAGCTCGGCTTTCCCAAGCAGCGCAAGACTAAAACGGGCTACTCGACCGACAGCGAAGTGCTTGAGAAGCTTGCCAGCCTCTCTCCCGCAGAGCTCAAAGACGTGCCCGAAGCAGCCCACGCAGTGCCCCGGCTTCTGGTTGAATATCGAATGCTCACCAAACTGGTCGGGACTTATCTGGTCAACCTCGTCGAGGCGATCTGGACCCGCGAGCAAGGCGGGGATGAACGCGTTCACGCCCGCTTTCATCAAACCGGAGCCGCAACAGGCCGACTGTCCTCCTCCGATCCTAACTTGCAGAACATCCCGATCCGCACCGAGGTCGGCCGACAGATCCGTCGCGCGTTTATCGCCGAGCCAGGGCAACAGCTCGTCTCAGCCGACTATTCGCAGGTTGAACTTCGGATGCTCGCGCACCTTGCCGAGGATGTCGCTTTGATTGAGGCCTTCAACAGCGGACAGGACATCCATCGAGCTGTGGCTGCTGAAGTTTTCAAGGTGGAGCCTGAAGCGGTCACTTCGGAGCAACGCGGTCATGCGAAGACCATCAACTTCGGGATCATCTACGGCGTCACGCCCTTTGGTCTTGCGCGACGCATCGAAGGCCTGAACCTCGATGCCGCGACTACCCTGATCGCCGACTACAAAGCTCGTTTCACCGGCATCGATCGCTTTCTCCAGGAATGTGTAGAACAAGCCTCTGAGCACGGCTACGTCACCACCTTGCTCGGACGTCGTCGTCGAATTGATGATATTCACGCCCGTAACCCTCAGAAGCGAGCGCTGGCGGAGCGACTCGCGATCAACTCGGTGGTGCAGGGCTCTGCCGCAGACCTGATAAAGAAGGCCATGGTGGACCTTGATGTTCGGCTACGGGCCGAGTACCCCGAGGCTCGGCTCTTACTGCAAATTCACGACGAGCTTGTCGTTGAAGCACCTGCGGCGATTGCACAGCAAGTCTCCAACGTCGTGGTCGAAACGATGCAGCAGGCGATGACGTTGAAAGTCCCGCTAGGGGTCGATGCGGGAATCGGGGCTGATTGGTATTCCGCGAAGTGAGCGTCACGCAACAAAGCGCCATGTAAGACGCGTCCTAGCTCCAGCTTGCGCATCACCATCAGACGTGCTCCTTTTTACGCTCGGTTTCGCCAACTTTCGTCAGCACATTCTCGGTCATTTCCCAGAAGCCTCGCTCGCGAAACGGAGTTGCGGTACCTGACAGCGAGCCGTATCGCTGCGTGTGGTGCATCCAGTGACTTTGCGACGCCAGAAGCGACTGCCTGACCCGGCTGGCGAGAGTTGCCGTGTGCGTACGCTGCCAGCGACGGTAGTGAACCAGCCCGGTGACCAGATCGCGCAGCGCTTCGTACAGCGACTCGGTGTACAGGAGCGTGTGCGACAGAACTTCCAGCGCCGATTGGTGTCGGCCATCAGTGTTCTGCTGAAGCCTCGCACGCAACGCGCTGATCTGCTCGGCTGCCTGGGCTTTCTCCCGCACCGCCGCATCAAGCCCGGCATCGGGCATCCGACTCAACAACCGCCATAATACCTGAACATCCAGTAGATCATCCTGAATCCATTCCGCAGTGGCAGAAGAAACCTCACCCGGCTCGGTCTGCGTGGGTCCGATGTAAAACGCCAGTCTCGCCAGTTCTGCAGACTGCATGAGGATGTCGGTCAGCACCGCAACCGTCGGCCGACGTGCGTTGAATCGCTCGTCGATCCAGGCCTTGGCGAGACTTTCTGCCGTCGATGCCGGAGCGTCCACCAGTCGCGGCAGCGTCCAGACATTCGCATCGATCCAGTCTTCGCAGCCCACAAAAGGCCCGCCCCAGCCACCTCCCCGCACCCAGGCCAGCACCCCCGCGAAACGCACCGATTCGCAAGCGTCCTGAAGCCCCATGGGTGGTCCGTCCACTTCGGTTGGGCCTTGCTTCCATAGGGGTACCTGCCAGTTCGGGATTCCGCCTTTACCCTCGAACTCACGCTGGCACTGCACTTCATAAAGGATGGGCCGCTGCCCGAACACCAGGCTCGACGGGTTCCACACCTCGTACCGCCTGAAGTCGCGCTGCGTGAATTTGAAACACATCACCAAACGATCGTCATCAACTTCTCCGGGAAGCCGTTGTGCCATCGCTTGGGCCAGCTCCACCCGATCATGAATTCCGCCGGGCCTGACGTTCCACGCGCGGACGATCAACCTCAGCCCGCGTTGATCGACCACCGGCTGATGAAAGCGGTCAATGATGTGAGACACCACGTCGACCGTTTGATGCTCCGGGGTTGCGCGGTACACATCATTTCCGATGAGGTGTGGCATCCGACGTGCGTCGGTATCTCCCATCCGAAGCACGACCCCATCCACTGCGGGCAGCTGATTCAGCAAACTCTCCAACGCGCCAACCGACAGATCAATTGCCTTATCGCTCGAGGGGTCGAGCAGATCGTGCCGGCCGCGCACCGTGACGTCGCGTTGATGCTGAGTGACCACGTCGTAGGGCAACACGATCACGTCATAGGACAAGTACACCGCAAGCCCTGCCCGGCGGCAGGTTTCTATGCGTAATGCGGTCGACTCGAGAAGCTGAGACACCCATCGTCGCAGTTCACCGTCCTGGATCACCTCGGCCGACGCGACTCCGGATAACGCGGTCGTGGCGTACAGCACCACACCGTTGTATCCATAGTCCGCCAGAACCGTGGGATCGAGATAACGCGACCCCGTGGGGGGCTCTGCAGGGTTTTCGAGCAAGGTCGCCAGTTTGAGCAAGCGGGGTTCAGACGCCATCCGAAATGCCCCCCAAAAAGGCCTCTCCGCACAAGCAGGCGTGGGTTGAGCCTAGGGTGACGCTTCACTATAGCTCATCCTCCGCGACCAAGCCGATCCCCATCCACTACTTCGGGCGAACGCTTCAAGCGGTACCCTCAGGCGTCACTCTCAGGCATATCCCAACGCCTCAAGCTCGTCTTCATCCAGGCCGAAATGATGGCCGATTTCATGCAGGACCGTGATACGAATCTGCCGCCGAAGCTCCTCTATTCCCTCGTCGGCACGTCGCAAGCTGAACCCAGTCATTCGCAGAATCGGCCCGCGAAACAGCATCATGTGATCCACACGATCGGCGACGTCCCCCACGCTCCGCTCGGTCAGCGGAACACCCCAATGCAGGCCGCACAAGTCGGAGCCATCGTCGAGACTCAGTTCGTGTCTGAGCTTTTGTCCAGGCTCGTCTTCAACAATCAACGGCACTTCTTCGAGCACTTCATGCAAGCCTTTAGGCAAGTCTGCCATGATTGCCTCAAGCTCACGGTCAAAGGTTTGGCGGAGTCGCATCGAGATCATAAGCCGACTCGCACATCGCCCAGATCACGTCGATCTCAGGTCGAGCTGCGCAAAAGCGTGACTAGTTCAGCGGGAGGCCACCGTCATCGATCGCCGATCCTTGGGCTGCAGCAAGTTCCAGCGTGCGACGCGTTGCTTCAAGATAGGAGACCAGCCAATCGATGCGTACGCTCGGATCACCTTCGCTGAGAATCGCGTACCGCTGGTCGGGGTTGCGACAGAGCACACAGGTCACCAGGTCCGCGACTGCCGGAGTGGGTAGTTCAGCCTGCAACCAGCTTTGCATCGCTTTTACAGACGCCAGTTGCACGAGCGCACTCTCGTTCAAGAGATAGTCGAGCTTCTCGCGCTGCGTGTCATAATCCATTTCAAACGTCGGTTGGACCTCAAGCGGCTTGAGTGTGGCCCGGCGATACCCGCCTTGAGCAGGCTCGAGTTCTTCTTCCAGCGTCGCCCGCGCGATGCCTTGCAACACGATGTTGTATCGGCCGTCACTCATGCGCTCATGTCGCACGATGTAGCCCACGCACACGTGCGGCCGAAGTGGCGGACCATGGGGTGCGGTGTGGTCCTCGGATGCCTCGCCCACGCGGGGCTGATGATCCACACACGCCATGGCGATTAAGCCGCTGGAATCCAGCGCATCCCGCGTCATTGCCCGATACCGATCCTCGAAAATATGCAAGGGTGCCGCCGCGTGGGGCAACAACACCACCTGGTCCAAGGGAAACAGGGCAAACGGCTTGCGATAGTCGATGGTGAGAGTTTCAGCCACGCTGTATCCTAGCGCGCCCAACCTGGCAGGACGAGTATGGATGGATGTGACGTGGCCTTGGGGCGAAGGCAGGCAGTGAACCGCCCGGCAAAAGTCGCGCATGCACTCGACAGGGCTCGAACCTGTAACCTGCGGCTCCGTAAACCGCTGCTCTATCCAATTGAGCTACGAGTGCTAAACCCAACCGGCCCTGTGGCGTGGTGTGGGATCGGAGAGATTAGCACACTGTTGCCCAGGTGCCAAGCGAGCCATCGTGGCCCCCAGGGTAAATGCATGTAGCTCTCTACATCGCCTGATCGATGCTCACGCCCGAAGCTCATCCCCGATCACCGTGCGTCAGGGCGACTTGGCGTGCCAGCAGAATACTCCTGATCAGTGCCACTGAGCTACATGCATTTACCCTGGAGCCATCGTGGCCCGGTTGACATTTCGTGTGAACCTGCCATGATGTGGGGTTCCCCGCAGGGCGTTGGCGTCCTGCACCTCCCCGACCGCAACGTCGCAGCCGCGGCCAAGCCAAACCCAGAGGGCCTGCACAACACCGCAGGTGATCACACCATGGCCAACTACACCGGCCCCAAAGTTCGTCTCTCCCGTCGTGTCGGCGTGCCCATTGCCGACATCCCTAAGCACACCACCAAGCGGCAGCTCAACCCCCCCGGCGTCCACGGATTCCGAGGACGGCGACTGCGTGACTACGGTATCCGCCTTAACGAAAAACAGAAGCTCCGCTTCCACTACAACGTTCTCGAAAAACAGTTCCGCATCACGGTCAAAGAAGCGACCCGCCGCAAAGGTAATACTGGCGACAACCTTCTCCGCCTGCTCGAACAGCGTCTCGACAACGTCATTCGACGCCTCGGCTGGGCTCGTACCATCTGGGCGGCCCGACAAATCGTCGGCCACGGACATGTCCTGGTCAACGGCAAGAAAGTCGATATCCCCAGCTATCAGGTCACCGTCGGCGACGAAATCACTGTCAAGAAAGAGAACGGTAAGAAGCTCATCCGTGAAAACCTCGAGTCGCTCGCGGGCTTCGAAGTTCCCGGCTGGCTGACTTTCGACCCCTCAACGCTCACCGCCAAGGTCATCGCGCACCCCACGCCCGACCAGGTGCCGTTCGACGTCAACATGAACCTGATTATCGAATTCTACCGTTGATGCCTGGGCGTATTTCGAAACGCCTTCGCACTTCGATTCAATGCCCGCGACAGGATTCGAACCTGTGACCTGCGCTTCAGGAAAGCGCTGCTCTATCCTGCTGAGCTACGCGGGCGGGGGTGCAAAAGATACATCAGCTATCGGCTCAGCACCATCACCGCGGTGTCTGCGTTGAGGTTCGGGTCCTCGTTTGCTTCAACCCGGCGGTGCTCGGCGGTGTTGAGGTACAACGCGTGATGGACGGTGACTTCTTTGTCCCGGCAGAGATCGAGAAAGTCGGCGATTGAGGGGAACCGCCGATTCGGCGTGTTGTACCACTCGAAGGCGTACTCGCCTGGAGCTTTGGGCGATCGGCCTTCGTTGACATAGCTTTCACGCAAGTCGCGATACGCGAAATTGGCGAAGCTGATGATGACTCGCCGCCCGACGCGAAGCATTTCGTCAAACAGCCGTTCCACATCACGCACCGCTTGCAGCGTGGCGCTGAGTACCACAATGTCAAAGCTTTGATCCGCGAAACCGGGCAGTCCGCGATTCAGGTCAAAGTCAATGACATTCAGCCCGCGGCGTGCGGTGGCGATGATGCGATCCTGATCCACTTCGACGCCGCAGATGTTCGCCTGGCCCCTGTTTCTAAGCGTGGCCAGCAATTCTCCCATCCCGCAGCCTAAGTCGAGCACAGAAGCATCATGTGGGATGAGCTCAAGAATCTGTTCGTCGTCGACGCCAAGACTGAATGAAGACGCATCGGTGTCGCCCAGACGCGCCGCAATCAGCGGGCCGTACTGGCTCATCTCATCGGGGAGGAGAAAACCATCGTGCCCCGCGTCGGTGCTGATCTCGCAGTAGGCCACACGGGTATCCCGCTCGATGATCGCCGCGACGAGTTCTCGGGACTGCGCGGGCGTGAAAAGCCAGTCGCTCGAAAAGCTGACCAACAGGAAATCGCATGTCGCCTGACTCAGGCTCGCGACACGCTGCTCATGCGTTCGGCCGAGATCGAACAAATCCATCGCGGTGGTAATCGTGACGTAGCTGTTGGCATCAAACCGAGCGACAAACTTTTCGCCTTGATGTGCGAGGTACGACCCGACACTGAATCGCTTTTCAAAGGCGGTATGCAAGCTGCGGGGGGAATGGCGATCCGGGTCGAACTTGGCTTCCATCGCTTCACCCGAGAGGTAGGTGATGTGCCCGAGCATGCGTGCAATGGCCAAACCGACCTTGGGCTGGTTGGGCTGGTCATAGTACTGACCGTCGTGAAAGTGAGGGTCGCGCTGGATGGCGTTGCGGGCGATCACGTCGAACGCCAATGCCTGGCTGGTCAACCGCGGACTGGTCGCCACCGCCACACAAGTCGCCACGCGGTCGGGGTATCGCGTTGCCCAGGCCAACGCCTGATGTCCGCCGAGGCTGCCGCCGACGACCGCCTTGAGGCGTGTGATTCCCAAGACACTAAGTAATTGAGCCTGCACATCCACCATGTCGTCAATGGTGATATCCGGGAAGTCCGTTCCGTAAGGCCGCCCGGTCTCAGGATGAATCGACGCCGGCCCAGTCGTTCCCCGGCAGCCCCCGAGGACATTAGGGCAGATCACAAAAAAACGATCCGTGTCGACGAACCCGCCTGGCCCGATCAGGCCGTCCCACCAACCAGGCGTGTCTTGAGCATCATGCCGCGCTGCATGGGAGTCGCCGCTGATCGCGTGGCAGACCAACACGACGTTGTCCTTGTGCTCGCTGAGTGTTCCCCACGTCTCATAAGCGACATCGACGTGCGGCAAAGACCCGCCAAGCGACAGGGCAACAGGTCCGATGGCCGCGTACTGGGCGTGAGGGAGGGGTGAGCCGGTGCGGCAGTCGTCGGTGCTCTCGGGCGGCAAAGTCATCGTAGTTCAGAGCTTACGCCGCATCGTCTCTCGTCTGGCCTGGTACGTCGAAGAATCCGAAATGCAGCTCAGCATGGCGACACTGAAACTGCTCCCACTGGTCATTTGTCATCACGCCGAACATCGGGCTGGCCCGGCCTTCGGGTGCCTGTTGGGCTGCGCCGACATCACGCCGCAGGCGGTTGAGCGCCTCGTCACCACGCACGCCCGGCTCGGGAGCAAACGCTGCCGCAAAGATTCCCGGCGGTTTGATCCCAGGCCCGAAGCCTTTGGCAATCGCTCGATTCTTCATCATCCGGCCCATGATCCGCATCAGCAGTGGAGCCTTGAGCGAAGACCCCTCGACCGACATCGCAACGCCTTTGGCGACGTGATCAATCGCTTCGCCCAGCGTCCAATTGCCCGTGCCGGTGGCCTCATTTTCGACCAGCCGCTGGGCCTCGACAACCAATGCGTCATAGCTCGCGAGGTGAATTGATCGGCGGGGAACCTGCTTGGTGTTTTTCATAACAGTGACCTAAGCGCGGACAGGCGCACCACGCCATCGCATCCCATCACACCGCTACAGCGACCTTATCGAGTGCCTGCTCGAGGTCCGCAATGATGTCATCAACGTCTTCAATCCCGATGGACAGCCGCACATACTCAGGCGTAACGCCGGTGCGGGTCTGCTCATCAGCACTCAGCTGAGAGTGCGTCGTGCTGGCAGGATGAATAATCAGCGACTTCGCATCACCGATGTTCGCGACATGCGACAGCAGGTTGCAGGCATTCACAACGGTCTTACCCGCTTCGTGTCCGCCCTTGAGACCGACACCGATGATCGCGCCGAAGCCATTTTTTAGATATTTTTTGGCATTCGCGTGACTCTCGACGGAATCCAGGCCGGGGTAGTTGACCCAGTCCACCGCGTCGTGCTGTTCAAGATATTGCGCGACTTTGAGGGCGTTAGACGCATGACGCTCCATCCGCAGGTGCAGTGTCTCCAGGCCTTGCAGGAAAATCCACGCGGCGAAAGGCGACATGCAGCCGCCGGTGTCTCTCAGCCAGTGCGTACGGACATACACATTGAAAGCGATATTGCCCATCTCCTTAAGATGCTCGGCAAACACTGCGCCGTGGTAAGCCGGGGCGGGTTTGCAGAACTCTGGCCAGCGGTCGGGGTTGTCGATCCACTGGAAATTGCCCGAGTCAATGATCGCGCCACCGATATGTGTGCCGTGGCCACCGATGAACTTCGTGGTCGAATACACGACAATATCCACGCCGTGTTCGATGGGTTTGAGCAGCATCGGCGTCATGACGGTGTTGTCACAGATCACTGGTAGGCCGTGCTCATGCGCCACTGCGCTGAGCTTTTCAAAGTCAGGCACGTAATTGCGGGGATTACCAAGTGATTCGAAGTAAACGCAGCGGGTGTTCTCGTCGGCGAGTTCGGCGATCTTTCCGGGCTCTGCGGGATCAAAGAACCGCACCTCGATTCCCAGATTCTTAAAAGTCTGCGTAAACAATGTCCAGGTCCCGCCGTAGAGCGCGGTCGAGGAAATAATGTTCTGCCCGGAGTGTGCGATGGTGAGGATCGCAGCGGAAATCGCAGCCTGACCTGAGGCAAACCCCAGGCCTGTCACTCCGCCTTCCAGTGCTGCCAGGCGCTTTTCCAACACGTCCACCGTGGGGTTCATCAACCGGGTGTAGATGTTGCCGAACTCCTGAAGCCCGAAGAGTCGGGCCGCATGGTCGGTGTCGTCAAAGACATAGCTGGTGGTGGGGTGAATCGGCACGGCCCGTGACTTGGTCGCATCGGGGTCGTAGCCGGCATGGAGGGCTTGGGTTCCCAGACCCAAAGAAGGGGAGTTGGCCTTGGTGGTGTTGCTGTCGCTCATGGCGAATGCTCCGTGTCTTCGCAGCCTTGTCCGACAAGGGACGTGTCCGGGGTGCTCAGCGAAAACTCCCGGGTCGGGCTTTGAATGGTGTTGCCGGAGTCGACGCCCAGAAGTGGACGTCGGTTGAGGCGGGTTGTGGCCCAGGCGGCAAGACCGCTGGGTGCTGAGCAGGCAAGATCGTATCCCCACACGCCTGACGTTGCAATGACGCCCGCCGTGGTGACCGCTCTGGCTGGTGGGGTTGTGCCGATTTTGCAAAGCACGCAAAGCGAAATGAGAGGGTATGCCATGAAGTGCCCTGGCCTCATACGCAAATGGATGGCACATCTTGCACGCCCCGAGTCCAGGAGTATTTCCATGTCCGTTTTACATAGCGACGCCGATGCCGCCGTGGCCTGCCCAGCCTGCGAGACTGTTTTAAGAATTCCGCTTTCCGGAGCGAACCGGCGGGCTCGATGTCGAACGTGCGAGCAGGTCTTCCAGGTGCCCACGCGGCGTGAGTTGGTGGATCAAACCGTGGCCTACATGATGCAGCGCTCCCAGCGCAGCCCTGATGACACGGATGTATTTGACACGCTCGATGCCAGCCAAAATCACACGTCAGATAATGAAGTATGGGGCGACGCTGCGTAATGCATGACCCCTGCGCGTGCGACCGATGCTGCGTTACGCAGGGGGGATGATCCGTTGATGAGGATCGTATTGCGGCGATCCGACCCGCTCGTCCAGAGCATCCTGCAACGCCCGGCCGGTGGCGTGTTCGAGCCGTTCTGCGGAGAAGTGCAAATGGTCCGGCCGAATCGCGGCATATCGCAATAGATAGCTCTCCCACAGTCGGTGTGATCGCACGAGGTGACGCGCCCGCTCACGGCCTGAAGGTGTCAGGTGCAGTCCGCCTTCACGTCGTCGAACCAAACGACGCCTGACCAGCATGTTGACCAGCATTCGGCGACGCAGCGAAGAGATCTGCATGGCTTGTGCGAGGTGGTCAGGCAGGACATCCGCATCTGTCGCCGACTCTGCAACGTGCTCCTCAATTCGATACAGAGCCGCAAGCACGTCTTCTGAAGCGATGCGCCACGCGAGCCTCGCGCGGGTCATGGCCCGACTCACAATCCCATGCCGTGGGCCCAGCAATACCGCCAGACCAAACAGCACCCCCGCCATGGTGGCGATCCCTCCCGCGCTGCTCACGCTCGTCGGGTAGCCCAATCCTGCGGGCACAGCAATGGCCGCCACGTGCCCCAGAACTGCGGATGCTGCGGCAATCGCCACGCTCAGCCCGATCATCACCGACATGCGGTCGGTCAGCATGTATGCCGCGGCCGGCGGCACGATCAGCACCGCGACGACCAGAATATTGCCCACCGCCTCAAACGATGCCACCGCCGTCACCGCCACCAAAGTCATCAGCGCGTAGTGCATCGCTCGGCTACTGATGCCCATCGCCGAGGCCAGCATGGGGTCAAACGCGGTGAGCTTCAGCTCTTTATAGAAGAGCAGCACGAAAAGCACATTCGCCACCAGCACCATTCCCAGCGTCACTGCGACCCGTGGCAGTTCCACCCCCGCCACCGTGACCAGATACTGCGGCGCGTATTCCAACGCACCGTACAGCACGCAGCCCGCGTCAAGGTCCACCGTGTCTGCCGCCTGCACGATCATCACCAGCCCAAGTGCAAACAGCGTGGTAAACACCACCCCCATCGACGCCCCCTCATCCACCCGGCCGGCGCTACGAACCCACTCGGTGAATACAGCGGTCAACACGCCAATCACTGCCGCGCCGAGAAACATCACGATCGAGGCACGCGCGTCCATCGACAACGCAAACCGTTGGAGTGCTGGCAAATGCTCTGCGACCCACGGCGCCTGCTGCAGCCAGACCCACACCAAGAAGCTCGCGGCCAGTCCTGGTAATACCGCGTGACTGATGGCGTCACCCATCATGCTCATTTTCCGCAGCACCAGAAAATTGCCCAGCAACGAGCAGGCCACCGCGCACAGCACCCCTACGACAACCATCCAGCCGTCAATCGCCCAGCTCCAGGTCTGCAACGCATCAAGCATGGCGGAAACGTTGAGGGTCATAGTGCACCGTCGTGTCCTGAATGGATCATCTGGGTCAGGGGGAAGCGGTAGCTCACCGTTCGCCCGGCTTGAGCGGATGCGGGCTTGCGAAGACATCCTGGCTGCGTGGCATTGCATCCCGCGCCGTCTGCTGTTGCTGTTGAAGTAGCTCGGCTTCCAACAGAACTTCCAGCTTCGCAATCATCGCTGGCCCCAGCACATGCTCGATCATGTCCGCATCGCGATCTACGTGACTCGGCGCGATGTCCGCATGCGTGATTAAGTACATCTCCCAGAGCCGATGGTTACGCACCAGCCGCTCCGCATCACGCACTCCTTGTGCAGTAAGGCTGATCCCCTCCGGACCGAGCTCGATGTGTCCTCCCCGCGCGGCCGCACGGGCCAACCGCTGCACACGAGCACGGCTCCACGACCGCGAGGTCACCACCGCATTCTCCGCCACGAAATCATTCGCAACGACCCCATCCCGCTCCGTCTCCAGCAACTCGTAAACGCTGCGCAAAAGATGCTGCTCACCGACCCGGCGTAATAACCGACGCTGTGCAAGCGATCGCGGCACCACGCCCCTGGCCCGACCAAACAACATGCTCAGCAGGAACATGCCCGCTGCGACCAGGACAATGATCGCCCCCGAAGGCAAGTCCACAAACAACGCACTCGCCGCCGACCCCAGGCACGCACTCACCGCGCCAAGCCCCCCCGCCAGAGCCATCATCGCGAGCATCTGATCCGACCAGAATCGCGCCGCAGCAGCTGGAATAATCAATAACGCGATAATCAAAATCAGCCCCACCGCTTGCAACCCCACCACCGTCACCATCACCACCATCGCCATGAGCCCGATGTCCAACACCAACACCGGCAACCCCAGGCTCGTCGCGTAGGCCTGATCAAAACACAACGCCCTGAGCTCTTTGAACAACAGCGTGCACACCAATACCGCTACGACTGCCGCCACCGCGATGAGCTTGACATCCATCGCCACCATCGCAGCGGTCTTGCCGTAGATAAAGCCTTCAAGCCCTGCCGACGCTCCGCTCCCCAACTGCTGCACGATGCCCAGCATGGCCACGCCAAGCCCGAAAAATACGCTCAGCACCACACCCAAGGCGGTGTCCTCTTTCAGCCGTGTCATGCGCAAGCAGCAGCAACACCCCCACGCCCGCCACGCCTGACACCGTCGCCCCAGCCAGCAAAAGCAGCAGCGACTTGCTCGTCATCCCCATCGCATCGCCGACAATGAACGCCAAGGCAATGCCGGGCAGGGTGGCGTGACTCAACGCATCACCCACCAAGGCCCGCTTTCGCAGCAACGTAAAACTACCCACGACCCCCGCCGCCAGGCCCAGCAACGCAGTACCCCCGACCACTAAGCGGGTGTTGTAGTCCTGCAACGTCAGCACACGGACCCAGCGTTCCAGAGAAGGCCACCCATTCGATGTCCCCAGTCCGTCCTCCCCGCCTGCGACCCCTTGCGCTCCCGCGACACCCGCCGCGACAATCGCAAACAGCACGACAACGCCCGCAGCGCACGCCGCCTCGCGATCGGCATAACGCTTCCTTCGCGTCACGCCGGATCTCCCCGTCGCGCCATGGCTTCCGCCGCCTGGGTCAGCAAGGTGAGTTTGCCGCCGTAGGTCTTTTGCAGATTCTCACGGGTAAACGTTTGCTCCACCGGTCCGTGCGCAACGATCCGCATGTTCATGAGAATCACGTGGTTGAAGTATTCATCAACGGTTTGCAGGTCATGATGCACGACCAGCACGGTTTTGCCCGTCGCACGCAGTTCCCGCAGCAACTCCACAATGGCCCGCTCGGTTGCCGCGTCCACTGCGGCGAAAGGCTCGTCCATCAGATACAGATCTGCCTCCTGCACCAACGCTCGGGCCAGAAAAGTCCGCTGCTGCTGTCCGCCGGAAAGCTGGTTGATTTGCCGATCCGCCAGGTCCGCGATCCCGACCCGGTCCAGCGCCTCACGTGCCGCACGACGATGACGCGCTGTCACCGGCCGACACCATCCGATTTTGCGATACCGCCCCATCGCCACCACATCCAACGCGCTGACCGGAAAGTCCCAGTCCACCGTCTCCCGCTGGGGCACATACCCCACGCGATGCCGATTCTTGCGATAGGACTTGCCGTAGATCAACACCTCGCCGCTGGCCCGGGGCACCAACCCCATCACCGCCTTGATCAGTGTGCTCTTGCCTGCCCCGTTGGGACCCACAACCGCCACCAGCTGGCCCTCCGGAACATCCAGATCGACGTCCCACAACACCGGCTTGCGGTGGTACGCCACCGTCATGTCGTGAATGGACAACGGCGCGTCGGGCGAATGCTCGCTGCCCACAGACCCAAGCCCGAGCCCATCCGATGCTAACGCCTGGCGCTTAGTTCCCATGCGAAAGTTTTCCTTGCATCCCGCCAGGACGCGCCGAGCCGCCCAGCCCCCGTGCCACCAACGTGATGTTGTGGTCCAGCATTCCGACGTACGTGCCTTCGTACGTCCCCGCATCCCCCATCGCATCCGAGAACAACTCTCCGCCGATCGTCACGCGCCCCCCCTTGGCCGCGACGCCTTCCACCAGTGACTCGATGCTTTTGTGGGACACGCTGCTCTCCACAAAAACCGACTCAATGTTTCGCTCGACCAACAGACTGACGAGATTTTCCGTCCGTACCAGCCCCGCCTCGGATTCGGTGGACAAACCCTGCACCCCGATGACCTCCAGGCCAAACGCCCGCCCAAAGTAATTAAACGCATCATGCGAGGTCACCAATACCCGCCGCGACTCCGGCACACTGCCCAGGACCTGCTCGCCATACGCATGCAGAGATCGCAGCGTCGCCTTGTAGGCCTCGGCATTCTCGCGATACACCTCAGCGTTTGACGGGTCAAACTCCGCAAGCGTCGAAGTCACAACGTCCACCGTCGAGGCCCATGCCAGCGGGTCCATCCACAAATGCGGGTCCGCATGTCCCGACTCTGCATCGGGGTGAATCAGCGTGGACGCATCCACCCGTTCAGTCACCGCCACCACCGGCTTCCCGCGACTCATTTGCTTGAGGACATCGCTCATCTTCCCTTCAAGCAAAAGCCCGTTGTAGAAGATCAGGTCAGCGCTACGCAATTTCACAATGTCAACCCGCGACGCTTTATAAAGATGCGGGTCCACGCCCGCCCCCATCAAAACGGTCACTACCGCGCGATCCCCCGCGACCTGCCTGGCGATATCCCCCACCATGCCCGTGGTGGCGGTGATACGCAGCGGGTATCGCACGCCATCCCGGGATGCATTCTCAGCATCCTCCGAATTGCACGCAGGAACGACCCCCAATGTCACCGCCATAAGAAACACAGCAATGAGGCGCCCAGTTGTTTGAGTATTCAAAGTGGCCATGCTGATTAGTCTAAGTCCAGGTCGCGAATCGTCAAGTTGGAGATATACTGCAGTCAACCATGGCCACGCCAACGTCCGAGGATTATCTGAAGCAGATTTATCTGCAGCAACACGAACGCGGCGATGATGCGCTCGTGCTCATGGGCCAACTCGCCTCGGCTGTGGGCGTGACCCCCGGCACCGCCACCACGATGGTCAAAGCCCTGGCGCGCGGTGGCCTTGCAAAGTATCAGCCCCGCGTGGGTGTACGGCTGAACAAGCGTGGCGTCACCGCCGCGCGTCAGGTCCTCCGCCGGCATCGACTCGTTGAGCTCTTCCTGGTTCAGGAGCTCGGCATGGACTGGGCTGAAGTGCACGACGAGGCGGAGGTCCTCGAGCACGCCGTCTCCGACAAAGTTCTTGACCGAATTGACGCCCTCATGGGCTTCCCCGACGCGGACCCCCACGGCGATCCAATCCCGCCCGCAGCGATCTCCACCGACAAGCGCAAAAGCACCTACTCCGCTCACAACGCCAGCGACCTCACGCGCTGTCCGATCGGTCAGCCGCTGCAGATCGTTCGTGTGATCGATCAGGCACCCGCGTTTCTGCGCTACGTCGAAGCCCAGGGTCTGATGCCTGGCACCACCGTCACCGTCGCCACCCGACATGCCGAGGCCGACGCCGTGACCGTTCGCCGAGACCGGCGCCACACCCTCACCCTGGGCACCGGAACCGTGCGCAAGGTGCTTGTCGCTGCCACCTGAACGACAACGACCCACCCACCCGCACACCGCACGCTATAAACAACGTGTGGACTTTCCCCCACCCACCCTGTCCGACGACGACGCGCTTGTCTCCATCCTCCGCGAGCTTGGCCAAGGCTCGCACGCCGCCGAAGCATCGCTGCTGTTGTACAACGCATCACAGGAAACGCTTGTCTTCGTGACGAGTTGGGGTCCATCTGCCAGGATGCTGATAGGTCAGGTCCAACCGCTTGATCGCGGCCTGGTCAGCCTGTGCTACACGTTTCAAATGGCGACCATTATCAATGACCCCGCGTCGGACCCAAGCCACGACCGCTCCGTGGATGAACGCACCGGCGTAGTCACCCAAAGCATGATGGTCACGCCGGTCGTCGGCGCTGACCGTGACTGGGGTGTGGTCTCCACGATTAACTCCAATCATCCAGACGGATTTACCGCCCAGGACCTGCAACGGCAGCACACCGCCGCGGGCGCTTTGGCAGCCCATCTCGATCAACGTGAAAAAGCCACCGCCCCCAGCCATTCGCGAGACGCTGCGGGTGATTGACGTGCGTGCCCTGCTCGATGCGATGGCCCAGCCCACCAGCCTTGGTCAAGGCGTTCGCGTCGCGGTGATCGACACCGGCGTCGAAACGCATCATCCCCTGCTGCGCGATACAAACGTGCGAGCCACCCACCCGGCGGGTCACCCCGATGGCGCGGCGTACCTCGCAGAAGATCCACAGAGCGATCCGGTTGGCCATGGCACGGCGGTCATCAGCCGACTGCTCAGCGTGGCCCCCCGCTGCGAGGTGGTCTCCATCCGCATCCTGGGCCGCGACCGCACCGGGACCACCGCCCGGCTGCTCCAGGCCTTCCAAGCCCTGCGCAATGAGCCGGTCCACCTCATCAACCTCAGCCTGTCCACCAGTCGCCCCGACCAGGCCGCCGCGATGTCACTCGCCATTGACGAATTATTCGCAAGCGGCATCACGTGCTTCGCCGCCAAAGGCTACGCCCCCGCCGGCCGGGACTACCCCGCATCTCTCGCAGGCGTCATCGGCGTCAGCTACGACCAACTCAACCCAACCACCCTGGTGTATCGCTCACACGACGCGACCGACTTCGACGCCCCGGGTGTCGCGGTGCCCATCGCCTGGATCAACGGATCCACCCGCCATGCCACCGGCTCCAGCTATGCCTGCCCCGTCGCCACAGGACTCGCGGCACGCCTACTCACCGCCTGCCCCGGTTTGACCCCTTTCGAGATCCGCTCACTGCTCAAGGCCTGCGCCCACCGCCAAGCCCAAGGATGGGACCCCGGCATCACCCTGTCAGCCCCTGCTTGATCTGCTTCTCAACGGTCGTATTGAAATTCATTTGATGTCCTTCAGTAATACACCGCGCGTTAGCGTCGTCTTATGTCGCATCGGCCGTGGATGGCGGCCGAGACGTGCCGCAATCGACGAAAGGATGATGGATGGACATGCTCACCTCCCCCGCCGGTGCGGCGCTCGCAATCGAGCCCTGCCCGTACGCCGGTTTTCTCAACCGATGGAAGCATCTGTTTGACACCCTGACCGGGACAGGCCGATACTCCTCACGCGTGAATGCACCTCAACGCAAAACCGAAGACTTATCTCCCCGGGAGGGTGAAGACGTCAAAGCGTGGTTCTCTCGCGTCGTGGATGGGCATTACCGCTTTTTCTTCTCCACCGCCTTCCGCGTCCTGCGACGTGCCGAAGAGGCTGAGGACGCGGTGCAGACCGGTGTGATGAAGGCACTTCGCCGACTCGACAAACTTGACGAACCCAAAGCCGTCGTCGGATGGATCGGGCAGATCGTTCGCAATACCGCACTCGACATGATCCGAGCGTCCAAACGGTCGCGCACCACCGATCCCGACATTCTCAATCAGACCGCGCAGACCCCGCCCGAGACAGGCCTCGATGCCGACGAGTTGGCAGTCTTACTCGAAGCCATCGATCAGCTGCCGCCCAGTCAGGCCGATGTCGTCACGCTGCGTCATGTTGAAGGTCTGGAGGTCAGCGTTCTTTCAGAGCAGCTTGGCATTACGCCCAACGCCGCCCGCGTTCGCCTGTTTCGCGCCTATGAACGCCTGCGCGCCGACGAGAAAGTCCGCAAAGCCTGTGCGATGGAGGATGCCTCGTGAACCACACCTCCTCCCCCGACGCATGGCAGGCCGCTGTTGAGCATTACCTCGCTGGTGAAACGAACGCCGATACACTCCATCGCCTGCTCGACCACACCGCGCTTTGCGCACAAGGCCGACAGGAAATCACTGACGCACTGCGCTTCGCTGCAGGTCTCGCTGCGACACGAACGGACCCTTCTGACCATGCCCGCGAAACGCTGCTCAAAGCAATCGCCCAGGCAGACGTGTCGGCTAATCTTTCGGACCTCATCAGCACTCGTCCGATGTCCGAACGCGCTGCGTCCGTGCCGACCCTCTTTGACACGCCGCCCGATCAAGGCATCGCCTCGCAAGAGCCCAATGACGATGCCGAGTTCATCGCACTCGACGCTGCGTTGCATCGTGTGCTTCAAGCCACGCAGCCGCCACAAGGTGCACAAGCGCGGATGCAGCAGTGCTTAGAGGAGGTCGACATGCCCGGCTCATTAGATCTCGATGAACCCAATCAGCCGATCCCGTTTCCCACTTCGGGGTCAGCGCTGCATGAGCCCTGGCTCCTCGCCGCCGAGTCCCCCGAAGATCATGAGCCTGAAAACCCCGGCCAGACTCCCCCCCCCGCCTCACCACCGTCTGCATAACGCCTTGGTCACACCATCACACGCCGGACCAATCCCGCGAACATGCCTGCCAACGCCCCGATCATCAAGCCTTGAAGCCCCATCGGCGACAAAAGCATGATCAGCCCGCCGACCAGCATGCCCAGCCCCACCAGCATGATCAGGTTTTCATTCACCCAATCATCCAGTGCGGTAAGCGTGAGATAAGTGGTCAGCAAAATCCAAGGCGTAACGAGAAACACCAGCATCAGCGGAAACACCACCGCACCCCCGAGGTTCTCCGTCGCAACCGCCTGGGCATCACCTACGTAAAGATTCAACACCACGCGCCCTGCCACAAAACTCAATAACGCCGCGTATCCCGCAATGCGCGGCGCTTGCGTCCAGTAGTTGACCGGTGGATTGGGCGATAGATCGGTTGTCGTGCTCGGATCGTGCGGATCGTATGACCGCTCGCACTTCGGACAACGATCCATATCCAGACCCGTCAGGTTGTAACCGCACGCAATGCAGTACCGCATCTCCGGCACCGCCATCACCACCTCATCACCCGACCCGGCTGCATTCTTAACGGTCTCTCCAGGCATGCCCCCATGCTACCGCGTCGTACCGCCCTGCCAACAGGCCTTAAGACGCACGACGCTTCAGCACGACTTCAAGTAGACTGCCGCGTTCCGGCCGCGTGCCCGAGTGGACCAAGGGGGCGGATTGCAAATCCGCTGGATTTATCCATCGTGGGTTCGAATCCCACCGCGGCCTTTCGTCAGATTCATCTCTATGCACCTGCATCGGACATGATCCCAAGCAGGCCGATTGGCGACAGGACATTTGTCGGATTGACACGTCATCCACGTGCGTGAAAGACCAAAGCGAAGGGGCTTTTCATCGATGGGGGCGTTGCAAGGTCGCTGCGGTTGCGGTACCGTTCGCAACCGTGACGTGAGAGGGGAGACCCGCGTCGCGTACGCACTTCGCGTGCCCAGCACTGGCCTGCTGGTTTCAAGACTGGCCCGCAACCACGGGCTGGCATCCTTTATTTAGATGCCCCAACAAGGAGCGATAGATTTTATGAGCGGAAACAAAGCCCGACTCGATGCGATCCAGGCCATTGCCAATCACCCGCCCGTCCTTTCCTCATTCGATTTCGCCGAAGAACCGACGAGCAGTATCTGGGGCGTGAATGTCTTCAGCCTTGATGCCATGGCCCAGCGGCTGCCCAAGTCTGTCTACAAATCTCTTAAAAAGACCATCACCTCCGGCGAACCACTCGACATCACCACCGCCGATGCGGTCGCCGAAGCGATGAAAACCTGGGCCCTCTCCAAAGGTGCCACTCACTACGCCCACGTCTTCTACCCTCTCACCGGCCTGACCGCTGAGAAGCATGACTCGTTCTTCGAGCCTGACGGCTCCGGCGGGACCCTCGCCGAATTCGCAGGCAAAACCCTGATCCAAGGCGAACCCGACGGCTCATCGTTCCCCAACGGCGGAATCCGCGCAACCTTCGAGGCCCGCGGCTACACCATCTGGGACGTCACCAGCCCCGCCTACATCATGGAAAACCCCAACGGGACCACGCTGTGCATCCCGACAGCATTTGTCTCCTGGACCGGCGAGGCGCTCGACAAAAAGACCCCCGTCCTGCGCTCCATGCAGGCTCTGAATGAACAAAGCCAGCGCGTTCTCAAGTTCTTCGGCAACGATGGACCGTTCGTCTCCTCCACCGCCGGCGCAGAGCAGGAATACTTCCTGATCGATAAGAACTTCTACATGGCTCGGCCTGACCTCATGGCCGCGGGCCGAACCGTCTTTGGTGCACCCCCGCCCAAGGGCCAGGAGTTTGACGACCACTATTTCGGGGCCATTCCCGAACGTGTTCAAGCGTGCATGTTCGAACTTGAACGCGAATGCTTCAAGCTGGGCATCCCGACCAAGACCCGCCACAATGAAGTCGCGCCCGGCCAATACGAAATCGCCCCGGTCTTCGAATACGGCAACGTTGCCACCGACCACCAGCAACTCATCATGACCACCCTCAAGAAGGTGGCTGAGAAGTACGGGATGGTCTGCCTGCTCCACGAGAAACCCTTCGCAGGCGTGAACGGCAGCGGCAAACACCTCAACTTCTCCATGGGTTCCGCAGCCGCGGGCAACCTGTTCGACCCCGGAGATACGCCCGCTGAAAACGCGCAATTCCTCGTGTTCTGCACGGCCATGATTGAAGCGGTTTATAAACACGCCAAGCTGCTGCGGGCTGTGATCGCCTGTGCTTCAAATGACCACCGTCTGGGTGCGAATGAAGCCCCGCCTGCCATCCTCTCGATCTTCCTGGGTGACGAGCTCACCGAGGTCATCACCTCCATCGCTGGCGGAGGCACGGTCAAGGCCAAAAAAGGCACTCTGAACGTCGGCGTCGACGTGATCCCGCCGATCCCCAAGCATTCGGGCGATCGAAACCGCACCAGTCCCATGGCGTTCACCGGCAACCGCTTCGAGTTCCGAGCGGTCGGTTCCAGCCAGTCCATCGCCGGCCCGCTGGTCGCGATGAACACCATCATGGCCGAGGCCTTGGACCATGCCGCCACCGTACTCGAGAAGAGCGACACATCGACCCCCAAGAAGCTTGGCGCTGCGGTCGAAAAGTACATCAAGGACGTTTGGGGCGATTGCTCCCGAGTGGTCTTCAACGGTGACGGCTATTCCGACGACTGGCAGAAAGAAGCTGAAAAGCGCGGACTACCCAACCTCAAGACCACCCCGGACGCCCTTCCGGTGCTGCGTGAAAAGGTTTATGTCGATCTACTCAAGAAGTACAAGGTCCTGAGCAAGCGAGAATTGGATTCGCGTTACGAGGTCTACGCAGAGCAGTACATCGCCTCAGTCAACGTCGAGTCGAACCTCGTGGTCGAAATGGCTAAAACGATGATCTTCCCTGCCGCAATCCGCTACCAGAGCGAGCTGGCAATGTCGCTGGCAAACCTCAAAGCCATCGGCATCGAAGCAGACCACCACACCATTGATGCGGTGACCGGCCTGATCGGCAAGCTGCAGGACTCGGTCGCTGAGCTCGAAGAGCTTAAAGAAAGCGAGCACTCTCAAGGTAAGGTTGATAAGCACTGCATGTTCATCAAAGATCAGATCCTCCCCAAAATGCTTGAGGTCCGCTCCTACGTCGATGAGCTGGAAACCTACGTGGCCGACGACCTCTGGCCGTTGCCCACTTATCAGGAAATGCTCTTCATTCGCTGAAGCGGCACCACCTATCGTTACCATCTAAAGCCCAGGGATCACCATCCCTGGGCTTTTTTTCCACATAACGAGTATCCCTATGCCACTGAAACGTCACCCCGCCAACCCGATCCTGACCCATCACGATGTTCCCTATCCGTGCTCGCTTTTGTTCAATGCTGGGGTCTGCAAGCCAGTCACGGGGGCCTATGCGGATCAGTACGTGATGTTGTTTCGCAACGACTTCGGGCCTGCTGACGCAGCGGATTTTCAAGCCCGGGGCGAACGCGGAGAGCCCGGCTTTGATGGCACGAACATGGGCATGGCGGTCAGTGATGACGGAGTGACGTTCGAGGTCATGCCTGAGCCAGTCTGGAAGTGGGACGGCGATCTCGACGGCCGCTCCGGCGAGGTCCGCCGGGTCTATGACCCCAGGCTGACGGTCCTGGACGGCAAGGTCTGGCTGTGTTTCGCAGTGGATGTCAAACACGGGGTGCGTGGTGGGATCGCGACCACCGAAGACTTCGAGACCTTCGATATTCTCAGTGTCAGTGCGCCGGATAACCGCAATATGGTGATCTTCCCCGAGCGGGTTGGCCCTGATAAGCGGATTGCCCGATTTGAGCGTCCGATGCCGATCTACGGCCGAGGCGCTCAGGAAGCCTTTGATTTCTGGTACTCCGACTCGCCCGACGGCCGAGACTGGGGAAACAACCACTTGGTCCTGGGCTCCGATGAGGTGCCCTACTCCAACTGCAAGATCGGCCCGGGGGCTCCGCCCATCAAGACCGACCGCGGCTGGCTGGCGACCTTTCACTACGTCGTTAAAGACGCAGAGCACCCGCTCAAAGGCTGGGAGAAAAGTCCCTGGACCAAACTCTACGGGGCGGGTCTGGTCTTAACAGACCTTGATGAGCCTTGGCGGGTCATCGGGATGTCGCGTGAGCCTTTGCTTGCTCCCGAATTGGATTACGAACTCGACGGATTCCGAGGCAGCGTCATTTTCCCCGGCGGCATGTTGCTCGAGCCTGATGGGGAAGTGAAGATCTACTACGGCGCAGCGGACACGGTGGAATGCCTGGCGACCGCGCACGTGGATGAACTGCTCGGGCTGATCGAGCCTTGGCAACCGCAGTGAATCATGCATGATGCAGCCGGTGCCTCACGGCGTGGCGTTGATGCACGCTACGCTTGACACGGTTTGCTTGTGATTGACGCGTACAACCTGCTGCACGCGGAAAAGCCACCTGCTTTGGCGGGGCTTGGCGAAGTGCAGTTGTGTCGGCTGTTGGACGGCCGAGGCTTTGCGCAGCCGCAGCGGCCTGAAGCGGTGACCCTGGTCTGTGATGGGAGGCCTAAGCCGCACTCGCTGGATCCCGCAGAGTTGACCGGGATGACCTTGCAGTTCAGTGGGTCGCTTTCCGCCGACGCAATCATTATTCGGCATATCAATCAGTGTTCGTCCCCCCGGCGTTTGACGGTTGTGTCGAACGACCGCGAGATTATGAAAGCCGCGCGGCGTCGCCGGGCCCGTCCGCGTTCCTGTGAATCGTTTCTCAACGCTCTGGCCAAGGCGGTGGATCGCCCCACGACCCACCCGTCGCGTATCTCTGGCAAGCCTCAAGTCGAATCATTGGGTGAGCACGCCACCCGAGCCTGGCTCCGGGCCTTCGGTGTCGAAGATGACGAATCGTGAGTCAGAAAAAACCTGACGCGATTCGGCGCGATACAGTTTTACGATGCACGATCCTCGTCTCCATAAGCTCGCCGAAGTTCTGGTCCATTATTCCACGAAGGTCAAGCCCGGCCAGATTGTTCGCATCAGCGGCGGGGCATCTTCGATTCCGCTCATTGAAGCGCTGTATGAAGAAGTGCTCAAGGCGGGGGGGCACCCGATCGTGCGGTGCTCGCCCGAGAGTCTGGCAGATCTCTACTTCGAGTTTGCCACCGATGAACAGCTGGACTATCTCAGTCCGCTGGCGGTTCAGGAAAGCGAAATGGTGGATGTCTCCATTGGCATCTGGGCCGACGTAAATACCAAAGCGATGACGCGGGTTGATCCCGCCCGGCAGGCGCGGGTCTCTGCAGCGCGGCGTCCGATTTCCGAAACGTTCATGAAACGGGCGGCTGCGGCGGAAGCCCCGGATCAATATCCGGGCGTCAAGCCCTTGCGGTGGGTCGGCACGCAGTTTCCCACGCAGGCCTCGGCACAGGACGCGGAGCGGTCGTTGAAGCAATATGCCGACTTCGTGTTCGAAGCAGGGCACCTGCACCTCACCGATCCGGTGGCGATGTGGAAGCGGGTCCACACCAGTCAGCAACGCGTCGTGGATTACCTCGCCGACAAGAAACACCTTCATTTCCAGACGCCATCGGGCACGGACCTTCACGTGGACATTGACGGCATGACGTGGATCAACTGCGCGGGCGAATACAACTTCCCCGACGGTGAGGTGTTCACCGGACCCAATCTCAACGCGGGTCCTGAGTCTGCATCGCCCGGCGGTGTGAACGGTGTCGTGCGGTACTCGTTCCCCGCAGTCCATCACGGCCACGAGGTTCACGACATTCAGCTCACCTTTGAGAAAGGCCGAGTCGTCGACGCTCAGGCATCGAAGGGGCTGGACTTTCTCAACTCCATGCTGGACCAGGACGAAGGAGCCCGCCGACTCGGTGAGATTGCCCTGGGCACGAATTACAGCATCACCGAATACACCCGCAACACACTGTTTGATGAAAAAATCGGTGGCACGTTCCACGCCGCGGTTGGCGCAGGCTATCCCGAGAGCGGCAACACCAATCAGTCCGGACTTCACTGGGACATGGTCTGCGACCTTCGCCCAGGGCCTGACGGAGGCGGGACGGTCACCGTGGATGGGGAAGTCATCTCACGCAACGGGCGGTTTGAATTCCCCGGCTGGCCTGGGAACGATATCCTCGACGAGGCAAACGCGACGTAAACGCATTCATGCGTCTTATCATCGCGTTAACCCCGGGGCGTATCGACAAGACTTCTCAACGCTGCGGGGGTCTGGCCGTAACGTTTGGCAAAGCTTCGTGAGAGGTGACGCACGTCGAAGAACCCGCACTCGGCTGCGACGGCTTTGAGAGGCATGTCGGTTTGACCCACAAGCGTGGCGGCGGCGCGGAGGCGGCGGCGCAGCACGTATTGCTGAGGCGAAACGCCGTGCGCAAGGGTGAAGCGACGCGTGAAATGCGATCGGCTCAGACCCGCGATGTCCGCCAGCTCTTCGACACTTGGCCAGGGCGGACCTCCCTGTCGCACCCGGCGCGAAGCCCGGCGGATGGACTCGGGTTCCTGAAGCCTGGCAGACGTCTCACCCGCTGCTTCGGCATAAGCCATCAGCTTCATGCTCAGGTCATAGGCCTTCGCAGAGACATCCCACACATCGCGGGCCGCGTCGTCCAGAATCTGTGTGACCGTGTTGGCGGCAGCGCTGATCAGCCGGGTTCGAGCCAGTTCCACACGAGGTGTCCCTTGAGAAGGTGCAAGAACTGAGCCCTGCATTCGGATCGCTTCGTTGAAACACAACAGGGCCTGCTCACCTTGCAACATGAGCCAGAAGAAGTGCCAGGGCTCGCCGGGCATGGCCCAGTAGCGGTGATCGTGGGGGATTGTGACGACAAAGCTCATCCCTGCGGCCAGGGTGTGGGTCACCCCGCCGGTACGAAGTCGGCCGGTGCCGCTAAGGGTGTGCTGGAGCAGAGCCACGGGGCTGGAGGTGCGTTTTAGGCCGTGCCAGTCGTAAGCAGGGCCGCCGGGAAGACCCACGCGATCGACACCGGCCGAGACCAGCATCGCAGGCAAAGGCGACCGCCTGGTTGAGAATGCGAGCGTCCGGACACGCGGCTCACGATTCGCCAGAGGAATAAGCACATCGTTACACAAGATCGCAAATATACACCATCGACGCGGGATTATGCGCTTGTACAATCAACACACCAGTACCTATTGATCGTATTGCCATTTTCGTTGCCGCGTCCCCCCGCTTGCCTTGCCTCTCATGAGAGCCTGATTCATGCCTATCAAAATTGCCTTCATCGGAGCCGGCAGCGTCGGCTTTACTCGCAAACTCACCCGCGACGTGCTCAAGGTGCCCGAGCTCCAGGACACGCATTTTGCCTTACACGACATCAACGCACACAACCTGGAGATGGTCGAACAACTGCTGGCCAAAGACTTCAAGGCGAACCATTTGTCCGCGACGCTCTGCGCGACGACCGACCGTCGCGAGGCTTTGAAGGACGCTGACTATGTCATCAACACGACGCGGATCGGCGGGCTTGAAGCATTTGAAACCGACATCGAAATCCCGCTCGCGTACGGAATCGACCAATGTGTTGGTGACACATTATGTGCTGGCGGGATCATGTACGGGCAACGCAACATTCCACAAGTGCTCGCCTTCGCGCGCGACATCCACGCCGTCGCGAAACCCCATGCCCGTTTTCTCAACTACGCCAACCCGATGGCGATGAACACCTGGGCCGCGTTGGATCTGTTTGACCAGGGCGAAGGCGTTGACACCATCGGCCTGTGCCACGGCGTGGAGGGTGGGTGGACACAAATCGCCACGTGCCTTTCGGCGCTCCACGGAGATGCCACGCCGGATTCCACGACCGATGCATACGGGCGACCCCTGCACGGGCACCGGCAACTCGTAGAGCTGGTCTGCGCCGGGATCAACCATCAGACCTGGTACGTCGATGTGCTTTACAAAGGTCGACGGATCGGAGCAGATGAACTTTTAGAAGCGTTTGAAAAGCATCCCAAAATCTCCAAAACGGAAAAAGTCCGTATCGATGTTTTGCGACGCTTTGGCTTATACAGCACGGAAAGCAACGGCCACTTGAGCGAATACCTGCCCTGGTATCGCAAACGTCCTGACGAAATTCAGCGATGGGTTGAGCTGGGTAACTGGATTGATGGCGAGACCGGCGGCTACCTCAGGGTCTGCACCGAGGGGCGAAACTGGTTTGAAACCGACTTCCCCCAGTGGCTTGAAAAAGCGGGCGATCCGTTGGACGATTACAAGCGATCGGCGGAGCATGGCAGCTATATCATCGAGGCACTGGAGACCGGGCGGACGTATCGCGGCCACTTCAACCGCCGCAACGGCGGAACCATCCGCAACCTTCCCGAGGACTGCATCATTGAGGCGCCGGGATGGGTGGATCGGCTTGGCATGCACATGACCCAAGGCATCACGCTCCCGCCGGCCGCGGCAGCGACCTGCCTGGTGTCGGTCAACGTGCAACGGATGGCCAAGGACGCGGCGGTGACCGGCGATGAAACACTGCTCAAGCAGGCGATGCTGCATGACCCGTTGACCGGTGCGGTGTGCAATCCCGAAGAGATCTGGCAGATGACTGACGAAATGCTTGTCGCCCAGGCATCGTGGTTACCTCAGTATGTGGCCTCGGGTGCAGTGGATCGCGCGATTGCCCGGTTGGCCCAGCACGAACGCAGCGGGACGCGTGTGGTCCGTAAAGACTGGAAGGGCGCTGCCCGGGTGCATACCCGCAGTGTTGACGAATTACGGGAGCAGGCTGATTCGAGCGTTTTGGCAGCAGACAAGGCTGAGGCGCGACGCGGCCGTGAGGCAGCTTTGAAGGCTTAAAGCCCAATGCCTTCATGACTTCAGGTGTGATGGGGCGTCGCGTATCGTGAACCCCGCCTCGCGGATGGCCCGCTTTGTTATGGTTCTAAGCCCGACGCGAGCGGGCTGAGCCTGTTGGCTAAGCCGCGTTGAAACGTCGCATCCCCACCTCTGCCCTGCCGGGGCTGCGTTCTGGAATTTTGATATGGACACTGAACCCGTACCGTACCGACATGTGATCGCTGCCCTGGTGACCAATGAGCCCGGCGTTTTGGCTCATGTGGCGGGGATGTTCGCGTCGCGTGGATTTAATATCGACTCCCTGGTGGTCGGCCGAACCGAGAACCCCGCTCTGTCGCGAATGACCATCGTGGTCGTCGGCGATGCTGCGGTCCTGGAGCAGGTGCGTAAGCAACTGCAAAAACTTGTCCCCGTCGTCAAGGTGGTTGACTATCAGGACGTGGCGTTCGTCGAGCGTGACCTGGTGCTGGTATCCGTTTCGACGGCGAATGATGTCGGACCGACCGACAAGCGAGAAGAGATCATCACGCTGGCGAACCTGTTTCGAGCCAAGATTGTCGATGTCGCAGGGGATCGGGTGATGATCGAGTTGGCTGGTGCTGAGGAAAAGCTCGAAGCGTTCATCGAACTGGTCAAGCCCTATGGCATCACCGAGTTGGCCCGGACAGGTGTCATCGCCATGCCACGAGGGTCCGGCAGCCCGGCGCGTAGTCGTTCGGTGGCCACAGCAATCGCGACGGCGGACGCAGGCTCAACGATTGACGACGCCGACCTGCCGCCCGGCTGATCGTCCAGGTCGCCTGACGTGCTGTGTTTCGCCGGGTCTCTGCGGATGCCGGCATGATGAAAACGCAAGCCTCTGCGCATCCCCCCGCCAAGCGCGACAAACGTTCCGGGCGTCTATTCTGCCGTCATGGCCACGACCCCGCCAACGCCGAGCCGCACACATCCCCGCTGGCCTTCTTACCTGATGGGGACGCTGACCCTTGCGGTGGTGCTGGGGCTTGGCTTAGGCGGATGGTGGTTTCTCAAACATCAGCCCGGGCCGACATCCACGACAGCCCCGAGTCGTCCGGCCGGCAATAACACCAACCCCGATCCGGCAGTCAATCCCGAGCCTCAATCGGCCTCGCCGGTCAAGCTCCAGTCCGAATCCTATTACTACGTGCATGTGAAACTCATCGAGTTCAGGCCCACCAATGCGCAAGGTAAGCCTTGGGATACCGGCAAGCGCAGCGCCCCTGATATCGCCTACCGCGTCCTGTGGAACGGCACGGAGATCCGCGAAGCCAAAGCACCCGGCGGCGACCAGCTCATCGCCGAGTGGGACCTACTCAGCATGAATCTCATTGATGCTGTCCGCACGCGGCAGGTGGAGGTGTCTACCGCGATCAACGCGCCGTTGGTGAAGTATGTGCCGGGGGGCATGCTTCGCATTGAAGTGTGGGACCGCGATGTGACGTATTCCGATGAGGCCGGCACATTTGACCTGACGATGGACACTCTGGTGGAAGGCCTCAACGTCTTTGAGCCCAGCCACGGCGGGGTGGCCAAACTGGTGCTTGACCTGGTGCCACGCAGCCTGCCGATACCCGATCTGCTGGAACGGGCCAGTAATCGATAGCGGGTGAACCTGACTGGTTGCGAAAGCGAAAGACTTGCCATGCCATGGATGCCGTGGGCCATACGAATGCTGGTGCTCACCTCGGCCGCCTTGCTGGGTCTGGGATTGGTGGCCCCCGCGATGACGGTGGAGACCACCTTCGGCCGCTACGACGGCTGGATCCGTCTGCTCGCGCCTGATCTTCAGGCAGGGCAGGTGTCGCAGTACAGCCTGGTCACGGGAATTCTGTCACTCTACGAGGAAGGCTCATTGCCGCTGGCGGTGCTGCTGGGATGCTTCACGTGCCTTTTCCCAACCTTTAAACTTGTGCTGATGGCGAGCGCGACAGAGGTGATTTCGCGTGGGCGGAACCCGGGTCGATTGCTGGGTCTGGTACACCACGCGGGCAAGTTCAGCATGCTCGATGTGCTGGTCATTGCCTTGCTGGTACTGGCCATTAAAGGCCTGCCGGGCAGTAGTCGCATGTCCGTGAACTGGGGTGTTTACGCGTTTGCCGCTTCGGTGGTGATAGGCCTGATCGCGTCGATACTGCTGATGCGACTGGCCAAGCGTGTCACGACAAGTCCGGACCCCGCACCACTTATCCACTCAAGCCCGGCAGATTCAAATCCAAGCCGCCCGTGAGTTCGGTCACCGCACGTTGCATCAGGTTCTGAGCTTTGCCGATGGCCACGTTGGTTGCTGAAGCAATAAGCTCTTCCACCATTTCGCGGTCCGCATCGTGACCTTCTCCCGCTAATGCGGCCAGCATCGCGGGATCGATCTCGACGCGTTGGACCTTGAGTTTGCCGGACATCGTGACGCGGACCGCCCCGCCGCCGGACTCGCCTTCGACGGTCTTCGATTCCATCTCAGCCTTAATGGCTTCCATTTTCTCTTTGATTTCGGCGGGGTTTCCCAGCGCCCCCATCATGCCTTTGAGCTGTTTGAGTTGGTCCATCATGTCTGCATAGTAGGTCGACTTGTGCGTCACTGCACCCTTGGTCGATCACGTCGGTACGCTGGCGGCCATGACCTGGGTCAGGGACGTGATCTACGCCATCGGCCTCGCCTGCCTATCGCCGATATGGGGTTGGGCGCTGGTGCGTACGGGCAAGTGGCGCACAGACTGGGCGGGCCGTTTCGGGCGCGTCAATGGCGGCACAGCGTCGGGTGCCAGAGAAGGCGCATCGACTCTTGTGATTCACGGCGTGTCGGTCGGCGAAGTCTCTCTCATCAAGCCGTTGGTGGACCAACTCCTCGACACACGCCCTGACTTACGAATCATTGTCGCCGCGACCACCAACACCGGCATCGCCCGTGCGCGTCAGCTTTACGCAGACCGCCTTGAGGTCGTGCGATATCCGCTGGACTTAAGCTTTGCCCTGCGTCGGTGGCTCCAAACGCTCAAGCCCGATGTGCTCGCGACCGTTGAACTCGAGGTCTGGCCCAACATGGTTCAGGCCTGCGCGTCCCGGGGCGTGCCGGTGGCTGTCATTAACGGCAGGATCAGCGAGCGCTCCTACCGAGGCTATCGCTGGCTTAAGCCGGTCCTCGCGTCCACATTTAAGCGCCTGCATGGCGTTGCCGCTCAGTCTCCTGACATCGCCCAGCGTTTCCGAGCCATGGGCACAGCCCCTGAGCGTGTCCGCGTGATCGACACCATGAAGTGGGACGCTGCCCAACCGCTGGATGAGGCAACGCGTGATGCTTCAAATTCACTCGCAGACGAGCTGGGCATCGATCGCCATCGACCGATTGTGGTCGCGGGTTCGACCGCTCCGGGAGAGGAGGTCTTACTGCTCAATAATCGTCCTGCAGGCGTGCAGCTTGTGATCGCACCTCGCCGGCCTGAGTGGTTTGAACGCGTCATGCAGGCCGCGCCCCAGGCGGTGCGTCGCACGCAGCCGGCGACTCCTTCCCGCCCCGCCGCTTCAGACGTGTTTCTTCTGGACACCATTGGTGAGCTTCGCGCGGCCTACGCCTTCGCTGACGTTGTCATCGTCGGCCGGTCGTTTGTTCAAGGCTTCGGCGGCTCGGACATGATGGAGCCAGCGGGGATGGGCAAGCCGGTGATCGTCGGGCCCCATTACCGAAATTTTACCACCGTCATGGACGCACTTCGACAGCAAGACGCTGTCCTCATCTCGACCACACCCATGCCGACCGCGATGGAACTGTTGGCCGATGCACAACGTGCGGCCCGACTTGGTCACGCGGGGGCCGCCGTTTGCGAAGCTCACCGCGGGGGCACCACGGCCCATGCCGATATGCTGCTGGCGCTGCTGGATCAGGCAGCACGTCCGATCTCAGGTTGACCCCTACTTTCCCCCGCGTGGCCAAACCCGCTCATGTCCTCTATACCGCTGCGAACCAAACTCTCTGAAGCCCGGCGCGTGGTCGTCAAGGTAGGCTCAAGCCTGCTGACTCGCGAGGGCAAGACCGGCCCGCGTGTTGACGCGACCTTACTCCGCAAACTCGTGGCACAGATTGCCGAACTGCATCAACGGGGTGTGGAAGTCACGCTGGTGAGCTCCGGTGCCGTCGCGGCAGGCTGTGCCGAACTCGGTTTAACCAAACGGCCCACGGATGTATCTGAGCTTCAGGCGCTCGCTGCGGTAGGCCAACGCCGGTTGCTTTCGCATTACCACACTGCCTTTCGCAAACACAATCTCTCGGCCGGCCAGATTCTGCTCACCCGGACCGACTTCGATGACCGGGTGCGTTACCTCAACATCCGCAACTGCATTGCCAGGCTGCATGCGATGGGGGCGGTGCCGGTGCTCAACGAAAACGACCCGGTGGCGGTCGACGAAATCCGCTTTGGCGATAACGACCTGCTCGCGGCTCTGGCGTGTCATGCTTTGGAAGCCGATGCGCTGATTTTGCTCACGAGCGTTGAAGGCTTGCTTGATGCCCAAGGGAACTGCGTGGACGTGGTGGAAGATGTCATTGCGAGCTTGAGCCTGGCCCGCCGAGACTCGAGCTCCTGGGGAAGTGGAGGCATGCGAAGCAAACTTGAAGCGGCCCGTCTGGTCAGCGAAGCGGGTGAGTTGGTGGTGATTGCATCGGGACGGGAACCGCACGTGATGACCCGTGTGTTGGACGGCGAAGCGCTGGGCACGGTGGTGTCGCCCGCCGCTCGTAGGCTTGACAGCAAGTCGCGCTGGATCGGCATGGCGGCTCGGCCGGCGGGGAGTGTGACGGTGGACGAAGGTGCTGCGTCGGCCGTTCAGGCTCGTGGCAAGAGCTTGCTGGCGTCAGGCGTATCGGCGGTTACGGGAAGATTCGACGTCGGCGACGTGGTGGTTCTGCGTAACGCCGCAGGTCGGGAAGTCGCCCGTGGACTGTGCAATTACAACGCCGACGACCTGAACCTGATCAAGGGCAAGCGGTCGAATCAGTTTCAGGCATTGCTCGGCCGACCCTCATACAAGACCGTCATTCACGTCGATAATCTCGTTTTGACTTCCGCAGACGGCCGATAACCTCTCGTGTGATTTCCGGGTAAGTGTCGTCCACCCCCCAGCCGATGGTGGGTGCGTGACCACGCTGCCCCTCTGCCCTCTTGCTGCTCTCGAACTGGCGATCACCGAAGCCTCGCTACTGGGCCGAACGGGTCGGCAAGCGCTGGCGGAACTGGAAGTGCACACCGCGTCGCTCGAGGGTTCATTGCCCAGCCTGCGATTGCTGGAGGCAGCCTGGCAAGCAGAGCGGGGTGACCTTCAGGGGGCTCTGGCCACGCTTGAACCTGTTGCACAGCAGCACTCGGAGAGTTCAACCCACTGGGCCGTGTATCAGGATCTCCTGACGTTGACCGCTTCAGCGGACTTGGCTGCGTTGCCCTCGGAAGCTGAATCACAGACACAAAACGACCTGCCGGAAGCATCGGCCTCAGCCACGATGGCCTTGGCAGACGCTTTGGTCGAGCAGCCTGACTTGATCGCTTCACTCACGCATGGGCTGTTGCTGGACGCCGAGTCCGAGTCTCGGCGAGACTTGCGGGATGCGTTGATCACCGCCGCGCCCCGTCTCCTTGGTCAGGGCTGGGACACAGAGTTATGCCTGTCGCTTGCGCGACTCGCTTACGCGGACCACGACCTTGCCGATACGCAAAAGTGGGCCAGTCGAGGCTTGGAACATTGCCCAGGGCAGGGCGACCTGGCCATTCTCCTGGACTGCGCGACGAATCCTGCCGAAGTGTCGACCACTGATCAGACGACTGAGCACCAGCCGGTTCACCTCACCGCGATCCAAGCCTTGGAAGCGGCACACGAACAGCACCCCGACTACCCCGATGTCGCCACCGCGTTGGTGCGTCGCACCATGCGCGAAGGCATGATTGATGTATCAATGCGACACTTCAACGCAGTTCAGCAGTCAGCCATCGCAGACCATCCGGTGGTACGACGCCTGACCAAGGAACTGCAAGGCACCTTCGCATCCGCCCCACCCCCTCCGGAACTGCAAGCGGCATGAGTGCTCATCCCACCTCACAAGAGAAGACATGCGACACTTCGGTAGTGCACCGCGATGAGTCTTACAGCGATATTGACGCAGCCGTCGATGCCCGCCGTCAGGGCGAACTGGTCACGGCCATCAATCGTCTCGCGCCGTGGTGTGGTCCCGAGCAGCCGAACGACATGCGTAAGCGCGCCTGGCTTGAACTGGCGAAGGTGCAACTCACCGCCCAGCGGCCTCGTGCAGCGGCGGTGGCGTTTTGCAAAGCCGCTCGCCTCGACCCATTGTCCACCGACGCCTGGGCGGGGGTGACGGTCGTCGCGGCAACACTTGGCCGCACCGCGCTATCCCGGCGAGGCCGACGAATGCTGGAACTGTCCACGCCGTTCGCGTCGGTGCGTGAACAAGCACTGGCCCGCGCAGGCCTGCTGATGGTGCCCGCCGTGCTGCTCACCCAATGTCGAAACGAACGCCGCAAGATCAACGGTCATGCCAGGCTGCAAACGCTCCTGTCGCGTGCCGCCCGATCATTGCAGTCGCATCTTGATCTGAACCCCAACCGGGCAGACGCCTACCACCATCTATCGGTGGTGGCTCATAAAGCGGAACGGCCGTTCGTTGCGCAATACGCCAATCGGCAAGCCTTGCGAATCAATCCTCGCTACGCCGCCGCCTCTGCATGGGCCGAGCAACTCCCCGACGCCGCGTGACATTCGCCACACGCCGAAGTGAGAATCACACCGATTCGATCGCAGTTCCTAACAGGTCTTCGATGTCAAATGCGGTGACCCCGGTCGCTTCGTCGGCTGCTCCGTAATACACGTAGATCGCGCGGCCGTGCCGGACCACCCCCGACGGGAAGACCACGTTGGGAACGAAGCCTTCGCATTCAAAATCTTCCTCCGGTTGCATCACAGGCCCCGCAGATCGACCGATCACGACCGCAGGGTTCGAAGCATCCAGGAGCAGTACCCCCGCGGTGTACTTACCAACGCCTTTAGCGCCCGGCTGCTTGTCAGATCCGTGGTACAACATCATCCACCCGCGATCCGTGAGAATCGGTGGCGTGCTGCCTCCGACACGATCCTGAAATGCATCGCCTCCGTGAGCGATTTGCAGTTGCCTGTGGATGCCCCAGTGCACCAGGTCCGGGCTGCGGGCCGTCCACATCTTGGGCGGCGAAAAGGGCATGTTGGGCATCGGCCGATGAATCGCCACGTAGTCCCCCGCTACTTTTTCAGGCAAGAGCAGCACGTCCTTGTTGTCCGGGGGGAACACGATGCCGTGCCGCGTGAAGACTTTGAAGTCCGTCGTGGAAAGCATCGCGGTGCACACACCATGTTCTGAAACAACGACGACGGTGATGTAGAACGTGCCTTCGATCTTCGTGACCCGAGGATCCTCGATGCCAAAAGTTTCGTAGGCCCCCTCTGGCATGACCACCGGCCCGACCCCATTCTCTTGGTTGATCGTTTTTCCATCGTCGCTGTAAAACACCTGCAGGTGCGAGATGAACCGCAGCCGCAGCGCCCCGCTGGATTTGAGCGTGTACGAGCGGGGGTCCGAATCGGCGTCAACCTCGTCCTTAGGCAGCCAGTCGATCTCGAGCCCGCCGGAGCGACCCAATCGGGGGGAAGGCCAGGCGTCCTCCCGCGTTTCGACAGGCGCCTGCACCACACGCGCGAGGATGATGGTCCGGCCGGCGACTTCGGCCACGCCCGGATTGAGCACGCCGATGACTTTGAAGCGTTCGTCCGTCGGCGTGACCATCTCAGGTCCGAGCAGACGATGGGTGAAAACACGTTTGATCATGGTCGGCATGATACGTGCGACGCCCCGCACAAGCGTACTCACCCGTGAGGTAAGGCCCGGGACCAGAACCGCAGCCAATTCCCGCCGAGCACATCCTCGACCTCTGCCGTGGTCAATCCCCGCCTCAACAATACCTCGCCAATCCTTGGCAGGTCGGCAATCGATTCGATGCCACCTGGCACATGTTCAACACCAAAACCCCCATCCAGGTCGCTGCCCAATGCCACGTGGCGGGCTGATCCCGCCTGTTGACACACATGGTCCACATGGTCTGCCACGTCTTCAAGCGAGACATAGTCATGCGAATCATCTTCCTTGCAGCCATCTTTGAGAAACGGATTACACAGAGGCAGACCAATGACCCCGTCGCGCTCAATGATGACCGCGAGCTGTGCATCGGTATGGTCCCGCTGCGTGTCCACCAGCGACCGACACCCTGAATGACTGGAGTACACCGGGCCTTGATAGGTCTCAATGGCCTGCTGAAAACTTGTGTCCGACAGATGCGTGAGGTCCAGGGGCATGCCCAGCTCTGACATTGCCTGGAGAAGTGCAATGCCTTCATCTGTGAGCGGGCCGTCGACATCGTGCAGATTAGATGCATCCTGTGACGGCGTTCCATGTGCGTATCGCGACTTTCCAAAGTGGGCCAGCATGAGCGTACGAAGCCCTGCGTCATACCACCGCGTGAGGTCCTCCGGGTCCAGCACCGCGTCTGCCCCTTCGAGCGTCAGGATCACCCCCACCGCTGGAGAGGTATCGCAGCATGATGAATCGACCGCTGCGACGCGTTGCAGGTCGCTTTGCGTGCGGATCAGCGTGATCTCGCCTTGCCTTTCGAGCGTGAGGTAATAATCGAGCATCCCCGCAGCGGTTGCCCGCGCCATGGCAGGCACAGGCCAATCCAAACTGCGCCGCGTGGTCACCCGGTCGGCGGAAAGCCAGGGCTTACACCGCGCGATCAGCGTCGCCACGCACAAGACCACCCCGCCCTGCCGCATGGCGGGCAGCGTGACGGTCGAAACTCCCCTGCCGTCGGCGACCCCAGCTTCGCGTTCATGAATCGCAGCAAGCGGCTGCCTGAGATCGCGCTCAAGCATCAAGGCATTCATGGCAAGATCGAGGTGTCCGTCAAAAATCATGCACTCAACCAGCTGAAAGGATCCGGCTGCTTGGGCGACCACCACAGAACCATTCGATCACTCGCCCCGCCAGAATCGCCAATGCAGCAACACCAGAATGGCGAAGACTTCAAGCCTGCCCAGCACCATCAGCAGCGACAGCAGCATTTTACTGCCCGGGGTGAAAAATCCGAAGTTTCGTATGGGTCCCACGTGCTCAAAGCCAGGGCCGACGTTGAACAGGCAAGCAATACTCGCTGACGCCGCGGCGTTGAAGTGCAGGACTTCCTGCGATTCCATGAGCATCAAGCCCGCCGTCCCGCCGATCATCAGCAGCGTGACGATCAGGATGTACGCGACCACGGATAAGCGCATGGCTTCATCCACGGGCGCATCTCCAACCCGGATCGGCCGAACTACATTGGGCCGAAACACCCGCTCGAGCTCAGACCAAAGAACCTTGAACGCAATCACGATGCGAACCACTTTGATCCCACCGGACGTCGAGCCTGCACACCCTCCGATAAACATCAAAACCAGCAGGACCGCCTTGGGAAATGCGGACCACAGGTCGAAATCAACACTGGCAAATCCGGTCGTGGTCTGGATCGACGCGGCCTGAACCGCCGCATGCCGAACCGCGTCCATGGCCCCCATTGTCTGTTTATCACCCGTGGTCAGGGTGGACTCATGTGACATCAAATAAAACGTCAGGCAAAGCGTTGCCCCCACCAAAACGCCTAGATAAACCTTGAGCTCGATATCACGCCACGCGGTACTGAACCGCCCAACCACCAGGCGATAGTACAGCCCGAAGTTCACCCCGCAGATCACCATAAATCCGACGATGACCCAATCAATCCAGGCAGATTCGTAATACCCGATGCTGGCATTTCGCGTTGAAAATCCCCCCGTCGCGACGGTCGAAAACGCGTGGCACACACTGTCAAACCAGTCCATGCCCGCCAGGCGAAGCATTCCGACCGCGATGACGGTGATGACCATGTAAATGATCCACAAGACCCGGGCGGTCTCGCTGATCCGTGGTCGCACACCCTGTTGCTTGGGGCCTGCCGCTTCAACTTGAAACAGCCGCTTGCCCCCCATACCCAACATGGGAAGCACCGCGACAAACAGCACCACGATGCCCAGGCCGCCCAGCCAATGCGTCAAGGCCCGCCAAAGCAGCAAGCCTTTGGGAACCGCCTCAATGTTGCTCAGCACCGTGGCGCCGGTGGTGGTCAGCCCTGACATGGCTTCAAAGTACGCTCCCGCCGGCGACCGGAACGCTTCCACCGACGCATGCGCCAATGTGAAATGGTCAGGCACCATGTGCGCATAGAGATAGAACGGCAAACCCGAAAGACCCGCCCCCAGCACCCAACTCAAGCTGACCAAAAGCAAGGCCTCGCGACTCCCCATCTGGTCCGGCCGCTGCCCTCGGCCGATCAGCCACATCGCCAAACCCAGACCCCCCGCCACCAGCACCGAGGCACCCAGTGCTTTGGCGGCTTCCCACTCTAAAACGTCGCTCCACGCCGAGACTGCGATTTCGTAAAACACCGGAGGCAGCATCGCCGCGGCAAGCACCATGCACAGCAGCCCAAGTTGGCCCGCGACAAAGCGTAAGTTCAAGTCCAACGCGAAGTCCTTGTAACGGGGCGGCTCGAAAACATGAAGGGCTCAACCAGGCAAATCGGCAGCATCGAGTGCGCGTCGTCGGAAGGATAAATAGCAGGATGCATCATCACTGGGACCACTTATCCGCCGAACTGTTCGCGCAATTGCGTTGCATGTTCCTGAGGGCCGATGATGATCGCCGTGTCGCCGTATTTCAACTCACTGGCTCCACCGGGGACGAAGACGTCTCCTTCACGCTGAATCGCGGCAACCAGACACTGTGCCGGAAGCTTGAGATGGGACAGCTCAATTCCCACGACTTTCTTAGCCGCCTTGGTCACGCGAACCTCAAACACTTCCGCCAGGCCGTCCGCCATGGTGGCCAGGCCGCGGAGAGGACCGGGCTCGAGCAGCCTCAAAATTTCTTCAACCGCACTTTTGCGAGGGCTGAAGCTGTGATCCACGCCGATGTGTTCGAGCAGGTGCAGGTACGTGCCGCGTTGCAGGACGCAGATGGCCTTTTTGACGCCCATGGTTTTCGCACGCGCCGCCGCCAGAATGTTGGTTTCCTCATCATCCGCCGAGGCAATAAACGCGTCCGCCTGATCAATGCGTTCCTGCTGTAACGCGTCGGTCTGAATAACATCCACATTCAACACCGTGACCCAGTCAAGTTTCTCCGAGAGTTCCTGAGCCCGGTCGGGACGAGCGACGAACAAGCGAACGCTGATGGGCTTACCCCGCATCTCTCGGCAAAGCCAGACGCTCTGGCTGCTGCCGCCCATGATGATGACCTTGCGTCGCCCGGCATGCTGACTGCCAAATAGCTTGCGAACCTTGTCAAAGCCCTTGCTCTCCCCGATGACCGTCACCACGTCCGCAGCGGCGATCGTGGTATCGCCAACGGGCAAAAACGCTGAGCCTGCCCGAGATACCGCCGCAATCCGCGCCCCGTCGAGCGATAAGTCCTTGAGCGTTTTTCCCACCGCTTTCGCGTTTGCTTCCACGGGCAGGCTGTGCATCTCGATGCGGCCTGAGGCAAAGTTTTCCACGGCGGTCGCACCTGGCGATCGGATCACGGTGGTGATTTCGCGGGCGGTTTCATATTCCGGGCATACCAGGTGATCGATCTTGAGCAGCCGGGCATAGTCCAACGCTTTGGAATCGAAGTAAGCAGCGTGGTGCACGCGCGCAATACATGTTTGTGCGCCCACCCCTTTCGCCGCCGATGCGGCGAGAAGATTCACTTCGTCAACGTTCGTCGCGGCGATGAACAGGTCTGCTTTATCAACTGAAGCTTGTCGCAACACGCTCGCATCCGCACCATTGCCTTCAAGCAACCGCACGTCCATCACCTGATCGATGGCAGCGAGTTTGACGGGAGACTCATCAATGATCGTGATGTTGGACCCGTTTGCAGCAAGCACTTCTGCCGCGTGTCGTCCCACCTCACCCGCCCCGCAGATCACCACATCCATCGTGCCGTCCATTCTCGAGATCAAACCAGCCGGCGGGCCACACACCGCCTCGGGCGCGCAGTCTACCGACCGAGACCCACCCGCACGTGGCGACGACAGGCTGGAAAACAAAGACGGCGTCACCAGCCGAAGCCAGGACGCCGCCCTTTCTCCTGTCAGGACCTACTTTGTTCTGAGTCAATCCGTGGGGACTTCGGCGGTCTGCGTGTCGATCTCGGAAGGCTCTGAGACAGGTGGTTTGAGCTCGGCGTACTCGGCTGCCTTCGCGGCAGCCAGAGCCTCGGCGGCAACCTGTGCCGCACGATCCGCTTCACGCAGCATCTGCTGGGCTTCGCTCGCTCGCAGCTGGGCACGGTCCGACGCCACCTGGGCAAGCTGCGCCGCCTGGGCCGCTGACGCCGCTTCACGCTGCGACCGCTGCATCGCCGCGAGCGCCACACCACTTGCCGCGTCGGCCTCCGCTTTCGCAACCGCCAGCGCGGCCTCGGTACTTTGCCGCTCCGCGGCGGTCAGCTCGTGGGCGGTGAGTGCGGCCCGAAGTCGATTGGCCTCTTGCTCAGCCTCCAAAACCGCAGCCTGCGCCAGTCGCGCGGCTTCCGCCGCCGCCAGCGCGGCACGTTTGGACTCCGCCGCTCGCAATCGGGCTGCGGCCGCAGCGGTCTGCTGCTTGAGCGCGGCAAGATCGTCCGCCTTGGACGAGGCCTGCATGCGTGCGGCAGCCTGCTGTTTCCGTGCGTGGGCCTCATCAAGTCGCAGTGCAGCGAGCCGGGCCATCTCCTGCTGGTGTGCAGCCTGAGCTGCGATCCGGTCCCGCTCCGCTTTCTCAGCCTGTGCCCGGAGTTCCGCATCGCGTGCAGATCGCCGGACTTCAGCCAGTCGAGCGGCTGCTCGCTTGGCCTGGGCCTCGGCTTCGACCGCTTTGGTCACATTGGCGATGGATGCACGCATCAACTGATACGGGCCTGCGGCCTGATGTGCTGCGAGGTGTCGGCGTGATGCGGTGAAGTACAGATATCCCTCAGGCCCCATCGCCAGAGAGTCAGGCCAACGCAGTCGTTCGTCCGCAATAAAGGTTTGAATTGCCTGGCCCGGGCGAAGCACCAGAATCGCGTCCTGCTCCAGGGCTGTCAGATACAGCGTGCCGTCGTCAGCCATATGCATGCCGTCCACGACAGAACCCGTATCCGCGACCGTTTCAACCAGTCCCGCCACTGTCACATCCGTGAACTTTTCATTGCTGAGCGCCTCAACCGGCACCCGGTAAAGCGTGCGTCCGGTCAGTGCCTGGTAGTACAGCCACTTACGGTCCGGCGACAACGCCATCCCACTCACGCCTTCATGCTGGGGCTGACCCAGTCGGCCGGTCCACGGGCGATCACCCACCTGAGCCACCACGCCTGGTTCGGGCTTGGTGGACATATGCTCGAGCAGACGGGGCTGCACGTCACGCGTTTTCAAATCGACGACATAGATGGCACCGCGGGCCGAATCGCTGATAAATGCGGTCGAAGTCGCGGGATCCACCACGAAGTCAGAGAGATAGCTCTCGGTGGTGAAGTCACGCTTATGGTCAAAGTAAAACACCTGCACGATGGAATCATCCGCCAGATCAATGCGGAACAACTTCGGCCCCGCCACGACAACGCCGCGACGATTCTTGGGATTGCCCGCGTCGAGGATCCAGAGGTGATTGTTCTCGTCGATATGCAAGGCCTGCGCACACACGACGCCACGCAAGGCAGACGCTCCGCCTCGGCCGTCCCAGGCGTTCCAGGAACCAGAGGGGTACGGCCGCAAGTCACCCTCGGAGGTGATCTCCGCGACTGCCGGCATCGGCTGGTCCTTCCAGTACGGAAAGCAGACAAACGTTCGGCCAGTCTTGGAGACCGCCACGCCGGTTGGCTGACGGTCCTCAAAACTCTTGACGTTCACGACCAGCTTGTCCCATCGCGGCTCAAAGCTGTCCGACGTTTTGTGCGTCGTCGTCTGGCACCCGGCGGCGGTCAACACCGCCAAGGCGGACAGGGCACCCAGCCAACGGCCCAGGCGCTTGGACGTCAAAGGTTTGGAAGTATGAATCATGGCTTCTCCTGCATCTCATCGAAAACGGACACGACGCCGCAAACATGGTGCGGCTGCCCCTGTGGTCGCTATCGGTCGTAACGATTGCGTTCAGCGGTTGTGTCAAGCCCGCAAGCAATTCGCCACGCACGACCGGTGGTTCTGTACCGGTTGTGTCGACTGTGTGATGTTGAGCCGCGCGACGCCGGGCGGTACAACCGACACATGGCTAATCCACTCGGCTCCTCATTCCGTGCCCATGCACCCGTTCTCATCGCAGCGGAAGTGACGGGTGCATCGCTTTGGAAGGTGCTGCTTGAGAACAGCCTGGCCTTGACCATCACATTCATTTTTCTGACCGCCATCATCGGCGTGCTGGTGAAAACACGACGCAAAGACAAGTGCCTCAAACTGCTGCGCGGGTTCCATGTCAGCTATCTCAGTCGGGCCGGGGAATCGATGTGGGGCGACCTCAAGGTCTACCCCGCAGGCCTGGAACTTTTATTCGATGCGCCGTACACCACCCGCCGGGGGCTCATCAAAACCTCCGCTCTGATCTACCCCCCTCAACTCGAAACGTGTAAAGCCATCTGCCGCGTCGCCAGCGACCTGACCGCCGACGAAGTCAGGAAACGTGAGCGACAAGTCCGACGCACCTTTCATCCCAATATGCTCAGGCGGACCATGCGCTGGCTTCGCAACTTGCTCAATACCCTTCAGGACGCATTCAGCAAATCGCTGAATCTCATCATCGGAGCCATCGCCAAGACCCGCCCCACCGGCGGTGTCATGCAAAGCCAGCAAGGCCAGGTCGGCAGCATCGGTGACACCCTCCTCGGTGCTGCGGGAAACGCGTACGAGCCCATGCTCGAAGCGCACATCGGCAAGCCCGTCGTCCTGCAAATCGCCCACGACGCCCAGCCCCCCTTTGAATTGCAAGGTTATCTCGTGGACTACTCGCAGCAATACCTGGCGGTCTTCAATGTCGATCATGCAACGGGCAACGCCATCCGCTTCAAGCCCGGCATCGACGATCCGCCTGAGTCAGTCACCTTCACCGTCAACGGCCAGCACGGCACGCTGACCTGTACCGGACCCGACGCCGTTATCGTGCAAGACATCAAGACCGGAAACGTCACCCTGGACTTGGGCGTCACCTTACTGCCCCACACCAGCCTGACCGTTCGCCTGCAAGCCGGGGCAGACTGCAAAGTCTCATTGGTGACCACCCGAAGCATGGACGTGGTGTGTCCTCGCAGCATCGCCCGCATCGACTTTGGCTCGGCAATCGATCAAGGGCGGTCCAGCCGAGCGGGATGGCTTGGCTCAGCGCCCGAAGCCTCAGCCAAGCTCCTTGAACCCGATACCCCTGCAAAAGCCGCGGACTGACCCTGCAGAACGCAGACCGCCACATGGAAGTTATCGTTGCTGTCGCAGGAAAAGTCAGTGATTCGAGCGGTCGTTCCAGCGTTTGCCATGCTTAACGGCCGTTGGTAAACTCTCCGATCCAATGCGGGTGTAGCTCAGTGGTAGAGCGTCACGTTGCCAACGTGAATGTCGAGAGTTCGAATCTCTTCACCCGCTTTTTTCAATGTCGCATTCAATAGGCCCGGCTGATTTTATGCAGTCGGGCCTTTTGCGTGAGGGACGTCGCGGATGATCCAACAACCGCAGGATCTGATCTATCGAGCGTTGTCCAGGTAGCGACATTCGTTGCCTCACGGATGCGTTTCGCTTTGCGGGGATGAACCGCGCGAGCCGGGTACACTTGGGGCATGCAAGCAGACGTCGAGCGGGTACTGATTGATCGTGACCGGATCGCGACGCGGCTCGATGAGCTTGCCGCTCAGATCGCCGACGACCTGCACCAGATGGATTCGGCGGATGATGCGGAGCTGACGCTGGTGCCAGTGCTGACCGGCAGTATTATTTTTGTTTCCGATCTCATTCGGCGTCTCCCCTTGCGGATGCGTATCCACACCATGTCGGCAAGCTCCTATCCCGGGCGAGCCACGACCAGCCAAGGCGTTTCGCTCAACCACGGCCTGGGCTCTCTGCCCGAGTCACTCTCGAAAAAACACATCCTGATCCTTGATGACATCCTCGACTCCGGCACGACGCTTGAAGCGGTGCATGACCATTTTGCCGAGCGAAACCCCGCGTCGATTCGCAGTTGCGTCCTGCTTCGCAAGCAGCGAGAACAGCCCCCACGCGTGGAAGCGGATTACACCGCCTTCGACATTCCAGATGCCTTTGTCGTGGGGTACGGCCTGGACTTCGACGGCTATTACCGCAATCTTCCAGATATTGTGACGCTGCGTCGGGAGGTCTACGAGCCGGTCCTGAATGCCGCACAGTTTCGCACGACGCAAGCCCAGCCGGACGCCGAGCGTTGAATTCCACCGCGCCCCCGCCCGTGAAGCCCTCGCGTACGCCACGCAAGCAAACGCCCCCGCATCGACACCTCGCCGAGGCGGCCAACGGCGATGCTGTGGTAGGCGATGAGCCGCTGACGCTCCGCGCGGCATCACTGCTCCCTCCTGATCTCCTGCAAGGCGGGGAAGTGATTCTCCTGCTCATCAAGCCAAGCCCGATCTATATCGTGCTCGCAGCACTTCGACCCTTGTGCGTGATTGCCGTTGTGACGGCCATGCTCGTGACGCTCAATCAGATGGACCTGCAGGTTGCGCGCTTCGAACTCAAGTTACCCCTGGGCAGCCGAGACATCTTGCTCACCGGATTTGGCGTCTTTGGCTTGAGGCTTTTCTGGCAGCTTCTCGAATGGCTATCCCGCATCTATGTGCTGACCGACCGCCGCGTCATCCGGCTCCGCGGCGTGCTCACCATCAGTGTCTTTCAGGCACCGTTGTCCAAGCTGCAGCAGACGGATATGGTTTTCACGGTTCGTGAGCGGTTCTTCGGCCTGGGCACCCTCGCGTTCAGCACCGCAGGGACCGCCGCTCGCGAGGCCTACTGGGTCATGATCGATCGACCCCTCGAAGTGCATCAAGCCGTACTTGAAGCGATGAATCGCTACGGCTGAATCAGCCTGACGAATCAATGCGTTGCCGAGCGCTGGCCGCGTGCGCGGTCAATCCTTCAGCCTCCGCCATGACCGCCACATGTTCAGCAGCCTGGCGGGGCATGCCTGACGGGTAACGCACGATACCGGTGCGTTTGAGAAATGTGTATACGCTCACGCCTGACGTAAAGCGGGCCGTGGTACCGGTGGGAAGACAGTGGGAAGGCCCGGCGTAATAGTCACCCGCCGCGACCGGCGCGGCGTCCCCGAGGAACACCTCTCCCGCGTGCCGTATCGAGGTGAGTACCTCCTCCGCGTCTGCCACGGCCAAATTCACATGCTCGCACGCCAGACGATTGACAAGTCCAATCGCTTGTGCACGATCACTTGCCCTCACCACACACGACTCATTTTCCAAGGCCGCGATAATGGCCTCGGCCCGCCCGAGGCGTGCTAACTGCTTGGCGACCTCCTCGCACACCCGCTCCGCCACGCCGTCCTGCCATGTCACCAGAAAACACTTGCCTGGATCGTGCTCCGCCTGGGCCAGCAAATCACTGGCCACGCGAGCCGGTTCAGCCGTATCATCGCACAGCGTGGTGATTTCGGAAGGCCCGTAGAACCCGCCATCCGTCCCACATACGCCCGCAACCTGCGCCTTCGCCAATTGAACGTACACATTGCCCGGCCCGGCGATCAGGTCTACCGCCTCAACCCGCTCGGTGCCATACGCCAACGCCGCCACGCCCGACGCACCGCCCATGCGGTACACCCGTGAAAGCCCCAACAAGCGCGCCACCGCCAGCACCGGCGATCCATACGCACCCTTCGAGGTGTCCCGGCCTTGCGCGTTGCCGGACGCCGACCGCGTAGGCAGCGGGTGCATGACGGCAATGCGATCGGCGGGCACACCCGCCACCAACGCCGGGACCGCGAGCATGATCAATGTTGAGAAAAGCGGAGCCGAGCCACCAGGCACGCACAATCCCGCCGAGTCCACCGCCGACCACCGCACCCCAAGCTGCGCTCCCGCAACTTCTACCCGGTCGTCGGACCCGTTTTTTGAAACGGCTGGCATCGCGTGCTGCTGATACGTCCGGACGTTGTCGATGGCCGCTTCGATAGCGTTTCGTAACGTCGCCGGCAGTGCTTCCACAGCTTTGTCCATCGCTTGCGGAGTCGCAAGCAAATCATCCGCCGAGAAGCTTGCTTCAGAAAATCGCTGCGTGGCCTCTACCACTGCCGTATCGCCCCGCGCCTCGACATCCGCCATCAATTCGGCAACGACCGCAGCCGCATCGCCGTGGGTCCGCACGGTCTGCTTAAGCCGTTTGAGTCTTGCTTCAAACCCTGCCTTGCCCGCAGAATCTCGATAGTCATACACCGTCAACATGCCGCAACTCTAGCCGCTCGTCACGCTGTGCCCAATCCTGGCCTCACCCATCAACCCGCCGACGCGCGAACAGCCCGCCTTGGCGTTTCACGGTCCCACTTACTTCCATCAACGTGAGTTCTGTTCGCACCGCAGACACCGCCATGCCGCTCACCGCCACGAGTTCATCCAGCGTCCGCGGCTGGTCCATTAATGTGAGCAAGGCCTGCTGGCTTGCGGACGCCGCCTGCTTCCACACCGCATCGGCCGATTGAGCCGAGGAGGCATTGCTGGCTGTGGTCTGGGCGTCAAGCAATCTCCCCGCCTCACCGAGTTGGTCCAACACATCCGAGGCCGAGGTCACCAGCGAGCCCCACCCTTCACGAAGCACTTTGTGACACCCTGCCGACGTGGCCGAGTCCACCCGCCCTGGCACCACCATCAACTCCCGCCCGTGGTCTTCCGCGCACAGCCGAGCCGTAATTAACGCCCCGCTGCGGACCGCCGCTTCCACCACAATCACGCCCAGTGACATTCCGCTGATGATGCGGTTACGCCGAGGAAAATGCTCCGCAGCCGGCGGCGTATCCATCGGCAGCTCGCTCACCATCACCCCCTGCCCACTGTTCACCATCTGGTCAAACAGCCCACGGTTGGGCTCGGGGTAAGGCTTATTCAGCCCACTTCCAATAACCGCGACGGTGCGTCCCCCCGCCCGCATCGCACCGCTATGCGCAGCGGTGTCAATCCCGTACGCCCCGCCGGACATGATGGTCAGCCCCGCCCGGGCACAATCCGAACCCAGCCGCCCGGCCTGCTCGCGTCCATAATGTGAACACTTCCGCGAACCCACCACCCCCACCGCCAAGGCGTCATCGGGTTCGAGCGATCCACGGATCCACAACACCGGCGGCGGGTCGTGGATGTGACGCAGCAACGCCGGATATCCCGGGTCCTCAAGCCCGATGACCCTCACGCCACCCGCCGCCGCCCGCTCCACTTCCCGCTCAGCCAACCCGTCACCGCGGACCCGCTGCAAACCCGACCAAAGCCGCTCGGCTCCCGACGACGAAATCCCTTTGACCTCATGCCACCCCAGAGGCCCTGCCTGTGATACCGCCTCCACCGTCCCGAACCGCTCCAGCAGACGCCCAAACAATACCGGCCCCAGGCCCGGCGTCAACACCAACTCCAGCCCCGCAGGCACCCGGCCGTCCCTCATACGTGCAATGTACCGACTCGCCGAGCCTGACATCCAGCCTCACGCATCAAGCCAGAAATCGGCTGCGCACACCCGCCATGTTGGCCTGCAACGCACGCCCGGGGCAAGCTGTCTTCGCCAGTTCCTGATGCGTGTAAACCTTGCTTTTCGGCACGTTGAACTTCCGCTGAATCACCCGTAACACCTCGACCAAAGACTGAAGCTGCACATTGCTCGGAGCCTGCTTGTCAAAGTTGCCCAACACCAGAATGCCAACGTTCTGCTCGTTCTGATCGCGGACGTGCGCGCCTTGATACTGCAAAGGCCGAGCGTTCCAGACCCGCCCCGCGCGATCGACGACATAGTGGTAACCAATGTCGGACCAGCCGCGATCTTCGGTGTGAATCCGGCGAATCTTCTCGATCCGCGCTGCGGTGCTTCGCGCGTCGGTAAAGGTCACCGGCGTCCAGCCTTCATGATGCACCGTTACCCGCTGGATTCCCTGCATCGCGTTAATGTCACCCATCATCGGGCCACGACTTGCCCACGCATCGCGTGACACCAGACTCGGCGTCGATAACGTCGGTGTCGCCACACGTTTCACGTCGGCAGAAGGTGACGGCGCACTGGGCAATGAGGTGGTGACGACCTGCTTGCCTTGCCGAGGGCGAGCTGCGTCAGTGGGCCACTTCCGCTCCGGGCGGTAGGCCTGCGGTCCCGCCCCCGATGTCGCGCAGCCACCCAGCACCCATGCTGCCCCCATGCCCATGATGCTGCGTCTGGTCCGATTCATGCCTGGCCACTCCGTCCGGCGAGTCCGCGTACGTCCGTTCAAACCAATCGACCAAGACGCCTCAGGCACGTGAATGGCACGGTGGATGAGTTTACAAGCCCCAGGACCTCTGCGCGTGCTCAGGGCAAAACCATCCCCTCGACCCCGTAACGACCACGCCCATCAACGGGTCAATTTGCTCGCCAGACTCCTCAGGAACATCAGCACCATCAACCCGGTAATGGTGCCACCCACCACTAACGTGCCGGTCGGGCCCAACATGTTGCCCAGCATCGCAATCGCCATTTTGTTACCCCGTCGGCGGCCGCTAATGGAGTCGGTATCAATCTGGCCCTGCTCTGCCAGAGTCATATAGAGTGTATAGGTGAGCCCCGCCGCCGCCAGCGTCGCAAACCCGAATTTCAGCAATGCCCCCCATTCCCCTTCCGCCCCCGCACGTCGCTGCCGGTCGCGTTTCTCCTGACGCTTAAAACGTTCACGCTCGCTGTCGCCTCCGCGGCGACTCGGTTTTTTAGATCGGCCGACCCGGGCGCGTGTCGTCTGCTCGGGTGACAGCGACACCAACCCACTGCTGCCTCCCACCTCTGCCGGCGGAGCCAATCCAGCCAAAAGCCGCTTCTCCGCAGCCTCGTGCCTGGGCTTCTGAGATCGTTGTGAAAGTGAGGAAGCACCTTGCGCTGCGACGAGCTTTTGCCAGTCCGAAGCGTCTTCTGTACCCGCCTTGACTTCAGGAGCGGCGGCAGCTGGCCGAGGTCGCCGCACTGTTTTATCCACCGCAGACTGCGGCAGACCCGCCTGACGCGAAGCCTTCTCAAACTTCGCCGCCAGCGTCGTCACCGGCACCCATCGACCCAGGCCCTCACGCGTGGCTTCAGCACCCGGAGGGAGCTTCTTTTCAATAAGCCACCGACGCAGTTTCGCCGTCGTAATGCCGTGCTGCTCACGACCACGCACCCGAACCGACCACGACCCAACGGGTTTACCACCACTTCGTACGGGATCCACGGAATCTCCCAATTTGATATCGAATCAAATAATCAATGCCATTCTAAGACCTGTTTCAAGGATTCTGGAACCTATAATTGCAGGGATTTCCCCAGCCAAGTCCTGCCCTTGATCACGGTCAGGTTTGACACCGATGCCTTCCCCGCCGAAGATCACCGATTCGCTGCACGGTGGACGACATGTTGCCCGTGCTTTTGATTCGATTCCGCCCCTGACCCGATTGCAATCCGATGGCCGAAGACACTCTCACCCAAGACCCTGCCGCTGATGTCATTGACTCCGGCGACGATACCCAGGACGCCAAACTCGACCAGACCGTCGAGGTCGAAAACGCCGGCCCGGCCCGCAAGGTCCTCACCATCACGGTGCCCGAAAGCCGCCTGCAAAATAAAACCGAAGAGCTCTACTCCACGCTCACCGACGAAGCGCAGGTCCCAGGCTTCCGCAAAGGTCGCGCCCCGCGTGCATTGCTCGAACGTCGCTTTGCTTCGACCATCAAACAGGACCTGCGCGGCCAGATTCTCAGCGAGTCTTACACCCAGGCAGTCGATGAACATGACTTCGATGTGCTCGGTGAGCCCGATGTCAAAGACATCGAAACTCTCGAGATCCCCGAGTCAGGCGACTTCGTCTTCAAAGTCGAAATTGAAGTCACTCCCGAGGTCGAACTCCCCGCGTTTGACAGCCTCACCGTGACCCGACAAGAGGCCAATGTCACCGATGAGGATATTGACAAAGAAATCCAAAGTCTCCGCGACCGTCACGGCAAGATGACCACGATCACCGATGCCAAGGTCCAGGCAGACGACTACGTGCAGGCTGAAGTCACGCTGTACGCCGGCGAATACGACGCTGCCCCCGGCGACGACGCTGAAGTCCTTCAGCACGAAGCAAGCACCTACGTCCTGGTCGGCGGCGAGTCCCGCGCCTACAAAGGCCACGTGCTCGGCATCGTGATTGACGATCTGGGCAAGAAAATGGACGGCAAGTCCACCGGCGACGAAGTCTTCGTCAGCCGCACGGGTCCTACCAGCCACGAAAACGAAAAAGTTCGCGAGCAGCCCATCACGCTGCAGATCAAAATCAACGGCGTCGAACGACTCGAACCCGCGCCGCTTGAAGATGTCATCCAAGGCATGGGCGCCCGAAGACGAAGCCGCTTTGCGCGAACAGATCGGCGCTTTCACCAAGCGTCGCGCCGAGCAGCAGCAGCAAGCAGACCTGCAGCGTCAAATCCGCGAGCAGCTGGTCGAAAAAGTCGAACTCGAACTACCCGAAGGCGTCACCAGCCGACAGGTGGAACGCACCCTCCGTCGCCAGCAGATGGAAATGATGTACCAGGGTCAGACCCCCGACAAGGTTGAAGAGGGCATCGCCGAGATGCGTCAGCAGTCCGAAGACGAAGCTCGCAAGCAACTCAAGGAGTTCTTCATTCTGGATCGTGCCAGCAAGGAACTCGACATTGACGTGAACGAGAATGAGCTCAACGGCCGGATTGCCATGATGGCCATGCAGCAAGGCCGCCGCCCCGAAAAGATGCGACAGGAAATGAGCCAGCGAGGTCAACTCGAACAGCTGTATTTGCAGATCCGCGAGACCAAAACCATCGACAAGATTCTCGAGCAGGCCACCATCGATGGTGCCCCTGCCCCGGGCGAGACGGACGCGGCCCAGAGCGATGACGCACCGGCCACGACCTAACCCCGTCCGACTTGTCACGTGACCCAACGCCCAGGCCCGACAAGCGGACAGTGCATCTGTCGCCGCTTCAGGTAAGTGATTTGCAATGCAACATGTTGCGAATCATTCCTGCAGCCAGGGCACCTCGGCAGGGGCTTGATGAAGGATCTCAAGCCGGCTCTGACGTGCGTTGCGGCCCTGCTTGTCAATGACTTCGTACATCAGGTCCTGCGACGCGCCAGGCTTGAGCGTCGACCGGTAAACCACCGTCCGGTTGTCGTACCGCTGAACTTCACGCTCAGCAATAAATGTTGCGTCACCGTTCATCGCGCGACGCAATTCAATCTCCACCGGCCGGTCAGTGGTATTACGCAGTCGCTCCCGCAACAGCCAGTGTTCGTCCCAGCCGACCACGCTGCTTCTCGCATCGAAGCGCACCTCGCCACCGTCGATTCGTTGCAGAACGTCCACGCCGTGGAATTGAGCGAAGATACGATCTCGGAAGCTCCATAGGTGCGTGGTTTCGAGAACGACGCGCGGGTCGTGGCCGACGTTGAGTTCGATGTCCTCGCCGATAGGCACGTAGGGAATCGTCTGCCGGGCGACGTAGGAAATCGAATCTTCAACGTTGTCCTGAACTTCTTCACCCTCGGCGGGCGGGTTGGCGTTGCGGGCGTAGACCGTGACCCGGCCGTCGGGGAGCGGGGAGGTGCCCAGCTCGGAGTCGGTGTCGTTTTTGAGTAGCAGCATGCGGACCAGCTGCGGGCCGTACTGCTCGGGGCGGTAGCGGTATTCCACGCGAAGCGGCGCGGCTTCGACCGCGAAGCTCTCCATGCGTTTCGCCCAGCCGTTTGGCACCGTCTCTCGGCCTTCGACAGTGAAGATGAAATACTCGCTCAGGCCTTGCTTGACGATCTGCTTGGGCATATCTGCAGACGGGGCCATAGCTGGCTGGGATTCAAGCATCTCCGCCCGCGCAAAGGCTTGTCGCGCAGCCATCGGCCGCAGCGCATCCATCGGCGCATCTTGGCGGTCGTTCCCCACGCCCCGTCGGGCCAGCTCCGCGATCTGCTCCACCAGGTTGATCCTGCCGACGACCAGCCGGACCTGCGCGTTCTCGTAGTCTTCGCCTGAGTTGTTCGTCACCGTCACGTAGCCCGCCAGACCTGCCGACGCTTCGTCCGGGGCAACGTTGAGCAAATAGTCTGCCGACCACGTGATGCCGCTGGTGAAGTAGCTGATCTCGACCGTCGCTTCGCCGTCGAACTCACTGTTGACATTCCAGTACAGCATCTGCCGTTTGGCGTGCGGAAACGTGGTGTCCAGCAGGCTCAGCTCATCCGCCCGGCTCAGAAAGCGTAGCTGCACCGATGTCGGATCGATCAGCGTGTTCGCCCACGAAAACTGCAGCGGATTGTCGCCTTGCTTGAACGTCAACACCCGCGTCTCACGCACCAGCGTCAGGTCTTCTGCGTTGTAGATCGTCAGTTGCACCGACTCACGCGAAGGAACCGTGGCAAGGTCAATGTTGCCGCTGGCATCGGGTGCTTGAGCCACCACTTCTGTGGCAGCGAACAATGCGAGAGCGACGAGCAGCCACCAGGCTGCAGCATGGGTGATGTGCGTATGTTTCATGACGGGTCCTTAAGCGTTGCGTACGAGCCAGGCCGTACCGGTTGCGAATTCAATTTTTCATCCAAGGCACTTGAGCTGGCGCGGCCTGCTCTAAAGTCAGTTGGGTTTTTTGCACATTACGGCCGACCTTGACGACCACTTCAAACATCAGATCCTGGCTTTCGCCAGGCTTCACGTTGGAACGATCAATCAGTGTCCGGCTGTCGTATCGCTGCAGTTCCCGGTCCACGATCAGTACCGCGTCGCCGTCGATCGAACGCCGAATTTCGACGTCCACCGCCCGCTCCGTGGTATTGCGCAGGCGTTGCCGCAGGAGTTGGTGTTCATCCCATCCGACCACTTTGTTACGTGGATCGAAGCGCACCTCGCCGCCGTCAATGCGTTGCAGCACGTCCACGCCTTGGAACTGAGCGAAGATACGATCTCGGAAGCTCCATAGGTGTGTGGTTTCGAGAATGACGCGCGGGTCGTGGCCGACGTTGAGTTCGATGTCCTCGCCGATGGGCACGTAGGGAATCGTCTGCCGGGCGACGTAGGAAATCGAATCTTCAACGTTGTCCTGAACTTCTTCACCCTCTGCGCGGGTTGGCGTTGCGGGCGTAGACCGTGACCCGGCCGTCGGGGAGCGGGGAGGTGCCCAGCTCGGAGTCGGTGTCGTTTTTGAGTAGCAGCATGCGGACCAGCTGCGGGCCGTACTGCTCGGGGCGGTAGCGGTATTCCACGCGAAGCGGCGCGGCTTCGACCGCGAAGCTCTCCATGCGTTTCGCCCAGCCGTTTGGCACCGTCTCTCGGCCTTCGACAGTGAAGATGAAATACTCGCTCAGGCCTTGCTTGACGATCTGCTTGGGCATATCTGCAGACGGGGCCATAGCTGGCTGGGATTCAAGCATCTCCGCCCGCGCAAAGGCTTGTCGCGCAGCCATCGGCCGCAGCGCATCCATCGGCGCATCTTGGCGGTCGTTCCCCACGCCCCGTCGGGCCAGCTCCGCGATCTGCTCCACCAGGTTGATCCTGCCGACGACCAGCCGGACCTGCGCGTTCTCGTAGTCTTCGCCTGAGTTGTTCGTCACCGTCACGTACCCCGCCAGGCCAGCCGACGCTTCGTCCGGGGCAACGTTGAGCAGGTAGTCTGCCGACCACGTGATGCCGCTGGTGAAGTAGCTGATCTCGACCGTCGCTTCCCCTTCGAACTCACTGTTGACATTCCAATACAGCATCTGCCGTTTGGCGTGCGGGAACGTGGTGTCCAGCAGGCTCAGCTCATCCGCCCGGCTCAGAAAGCGAAGCTGCACCGATGTCGGATCGATCAGCGTGTTCGCCCACGAAAACTGCAGCGGATTGTCGCCTTGCTTGAACGTCAACACCCGCGTCTCACGCACCAGCGTCAGGTCTTCTGCGTTGTAGATCGTCAGTTGCACCGACTCACGCGTAGGAACCGTGGCAAGGTCAATGTTGCCGGTCTGCGCAAGAGACGCAAAAGCAGTCAGGCAGACACAGAGGGTCAGGATGATTCGCGTGCGTTTCATAAGTGCAACATTCAAAGTTGAATCAGGGAAACGGACCACCGGTGCCTTTGCTGATTCACCGGGACGGTGGTCAGTGCTGGCGCCAGGTGATTCACTGAATGTGATTGTCGAACACAAGCTGGACGCGGATGGTCTGCTTCTCGGCGTCCTCACCTTCGCGAGCCGTCAGGGGCAGGGTCCACACGATTCGTTCGGCCTGCGTAGTCTCGCGGTCGAGCGTGAGCGCGGCGTCCGTCTGGTCGGTGATGCGCCACTGCGGCATCACCCGGCCGCGCAGGCCGATCTCGTTGAGCAGATCGACAGGACGTTCAACCAGGCGAAGTTCCACGGCCGTGTCTTTGAAGTTCTCAATGTCGTACTTGAGCGTCACGGTCTCGCGGTACATGTTGCCCGCCAATCGAACGCGGTCGCGGTTCTCAATCACCCGGCGGACGACCACGTCCTGGGCCAGACCCACGTAGAGATTCATCTCATCGCCCACAGGGGTTTGGCCACCGATGTCTTCTCCGAGAAAGGCGACGGTGGCGTCATCCGCCGCGGCGTCTTTTTGGAAGATGCGTACCTTCCCGCCGGGCATGAGCGCATCGCCCAGGCCGGCGTCTTCGGTATTGCGGAGCACCAGGTGCATGGGCACGTTGAGCTTTTTTTCGCCTTCGTCGAGGTAGCCTTGCTCATGAATGGCGGCGGTGTACGTTTTGACCACCGGAAGCTGATCGATACGTCGAACCAGCATTTCCTTGGTCTGGTTGGACCCCAGAGGTTTGCGGAACACGTCGCCCATGCCGATGAGGATTTCAGCCGCGCTGAAACTTTCGCCTGCGTTGTTCTGCACCTTGATGTACTGGCGAAGCGTGAGGGTCTGTTCATCATGCGCGAGGACCGCGCGGTAATTGAAGCCTTTGGACAGACCGCCGATGAGATAGCTGATGCGAACGCGGACCGGCGCGGCATGGGACGAGGAGACATCCCATACCAATGCCTGTTCGCCGGGCGGGTAACTTCGCGACAGGACGTTGACCTGCATACTCTCCGGAACGTCCTCTCCTGCAGGGCCAAGGATTTGAAGCCACAGGCTTTCTTTGTCGATCGCGGTGCCTGCCCATGAAAAATCGATTTGGTTGGAGCCTTTGACCAGCGGGACGATCCGCTCTTCGGTCACCAGTGCGGCCGAGTCATGGTCGAGTTGCACGACCACTCGCTCACGCACCGGCAACGTGACAAGTTTCACCCGAGCCAATGCTGGGCTGGCGGTCAATATGCACGCGGTCAACAGAACCGCGACGCTCAGGAACCGTGCGGCATCAGGCCGCAAAGCAGACTTGTTGCTGCGAGGAAAGGTGAAGAATGGCCGAGGGGTCATGGCAGGCTCCGGGAGAAGGGTCACTCCGGGTCTGACGCATGAAGGACCCGGAGGTTCCAGCTTAATCTTCGCGAAACGAAAAATAACACCTGCGGCCAGCCGGTGTGATTCATGCGGTTGCGTGATGTGGGTGGTGGTTTGTGAGGTCGCTCGCTCAGCCCATGGCTTTGGCAAGCAATGCGTCAAGCGCTTCCTGGCTAAACGCGCCGCCCCCCGCGGCCGCTTCATCAAGGTCCGTCGTAGACGGCTGGTCCACTTCAACAGCCTGGGTCGCCTGATCGGCAGCTGGCTGCTCGGCCGGTGCCGTCGCAGAATTGCCAGCGGCATCGGGATCAGCGCTGGCTTCAGGGTCGGATTCACTTGCCGCCTGGGCGATGGCGGAGATTTCCTGAATCTGTTCCAAGGCCGATTCGGTTTGAGCGTCGGCGTCGGCGGCTGCGTCAATCTCCGCTTGCAAGGCTGCGGCTCGCTCGGAAGGCAAGGCCTCCGGCGTCGGTGGCTGCGACACATCAGGCACCACCCCACGCAGCGACGCGGGAGGGTTGAACAAGGCCATCAGGACGGCGTCGTCTTCCGCTGCGGCGCGGGCTTTGCTGGCCATTTGACCGGTCAGGGCCGCGAGGGCCTGATGGCACTTGGCGAGCATGGCCTGGGCTTCCGCGATTTTTGCTTCTTCTCGGGCAATCGCGGCTTCAAGCGTTTCGCGCTCCGCGAGCAGCGGAGCGATCACCTGGTCAAGCCGCTGGCCGGGTGTCAGGGTGTTAGCTTTACTCATTCATCATGCTCCACGCCCTCTGCCGCGTGTACCGACGCGAGCGAGTGCCTTACGACATCGGCCAAACCGCCGCACAGTGCCCAACGCAGCACACGAGGTCCGAGAATCAGCCCCGCGTTTTGTTCGTCCGGGCCGCTGCAGCCCACGCGGCGCGCCACACACTTACAATGCCGCGTCCGATCCTCCCCCCGGCAAATTTTCCCATGGCCAAGACCAACGTACCCGAACCCTTGCTCCGAACTCCCGAGGCCGAATGGTCCGGCGATGAATGGTTTAAAATCAATTCCAAAGGCATCGTCGGCCCCCTGCCCGAGGCCTACCGCGATAACGAGTCAGGCGTGGAAAAGGAAGTCGAATTCCTTTCCAAAAGCCACGGCATCTATCTCGAGTACAACCGCGCGCAGTCGGGAACCGAAAAAGACTGGATCTATATGATCCGCGCCTCAATACCCGGGGGCGGTGCCTTCACAGCAGAACAGTGGCGGGTCTTTTCAGATATCGCAGACAAGTACGGCGACCACAACCCCGAGGGCGGGCCTTCGGTGCGACTGACCACGCGACAAAACATTCAGTACCACTGGATCAAAAAGCCTGACCTGATCCCGCTCATTCAGGACATTGCCTCGACAGGCTTCTACACCATGAACGGCTGCGGCGACAACGTCCGCAACGTCATGGGCTGCCCGCTGTCCCGCTACTCGACGTTCTATAACGCCAACGATCTGGCTCACGTCTACGGCGCGTACTTCCGTATCCCCTCGCAAGCCCACATTCAGGTCTTTGCCATTGATCCAGCATTCATCCGCGACCCCGAGCAGCAGTACACCTATGGCAAGAACCTGCTGAACCGCAAGTTCAAGATCGCCTTCTCCGCCGCACACCGCAACCCCGACACCGGCGAGGTCCACATGGACAACTGCGTGGAGTTGCGCACGAACGAAGTTGGCATCGCGCCCTATCTCGAAGGCACCGGCTCAGACGCCAAGGTCGTCGGCCACTTTGTATATGTCGGCGGCGGGCAAGGGGAAAAGAACGGCAAGCCAACGTTTGCGGGTCTGGGTCAACCGCTGGGTATCTTTGCCCCCGATGATCTGATGCCCGGGCTCAAGGCCATCGTCGATACGCATAAGGACTGGGGCGATCGAAAAAACCGGCACTGGGCCCGGATGAAATATGTCGTGCAAAAGCAAGGCATCCAATGGTTTCGCGATGAGGTCACGCAGCGCGGCGGCAGCTTCGAGCTCCCCGATCCTGCGTTCGACCCCGGCCCGCGCGAGATGCACTTCGGCTGGACCCGCCAGGAAAGCAACGGCCTTTGGGCGTTTGGCCAATACATCGAATGCGGCCGCCTGATTGATCGGCCCGGCTCGCAGATGAAGTCGATGGTCACCGAGGTCCTCGAGGCCTTCCCGGGTACCGAGGTCACGATCACCGCCAACCAGGACCTGATGTTCCACAATGTGGACCAGGCCGCGAAAGCGGACTTTGAAGCCAAGGTCGCTGAGTACGGCTCGGGCAGCGTGGACGGTCGCCCGGTGTCCAAACTGCGATCACTCAGCGGGGCGTGCGTGGGCCTGCCGACGTGCCGGCTGAGCTACACCGACTCCGAACGCTTTGAGCCTAAGCTGATGGACGAACTTGAAGACCGAGGCCTGGGGGATATCGCCGAGTCGATCGGCATCACCGGCTGCGAACGGCAGTGCTTCCGCCCGGGCACCAAGACCCTCGGGTGGGTCGGTCAGGGGCCCGACCAATACGCCTTGAAACTCGGCGGCTCGGAGGACGGCCGACACCAAGGCCAGTGGGTTACGGGTGTGGATCCTGAAAAGCCCGAGAAGGGTGAGCAGTGGTACTTACGCCGTGTGAGCGCAAAAGGCGTTGCTGCGATCTCTGCATTGCTGCTGACGCATTACCGCGATCACCGCCTGAGCAACGGGCACGTCGAAACGATGGGTGAGTATCTCCGCCGACTGGGTAACCCGGCCGTGCTGGATCTCCTGCGCAGCGACGCGGAGTGCGCGGAGCATCTCGCCAAGACGTTCCCAATGCCGTTCATTCCGCAAAACTACGACGGCATTTTTGTGACCGTTGGCGAGAGCCAGTGAGCCACCCCAGCCACCCTTCCACGATGCCCATACCGCTCGACTATCTTCGTGAGCACACCTCGGACATCGAACACCGCTTCGTGGAGTTGCTGCGGATTCCATCGGTGAGCACCGACCCGGCCCGCGAACCCGATGTGGCTCGATCTGCTCAGTGGGCCAAGGACCATCTGGAATCATCGGGGCTTGAGGTTCGCGTCATTCAGACCGACGGGCTGCCGGTCGTGTTGGCAAAATCCAACGCTCAACAGGTCGCCGACCAGGACGCGCCCCGCGTGCTTTTCTACGGCCACCTCGACGTCCAGCCGGCCGATCCTTTGGAGGCCTGGGCGTCCCCGCCCTTTGAGCCTGCTGTGAGCGAGGGGGTCATCACGGCCCGTGGTGCCAGCGACGACAAGGCAGGCGTGTTGTCTTTTCTCGAAGCATTGCGGGCGTATCACGAGACCCAAACACCGCTTCCCGGGCCGATCACGGTGCTGCTTGAATGCGAAGAAGAAATCGGCTCGCCATCGCTGCCTGCGTTTCTCACGCATCATCGCGACGAACTCGCCGCTGAGGTCGTCGTTATCTGTGACACGACGATGTGGGATGCGACGCCGGGCCAGTCTCCGCGTGTTGCCATCACCACATCGCTGCGTGGGCTGGTGTATCTGGAAGTGACGCTGCACGGCCCGACCCGCGACCTGCACTCAGGGGTTTACGGCGGAGCCATTGCCAATCCCGCCACCCAGCTCACCCGTGTGCTGGGCAAGCTGATCGATGATGACCAACGCGTCACCGTGCCGGGCTTCTACGACCAGGTGGCTCCACCGCCGACGCATGGCTGGGAGCATCTGAACTTTGATGATGAGGCGTTTTGCCAGGATGTCGGCCTACCGCCGTTCGGCACGACGGTGCCGCAGGTCTCCCCGCGTGATGCGGTCACTTCAACCCAAGCCTCTGAAACTCTGGTGCGGCGCTGGGCCTTGCCTGCGCTCGATATCAACGGCCTGCTTGCGGGTTACACCCAGCCGGGCGCGAAGACGGTGATCCCGACCCATGCGCACGCAAAGGTGTCCGTACGCCTGGCGCCCGGCATGGAGCCGGACCGCACGCAGCGCCTGCTCATCGAGTGGCTTGAACGCCAGGAGGTCGGCGGCTGTCGGTGGGACATCAAGCCTCACCACACCGCGCATCCTGTGCAGGTGGATGAGGACTCGCCTTGGATCGCCGCTGCGGTGGAAGGCATCACCAACGGTGCGGGGCATGCCCCCCTGCTGGTCGCGGAAGGTGCCACGATCCCCGTAGTTGCTGACTTCAAACAGAATCTGGGGATCGACAGTCTGCTGATTGGGTTTGGCCTCAACAGCGACAACATCCATTCACCGAATGAACACATCGCGTTGGAACGGCTTCACCTGGGTTGCCAAACCTTGGTCAGCGTGCTCGCCGCGCTTGCACAAGTGAGGCGTTAACATCGCTTTTGCGTACGTTCGGCAGGCGCTTCTTCTCACCTACTTCACATGCGACTTCGAAGACGAGCCTACCAGATCGTCGAGCCCGCCCGGTTCAAAGATCGGGTCAGCCTGCTATTCGACTTTTTGCTCATCACCCTGATTCTCATCAGTGTGCTGGCTTTTATTTTTTCGACGGTCGACGAACTGAACGCGAAGTATGGCAGATGGTTCAACGTCATCGAGATCGTGTCCGTGTCCCTGTTCACGATTGAATACATCATCCGTCTGTGGTGCTGCACGACGCTGCGCCGATATCGCCACCCCGTGGGGGGACGGGTGCGGTATGCCCTGAGGCCGATGATGATCATCGACCTGCTCGCGATTTCGCCCACCTTCCTGCTCGGTATTTCCGGGATGGATGGGCAATTCCTCAAGGCGGTTCGGCTGCTGCGGGTGCTTCGGCTGATGCGGCTGAGTCGTTATTCTGAATCGCTTAACGCGACCATCCGGGTACTGCGGCGCAGGCTGCCGGACCTGCTCGCAGTGTTTGTGGTCCTGGGGATTCTGCTGACGATTTTCTCCACGCTGATGTACGTCGCTGAGAACCAGGCCCAGCCCGAAGCCTTCGGCAGCATCCCGGACGCAATGTGGTGGGGCATCGTCACGCTGACCACGGTGGGCTACGGCGACCTGTCACCCGTGACGCCGATTGGCAAAGTCATCGGCGGCGTGGTGGCGGTACTCGGCATCGGATTCTTCGCCATTCCCACCGGCATCCTCGCGGCTGGTTTTAGCCAGGAGCTCGAACGCATCCGGGAACGACGTGAGCGGCGAGCGCGCAGGCAACGCCAGTGGAACGATCAAGCCCGCAAGCGATAATCCCACCGCCCGATTTCTTATTTTGACGCGGCAAGCACGATGTCAAACCGGCCTGTTTGATAAGTGGACGCGTGACGCTGGTGCTCCTCGAGCGGAATGATCAGACTCGGTTTGATAAACGCGTCGGCCTGTTGATGCGGGTCTCCTGCGAAGTACAGCTGCGTGACCAGCGTCTTATATCCCGGGGCACGCACGAGGTAATGCACGTGCGGCGGCCGCCAGATGTTGCGGCCGATTCGATAGGCCCCGGGGTGAATCGTTTCGTATTCATATCTCCCTTGCGCGTCGGTCACGAGACGCGTGCGGTTTTCAAAGTGATCGGCTTCAGGGGGATTGCGGCGGTCATCGTTGTCGTATCGCCCGGCATGATTGGCCTGCCAGAGGTCGATCACTGCGTCGGATATCGGCTCCCTGGTGTCGTGGCCCCAGGCCCTTCCGGTGATGACCAGCACAATCCCGGGTTCGAGCGGCGGGGTAACTTTGCCGCGAAAGGGTGCACCTTCACGGTAGAACGGGCCGAGGATATTGTCCTCCGTGACCGCGCGTTCGACCGGTGCTTGGGTGGCTGGTGGAGAAAGTTCTACCGTCTCGCCTTGCCGCGTCAGGTAGTCGCCGTACGCGCCGAGCTCCCCGCTATCTGGGGTGGGCTGGGCGTCGGCCCTGAGCGTGAAACCGACCCCAGCTGCGGCGAGGCCAAGCGCGCCACACTGCAGCACGGCACGTCGAGATCGCAGCGGTGGACTTGCAGAATGTTGAGCAGACGAATCGGGTGACATTGACATCCTGACGTGCTGGAGACGCTCAAGGGTCGCGAATCGCAGCACACGTTTTTTGCGCAGAAATTCACGAATGCAGGTCGAACAAGCCGCCAGCCTTCATCATTCCCGAGGCTTCGAAGTGTTTGAGGGCTTCCTCTGTCGAGCGGAACCACTTCGTCGCGGTCTCGGTGATGAAAGGCGACGGATTCTTCTCAGGATGCCAGACAACGTAGACCTCTCGTCCGTGGTCGAAGGCATGTTGCAGCTCGCGTTCTACGCCGCTTGACAAGCCCGGCGATCCGTCGGGCAGCGAGGGGACCAGCGAAACGATCATGTCGCTTTGCCGGACCATCTGGAAATCGCGGGTGTAGATTTGGCCGTCGATATCGCCGGCAATGTCGAGCACCTGCTTCACACTCACGTTGAGTGTGTCGGTGCCCCCACTGAAACTTCCTGCCTGGGTCTCGATGAAGTCTTCGCCATGTTTGGCGGCTTCGAGGGCAGCATCAAGCAGAAGTTTTTCGTCAACATCGCCAGGATCGAATGACACGAATCGCTTGGCGAGTTCAGCCCGAAAGTCGTCGATGACTTTAAGCACATCAGGCATTGACACCACGTGGGTCATGGGAAACGAGGGATAGACCGTTCGCATGTCCGGGCGGCAGATCAGGCGAAATGCTGTGGAAGTGGTTTCCTCATGCCGGCCGCGGGACAGGACGTAAAAGCGATTGCCAAGCCCCAGCGCCTGAGCCATGAGTTCGCTGGCCATGATTTCCTCTTCACGCCAGACCATGAGGTCTTTGAGGGTGGCATCAACATGATGGTCGCGGTGCAGCCGGGCGTGGACGACTTCAATGTTGTCCAGCAGGACAATGATGGTGTCGGGCTTGAGCGCTCGGAGCTGGTCAAAGTCAAAGGCGCTGAACAGGCCGTGCCGCCATCGGAAGGTGGCGTGGGTGTTGACAATGATGTTGGGCTGATCGGCGGAATCGGCGATGATGTCTTTGATGGCCGCGCGGCGTAACGCATTAAGCCGGGAAAGCGGCAAGTCGAGGATGCGTCCGGAGCGGACATCCGGCGCCTCGCCGTACATCATGTCGCCGACGTTGTAGAGATTGACGGTTTCGCCCTGCTCGCCAGCATAGCGGACCACTCCTTCGAGGTAATCCTTTTTATCCATGCCCACTTGACCAGTGATAATCGCTCGCATGTAGGCATCATACGGATGCGGTTCGCTCATGGGTTCGTGTGGGCCGGAGTCACAGCCTGGATAAAGCCCAGCCCTTGCAAGGCTGGGGCCCATCGTCAGAGACGGTGGGCTTCGAAGGTGATGTCACATTCAGCGATAAAGTCGACAACTTCGAACAGAAAATGCGATGCCCTGGGTTTGGCAAGGGGCGCGCTTGACGCCCGGCGGCACTTGGTTATCCTTTCTCGTTCCGACACGCCAAGCGGTGTCGGCGATGGAAGAAAAACTCCCTCGGGGGTGTAGCTCAATTGGCTAGAGCACCGGATTGTCTCTCCGAAGGTTGCGGGTTCGACTCCCGTCACCCCCGCTTGGAAAGCCCTTCACGAAACGTGAGGGGCTTTTTTTACGTGAACTTTTATGGGCTTGAGAAGGATGGTGGGCTGGCTCAGCGCCTGCGAGAGGATTTGCAGCGTTGATATGTCTGGGCGGTGCAGATCAGGAAGAGGTTGCGAGCGCGTCGCGGAGTCGACGGTAGCTCTCCTGCAAGGACGCGGGAATGACGCGGGTGCCTGCGACGGTCTGCATGAAGTTGACATCCCCGTGCCAGCGGGGGACGACGTGAAGGTGGAGGTGGCCCGGGACGCCGGCGCCGGCAGCCCGGCCGATGTTGACGCCGACGTTGAAGCCTTGAGCGTGACAGGCTTGGCCGAGCAATCGGCAGCCGCGTTCTGCGGACTCCATCACATCGGCGCGAGCCTGCGGGGTGAGGTCCGACAAGGTGACGACATGGGAGGCTGGAGCCACGAGCAGGTGGCTGTTGGCATAGGGGAACCGGTTGAGCATCAGCGTGGCGTGGGGGCCTTGGTGGAGGATCAGGCGATCGGCGGCCTCCTGGTCGGTCAGGTCAGCGCGGACGGCATCGCACAGAAAGCAGCCGTTGCCTCTTTCGAGGGGTTTGGGCGCTTGCACATCGGCTGGAGGCGTTGAAGCGTCGCGGCCACTGAGTGATTCGAGATAGGACAGTCGCCAAGGTGCCCAGAGGCTTGGCGTTTGGGGTGGCGGGGTCGAAGGGTTCACAGCACAGAGCATAAGCGTGCTGCGGGTGTTGAGGCGTTTAGATGCGTACGCTCTGCCACGTTGGGTCGGTGAAGGTTGATTTGTTTAGCGAAACGGCAGGCAAGCGCCGATAGGGAATTCACAAAGGGTCTGGGCTTTGAGCAGCGTTTAGATGATGGATACGTCCGCTTCAGTTTGGTTGGTCTTGCTGGCGGTGTTCAGCCCCGTGGTGGCGGGCCTGGCGTCGATGGCTTTGCCACGGGCTGCGGTGGCGGGCCGGGTGGCGACCGCGCTGTGTGGGCCGATGGCGGCGTTCTTCTTTCTGCTCGCAGGTAGTGGCCGAGTCGATGCTCCCTTGACGGGGACATTGGCGTGGCTGCATTCGTTGAATCTGAATCTCGCGTTTCTGTGCGATGGACTCGGCTTGTTTTTTGGATTGTTGGTGTCAGGCATCGGCGCGATGATTGTGCTCTACGCCCGGGGTTATTTCGGGAAGCTTGGCCCAACGTCGGAAGATGACTTGCGGCGGTTTTACCCGCTGCTTGGTTTTTTCATGACCGCGATGATGGGGCTGGTGCTCGCGGATTACACGTTGCTGACGCTGCTGTTCTGGGAAGCGACGAGCATCAGTTCGTTTTTCCTCATCGGGTGGGACCGGTATGACAAGAAAGCGGTGAAGCTGGCGATGCAGGCCTTCTTCACGACGGGCATGGGGGGTATGGCTCTGCTTGGTGGGATTCTGATGTTGGGGACGGGCGCGGAGGTCTGGCGGTGGAGCGAGCTTTACGAGGCGGCAGCTTCGGGCCGAGTGGACATGGGGTCACCTCTGGTGGTTTGGTCGTTTGGGCTGATGTTCATCGGCGCAGCGGCGAAGTCTGCGCAGTGGCCGTTGCATTACTGGCTGCCCGGCGCCATGGCCGCGCCGACGCCGGTGTCGGCATTTCTGCACTCGGCCACGATGGTCAAGGCAGGTGTGTTTCTCACCGGGCGGATGATGCCGGCTTTGGGCCAGGGGTTCGGGCTGGGCGGGGTGGAGGTCTGGGCACCGGTGATCGTGCCGTTCGGCGCGGTGACAATGCTGTTGGGCGGCATCCTGGCCTTGCATCAGCATGACCTGAAGCGCATCTTCGCGTACACGACGGTCTCGCAGCTTGGGCTGCTGATGACGATGTACGGCCTGGGCGGGCTGACCTATCTCCACGACGGACACCACGTATTTGCTATCGACTTCGACCTCACGCAGATCGCCAACCACGCTTTTTACAAAGCTCCGCTGTTCATCACGGCCGGTGCGATTGGGCATGTGGCCTCGCGGCAACTGCCTGAGTTGTTTGGAGCGTTTCGCAAACACAAAGCGATCTGCCTGACCATGCTGCTCGCGGGATACGCGCTGGCGGCGGGGCCTGGCACGATCAGCTTCCCAGCTAAGGAATTGTTTCTCTACGCCATCGTGCACGCGGCGGAAGAACACCCATGGGTCTGGCTGGTTGCGGTGATGACGGTGATGACCGCTGCATGCAATGTGGCAATCTTCGTGCGTCTGCTCACGACGCTGCTGGGGCATTCACGATTCGGGTTGAAGCCTGACCCTCACGCCCACTCGCACGAGCATCATGATCAACCGCACGAGCACGGCATCATGGCTGCGATGATCTGGGTGCCGGGCTTGCTGATTGTCTCGCTGCAATACATCGGGGGCATCTGCCCGAGGATCTGGGACTGGATGTTCCTGCCTTTGGAGTCGGCTGCGAATTACGCAAGCTTTACAAAGTACGGCGTGCCGGACCTTTACTATGCGATAACGCATCCTTCGCTGGCGTTGTTGCTTTCGTTGGTGGGCATCGGGCTGGGCATCCCGCTGGGCTTGTCACGATGGATGCGTACAAGCCACGCAGATGTTCATGATCGGATCTACCCGGCGGCGTATTGGCTTGCGGTGACGGGCGGCGGGCGGCTGTTTCGCACCTTCCAGACCGGCAATCTGAAGCACTACCTGATTGTCGTGTTGGGCTTCTTTTTGTTGGTGTTTGCGTTTGCGGCCTTGCCGGACCAAGGCATCTGGGACGGACTGGAATTATCCGCAGTGCTGAATTATCCGCTGGGACTTGGGCTTGGCGTGATCGTGTGCCTGACCGCGGTGGGTATCCCGTTTTTCACCAGTCGGGTGATCCGTGTTTTGCTGCTCGGGGCGTGCGGGTTCTCGGTGGTCGGAATCTATGTGGTGTATCAAGCGCCGGACCTGGCGTTGACGCAGCTGATGTTTGAAATTATCTCGGTGATGTTGTTTGTCATCGTGCTGCGGCTGCTGCCTCGTGAGCAACTGCTGCGACGGACAGGTTTTGGGATTACCGGGAGGATCGTCTTCGCGGCGTTGATCGGGCTTTGCTTTGGTCTGATTACGTTTACTGCGGCGAACCACGAGCCTGACCACCGTGTCGGCTCGGTACTCGCGCAGCATAGCTACGGCAATTACACCTACAACGAAGCGGGCGACAAGGTGCCTGCGTTGGAGACGCCTCTGGACACCATGCGGGGCGGCGGGGGCAACAACATTGTCAACGTGATTCTGGTGGACTTCCGTGGGATCGATACGTACGGCGAAATCGCGGTCCTTGGCCTGGCGGCCATGGGCGTGTGGTCGTTGCTGCCGCGACGGCGGCGTGACCGGGCCGAGGTGGTCACCGCGTCGTCAGCAGGCAAGGAGGTGTCGGCATGACGTCTGCGATCCTTCAAACGGCGATGCGACTATTGTTCCCGCTCACCTTGCTGTTTGCGGTGTATCTGGCGATCAAAGGACACAATGAACCCGGGGGTGGGTTCATCGGCGGACTGGTGGGCGCGACGGCGCTGGCGTTGTACCGCATGGCGATGGGGCCTGACTCTTTGTATGACATTTTGCCGGTGCACCCCAGAATCCTGGTGGTGGCGGGGCTGGCCATTGCGACGGTGACCGTGTGCGTACCGCTGCTTTTTGGCCGACCTGTGTTGACGAGCTGGACGGGCGACGTGGGCTTGCCTTTTGATGAATCCATTCATCTGGCATCGGCCATGGCCTTTGACCTGGGGGTGGTGCTGGTGGTGATTGGGGTGTCGGTGGGCATGATTACCCGATTGAGCGAGGAGTGCGAAGACCTGGGCGATGAACCTGGCGCTTCGGATCTGGACGGTCTGGAAGGTCCGCGTGAGCGTGTAAAACCTTCCAAGGTCGCACCACTGGAGGATGGCTCGCGATGACTGCTGTGGTTTCGATCTGTGTCGCGGTGTTGGTGGCGACGAGCATGTACCTGATGCTCAGTCGTGAGCTGAAGAGTGTGGCGATGGGCGTGTTTCTGTTGGGCCATGCGGCGAACCTGTGCATTCTTGCGCAGTCCGGCACGCCGTTGTTGAGTGGTTCTGACGGAATGCACGAGCTCAAACGTCCGCCGATCCTGGGTCAGGGCGAGTCGGCGGAAGCACCGCTGGAGTTGCTGGTGGATCCACTGCCTCAGGCCTTGATTTTGACCGCGATCGTGATCAGCTTCGGGGTGATGGCGTTTCTTCTCACACTGTTGGTGAAGACCGCTCGGGTGACGGGGACCCTTGAAATCAATGAACTCGCCCGGCAGGCATTAACGCCTGAGCCCTCGCCGGCGTTGGACCGCCTCGAGGCAGCGCCTGAACCTTTTGAGGGGCCTGACGACCCGGGCCCACTGACTACACGCTGAGGGGTGCGGTGTTTTTTGACCCATCGCATGACTGCTTGCTCTGACCGCTTTGCCTGACCCTTTAGACTTTTCGCTTTTATTGCCCATGCCCGCCAACCTCGTCAGCCTGCTTGTCATCGTCCCGCTTGTCGCGGGCCTGCTGTCGCTGGGTCTGATCCGTTCGCGGTTCTGGTCGCGGGCGGTGGGTCTCGCGAGCCTGAGTATCGTGCTGGTGCTCGCAGTGGGGTTGCTTCTTCGTATCACGCCCGGCGACGGGTCGGAGGCAGGCGTTCTGGTCACCCTGGCTGGCGACTGGGTTGCGCCGTATGGCATCGCGTTGGTCTTTGACAGCTTGTCGGGCATCCTGATTTGCGCGGCAGCGGCGGTGGCGCTGGGCGCTTACCTGCACAGCTTCAGCACGCTGGACCCGGAAGTGGAACGCCGGTACTACCACCCGCTGATGCAGATGCTGATCGCGGGGGTCAACCTGTCGTTCATCACCGGCGACTTGTTCAATCTCTTCGTGGGTTACGAAGTGATGTTGATGGCAAGCTACGGCTTGCTGGTGATCGGAGCGAGTCGAAAGCAATTACGTCAGGCCTACAAATATGTCTTACTCAATGTGCTCGCGGGCACGATTTTCCTGATGTCGGCGGGCATGATTTACGGGATGTTCGGCACGCTGAACATTGCGGACCTCGCCCGCATCATTGGTGAAATTGAAGCCGACCCCTCACGCTCGTTGCCACCAGGTTTCACGGCGTTGTCCGTCACGCTGCTTTTAGTATTTGCACTCAAGGGTGCATTCTTCCCGCTGTGGTTCTGGTTGCCGGACACGTATTACACGGTGCCGATCAGTATTGCGGGGCTCTTTGGCGGACTGCTGACCAAGGTGGGTGTGTACACCGTGGTCCGGCTGTTCCCCACGTTGCTGGCCTCCGACGGACAAGGCGGGAGTTCGACGGTCATTGCCTGGGTTCTGGCGATCTCTGCGGCGTTCACGATGTTCCTCGCTGTCCTGGGCGCGGTGTCTCAGCACGAAGTTCGCAAGATTCTGTCCGTGCACGTCATCAGCCAGGTGGGGTACATGGTGTTCGGGCTGGCGGTGGCGGTGTGGGTGTCGCGGGACAGTACGTTGGACGGCCGATCGCTGGCTGCGTATGCCATGGCGGGCGTGGTCTTCTACATGGTGCAGCACATGGTGGTGAAGTGTGCGTTGTTCCTGTGCTGCGGGCTGATGGAGAAGCACGCTGGCACCGACGATCTGGACCGACTGGGCGGGCTGCTTAAGCGTGACACACCGCTGGCGATACTCTTTTTTGTCGCAGCGATGAGCCTGGTGGGTCTTCCGCCATTGTCGGGTTTCTTTGGCAAGCTGGTCATTATCCGGTCCGGCTGGTCGGACTTGTGGTGGCTGTCGGTCGTGGGGCTGATCACCGGGGGAATCACGCTGTTGTCGATGCTCAAAATCTGGAGCTACGGCTTTTGGAACCCTGATCGCGCCCCAACGGTGCAGCATGCGGCGGCGGTCAAACGTTCTTCGGGGACGGCATACGCTGGGATCACGATGCTGGTGGGTCTGGCGTTGTTCCTGGGCTTCGGGGCGGAAATGGTGTATCGGGTGGCGTTTAATGCGGGAGACCAGGTGATGGACCGTCAGCCTTACATCCGAGCGGTGCTGGGTGATGCGGCGTTGGCGGGTTTGGCAGAGCCGGTCCTCATGACGCCCGAGGCCGGTCCAGGCATCGCAGCTGCCAATGCTGCCGCGGATGCCAATCCACACTCGACAGCTGCCCCCCACCAGGAAGGTAGCCATTGATGATGCTCTACCTCTTGCTACTCAACTTGACACTCACCGGCCTGTGGCTGGTGCTCAACGAACAAGCAAGCTTTCTTCAGCTTTTGCTTGGGTTCGTGGTGGGAGCGCTCATCACACATCTCGTGGGGATTGGGGTCGGCACACGCGGTTATCTGCCGGCGGTATGGAGTCGGATCCGGTTCCTGGGTTACTTCCTTTACATCCTGGTCAAAGCGAATCTCGAAGTGGCCCGCGAAATCATCACCCCCGGCCTGAGCATGAAGCCCCGGCTGATTCGCTACGACGTCTCGGACCTCTCTCCAGTTCAGGTCACCACACTTGCCAGCGCGATCACGCTGACCCCCGGCACGCTGTCGGCTGACATCGCCGACGACGGCGAGACGCTCTATATCCACGCGATGTATGCCTACGACCGTGACGCGGCGGTGAAGCAACTTGACGAGCTCCGCGATCGGCTCATGGAGGTGTTCAAGCCATGATGCCGACCGACACTGCATTGCAACTTGTCCACGCCATCCTCGCCGCGGCACCTGCCGCAGGCGACCCGTCGGTCATGCCCCAGCAGGAGATGACCGCCATCGGCATCTTTATCAGCACCTGGGCTGCGCCGATTGGCTTGGCGATCCTGCTGCTCGGCATCGTCGGGTGCTGCTACCGCATCTTCAAAGGCCCGCACCTCGCAGATCGTGTGCTGGCGGGCGACACCATCGCCATTCTGGTGGCGGGCATCGTGATTTTGTTCACGATGATTCTCGAGAATGACTTGTTTTTCGACGCTGCCTTGGTGGTTGCGGTGATTGGCTTCGCGAGCACGGTCGCCTTTTCTCAGTACATCGGTGCCCGCCGCAAGTTCAGCCCCGACCCCGCAGACACCCCCGCGCCTGCGTCTCCCCCGCCACCCACCGAGCAGCCCTCATGAACTGGATCGTCGAAGCCGTGGCTTTGGTCAGCATGGCCTTTGGCTTATTTTTCATGATGGTCGGCGTACTGGGGCTGCTTCGTTTCCCCGACGTGTATAACCGCATCCATGCTGCGTCCAAATGTACAACCCTGGGGTTGCTTGGTTTGCTCATCGCGGCGGTACTCCATGTCGGCACCTTTGGCGTGTTTACCAAAGCTGTGCTCACGCTGGTCTTCGCCTTCGTCGCAACCCCCGTCGGCTCACACATGCTCGCCAAGGCAGCCCATAGAGATGGCGCTCCCCAGTGGGGCAAGACACTCAGCGACGAGCTTGCCGAAGACCGCGGCGAAGCGTAAACCACCCCCTTGCCGTCGAATTCGCTTTCAACGATCCACGGCCTGCCACCGGTCACGTAATGCGTTAAAGTCTCGGCCATGCCTGCCAAACACGCACTGATCGTCTGGGGTGGCTGGGACGGCCACACCCCCAAGCAGTCCGCCGATGTCATGGAAAGCCAGCTCAGAGAGCAGGGCTTCACGGTGACCGTCAAAGACACGCTCGATGCGTATACCGACGAAAGTCTGATGGGTCAGGTCGATCTCATCGTCCCGATCTGGACCATGGGGCAGATCAGCAAAGAACAGTGGCAAGGCCTGGATAAGGCAGTCTTCGGCGGTGCTGGGCTGGCCGGCTTCCACGGCGGGATGATCGACAGCTTCCGCAACAACACTGAGTATCAGTGGATGACCGGAGCGCAGTGGGTCAGCCACCCCGGTAATTGCGAACCGACCTACAAGGTTCGCATCGCGGATGCTGATCACGATATCACCCGAGGCCTGGACGACTTCACGCTGCCTAATACCGAACAGTACTACTGTCACCACGACCCCGCGAACCATGTGCTGTGCGACACGCAGTTCAACTTTAAAGACACCAGCGAGCACTACGGTCGAAAGTATCGCGTCGGCTCGGTATTGCCCTATGCCTGGACGAAGTCCTGGGGCGACGGCCGCGTCTTCGGTGCCTGCTGGGGACATACGTATAAGGACTTTGACGTCCCCGAAGCTCTGGAAGTCGTCACCCGCGGCATGGTCTGGGCCGCACGCTAGGTGCTACGGACATTCAACGTCGCTGAGCTGATGTGTCGATCTGCTTATTTTGGCCATGGAGGGCCCTCATGCGACGCCGCCACGAACTCACCGATGAGCCATGGGAACGTCTCCGCGACCACCTGCCGGGCAAAGCCACCGACCCCGGCCGCACCGCCGCCGACAATCGGCTGTGCGTGAACGCGGTGATCTATCAACTCAAGACCGGCATCGCGTGGGAAGACCTGCCGCCCCGCTTCGGCAAGCCCAACAGCGTTTGGAAGCGATTCGACCGCTGGTGCGCCAAGGGCGTGTGGGAACGTGTGGCCAAGGCGCTGGGCGACGGCGAGTTGGCCGAGGCGGTCGAAGAATTGCAACTCGATTCGACCAGTATCAAGGCCCACCCCACGGCCTCGACCGGGCGCAGGTTGCCCGAAGAAAAAAAGAGGACGCCGACACGCGGCGGTGCCTCGGCCGCTCACGTGGCGGACTGACCACCAAGTTGCATGCCGCGGTCGATACTTCCGGGGGCGACGGTCGGCTGCGTCGCCTGGTGCTCACCGCCGGGCCACTTCCGGGGGCGCGGTGACGCCCCGCAAGCCGAAACGTTGCTCGAAGGACTGCGTACCGATCATGTGCTCGCCGACGCGGCTTACGACAGCGACGCGATCCGCAAGGCCATCCGCAAGATGAAGGCCAAGGCCTGCATCAAACCCAACCCCACGCAAAAAACGCAAGAAGCGTTACGACCGCAAGCGGTATAAGAATCGCAACGTGATCGAGCGGTTCTTCCGGCGGATCAAAGACTGCCGCCGGGTTACCACCCGCTACGAGAAGAAAGCCGCCAACTTCGCCGCCTTCCTCTGGCTCGCCGCCGGCCTCGCGGGGTGTACCTGAATGTCCGTAGCACCTAGAAGTCACTTCGCCCAAACGCACCTCGGCGATTCGCTGGTTTCGAACGCAGACCTCAGTCCGCCCGATCTTGAGGTCGCAAAGAAGCCGTTAGCTTGGATGCAAAATGTACCCTACAAACGTATGTCCTTTCCGACTCGATGGCGCTCAATCCAAAGCGGAGATGAGCCGGTGGTACCTATCGATGCGATCAAGATCCCATGCGATTATCAATGGAAGAAGGGTCGTAAATCGTGGCCCGTTTGGGAGGACGTGATTGATCGGTGCCCAGAGGTTGCAAACGGCTGGACTAAAGAGGAGATTCGACAGATGAAAAGCCGTTTGTCGGGCACGCCCGCTATTCTCGACGGCCTACTTAGGTTGATTCCCGCCAAGGCCGAAGAAATCAATCCTCAATTATCTGCTGATAACCTTGAGGCATTCATCACCAATGATTTGAATCGCCATATGGATGCTGGCCGCATCCCCGTCCTTAAGTCTGAAACGCTCAACCTTTTGCGAAGTAGAGTTTTAACGCAAGATCGACGTCCGCTTCACGACACTGGAAGCCTTTTCGAGCGTGATAGTGATGGCGATGAAGAGGGTTAGCATCGCCCATCGGCCTTAACCGTCCTGATTCGACGCGCTATGCAGAGATTACCCCCTCATAAGCCCGGCCGGGGTTGGGGAGAGACAACGAGAGACTTTGGGGCAGTTCGGGCCGAAATGGCCGCGCCAGCGGATCGAGTGGTTATCTCCACGGCACGATCAGAGACACCTGCGGGAGGCGGTGAGTTCCGCAACACCCTTCGTAGGAAGCGAAAACGCCACCGAGGTCTCTCGGCGGCGTTCTGCGTTAACTGGTGGGCCGGTTCGGTTTGCAACCGGCCTTATAATAGCGGGGGCAGGATTCGAACCTGCGACCTCCGGGTTATGAGCCCGACGAGCTACCAGACTGCTCTACCCCGCAATCTTGGATCGGCAAGCATAAACACTGCTGGCAGGCTTGTCAAACGCTTGAGCGGATCGTTCAGGGTGAAGACAAGGCCGGCGCATTTGACCGCCCGGATCGAGTACGGCGCGTGTTACGGATTGCGCTCTGGCGGTGGTTCGGGTAAGAAGGGGGCTGGTCGCGAGCTCGCAGGATATTTTAGCCCTCTTGCCCGGAGTTTGGTCATGGCCGACCTTGCCCACAGTGGTCCCTTGCGCTTCTTCACCTCGCTGCCCGATCCGCGAGCCGACAATTCCACCTTCCGCTTGATCGATCTGCTGGTCATCGCCCTGTGCGGCATGATCTGCGACGCCGACGGCTGGGACGATCTGCAAGACTTCGGCCGGGTCAAAGCCGACTGGTTTGCGACGTTCCTCGACCTGCCGAGGCATCGCGACACCGGCGAGCCACGCACACCAGGGGCCGACACCTTCCGCCGGGTGTTCAGTCGGCTCGATCCAGAAGCCTTCGAGCGTTGCTTCATGAATTGGATGAACGCGGTGGTCGAGCAGTCGGCGGGCCGACTCGTCGCCGTCGATGGCAAGAGCATTCGCCGGTCGTTCGAGCACGGCTGGGACAAGAGTGGCATGGCTCACCTGGTCAGCGCCTTCGCCACCGACAACGGCGAAGTGCTCGGCCAGCTCAAGACCGCCGGCAAGGGCCAGGAGATCGAAGGCATCAAGCAATTGCTGGGCCTGATCGACCTCAAGGGAGCCACGGTGAGCATCGACGCGATCGGTTGCCAGAAGGACATCGCCGAGCAGGTCATCGACGCCGGAGGCCACTACGTGCTGGCGGTGAAGGCGAATCAGCAGACGCTGCACCGCCGGGTCAAGGCCGAGCTCGACGACATGATCCGGATGAACTTCAAGGGCACCTGGCACGACCGCCACGAGCAGACCGAGGGCGAACATGGCCGGATCGAGACGCGGCGCGTCTGGGTGACCGATCAGCTCGACTGGCTCAAGGTCAAAGACCAGTGGCCGGGCCTGTGGAGCGTGGTGTGTGTCGAGGCCACGCGTGAGGTCATCGGGCAGGAACCCACGATCGAGCGTCGCTACTACATCACGTCACTCGCTCCTGACGCCGAGCACCTCGGCCACGCCGTCCGAAGTCACTGGGGCATCGAGAATCGCCTGCACCACGTCCTCGACGTGAGCTTCCACGAAGACGACAGCCGCGTTCGCAAAGCCCACGGCCCCGAAAACCTCAGCCGACTACGCCGCATGGCCTTAAACCTGCTCAACAACGCTGACCACCTCACCAAGCGAAAAAGCATCAAGGGCCGACGCAAGATCGCCGGCTGGAACCACCAGTTCCTTCTACGCGTCATCGCGGGGTAGTCATATGCGGTGGCCCTGAGGGTGAAGACATTTACAATCGGTCGCCTCCGGTGAGGGTTTGGATAAGGTAGTCGTTGTTCCAACTGCATACGGCCCGTCGGACCTTGAGGCTGGCTCGCCTGGCTTTGGCGGGGGTCGAGGCTTTGGGCGTCGAGCGTTTGACCAAGCCCAGGGTCAGGCGTTTGAGCATCGCGAGGTTTTCGGGGCCGTGATCTTTGCGGACCCGTGCGGCGTCGTCGCCGAAGCTCACGTCGAGGCACCAGTGCAGGTGGTTCTCGATGCTCCAGTGCCCCCGGATCAGATCGGCGAGCCGCTCGGCTCCGACCTGGCGAGGGTCGAGGCTGGTGAGGTAGAGCCGGCGTTGGGTGCTTTGCTTGCCGGTGGCGAAGTCGAGACGCTTGCCCTCGACGCAGACGATGCCCTTGAGGTCTTTCCAACCGGGGTGCCGGCGACGCAGCCAGTTCAGGTTGCCCGAGGCCCAGACGGTTCGCTCGTCGAGTCGCCCGTGGCCGTTGTCGGGCTCCATGGTGTAAGTGAGCAGGTGCTCATCGCGTTGACCTTCCGGGGCGATCGCGTCGTCGAAGAACAGCGTGAGGTCTTCGCGCAAGGTCTTCTGGTTCTTCTTGACCGCGAGCAGGTAGTCCGCCCCGGCCTTGCGAACCGCCGCCGCGGTGTCCTTCTGGCAGTGCATCGCGTCCATGCTCACCACCGCGTCCTTCACATCCAGCAACTCAAGCAACGCCGGCACAGCGGTGATCTCGTTGGACTTTTCCTCGACCGCCACCTGCCCAAGCATCAGGCCGTTGGCCCGGTCCCAGGCATGCACGAGGTGGATGGGCAGCTTGCGGTGGGCGTGGTCGAACGCCCCCCGCAACGTCTTGCCGTCGATGGCGACCAACCGGCCGTTGGACTGATCGGCCACGCGTTGGGTCAGTTCGATGAAGCACCGCTGCAACGCCTTGGGATCGAGCCGTCGAAACAGTCGCTCGAAAGTCTTGCGGCACGGCGTCCGGTCGGCCGGCATCCCCAGCACCTCGACCAGCCAATCGTGGCGGGATTCGACCCACCAGGCGATCTCCTCGTAATCGTCGTGCCGACAGAGCACCGCCATGAGCGTGCAGGTCAGCAATTCAGGCAGCGTGTAGGTCACGTTGAAGCGTCGTGGATCGGGCACCGCCTCAAGATAGCGCAGCAGACCACCGAGGGGTCGGACGTCCATGTCACAGCTCCCGTACAAGGGGTTGGAATTGCTTCGCGGGGCCACACGGTCAGGTCACGGCTTAATTATTCGCACGCCGACCCGGGCGGGCGGTAAATGTCTTCACCCTGGTGTACCAAC